>NZ_CP129137.1:4940000-5540000 GCF_030406905.1 Streptomyces sp. HUAS CB01
CGAGGAGGCCGCGCTGGTCCCCGAGCACCTCAACACCTTCGGTGACCACACCCCGAAGGAACTGTGGGACGAGTACCGCGCCTTGGTGGCCCGACTGGGCTGAACCCCCACTCGGAGCTGAGACCGGGGCCCGCACCGTACAACGGCGTACGGAGCGGGCCCCGGTCCTTGCCCGGCTCCGGTCCGTTCCTGCGGACGGCCCCTTTCCTGCCGCACCCTGGTCATGTTCATGAACCTCGGTCGAGAATGTGGCCATGGGTATCGCCGACCGCATCACCTCGGTCCGTCTGTCGCACGTCGACCTGCCCCTGTCCACGCCGATCAGCGACGCGAAGGTCCTCACGGGACGCCAGAAGCCGCTCACCCGCGTCGCGTTCCTCTTCGCCGAGATCACCGCCGAGTCCGGCCATCGGGGCCTCGGCTTCGGCTACTCCAAGCGAGCCGGGGGTCCCGCCCTCTACGCCCACGCCCGTGAGATCGCGCCGGAACTCCTGGGTGAGGACCCCAACGACACCGGCCGGCTCTGGAGCAAGCTGGTCTGGGCGGGTGCCTCGGTGGGCCGCAGCGGAGTCGCGGTCCAGGCCGTCGCCGCGTTCGACATCGCCCTCTGGGACCTCAAGGCCCGGCGCGCCGGTCTGCCCCTCGCCAAACTCCTCGGCGCCCACCGCGAGTCCGTCGACGTCTACAACACCTCCGGCGGCTTTCTCTCCTCGCCCCTGGAGCAGGTCCTGGACAACGCGGACCTGGCACGGTCACGGGGCGTCGGCGGCATCAAGATCAAGGTCGGCTCGCCCGATCCGGCGGAGGACCTGCGGCGGGTCGAGGCCGTACGGGCGCACCTGGGAGACGGCGTGCCGCTGATGGTCGACGCGAACCAGCAGTGGGAGCGGTCCGCCGCGCTGCGGATCGGGCGCCGGCTGGAGGCGTACGACCTCGTCTGGATCGAGGAGCCGCTGGACGCGTACGACGCGGAGGGCCACGCCGCGCTCGCCGCGGCGCTGGACCCGCCCGTCGCGACCGGCGAGATGCTGACGTCGGTCGCCGAGCACACCGCGCTGATCGACGCGAACGCCTCGGACGTCGTCCAGCCGGACGCCCCGCGGGTCGGCGGGATCACCCCGTTCCTGCGGATCACGGCGCTGGCCGACCGGAAGGGGCTGTCACTCGCGCCGCACTTCGTGATGGAGCTGCATCTGCATCTCGCGGCGGCCTACCCGGGGACCGCGTGGGTGGAGCACTTCGAGTGGCTGGAGCCGCTGTTCGAGGAGCGCCTGCAGCTGAAGGACGGCCGGCTGCTGGTCCCGGACCGTCCGGGGCTCGGGTTGACGCCCAGCGACCGTGCGGCGCGGTGGACGGTCGACTCGGTGCTGGTGCGGGAGGGTTGAGCCGCCCGTTCATGGGCGCGCCCCGTCGCCGGAAAGGCAGGCGGGGCGTCGGTCGGCCGGGGCGTCGGGACACCGGCGGGGCCGGGCGTTCCCGCACCCGGTCGTCCGCAGCCGGGCCGCGCGGACCGGCCCGGGCGAGGCCGTTGGCGAGTGGCGCCCGGTCCGCGCGCCTCGTGGCACGCGGACCGGGGCCGTCAGGGGGCGCCGACCAGATGCGTGTCGCGCAGGGCGGCGGTGTGCGCGTCCATCCGCTCGGCGGAGAGGATCGCGGCGGCGGTGTCGGCGCGCGAGGCGGCGACCACCAGGGCGCGCCCGGCGAGAGCGAGGGCGCGGCGATGCAGGGCGGCCGGGTCGGCGCCGGTGAGCCCGGCATGACGGAGCGGCGCGGTGCCGCGCAGCCGGGCGACCTGCTCGGCGATGCGCTCGGCCTCGGCGCCGAGGCCGAGCTCGTCGGTGACCGCGAGGAGCGCGGCGAGATGCCCGGCGAGCTGGATGTCCAGCTCCTCCTCACGGGAGCGGTGGGGAAAGTCGCACTCGCCGGCCATCGAGTGCACCGATTTGGAGCGGATCGGTTCGTACATGGGGACGGCCTCCTGCAGTAGCCCTGCAGCCATCCTACATTGGATCGCGTCTAAAGTTGAGTGGCGTCCGGAAGCGTGGGGTCCCGGTCCGCTCACGCTCCGGAACCCCGGCGGGGTCAGGGCTGGCTGTAGCCGTCCAGGAAGTTCCCGATCCGGGTGACGGCGTCCGCCAGGTCCGTCGCGTTCGGCAGGGTGACGATCCGGAAGTGGTCCGGCTCGTGCCAGTTGAAGCCCGTCCCGTGGACGACCATGATCTTCTCGGCCCGCAGCAGGTCCAGCACCATCTGCCGGTCGTCCTTGATCTTGTAGACCTGCGGGTCCAGACGGGGGAAGAGGTAGAGGGCGCCCTTGGGCTTCACGCACGTCACGCCGGGGATCTGCGTCAGCAGGTCGTACGCCGCGTCGCGCTGCTCCAGCAGTCGGCCGCCGGGAAGTACCAGGTCCTCGATGGACTGCCGGCCCTGGAGTGCGGCGGCCACCGCGTGCTGGGCGGGCATGTTGGCGCACAGCCGCATGTTCGCCAGGATCGTCAGGCCCTCGATGTACGAGGCCGCGTGCGCCTTGGGACCGCAGACGGCGAGCCAGCCGCTGCGGTAGCCCGCGACCCGGTAGTTCTTCGACATGCCGTTGAAGGTGAGGACCATCAGGTCCGGTGCGACCGCGGCCGTCGGGGTGTGCGTTGCGCCGTCGTAGAGGATCTTGTCGTAGATCTCGTCCGAGCACACCACCAGCCGGTGCCGGCGGGCGATGTCCGTGAGCTGCCGCAGCATCGCGTCGTCGTAGACCGCGCCGGTGGGGTTGTTCGGGTTGATGATCACGATCGCCTTGGTGCGATCGGTGATCTTCCGCTCGATGTCCGCGAGGTCCGGCATCCAGTCGGACTGCTCGTCGCACCGGTAGTGCACGGCCGTCCCGCCGGAGAGCGACACGGCCGCCGTCCAGAGCGGGTAGTCCGGCGCCGGGACCAGGACCTCGTCGCCGTCGTCGAGCAGCGCCTGCATCGACATCTGGATCAGCTCGGAGACGCCGTTGCCGAGGTAGATGTCCTCGACCGAGAGCGGAATGCCCTTGGTCTCGTACTGGCTCATGATCGCGCGGCGCGCGCTCAGCAGGCCCTTCGCGTCGCCGTAGCCGTGGGCGTCCGCCACGTTCCGCAGTATGTCCTCGAGGATCGCCGGCGGGCACTCGAACCCGAAGGCGGCCGGGTTCCCGGTGTTCAGCTTGAGGATGCGGTGCCCTGCGGCCTCCAGTCGCATCGCCTCCTCGAGCACCGGTCCGCGGATCTCGTAACAGACGTTGGCGAGCTTGGTCGACTGGATCACCTGCATGACGCGAGCTTACGGGCCCGCCGCGGCACGCGCTCCGTGTTTTGGGCCACCCCCGGGGTCCGGACGGGTCGTGAGCCGAGGCGTCCCGGGCGGCCCGAGGGGGTGGGGAGGGGCGACGCCGGCGGGCCTTCGCCCGGTGAGTGGCCGAATTCCTACGATGGCGGGGCCTTCTTCGGGCCTTTCCGTGCGGAAAAGTCTCCTTTGTGAGGAGGTTGTCGCGGCTGACATCGCGCTGTTTACAATGCGCGGCTGTGACTCGCCAGCGGAACGCAGTGTTCGTCGACGCCTCCGGGCGCCGACGCCGGCTCATGAAGTTCGTATCGGTCGCCCTGGGTGCCCTGTGCGTGTGTTTTCTCGCCGTCGTGGCGATCGGTGCCTTCGGCGCCGGGCCGGCCGGCGGGCCGCTCCCGTGGAGCCAGAGCCGGCAGGACGGGGAGCCTGCGGCAGGTGAGCCCTCCCCGTCGCGGGAGGACACCGGGGAGCCGGTCGAGGAGGAGCCCGCCGGCGTCGGCGGGACGGAGCGCGAGCCCGCCTCGGAACCGTCGTCCGGGACCCCCGGCCCGCCCGTTCCGAGAGCCTCCAGCCCCGCGGGCCCGGGCGGCGGCACGTCGGAACCGCCGGCGGCCACATCGGCACCTTCCGAGGCGAGCGTGGTGACCGACGCGCCCGGCAACTCGGGCAATGCTCCCCGGCGCAGTCCGGGCGCGGAAGGCAAGGGGCCGAGGTGACCCGGCACGCCGCGCGCCGCGACCCGCGCGCCCACTGGGTGCTGCTGAGCCTCACCCTGGCAGCGCTGGCCACGGCTCTGATCTTCAGCGGCTACGGGCGACACGAGATAGCCCCGACCGCCGCCCCGCCGGGCCGATGCACGGCCACGGCGGACACCGCGTTCTCGGGCGGGCCGGTGCTGAGGAAGGATCCGGAGTCCAGCGGTGTGGTCGCGGCCCGGATGCCCGCCGGCACCGTCGCACTCACCTATGACGGCGGCCCCGACCCCGCCTGGACGCCCGCCCTGCTCGACGTGCTGGCGCGGGGCGGCGCGAAGGCGACGTTCTTTCTCACCGGGACCCAGGCCGCCGCCCACCCCGACCTGGTGCGCAGGATCAAGGACGACGGTCACGAGATCGGATCCCACACCTATACGGACGCCAATCTCGCCGCGCTTTCCGGGCCCCGCACCCGGCTCGAACTCGCCCTCACGCAGAACGTCCTCGCCGGGACGGCGGGCATCGGTACCCACCTCCTGCGGCTGCCGCACACCGCCGGGCCCGCCACGCTCTGCGGAGCCATGGGCGCGGCGGCGTACCGCGCCCTCGACGACGGCTATGTCGTGATCACCGCCGACCCCCCGGGACGGACCTCCGGTCAGGGGGCCGTGCGCACGCTCACCGGCTCACCGGCGGCCGTCGGGGAGACCGAGCGGCTGCTGGCCGCCGGCGGCGGCGGCGAGGTCCGGTTCACCACCATCGGCCGCGGGCTCGGGCTGACGGGCACCACTTACGATGTGTCCACCGCGGCGGAGTGGAGGGGGGCCGCGGTTGTCCGTGCCCAGCAGGGGTCCCGGGCTTTCGCCGACGCCATGACCTGGTTCCTGGTCGCCGCCGGTGTGATCACCGCCGCTCGCCTCGTGATGCTCTTCACCGTGGCGCGGGTCCATGTGAAGCGCGTCCGCGCCAGGCGTCCACGCCGCTCCCGCCGTCGCGGCGGGCCCCTGGTGCCCCCCGTCACCGATCCGGTCTCGGTGATCGTTCCGGCGTACAACGAGGAGGCGGGCATCGAGGCGACCGTGCGTTCGCTGCTCGCGTCCTCCCACGGTGCCGTCCAGGTCATCGTCGTCGACGACGGCTCGACCGACCGGACCTTCCAGATCGCCGACTCCATCGAGGACCGCCGTGTGATGGTGATCCGCCAGCCGAACGCGGGCAAGGCCGCCGCGCTCAACGCGGGTCTGGCCTGGGCCCACTTCGACATCATCGTGATGATCGACGGCGACACCGTCTTCGAGCCCGACGCGATCGGCAACCTGATCCAACCGCTCGCGGATCCGCGAGTGGGCGCCGTGAGCGGCAACACCAAGGTCGGCAACCGGCAGGGGGTCCTCGGCCGCTGGCAGCACCTCGAATACGTCATCGGCTTCAATCTCGACCGCCGTATGTTCGATGTCCTGGAGTGCATGCCGACCGTCCCCGGGGCGATCGGCGCGTTCCGCCGTGAGGCGCTGCTGGGCGTGGGGGGCGTCAGCGACGACACCCTCGCAGAGGACACCGACCTCACCATGGCCCTGTGCCGGGCGGGCTGGCGCGTCGTCTACGAGGAGTCCGCGGTTGCCTGGACGGAGGCCCCGGCGACGGTTCGCCAACTCTGGAAGCAGCGTTACCGCTGGTGCTACGGCACTCTCCAGGCCATGTGGAAGCACCGGGGTGCCGTGGTCGGGCGCGGAGCCGCCGGAAAACTGGGCCGCCGCGGCCTCCTGTACCTCCTGCTCTTCCAGACGGTCCTGCCCTTGCTCGCCCCGCTCGTGGACGTGTTCGCCCTGTACGGTCTGCTGTTCCAGGGAGCCGGGCAGGCGGCGGCCGTCTGGCTCGTGTTCACCGCGGTTCAGGTGCTCAGTGCGATGTACGCGCTGAGGCTGGACCGCGAGCGGTTCGAGCCCCTGTGGAGCCTGCCGCTCCAGATCTTCGTCTACCGCCAGCTGATGTACCTGGTGGTCGTCCAGTCGGTGGTCACGGCCCTCATGGGCAATCGGCTCCGGTGGCAGCGGATGGACCGGACCGGCTCGGCGACGGACGAGCTGTCGGACCGCCGCACCACGGCGGTCTGAGCCCACGCGCGGTGCGATCTGAACCGGGACGACGCATCCGCACGCTCGGCCCACCCGAACACGCTGATGAGCGGCTGCCTCCGGACTCGGCGTCTCGCGCCGAGCGAATAGCTCATCTGTTCGGTTTTCTGGGTACTCTGGAGGCATGTCAGGAGTCCATCTCCAGGGTTCGCTCTTCGACCAGACCGACGAGATCCGCCTCGGCCCGCTGACGGACGTCCGCCGCACGGTGCTCGGCCAGGGGGCCTGGCTCGATGTCCTGCCCGGCTGGCTGAGCGGCGCCGACGCGCTGTTCCAGGAGCTGGTGGACGGCGTCCCCTGGCGCGCGGAGCGGCGCCGGATGTACGAGCGCGAGGTGGACGTGCCCCGGCTGCTCGCGTACTACCGCGAGGGCGAGGCACTGCCCCACCCCGTCCTGGCCGAGGCCCGCGACGCGCTCGGCGCGCACTACGCCGCCGAACTCGGCGAGCCGTTCGTGACGGCCGGACTCTGCTACTACCGCGACGGCCACGACAGCGTCGCCTGGCACGGCGACCGCATCGGCCGGGGCTCCCGTGAGGACACGATGGTCGCCATCCTCTCCGTCGGCACACCGCGCGACCTGGCGCTCCGGCCCAGGAACGGCCACGGCCCCACGGTCCGCAGGGCCCTCGGCCACGGCGACCTCGTGGTCATGGGCGGCTCCTGCCAGCGGACGTGGGAGCACGCCGTGCCCAAGACCAGCCGGGCGGTGGGCGCAAGGATCAGCGTCCAGTTCCGGCCGCGCGGGGTGAACTGAGCGCTCGGGCGGGCGACAGCGGGATGACGGAAGGGCCCGTCGCCCGGACCGGAGCCCGGCGGGCGACGGGCCCTTCCGCACCTCATCCGATCCGGCCGGAGCCGGGTCGCACGGGCGGTCAGACGGGGGTGTTCGGAATCTGGGTGAACCCGGGGGAACACGCGGTGGCGATGTTCGCCGAGTTCAGGGGCGTGACGTCCGAGACCTCGCACGTGGCCTGGAAGATCTTTCCGCTGCCGGCCACCAGGGTGATGAAAAGCTGGCCGGGGTCTTCCTCGGTGACGGACACGGCGGGGTCCTCGGTGCAGTCCGGAGCGCCGGGGACGAGCTCCAGCGGAACCCAGTCGCCGGGGCTCCTGCTGTCGTTGAGGTAGGCGTCCCCCCGGCGGTCGGTCGTGACGCGGAACACCGTTCCGAACAGGCCACTCCCCGAGTAGTCGACGACGGTGGAGCTGACGTCCCGCTCGGTGCGCTCGCACCGCCGCCCGTCCATGACGCCGATCCTGGCGATCAGGTCGTCGGCGCGGGTGATCGACACGGGCATGTCGTCCGCCGTCGCGGAGGGTGCGTTGACGAGTCCGGCGAGGACGATCCCGGTCGCCGCCGGAATGATCCCGGCGGCCAAAGCAAGCTTCTTCATACTGCCCTTCCTCTCGACGCGTGGGAGGCCCGGAAGGCGCGCGGGAGGGGGAACGTCGGCGCGCCTCCGGGCGGATGCACACCGGAGCGTCCTCCCCGAGACGGGTCCCAAGAGGTGGGGGACACCCTTCCCGCACGATGCTCACGGCCTCGTCCGCCGTCGACTATCCACATCCGCGACAGGACGGTTCGCGCGCCGCTCCGAGCCGTCACTCAGGTGCCCACGGCCCTGCCCCGAACGGGCCAGGGCCGTGCCGCGGCGGTGAGCAGGGTCAGACGCGTCGCAGCCTGCAGCGCGCCGGGCCCTTCGCGCGCAGGGTGATGGCCGCGTCGACGGGGACCCGCTCGTCCACCGCGTCCAGTTCGTAGTCGCGCAGGATCATGGCCAGCGCGAGCACGGACTCCAGCATCGAGAAGTGCTGGCCGATGCAGGCACGCGGCCCGCCGCCGAACGGGAACCAGGCGTAGCGCGGACGGTCCTTGTCGGCGCCCGGGGCGAAACGCTCCGGGTCGAAGCGGTCCGGGTCCTCCCAGTAGCGGGGGTGCCGGTGCGTCACCCACGGCGCCACCACCACGTCCGCACCGGCCGGGATCGTGTGCCCGCCGACGACCGCGTCGGCGACCGCCCGGCGGCCGACGACCGGAGCGGCCGGGTAGAGCCGCATCGCCTCCTTCAGCACCTGGGTGAGGTACGGCAGCGCGTCGAGGTCGTACGCCTCGGGAGTACGGCCCCCCAGGATGCGCACGGCCTCCGCCCGCGCCCGGGACTGCTCCTCCGGGTGCCGGGCGAGCAGATGGAGCGCGAACGCCAGCGACGTGGCCGTCGTCTCGTGCCCGGCGAGCAGGAACACCAGCACCTGGTCGCGGATCTCGGACGCGTCCAGGGCCCCGTCCTCGGAGCTCTCCGCCCGGGCGAGCAGGGTCAGGAGGTCGTCGCCCTTCGCCGCCTCCCCCTCCGCGCGGCGCTCCTCGATGATCCGGTCGCACACCCCGTACAGCTCGTCCGTCGCCGTCGCGGCCCGGCGGTTGTCCGGAGTGGGCCAGCTGCGGGGCGGATTGACGGGGGAGTACCCGCGCCGGAGCGTGTATTCGCCGATGGCCGGGAAGCAGCGCTCCACGACGGGAACGGCGGCATCGACGTCCGTGCCGAACAGGATGCGGGCCACCGCCCGCAGCGCCAGCCGCGTCATCTCGTCGACGACGTCCACCGTGCTGTCGGGGGCCGTGGCCCAGCGGGCGAGAAGCCCGGCCGTCTCGTCGGTGACGGCCGCGGCGTAGCCGTCCACACGGCGGCGGGTGAACAGCGGCTGCACGAGCCGCCGTTGTCGCAGGTAGTCGTCGTCCTGGCTGGTCAGCAGTCCGTTGCCGAAGGACTCCCGGACCTCTTCGTAGAACGCGTTGTCCTTGCGGAAGTTGGCGGAGCCGGTCGCCAGCACCTGCTGGGCGCCCTCCGCCGAGAAGACCGCGTACAGCTCCATCCGCAGCCCCGGAGGCCCCGCGGTGAAGCGGACCACGTCGCCGTGCGCCCGGCGGGCGGCGAGATACGTGCCGAGCGAGTCCCGCTTGAGGTCGAACATCGACCCCAGCAAGGGCAGACCGGCCGGGCCCGGCACACGCGCGCTCGTCGTCATGCGCCGACACCGCCGGGGAAGCGGGTCCACGCGGCGCCGGCGACGACGAAGCGCGGGCCGTCCTCGCCGGGCCCGGAGCCACGGACGGGGACGGTGCGGGGCGGGGCGGCTGTCCCGACGCGGTGGCCGCCCCGGTCGTCGCCCCGGTCGGACGTGCTCCGGGCGGGGGCGACTTCGGCGCAGACGCTTCCCCGGCCGCCGCTGTCGCTGGACGTGAACCACGTGAGTCGGTCGCTCATAGCTCGTCGGCCACCTTTCTGACGGACTCGGCTGAGTCCTCGACACAGAGGGCGTGCCCGCGGATCATGTCACGGCGCCGGGACGGCGCACCGGACTTCTCGGCCTCGCGGCGGCTCTCGCGGACGCCCGGGGCGCCCCACCCGCGGGACCGCGGTATCGGGAGGAAGACGGTGTGGGTCGAGACCGGCGACGGCGTGCGGGCCCGCCCCGGGTGTGCTGATCTGGAGGGAGTGGACGACACGCGTCACGACCCGGGCCCGCCCGACGGCGGGCCCTGGCCCGCCGCCACGGTTCCCGCAGCCGTGGACGACTGGCCGTGACAAGGAGGAGCCATGTCCGACCCGGCGAGGCGTTCCCGGCACCTGAGCGGCATGCGCGACGAGCGCTACGGCGAGGTCGTGCTGATCTCGCCGGACGAGTCCGGCGGCCTCAAGGGCGCCGTCTACAACACCTACGGCCTCAACGACTGCCCCATGGACAAGTGGAACGCGCTGGACGCCGGCGCCCTGGCGGCGCAGTTCGGCGTCCCCGCCGTCTTTCTGAACGGCCCCCGGTTCTGGACCATCGACGAGGTCACCACGTACCACTGGGGCGACGTCGAGAAGTTCGACGGCCTCGAGGCCCGCTGGGCTGCCGATGTCCGCATTCCGCCGGACGTCGACGTCGCCGCCGGTTCGGGCAGGAAGCACTACGTGACCACCACCGTGGACCGGGACACCGAGTACGTCCTGAAGGCCGGCAGGCCCGTGTACGCGCTGACCGACGCCGACGGCCGGACCTTCGTGCTGCAGGCCTACTCCCACACCGTGGACCCGGGCCAGACGATGGACTCCCTGGCCTCCCTCGGCGACCGGCTGCGGCTCCCGGAGGGCTGGCGGTTCGGGACGCACACCCCGGACGAGGACATGCACGTACGGACGGCGGACAGGAAGGCCACCGTCGTGCAGGACGAGCTGGAGAACACCTATATGCTGCACGCTTCCTGAGCGGCCGCGGAGGGCGCTGTAGGCTCGGCAGTCCTTGCGACCCGGCGCCGGCCGGCAGACCTGGTGGGGACGGACCTGCTGCTCATGTGGATGCGGAGTGCGGCCGGCGCGCGCCGGCTGGGGACGGCCGGGGCGCTGGCCGTGGCGGCCGGAGGCACCGTCGCCGGGGCGCTGCCCGTTCGCGAGCCCTGGGGGCTGTGGGGCACCCATGGCACCACGGTGACCACGGCCGGCGCGGTCCTCGCCTACGCGGGGCTGACGCTGCTGGTGCCGGCCTGGTGGGCGTACGGCAGGCTGCTCGCGCGCGGTGAGGGGCCCGGAGTCCGGTACACGCTGTTCACGCTCGCGTGGTGGGCAGCGCCGCTCGTCCTCGCGCCCCCGCTCCACAGCGCCGACGTCTACAGCTACATCGCCCAAGGAGCGATGGTCCTCGAGGGCCACGACGTGTACGCGCACGGGCCGTCGGTGCTCGGCCCGGACTCGCTCGGTGCCGACGCGGCGGCGAGCGTCGGCGGCAACTGGACGGACACCCCTGCGCCGTACGGACCCGTGTTCCTGCTGCTGGCGAAGGCCGTGGTGTGGGCCACGGGCGGCACCGTCGTGCCCGCCGTGCTCGGGATGCGGCTGATCGCCGTCGCCGCGCTCGTCGTCACCGTGTGGGCGGTGCGCGGTCTGGCCGTCGAGTGCGGGGCGGACGAGCGCCGCGCGGTGTGGCTGGCCGTGCTCAACCCGCTCCTGCTGCTGCACGTCGTCGGCGGTGTCCACAACGACGGCCTGATGATCGCTCTCATGCTGACCGGGGTCCTGCTCGCGCTGCGCGGGAGACCGATCGCGGGCAGCGCGGTCGTCGCACTCGCCGTGATGATCAAGTCCCCGGCGGCGCTCGCGCTGCTCTTCATCGGGCTGATCGTGGTCCGCCGGGGCGAAGGGCCTCTGGCGCGGCGCCTGGTGAGGGGCCTGCCCGGCCCCGGTCTGGTGGCCGCCGCGGTCGTGGTCGCTGCGTCGCTGATCGGCGGCACCGGCTTCGGCTGGCTGCGCACGCAGAGCGTCGCCGGGGCCATCCACACGCCCCTGTCGCTCACCAGCGACCTCGGCCAGGCCGCCGGCCTCGCCGCCCGGGCCCTCACCGGCGCCGAACTCGCCACGGTGAAGGGCGCGGTGCAGACGCTCGGTCTCGCCGCCGCGCTCGCGGTGATCGCCTTCCTCGCGTTCCGGACGCTGCTCCCGTGGCGGGGCCGACCGGCTCTCGATCCCGTGTACGGCCTGGGGTTGTCGCTGCTCGTGCTGGTGGCGCTCTCGCCCATGGTGCAGCCGTGGTACCTGCTCTGGGGCACGGCGGCCGTCGCCGCGACGGTGCCGGCTTGGGACTCCCCGGCCGTCCGCGTGCTGATGGTGCTCTCCGTCGGACTGGTCTACGAGACGGCCCCCTCGGGGCACACCCCGCCGTACGGCTTCGTGCTGGGGGCGATCGCCTGCGCATCGGCGCTGGTCGCGCTGCGCCGGGGCGCAACGAGCGCGGCCCTCGCCGCCGCTGGCGGACCGACCGTCCCGCGAGGGCGTGCCAGCGCCTCTCGATGAGGGGAGACGGTCGACGAGGACGTGGGCACGGGGGCGGCCGCGGCCTTGGCTGTTCACCGAGTGCAGGGAGGGGCCGTGGGCTGTCTGTGACGGCTGATGGGAAGGTGCCGGTCGTACGCGCGGGAGCAGTGCCCGCGCGACGGTCGGCTGCGCGGGTGTGGCCGCGCATGTGACAGGCCACCCGGCGGGCTGCCAGGGGGCATCGTGATCCATGCGATATCCAGCCGAGCTGGTACCGCGGGCCCGCCGGTGCGACGGTAGCCGAACTGTGCTCTCTACCGATACCGAGGCCCATCATGTCCGGTCTGCCGTTCTTCGCTCCCTGGCTGGTGCTGGCCTCCGCGCTCTGGGCGATGCTGCCGATCCTTTGTCCCAGGCAGCGGCGGGCGGGCATCGTCATCGCCGTCTCGCACCTCATCGGGACGCTGGCAATTGCGCAGCCCTGGGCCGAGAACTGGTACTGGGATGTCGGGTGGTGGCTGATTCTCGTCTTGGGTCAGGGCACCCTTGTTGCGCTGGGACGGCTGGTCTTCGAACTCAGCCCGCTCGGCGCCCGTCACCCCCGTGCGGCGCCCCGGTCCCCGGGAAGCGACCCGGTGGTGGCCCGGCCCGGGTCGTGAGCCGGATCATGCGCTCCACAGGTCCCCGGGCCGAGGACCATGCAGGGCGATGTTGGCTGGCAGCGGGGAGTTCGGTGGGCCCTGCGGAGTATTCGGCGGAACCTGGCTTCGAAGCGCGGAATGGGCCGGACCGTCCGTGTTCAGGATTGCCGCAAGCACGTCGGCCACGTCGGCAGGCACGCTCTCGGTCATCCCATCACCGTATCTGACCAGGAGCTTTTGGCTCCAGGCGCATCCTGAGATTCTGCTTCGCGCCGCGGGTGATCCGCTCCGCGGCGCCGCCGACGGCCCCGCCCTCACCGCCCCCGGCGGACCGACCGTCCCGCCAGGGCGGACGTGCGCCTCCCGTCCTCGATGACGAAGGTGCCGTCGATCAGGACGTGGGGGATGCCGTTCGGCAGGGTGCGCGGGGCGTCGAAGGTGGAGCCCGCCGCGACCGTGTCCGGGTCGAAGAGGACGAGGTCCGCCCGGTAGCCCTCGCGGACCAGGCCGCGGTCCGGCAGCCGGAGGCGGGCGGCCGGGCGGGAGGTGAGGTGGGCGACCGTCTCCTCCAGGGAGAGGACGCCCAGTTCGCGGGCGTAGCGGCCGAGGTAGTGCGGGAAGGTGCCGTAGGCGCGCGGGTGCGGCTTGTCGCCCTGGAGGATGCCGTCGCTGCCGCCGGTGTGGACGCGGTGGCGCATGATCGCGCGGACGTTCTCCTCGTGGCCGACGTGCTGGAGGATCGTGGAGCCGAGCCGGTCGGCCAGCAGCAGTCCGCGCGCCGTGATCCAGGGCTCCTCGCCGCGGAGTGCCGCGCTCTCCGCTACGGTCCGGCCGACGAACGGCGCCAGCGAGGGCTCGGTGACGCCCGAGATCTCGATCGTGTCCCACTCGACGGGCACGCCGTGGCAGCCGTCGGAGCCGAGGACCTCCATGTGGTGGCGGATCCGTCCGGCGGTGGTGTCGTCGGCGAGCCGCGCCAGGGTGGCCTCCGGGCCGCCCTCGCTCGCCCAGCTCGGGAGGGTCGCGACGAGCGTGGTGCAGCCCGGGGTGTACGGGTAGGTGTCGAGGGAGATGTCGGCGCCCGCGTCGAGCGCCGCGTCCAGCAGGGCCAGCAGTTCGGGAGCCCGGCCCCTGTTCACGCCGAAGTTCATGGTGGCGTGGGCGAGGTGGAGGGCGCAGCCGGCGTCCCGGGTGAGCCGGACCATCTCCTCGTACGCCTCCAGGGCTCCGGCCCCGTAACTGCGGTGGTGGGGGCAGTAGTAGCCGTCGTACGAGGCCACGACCCGGCACAGTTCGGTGAGTTCGGAGCCGGTCGCGTACATGCCGGGGGTGTACGTGAGGCCGGACGACATCCCGACGGCCCCCTGCTCCAGGCCCTCGGCGACGAGCTGTTTCATGTGCGCGAGCTCGGCGTCCGTGGCGGGGCGGTCGTCCCAGCCGACCGCGTACATCCGGACGGTTCCCTGCGGGACGAGGTAGGCGGCGTTGACGGCCGTGCCCTGCCGGTCGATGCGGTCGAGGTACTCGCCGACGGTGCGCCAGTCGACGTCGACGTCGGAACCGTCGCCGTTCCAGCCCGTGATGGCCGTGCGGACCTGGGCGAGAGTCCGGTCGTCCACGGGCGCGTACGACAGCCCGTCCTGGCCGAGCACTTCGAGGGTCACGCCCTGGGCGGCCTTGGCGCTGTGGTCCGGGTCGCGCAGCAGCGCGAGGTCGCTGTGGGCGTGCATGTCGATGAAGCCGGGGGAGAGGGCGAGACCGTGGGCGTCCAGGACGCGCCGCCCGCTGGGCCGCTCGCCCCCGCCCTCCCGGGCGATGGCGCCGATCCGGCCGTCCCGGATGCCGACGTCGGCACGGTAGGAGTCACCGCCGCTGCCGTCGACGACGCGTACGTCACGGATGACCAGGTCCATGGGGTGCCTTTCTCGACGGGCGGGGCGGCTCCGTACGGGTCCGGGGCGGCGGGAGGGGCGTGGGTGCGGGCCGGGGACCGGTCGGGGCGATCGGTCGGGGCGAGGCGCCGGCCCCGAGGGCCGGGGCCCGTCGATCAGAAGAAGGTGCGGATGTAGTCCGTGACGGTGCCGTCCGCCTCGGCCACCGGGATCAGCTGCCACTTGTCGAAGGACGTGCACGGGTGGGACAGGCCCATGCCGATCCAGTCCCCGACCTCCAGGTCCGCGTCCTCGTCCGTCCTCAGCCACGCGTGCTGGTCCGACAGGCCGGTGACCGTGATCCCGGCGGCCGGGCGCACCGACCCGTCGCGGGCGTCCCGGACGACCTGCGCCTCGGGGAGGTCGAGGTCGTACGCGGCGTCCCGCTTGCCCGCGTTGGCGAACGCCTGCTGCCCCGTCGGCCGGGACACGACCTGGGCCCAGAGGCGGAACGCCGGCTCCAGCGCGCCCTCCTCGGGCATCCGGTTGAACGGCGTCAGATGCCTGTAGTGGCCGTCGTCGTGGGAGACGTACGCGCCGGAGCGCAGCAGCTTCAGCACCGGGCGGGACAGCGAGGGCAGTTCTTCGGCGAACACCTCGGCGACCGTGTCGAACCAGGCGCTGCCGCCGGCGCTGACCACGATCTCGTCCGTGTCCGCGAAGCGGCCGTCCTTGTCGAACGAGACGGCGAGCGAGACGAGCCGGTGCAGCCAGTCGCGCACCCGTTCGGGCGTCGCGTCCGGGACCTCGCCCTCGTAGCCCGCGACACCGACCAGCCGCAGGGCCGTGGTCGAGGCGACCGCGTCGGCGACGGCGGTGCAGTCCGCCTCGCTGCGGGCACCGGTACGGGCGCCGTCGCCGGCACCGAGCTCCACGACGACGTCCACCGGCCGGGCGGCACCGTGCAGTGCCTCGGCCATCAGCTCCACGCCGCGCACGGAGTCGACGTAGCAGATGAACCGGAAGTCGGGGTCCCGCTCCAGCTCCCCGGCGAGCCAGCGCAGCGCCACCGGGTCGACGAGTTCGTTGGCGAGGAAGACGCGCCGGATCCCGTGGGCGCGGTAGACACGCAGCTGGTGCGGGACGGCGGCGGTGATGCCCCAGGCCCCGCGCTCCAGTTGGCGGGCGAAGAGCTGCGGGGACATGGAGGTCTTGCCGTGCGGGGCGAACGCGAGACCGTGGCGCTCGGCGTACGTCTCCAACAGGGCGAGGTTGTGCTCGAGGGACTCCGCGGAGAGGGCGAGTACGGGAGTGGTGAAGCCGCCGGTGAAGAGGTTGCGCCGCTGGGCGGCCAGCTCGCCGACGGTCAGGCCCTCGGCGTCCGGGGGGAGCGCCTTGAAGCGGTGGTCGACGGTCTCGCGCTCGAGCCGGTCGAGGCCTTCGACGGTGTTGTCGGCGGGCATGGTGTGCCTCCTCCGTGTGCGGTTGCATCATGTGCAATGGTCATTGCGTATAACGCTCAGCGCTGTCTAACATCCCAGCCGATGCCGGGTCAACGGACCCATCAGACCAAGCCCGACCACCAGAGGAGCGCCAGGGTGACCGGAACCGCAGCAGTGGACGGCGGCGTCGTGGACGTCGTCTGCCTCGGCGAGTCCATGGTCACGTTCCTGCCCTCGCGGCCCGGCCGTCTCGCCGACGTCCCCTCCTTCTCCCGCGCCATCGGCGGCGCGGAGTCCAACGTGGCCTGTGCGCTGGCGGGGGCGGGCCACTCGGTGAAGTGGGTCAGCCGGGTCGGCGCGGACGGCTTCGGCGACCACCTGATCGCGGCCGTGGCGGCGTACGGCGTCGACACCGGCGCGGTCCGCCGCGACCCCGGCCGGCCCACGGGCATCTACTTCCGCACCGCCACCGACCGGGCCACGGACGCCCACGAGGTCGTGTACTACCGCGCGGGCTCGGCAGCCTCGGCGATGTCCCCGGCCAACGTCCCCACCGACGACCTCGACCGGGCGCGGATCCTCCACCTCTCCGGCATCACCGCGGCGCTGTCCCCGGACTGCCTCGCGCTGATGCGCGGTCTGACCGCCCGGCGCCCCGGCCGCCCGCTGCTCTCGTTCGACGTCAACCACCGTCCGGGCCTCGGCCGGGACGACCCCGCCGTGCTCCTCGAACTCGCCCGCGGCGCCGACCTCGTGTTCGTGGGCGAGGACGAGGCGGAGCGCGCCTGGGGCCTGGACGGTCCCGCCTCGATCCGCGAGGCGCTGCCGGAACCCGCCGTCCTCGTCGTCAAGCAGGGCGCGCGGGGGGCCGTGGCGTACGCCCGGCAGGCGCAGCCCGCCGGCGCCGTGCGACCGGCACCGGCACGGGCGCACGACACCGAGACCCACGTCCCCGCCCCGCACGTGGACGTCGTCGCCCCCGTCGGTGCGGGGGACGCCTTCGCCGCCGGCTTCCTGTCGGCGACGCTGCGCGGGCTCCCCGTGGGCGACCGGCTGCGGCACGGCCATCTGATGGCCGCGGCCGCCCTCACCGTCCCCGGTGACCTGGGCAGCCCGCCCCCCGCCGGACCGTCCGGTCCCGACGACCCTGCGGGCCCCGGCTCCACAGCCCACGACCCCACGGCCGACGACCCCGCGGCCCGGTACGCGGCGCCCCTCACCCTCGCGTACGCGGACCGTCTCGTCGCCCTCGACGACGACCGCTGGGGGACACTTCACCTCGGCCCCGGCTGGACGGCAGCCGCGCAGGCCACGGAGGAGGTACGCACGCCATGAGCCAGACCGTCGACCGCGCGCTCAGCATCCTGCCGCTGCTCGCACAGGGACCCGCCGACCTCGGACAGGTGGCCGAGCGGCTCGGGGTCCACAAGTCCACCGCGCTGCGCCTCCTCCGCACGCTGCACGAGCACGGGCTCGTCTACCGGCAGCAGGACCAGCGCTACCGCCTGGGGGCCCGCCTCTTCGCCCTCGCCCAGGAGGCCGTGGAGAACCTCGACATCCGCGAGATCGCCCACCCCCACCTCGTCGCCCTCAACGAGCGGTGCGGTCACACGGTCCACCTCGCGGTGTACGAGGAGAACGAGGTCCTCTACATCGACAAGGTCGAGAGCCGCTACCCGGTCCGCATGTACTCGCGGATCGGCAAGCCCGTCGCCATCACCGTCGCAGCCGTGGCGAAGCTGCTCCTCGCCGATCTGCCCGAGGCCGAGCGCCGCGCCCTCGCCGAGCGCCTCGACTTCCCCATGTACACGCCCCGTTCGATCCCCCATGCCGCCGCCTTCCTCGAGGAGCTGGCGGCCGTGCGCGAACAGGGCTGGGCCACCGACCTCGGTGGCCACGAGGAGTCCATCAACTGCGTCGGGGCGCCGATCCGCGGCGCCGACGGCCGCGTCGTCGCCGCCATGTCGGTCTCCGCGCCGAACGTCGTCGTCACCGCCGAGGAACTCCTCAGCCTGCTCCCGCTGGTGCGCCGTACCGCCGACGCCATCAGCCGGGAGTACTCCGGCAGCGCCCCTGCCCGTCACCACACCCCACCCGAGGACACCGCATGACCGAGAAGACCGCCGTCACCCCCGCCACCCACACCGTCCCGCCCGCCGCTTTCTCCCACGGCGTCCGCAAGGGCAACATCCTCCAGGTCGCCGGGCAGGTCGGCTTCCTCCCCGCCGTCGAGGGCCAGGCACCCACCGTCGCCGGACCGGCCCTGCGCGAGCAGACCCTGCAGACCCTCGCGAACGTCGCCTCCGTCCTGCGGGAGGGCGGCGCGAGCTGGGACGACGTGATGATGATCCGCGTCTACCTCACGGACACGGACCACTTCGCCGAGATGAACGAGATCTACAACGCCTACTTCGAGGAGCAGGGCCTCAAGGAGGCGCCCGCCGCCCGTACGACGGTCTACGTCGGTCTGCCCGAGGGCCTCCTCATCGAGATCGACGCCCTGGCGGTCCTCGGCTAGGGCGTGTCGCGAAGGTCCCTCCCGGCTCGCGAAGCCCGGCACGCACGCTCGCTGCGTTGTCTCGCAGTCGTCCGAGTACGTCCGGTACGAGGATGATCCTTTGCCGTGCGATCACACGCACCGGACGCCGCAGGCCCCGCCCCGCGGGCGGACGGAGGTGCTTTCGCCACACGCCCCAGGTCCCCGGTCGCCCCGCGGCCGGAACGCCGGGGCCCACCGACCGGTACGCCGGACAGGCCCACCGACCGGTACGCCGGACGCCCCCGACCGGAACGCCCGCACCCGGACGGTCCCCCTGACGCACCCCCCCCACAGCACGGCACGGCGCCCACCCCCGGAGCGCCGTGCCGTGATCCGCCCTGCCCCGAAACCCCCGCCCCCGGAGGAATCCCCGTGCTGCTCGCCGCCGACGCCCCGCCACCACCCACGCCCCACACGGGCGGACTGCTCCTGCTGATACCCGGGACCGCCGGACTGCTGACCGTCGCCGCCCTCGGTATCGCCCTGCTCCTCTTCCTGATCATCAAGGCCCGGCTGCAGCCGTTCGTCGCGCTCCTCGCCGTGTCCACGGTCGTCGGCCTCGCCGCCGGGCTGTCCGTCACCGAACTCTTCGGCACCGTCCAGAAGTCGGCCGCCGTCTCCGTCATCGAGACCGGCATGGGCGGCATCCTCGGGCATGTGGCGATCATCATCGGCCTCGGCACGATGCTGGGCGCGATCCTCGAAGTGTCCGGCGGCGCCGAGGTGCTGAGCAGTCGTCTGCTGAGCCTCTTCGGCGAGAAGCGCGCCCCGCTCGCCATGGGCCTCACCGGCCTGATCTTCGGCGTCCCGGTCTTCTTCGACGTCGGCATCTTCGTCCTCGCACCGATCGTCTACGCGGCCGCCAAGCGGTCCGGCAGGTCGATCCTGCTGTACGCGATGCCTCTGCTCGCGGGTCTGTCCATGACCCACGCCTTCCTGCCGCCGCACCCCGGCCCGGTCGCCGCGGCGGGACTGCTCCACGTCTCGCTCGGCTGGGTCATCCTCATGGGCATCGTCGTCGGCCTCCCCGCCGTCCTCGCGGCCTGGGTCTTCGCCGCGTGGATCGGCAGGCGGATCTTCGTCCCCGTGCCGGAGGACATGGTCGAGGCGGCCGAGGACGCCAAGGCCGCCGTCGCCGCCGAACAGGCGGCCGCCGGCCGTACGCCGCGGGAGGCCCCGGTCGCGCTCGCGACCGTGCTCACCATCATCGGCACCCCGCTGCTCCTGATCCTCGCCGCCACGTTCTCCTCCATCGCCCTGGAGGAGTCCACCCTGCGCTCGGTCGTCGAGTTCTTCGGCAACCCCTTCGTCGCCCTGACGATCGCCCTGGTCATGGCGTACTACCTGCTGGGCATCCGGCGCGGCTGGACCCGCAAGTCCCTGGAGTCCGTGTCCACCCGGTCCCTCAAGCCGGTCGGCAACATCCTGCTCGTCGTCGGCGCCGGCGGGGTGTTCGGGGCGGTCCTCAAGGCCAGCGGTGTCGCGCAGGCGCTCTCCGACACCTTCAACGACGTCGGGCTCCCGGTCATCGTGCTGGCCTATCTGATCTCGCTCGTCCTGCGCGTCGCCCAGGGCTCCGCGACGGTGGCGATCGTGACGACCGCCGGCATCGTCCTCCCGCTCCTGGAGGGCGGTGGCCACTCGCAGCCCTTCCTCGCCCTGGTCATCATGGCGATCTCGGCGGGCTCGATCTTCGCCTCGCACGTCAACGACGGCGGGTTCTGGATCGTCGCCAAGTACTTCGGCATCTCGGAGCGGGACACGCTGAAGTCGTGGACCGTGCTGGAGTCCGTGCTCTCGGTCGCGGGCTTCGTGGCGGCGGCGCTGCTCAGTCTGGCGGTGTAGGCGGCGTACGCGGGTACGCCGGGCCTCCGCACAGCCCGGACATGGCACGTACGCCGAGCACGCCTACGCCACGGCCACCGCCCCGGACCGGTGACCGCCGGTCCGGGGCGGTGGCCGTGTGCCACCGGGCCCGCCCGCGGGACGGTCCTCCGGCGCGGACGGGTCCTCCCGCCCGTCGTCCGGACGCCGGGCACGCGCGCCGCGTTCTCACCCGCCGCAGCCACCGCCGCAGCCACCGCCCCCGCAGCCACCGGAGCCGCCCCCGCCGTCGGGAGAGATGCGGCGCCGGACCTTGGCGTCGGCGATGGCCTTCGTACCGAGCAGGGCGACACCGAGCCCGTTCGCCTCCGTGCCGAGGTGCAGCCCGGGCCGGTCGAGGGCCGCCCAGTGGGAGCCGCGGCGGCTCTCGTACTCGGCGCGCAGCGACGCCAGCGCCGACCGTCCCGCCGGGGTGAGCCGTCCGAGGCGGACGAACGCGTACCGCGCCGCGAACCCCGTCACGGCCACGACGGCGAGCGGGACGTAGGGTTCGGGCCCCGCGGCGACCGCGGCCAGCAGGGCGGCGACGCAGAGGGCACCGTGCCCCAGGGACGGCCCTCGCCAGCGCCGGGTGGTGTCCTCGTCCCACAGGAACCGGTCGGCGACCAGCCGTGACGTCAGCCGCTCCACCGCGGGGGACCCGGTGAGCGCCTGGTGGACCTTCGCGGTGGTGACGGTGGAGCCGAGCCCCAGGCGCAGCACCGCCCGCTCGGTGTCGGTCCATTCCGGGCCGCCCTCACCGGCGGGCTGCACCGTGTGGCCCCGCTTCGTGGAGACGATCCGCCCCGCCGCGTGCAGCCGGAAGAGCACGGTGTGGGTGAGCCGCAGCGTCCCGCCCGCGAGGAGCGCGACGGCGAGCGGATCGACGGGCGGCGGCACGCCCGGCTGCTCGGTGTGGTCCCGCCCGGCCCCGCGCCGGATCCTGATCAGCACGGTCAGCGAGGCGCCGATCAGCAGCGCCGCCACCGCGGTGCCGATTGCCATGACGACGGCCATGCCGCCCTCCCCCCGTCGTACCCACCCGACGTGGTTGTCCCACGGCGGGAGAACTTTCAACCACCCACGCGCCCGGTGACGTTCGGGAACGGCCGGACAGGGGAACGGGCGCAGGCCCGGCGGAAACCCGCCGGGCCTGCGCCGGTACCGCCCGCACGGGCGGTACCGCGGGGATCAGGAGCAGTACTGCTGTTCCTTGCCGATCGACCGGTACATGCAGTCCGCGTTCTCCAGCAACTGCAGTACCGCGTCGCGGTTCCGGCTGGTCTCCCGCTCGATCACCTCGTCGGGCGGGTAGAAGCCGCCGCCGCCGAAGCCCCTCGGGTACATCTCGAAGGTGTAGCCGAAGATCTTCTGGTTGCCCCACAGCCAGTCGTCGATCGACCCGTCGGTGATGTAGAGGTCACTGGACTGCTCGGGGGTGTAGCCGTTGCTCGCGGCCATCTTCCCGCCCACGGCGGCGAAGGCGTCGCGGTCGTCCCGGGTCATGCCCGGGGCGGTGTCGGCCGTCGTGTAGCCGTACGGCCACAGCACCAGCTCGCTGTAGGTGTGGAAGTCGATGCCGGCCCTGATCTGCTGTTTGCCGCCGACGACACGGGAGCGCACGAAGTCGGCGACGACCTTCACCTCGGGCGCGGACTCGGCGGCCCGGCCGCGGTAGGTCTCCGAGCCGGGGGAGCCGGAGGAGCCGCCGCAGCAGCCGAACTTGAAGTCCCAGTTGCGGTTCATGTCCGTACCGACGGCCGACGAACCGGAGTTGGGCTGGCGGTTCTTGCGCCAGCTGCGGTATGACCCGCTGGCGATGTCGTACTCGCCGCCGTCGGGGTTGAGGTCCGGCACGATCCAGATCTCGCGGCCGTTGACGGCGTTGGTGACCCGGGAGTCGGTGCCGTAGTCGTCGCCGAGTTCGCGCAGCAGATAGAGCGCCATCTCCACCGTGAGGCGCTCACGGGCGTGCTGGTGGTGGGTGAAGAGGACCTCGGGCTCGTTCTCGTCGGTGCCGACGTTGTCGCTGATCTTGACGGCGATGATGTCCCGGCCCTGGTAGGACTTGCCGATCACCCGCTTGCTCATGATGTCCGGGTGGGCCGCGATGCGCTGGTCGATCTCCGCTTTCATCTCGGCGTAGTTGTGGTACCGGGAGTCCGCGGAGGGGAAGTCGAACGGCTGGACCGCGGCGCCCGCCGTCTTGCGGGAAGGCGGCGCGGGCAGTGCCTCGAGGTCGTGGCCGAGGGCGCGGAGCCGCTTGGCCTGGGCGGTGTCGGCGCTGACGACGACCGTGTGGTCGTGGACCTCGTCGATCGAGACGCCGGTGGCCGCGATGGCCGTGCGCTCGGCGACGGTGGACGGGCCGTGGATCTCGTACTGGCGGGTCTGCTCCTCGGCAGCCGCGGTCGCGGCGGCCGCGGGTTCAGGCGCCGGGGATGCGGTCGCCGTGAACGGCACCGCCACGGCGAGCGCCAGCAGGCTTGCGAGGGTGGCGGACCGGGTGGCGGACCTCCGGCCGCGGCGTTTGCCGGTGCGGCTCGGTGTGCCGAGGCCGCCTGTGCGAAGTCGCATGCTGTCTCCTGGGTGGGGAGTGTGGGGGTGGCTGGATGCGACGTGCGGATGTGCCGACGGTGGTTCTGGTGTGTCGGGCACATGGTCGGGGTATGGCATGCCCCGGTCAATAGCACATGCCGGTCAGCGGTTGGCCGAAGTACGGGACGTGCGGCACGAACGGGAAGGCAGGACCACACGCATGGCGGACACGACGGAAGAGCGACCAGGTCGGACGACGGCCCCGGTGATGCGCAAGGCCAGTTGGCGGCACATCGGCCCCGGCATCGTCGTCGCCGCGACCGGTGTCGGCGCGGGCGACCTCGTCGCGACCCTGATCGCGGGCAGCAAGTTCGGCTACACGCTCCTGTGGGCGGCGGTCGTCGGCTGCCTGGTGAAGATCTCACTGGCGGAGGCGGCGGGGCGCTGGCACCTCGCCACCGGCCGCACCCTCTTCGACGGCTGGCGCAGCCTCGGGCGCTGGACCACGGTCTACTTCATCGGCTACGTCATCGTCTGGGGCTTCGTCTACGGGGCGGCCGCGATGTCGTCCAGCGCGCTGCCGCTCGGGGCGCTCTTCCCCGACGTGATGGACCTCAAGTGGTGGGGAATCCTCTGCGGGCTCGTCGGACTCGTCTTCGTCTGGTTCAACCGGTACGCCGTCTTCGAGAAGGTCATGACGGTCCTGGTGGGCGTCATGTTCGTGGTCACGGTCTATCTGGCGGTCCGCGTCGCACCGAACCTCGGCGACGCGTTCGCCGGGCTCGTTCCGGTCCTCCCGGACGGCTCCCTCGTCTACACGCTCGGTCTGATCGGCGGCGTCGGCGGCACCATCACGCTCGCCGCGTACGGCTACTGGGTCAATGCCAAGGGCTGGAAGGACGCGGGCTGGATGAAGGTCATGCGGCTCGACAACCGCGTCGCCTACCTCACCACCGGGATCTTCGTGGTCGCGATGCTCTTCGTCGGCGCCGAGCTGCTGCACTCCTCGGGCATCGCGATCACCAAGGGCGACAAGGGCCTGCTGGACCTCGGCGCCATCCTGGAGGACCGCTACGGCGCCGCCACGGCCAAGCTCTTCCTCATCGGCTTCTTCGCCACGTCGTTCACCTCGCTGATCGGTGTCTGGCACGGCGTCAGCCTGCTGTTCGCGGACTTCGTCGCCCACTACCGGCCGTCACTCGCGCCGGCCGGGACGCCGCGCGACAAGTCGCAGGCCTTCCGTGCCTACCTGCTGTGGCTGACCTTCCCGCCCATCACGCTGCTCTTCCTCGACCAGCCGTTCGGCCTCGTCATCGTGTACGGGGTCATCGGGGCGTTCTTCATGCCGTTCCTGGCGCTGACACTGGTCTGGCTGCTCAACTCCTCGCGCACCCCCCGGGAGTGGCGCAACGGGCTGCTGAGCAACGCGATGCTCGGCGTGGCGGGCCTGCTGTTCGTCGTGCTGTGCGTCCAGCAGGTGCGTGAACTCCCCTGGTGAGGGTGGCGCCATACTGAAGGGCATGACGCACGGCGGATTCCCCGACCAGAACCCTCCGGCCGCCGGACCGCCGCCCGGCTTCGGCCCGCCCGTACCGGTGCCCCCACAGGCGCCCTACGGGCCGCCCCAGCCGGGCGGCTACGGACCGCCCCCGGCGCAGCCGGGAGGGTACGGAGTGCCCCCGCCGTACCCGGGCGCGTACGGGCAGCCGCAGCCGTACCCGTACGGGCAGCCGGCGCCGCCGCAGCCCTACGGCGGCCCGGCGAACGCCGAGGACCCGGAGTTCATCGCGCACGACCGCACCAACTCCGTCGTCGTCGACGCCTCGGGTGTGGCCCTGGAGATCCACGGCCACACCATGGAGTTCCCCTGGGCGCAGATCCGGACCGTGCACTACGCACCCGCCCCCCACGGCACCGTCCTCATGGTGGCCGTGGCCCATGCCTGCGGTCTGCTCTACGAGTGCCGGATCACCGCCCGTCGCAAGGCCATGCTCCAGGAGTGGCTGGAGGAAGTGGCGCCGGTGGTGCACTTCTACCTCTCCGCGCGGCCCCCGGTGTACTGACCGGCCGAACGGCGGCAGCGCCACCGGTGGGGGCGGTGACGCTGCCTGTCCGGGGAGGACTGGGAAGGGCGGTCGAGGGGGCGGGGTGCGGGCCGGCCGTGCGGCCGGCCCGCCGGGTCAGGGCAGGTTGTGCACGTGCGGTCCGACCGCGTTGGACCAGGCGCTGCCGGCCGTCGCGTCCCAGTTCGTCGACCAGGTCATCGCACCGCGCAGGGTCGGGTACGTCCGGGACGGCTTGAACGAGCCGCAGTTGGTGCCGCGGGTCAGGCAGTCGAGCGCGTTCTTCACGATCTGCGGGTCGACGTAGCCGCTCCCGGCGCCCCGGGTGGAGGCCGGCACCCCGAT
The DNA here is from genome assembly GCF_030406905.1 of Streptomyces sp. HUAS CB01. Classification (NCBI taxonomy): domain Bacteria; kingdom Bacillati; phylum Actinomycetota; class Actinomycetes; order Kitasatosporales; family Streptomycetaceae; genus Streptomyces; species Streptomyces chengbuensis. The sequence goes on from NZ_CP129137.1 coordinate 4,965,231, forward strand.
CCCCACCTGCGACGGGTCGAGCCCTCCCTCGAGCTGGATGCAGGCGAGTGCCGTGAGGAAGTCCACCGAGCCCTGGGAGTACACCTTCTGGTCGCAGCCCAGCATCGAACCGCTGTTGTAGTACTGCATGTTGACGACCGTGAGGATGTCCTTCACGGCGAGCGCGGTCCTGAAGTACTCGGTACCGGTGTTCTGCATGTCGATGGTCTGCGGCGCCATCGTCAGGACCAGCGACGACCCGGCCTTCTGCGACAGCCGGCGCAGGGCCTTCGTCAGATAGGTCGAGTTGATTCCGTGCTCGAGGTCGATGTCGATCCCGCTGAAGCCGTAGCTCTGCATCAGCGCGTACGCGCTGTCGGCGAAGGCCGTCGCGGACGCGTCGCTGTTGATCGTGACGTTCCCGCGTTCACCGCCGACGGAGAGGATGACCGACTTCCCGGCGCTCTTCTTGGCGGCGATGTCGCTCTTGAACTCGTCGACGGATCCGTAGCCGACGGCCGGGTCCAGATTGAACACGATCTCGCCGGCGGTCGCCGTCGAGTCGGCGAACGAGACCGCGATGATGTCGTACTGCGAGGACACGTCCCGCAGTTTCTGCACGGTCGCGCCGTTGTCGAAGTTCTGCCAGTAGCCGGTCAGCGCGTGCCTGGGCACCGAGGGGTTGCCCGGGTTGCCGCCGTTCGACGTGGTCGCCGTCACCGCCGCCGACTTCGCCGACTCTCCGGCGGCGTTCACGGCGGACACCTGGAACTGGTAGGACGTCGAGGCGGTCAGTCCGGTCACGGTCGTCGAGGTCCCGGTGACCGACTGGATCCTGGTGCCGTTCCGGTACACGTGGTACCCGGTCGCGCCGGAGGAGCCGGACCAGCTCAGCGCCACGGACGACGAGGTCACCGCACCGGCGGTCAGCCCGCCCGGAGTGGGGGGCACCGCCGGGTCGGGGTCACCGCCGCCGCCCCCGTCGGGTCCGAACACCGAGACGTCGTCGGCGACGTAGGCCGGCTGTCCGTACCAGCCGTGGGTGTAGACCGTCACCGACGTCGTGCCCGAGCCCGTCGTGAACGTGGTGCTCAGCTGGGACCAGCCGGAGCCGCCGGGCGTCCAGACCGACACATCGGCCGTCCCCGTCCCGCTCGCGCCGAGGTACACGTACGAGCCCTGCACCCAGGCGCTGAGCCGGTACGTCGAGTTGGGCTTGACGGCCACGGTCTGCGAACACTTCGCGTTGTCCTGGCCGGAGGGCGTGCCCCTGAGCGCCGAGGCCCCGCCGTGGACCGGCGACGACACGACCGCTCCGCTCCCGCCGGAGCACGTCCAGCCGGCGAGTCCCGACTCGAACCCGGCGTTCTTCGCGTTGTTGACGTCGGCGGCCACCGCGGTGCCGGCGCCGCCGGTCAGCCCGAGCCCGGCGCCGACGGCCAGCGCCAGCACTCCGCCGAGCCATCTGCGTCTGCGTGTCGTGCGGTCCACTTTGCTGCCTCCGTGGGGGAGTTGGGGAGGAGGTACGGAACGGTGGCCACCGCTGGGCCAAAGCTGGTCCAGACCAATCGGGTTGTCAAGACCTCTGGCGGAAGCCCGTATACGAAAGGGCCCGGTCCCCATGGACCGGGCCCTCGCCCTCCTGCCGCCGTGCGCCCCTCAGGCGTCCTCCTGCAGCCGGTCCGCCGCACAACCCGCGACACACCCCACCACCAGGACGGCGTTCGACATCAGCAGTCCCTCGACGGACAGCCGCTCCCACTGCAGACCCATGTTCAGCAGCTGGGCCGCGACCGGCACGGTGAGGGCCGCCGTCAGATGCCACGGCGCCGACTCCCGGAAAGGAGGGCGATGGATCCGGGCCGCCGCCCAGACGGCGAGCGCGATGCAGAGCGCGTTCGGCAGGTGGATCAGCAACAGCCGGCCGCCGAACGTCTCCATCCGCGCCGCGGTCGCCACGTGCTCGTACACCACCGTCGCCTGCACGTACTCCGTGAAGAGCAGGACGACGACCCCGGCCGCCCAGGCCCGCGCCAGCGCGAACAGCGCCGCTCCGCGTCCCTCGTCCCCCCGGGCCGGCGCCCCGGGAAAGCCGTACCTCGTCATCGTCCTCCGCCTCCCGTCAGCAGCCCACCGCACGGTGCGCCGAACCCCGGCCCTGCCTGACCTACCTGACCGCGACCGAATCGACGATCTTCTTCAGATCGTCGTCGCCGAGCCGTCCCTTCACCGCGTCGACACGCACGGCGTACGCCTTCCTGGCCGTGTCCAGTCCCGCCACGATCACGCCCCGGACCCGGTCCTGCCCCCGGGTGAACTCGAAGTCGATGCGCCGCGCCTCCCGCCGGCCCTCCGGGCCCGCGACGGTGATCTCCTTCTGACCCTTGAGCGTCGAGCCGAGCGCGATCCCCGCCTCGGCGCCGATCGCCGCCTCCTCCGCCGAGTCCGCCTCGGTGAACCCGAGCTGCACGGTGATCGTGCCGACGGCCCGGCCGTCCTCGGTCAGGGTCGCGGCGGCGGCGTTGTACCCGCTGCGCTCCGCCGCGCCCTGCTCCTCGAACGCGGGCGGACGCGCGACCGTCACGGACGGGGTCTCCAGCGTCCCCCAGCCCTCCGGCGTGACCGCCGACCCCTGGTCCGATCCGCACCCCGCCACGGCCAGCACGGCGACGGCCGCCGTGACCAGCCGCAGTCCGGTCCGCCGTGCGCCGCCGCGTACGCGTGCGGCCGCGGGCGGTGCGCCCTGGGCCCGCCCACCGGGGTCGCGCGGTTCCGCGTCCCGCCCGGTCGTGCCCGCGCCCCGCCTGCTCATGCCGTGTGTGCCCATGGCCTCGGTGCTCCTGTCGCCGGGATCAGTTCGCACAGTAGCTGTACGGGACATAGCTGCGACTGCCTCCCTGCGGTGCCCCCAGGAACTCCGCGTCATCGAGGATCTCCTCCTTCTTCTCGGTCGAGACCGAGAAGCCCAGGCTCAGTCCCAGGTTCAGCTCGAAGCCGTACTCCGCCGCGTCGGTCAGCCCCGTGTACGTCGTGCGGCTCGACAGGCCCTCGTCGAAGAGCAGCTGCCCGAACGGGTCGTCGGCGCCCGGCCGCTTCGTCGGAGCGTGGCCCTCGAACATGTAGCTGAACGGCGCCGCGTACTGGCCGTTCCCGTCCAGCCACTGCTGGGCGACCGCGCGCTGCTCGGCCCCCTCGGCGCCGGGCGGGATGACGATCGAGTCGGTGACGACCTCGATGCCCGTCTGCTGGTCGGTGCCCTTGACCGAACCGCTTCCGCCGCGCTTGTCGTCGCCGTCCTTGCCGTTGTCGCCGCCGACCTTCACCCCGTCCTTCGTGGCGCCCTTCTCGACCGTGCGCGTCATGTCGATCCGCAGCAGCTCGCCGGTCCTCTTGTCGTAGGTGACGGTGATGGTTCCCGTCCGCGTGGTGGACGCGGAGGCCTCGCCGCCGAGGGGCCCGGCCTCGTACCCGACCTTCGTGCCGTACTCGATCGACGCGCTGTAGGTGTAGGACTTGGTGCCCTTGAAGTCGTTGTCGGTCCAGGTCGCCTCGGGGGAGAACTTGAAGTTCCCGCCGAGCGCGGCGCTCAGCTTCCGCTCGTCGCCGGCCGACAGCTTCAGGCCGCCCGCGGCGCTCGCCTCGATGCCGACCTTGCCGTGGCTGATGTGCCGGTCGCCCAGTTGCTCCTCGATGCGGTCGCGCAGCTTCTCCTCCTCGGCCATGGGGCCCTTGCCGAAGAGGTAGAGGATGCTGTTGCCCAGACCGCCGCCCCGGGCGTTGGAGTGCCGGTTGGCGAGCTCGTACGTCTTGAGGCTCTCGAGGTCGTCGCGGAACGCCTTCGCGTCCGCCTCGCTGTCGAACACCCAGGTGTCCCCGTTGGTGACCTTGATCCCCGCACCCAGCTCCACCTTGTCGGAGCCGAACCGCCCGACCTTGGCGCCCGGCTTCCAGTCCTTCTTGGCGGCGATCGACGCGGCGTCCGTGAAGGTCATCAGCACCTGCTGGTCGTTCTCGTCGACCGTGCCGTCCTTGTTGACGTCGGTCTTCGACCGGAACGTCTGCTGCTGGAAGCCGTACTCCTCGCCCCACTCGATGAACAGCAGCTTGCCCTTGGCCCCGGCCTTGTCGCTGACCGAGGAGATCTGGCAGAGCGCGGGCTCGTAGTCGGCGTCGGTCCTGGGGGCCGCCTCGTCCCCTCCCGGTGCACCGCAGGAGCCGCCGAAGGTGACCAGGCAGCGCAGCTTGTCGGCGATGGTCCCGTCCACGCCGGTGCCGACGAGGGCCCCGACGACGGCGGCGGAGACGACGATCACCCCCACGTACTCCGAGGCGGCGGCGCCCCGGTCGCGCGGGCGCCGGCCGCGTCGGCGCCGCGGAGGTATGTGCCCGTCCCGTCCCATGCCCGTCCCCCTCTGCCTCTGACCCCTGAACCGCTGACCCGCTGCCTCCGGCCCTCGGACCCCGGCTTTCCGTCTCGGGCCCCCGGACCGCTGCTCTCCGACCGGAACCGGACGGTACGGATGCCGGGCGCCCGGGGCGTGGGCCCTGGGACCCCATTCCGGGCCCAGAAGGCCGGTTGGGCCCAGCGGACGCAATCGGGCTGCGGGCCGCGGGCGATGCGCGGGCGGGTGCCGTGCGACGCGCGGTGCAGGCGACGCGAAAAGCGGAGGAACGATTCCTGAAATCCCCTCCCTGATACAGGAGTTAACCTCTGGCGGCTTCGTCCGCTTTGACCGGTGAGCATTGCGTGAGGGTTGGGCTGCCGGGTGCCGAAAGCTGTTCTCTGAACCTGTCGGACGTGGATAAAGTGCTGATGCAGGAGGAGCACGAAGAGCAGGGGAACTGCGGTCGCCGTCGCTGCGGCGGCCGGAGCCGAACGGGGAATCAGCGTGCCGACCGCGATTGCTGTGACCAGCGCCGACCTGGTGCTGCCGCCGACGGACAGCCATACGCCCACCGCGGCGCTGCTGCACGCGCCCGACACCCAGCCGCTGGACGCGGCGCTCGCCGACATGCAGGTCCTGGTGGAGCAGAACGGCTATGTGATCGCCCTCTACCCCGCCTCCATCCCCGCCGCGCACGAACGCAGACTGCACACGGTCCGCTCGGTCCTGGAGAGCGACCGGATCGCGCTGCTGAAGCTCGATCTGCCGCCGCTCGGGGTGTCCGTGCTGGTCCGGCAGCTGCGTCAGCTCTCCGTCTGCGACTTCAGCGCCGGGGTGGTCGCCTCCGCCGCGCGGCTGCTCTCCCACTACATCCACGCGGGCGCCCTGCTCAACTCGGTCACCAAGCTCGACCGCGTCCCCGTCAGCCTCAAGTCCCACGCCAAGTCCTGGGTCCCCGGATCGCAGTTCGGCGTCGTGGCCGCCCCCAGCCCCCAGCTGGTCAGGATCGGTCACGGCGAGCTGACCGGACCCGAGTTCGCCACGCGGCTGCTGGTGGCGAAAGGGCAGCTGCAGTCGGAATGGGTGAACACGACCCTCGCGCCCGCATGGCAGGTCCAGGGAATCCAGGAGACCTCGCTGCCGGCCGAATCCCCGCGATGGTGGGGCACCCCACGGATGATCGAATTCGCCGCCTTTCTCCCCGACATCTCCGTGATCTATCAGCTGGTTTCCTCGGTACGACGAGAGGCGTGCACCTGGTGCGGCATCGAACTCATCGGTGACCGCTGCGGTTTCTGTTCGGCACCGCTCGCCCCGGCCGAGAACCGAACGCCCTCCACAGGTGTCCTAGGCGAAGGAACACCGATGCACCACGGGTCGTAATGCGCCGCCGACGCGGTGGGCGCGGACCGATGGCGGCCCGGCCGTATGCGCGCCCCACCGCACGTACCAGTCCGCCCATCTGCCCACGTCTTCCATCGAGGTTGCCCCGCTCATGAATTCACGCCAACGCCGCGGCATCGTCCTGCTGCTCCTCTCGGTCCTGTGCGCCTTCGCCGCGTTCGCCGGTGTGCTCTCGGTGATCGGCGACGTGAATTCCAAGGTCGGGCCCGAGGTCGCCGCGTACCGGGTCAAGTCCGACGTCGCCCCGTACCAGGCGCTGCAGCCGAGCCAGTTCGAGAAGATCACCATGCCCAGGCGCTGGCTCTCCGAGAACGCGGTGACCGACGTCTCGGTCGTCGACGGAAAGGTGGCCGTCACCCAGCTCAAGAAGGGCTCGCTGCTCCAGGACGACATGTTCGTCAAGCGCCCGGCACTCGACCGCGACGAACAGGAGATAGCCATCATGATCGACGCCGCCACGGGGGTGGCGGGCAAGATCAGAGCCGGCGACTCCGTCAACATCTACGCCACTTTCGCCGCCGACGACCAGGGCGGGGCGAAGGCGCAGTCCCGCGTCATCGTCCCCAACGCCCGGGTGATCGACGTCGGCAGGCTCACCGCGCTCGAGCCCAAGGAGGACGACAGGCGGGGCACCCTGCGCGAGGCCGTCCCGATCACCTTCGCGCTGACCACCAAGGACGCCCAGCGCGTCGCGTACGCCGAGTCGTTCGCGGTGAACGTGCGGCTCGCACTCCTCGCCGACGGCGGTTCGACCCAGCTGCGCCCGGGGGAGGGTACCTACACCCTCGAAGGGGACAAGTGAGAGACGGATGACGACCAGAATCCTCCCGGTCGTCGGTGAAGCCGACGCCGCCCGATCCATCACCACCCTGCTCAGCCAGCTCCCGGAAGCGGAGCCGGCGGGGCCGGTCGGTGACTCGACATCGCTGATCGACACCCTGGCACGGCTCGCCGCGGAGTCCGTGGACGAGCTCCCTGAGGTCGTCCTGGTCCACGAGCGGATCGGTCCGGTGCCGGCACTCGAACTGATCCGGGAGGTGGCCCTCCGCTTCCCCGCGGTCGGGGTCGTTCTGGTCACCGCCGACGCGAGTCCCGGCCTGTACTCGGCCGCGATGGACTCCGGCGCCCGCGGCCTGGTCGGCATGCCCCTCTCCTACGAGGAGCTGGCCCAGCGCGTGCAGGCCGCGGCCGCGTGGTCGGTCGGCGTACGGCGCCATCTGGGCTCCGGCGGCGATGTGTTCACCGGCCCCGGGGGCACGGTCGTCACGGTCAGCGGCGCCAAGGGCGGCGTCGGCACCACGCTCACCGCCGTCCAGCTCGCCCTCGCCGCCAGGGCCGGCGGGATGACCGTCGCGCTCGCCGACCTCGATCTGCAGTCGGGCGACGTCGCCTCCTACCTGGACGTCCAGTTCCGGCGCTCGATCGTCGACCTGGCCGGCATCCAGGACATCTCGCCGCGCGTCCTGCAGGACGCGGTCTACGCCCACGAGACCGGGATCGGGCTGCTTCTCGCCCCCGGCGAGGGCGAACGGGGCGAGGAGGTCACCGACCGCTCGGTGCGCCAGATCGTCAGCGCCCTGAGGAACCGCTACGAGGTCGTGGTCGTCGACTGTGGCAGCTACATGAACGGCGCCAACGCGGCGGCGATCGAGATGGCCGACACGACGCTGCTCGTGACCACACCGGACGTCGTCGCCGTCCGCGCGGCCAAGCGCATGGTCAGGCTCTGGGACCGGCTCCAGATCCGCAAGGCGGAGGAGACGGTCACCGTCGTCAACCGGTACATGCGCAACACGGAGATACAGCCCCCGCTCGTCGAGCGGATCACCTCGACCCGGGTCGCCCGGGTCGTGATCCCCGCCAACTTCAAGGAACTGCAGGCCCTCGTGGACGCGGGCCGGATGCAGGACCTCGAGGCCAAGTCCACGGTCAAGCAGGCGCTGTGGGGGCTGGCGGGGGAGCTGGGACTGGTGAAGTCGAACGAGGTACCGCAGAAACAGGGCAAGTTGAGGAGCGACCGGGGTGCCCTGGGCATCCGGAGAAGGTCCTGAGGACCGGAGACCGAGGGGGCGAGTCGAAGCGATGCACATCGCGGCAGGTACCGACTGGAGGGTCACCGGCGGGAGTCCCGCCGACCCGCGCCGAAGCGTTCCCCGGGCGGCCGCGGGGCGCACGGGTCCACGGGCCGTCGGCCGGAGGCGCACCGTCCGGGTGAGCACCGGCAGCAGCCGGACCATCCTCGGGAACGACCGCGGGCAGACCGCGGTGGAGTTCACCGGAATGGTGCCGATCATCCTGGCGACGCTGGTCCTGCTCTGGCAGGCGGCGCTCGTCGGCTACGCGTTCTCGCTCGCGGGGAACTCCGCGGACGAGGGAGCCCGGGCGGGCGCCGCGGCGGGCTGGGGCGCGGCCGGGCAGGTCTGCGAGCAGGCGGCGCGGAAGAACCTCCCGGACTCCTGGGAGGCCGAGATCAGCTGTCCGCCGGGCGGTGGGGACCTCTACGACGTGGAGGTCGACGTCGTCGTCCCGGTCCTCTACCCGGGCTTCATCGACTTCTCGTTCACCGCACCCGGGCGGGCCTCCGCCGTGTGGGAGGGCTGAACCATGCGGAAGCGCATCTCCTCGCGGCACGGTGCACGCGGCCGCGGCGACCGGGGCCAGACCGCGATCGAGTACCTCGGCTGGATCCCCATCCTGCTGCTGATCGCCCTCGCCGCGATCCAGCTCGGCATCGCCGTGTACGCGGTGCAGCAGGCGGGGACGGCGGCACGGGCGGCGGCACGGACCGTGTCGATCGACAACGGGAGCGGAGAGCGGGGCGGGAAGGCGGCGATGAGCGACTGGCTGGCCGACGGCACGGACATCGACGTCGACCCGGCCGGTGACGAGGTGACCGCCACCGCGCACGTCGACATCCCCTCCCTCATCCCGGTCTTCGACTTCGGCCGGGCCACCCGCTCCGCGACCATGCCCGTCACCGACCGCTGACCGGCCGCCACCGGCACCCGGGCCCCGCCGGTCCGGTCAACCCCTTCGAAGGAGTCGAGCACATGAGCCTCCGGGCGCGCATCAACAATCCCGAGCCGAGCCCCGGCCAGGGCTCGGACAGCCAGCTCGTCGGGATCTACCGCGCCAAGCTCCTGGAGGAGATCGACCTCGCCGAGATGTCCACGCTGCAGGCCGCCGAGCGGCGGGCGCGGCTGGAGCGGGTGCTGGGCCACATCATCAGCCGCGAGGGACCGGTGCTCTCCTCGGTCGAGCGCTCGCAGCTCATCCGCCGGGTCGTGGACGAGGCCCTGGGCCTCGGCATCCTGGAGCCGCTGCTGGAGGACGCCTCCATCAGCGAGATCATGGTGAACGGGCCCGAGCAGGTGTTCGTCGAGCGCCGTGGCCGGCTGGAACTGCTGCCCATGCGGTTCAGCTCGAACGAGCAGCTCATGCAGACCATCGAGCGCATCGTCTCGACCGTCAACCGCCGTGTGGACGAGGCCAATCCGATGGTGGACGCCCGGCTTCCCAGCGGCGAGCGCGTCAACGTGATCATCCCGCCGCTGTCGCTCAGCGGCCCGATCCTCACCATCCGGCGCTTCCCCCGCGCGTTCACACTGCGCGAGATGATCGAACTCGGCTCCCTGGACGAGCAGATGACGATGCTGCTCTCGGGCCTGGTCCGGGCGAAGTTCAACGTGATCGTCTCCGGGGCCACCGGCACGGGCAAGACCACGCTGCTCAACGCGCTGTCGGGCCTCATCCCCGACGGGGAGCGGATCGTCACCATCGAGGACTCGGCGGAGCTCCAGCTCCAGCAGAACCATGTGATCACGCTGGAGAGCCGGCCCGCCAACGTCGAGGGCAAGGGGCGGATCACCATCCGCGACCTGGTCCGCAACTCGCTGCGCATGCGCCCCGACCGCATCATCGTCGGTGAGGTCCGCGGCGGCGAAACGCTTGACATGCTCCAGGCAATGTCGACGGGTCACGACGGCTCCCTCGCCACCGTCCACGCCAACAGCGCCGAGGACGCGCTGATGCGCCTGCAGACCCTCGGTTCCATGTCCGAGGTCGAGATCCCCTTCGTGGCGATCAAGGACCAGATCAACAGCGCCGTCGATGTGATCGTCCAGCTCACCCGGCACGCCGACGGCTCCCGCAGGATCACCGAGATCGCGATCGTGGACTCCCACGGCAGGGAGGAGTACCGCATCGTCACGGTCTGCCGGTTCAACGCCCGGCCGATGTCCGCCGACGGTCTGATCCACGGCTCCTTCGAGTACCTGCCGCTGCCGCGACGGGTCGCCGAGCGGCTGTACATGAAGAACGAGCCGATCCCGCCTGCGTTCGGCGTCGCCGACTCGGAGGACCAGCTCATGCTGCGCGGGGCGGTGGCATGAGCACGGGTCCTCCGCGCCCGCCCGGCCGCTCCCGCACCGGCACCGTCCCCGACCGCGACAGAAGGTTCAGCCCGTGGCCAATCTCCCGCTCCTGACGATCGGCGTCACCCTGCTCGCTTGCGTCCTCGGTGTCATCGGCGTGCACATCTACTCCTCGGGCAAGGCCCAGCGGCAGGCGCTCGTCGACCGTATGTCCCAGACCGGCCAGATCGCCCTTCCTGCGGGCCGTCGACGCCGCTTCCGGGGGGTTGACCGCCGGCTGCGCGGCACGGGACTCGGCAAACGGATCGAACGCAAGATCGCCACGACCGGCCTGGACCTCACCCCGGGCGAGTACTTCGTGTACGTGATCGGCGCGCTGCTCGCCGTCTACTTCACGATCGGGGCCGTCTTCGCGCCGTTCTTCGGCATCCTCGCCGCCGTCATCGGCCTCTGGGGTGCCAACGCCTTCCTCAACTGGCAGCGGGCGAAGCGGACCGAGGCGTTCATCAACCAGCTCCCCGAGTTCACCCGCGTCCTCGCCAACGCCACCCAGGCCGGACTCGCCATGCGCACCGCGCTCGCCATGGCCGCCGAGGAGCTGGACGACCCGGCGGGGGAGGAGCTCATGCGCGTCGCCGACCAGCTCGCCGTCGGCCACACCCTGGACGACGCGCTGGGCGAGCTCGCCGAGCGTCTGCCCTCCCGCGAACTGGTCGTCCTCGTCACGACCCTCGTCCTCTCCAACCGGGCGGGCGGCCAGGTCGTCAGCTCGCTGCGCAACCTGACCGAGACGCTGGAGGAGCGCAAGGAGACCCGGCGCGAGGTCACGACCCTGCTCTCGCAGGTGAAGGTGACCGCGCTCGCCGTTCCGCTCCTCGGCCTCAGCTTCCTGCTGATGATCAACGCCATACGTCCGGGCGCCCTGGACAAGATGACCGCCTCGGTCGTCGGCCAGTTCGCCGTCGTCATCGCCTTCGGCATGTACGCCGTCGGCTTCTTCCTCATCCGCCGTATGTCCCGGATCCGGGTCTGAGGAACGGACGAAGGGAACAGGGGGACACGCCATGGGACTTCTGCTGGCAGCCGTCGTCGGCCTCGCGGTGTACGGGGCCTTCCACGGCATCCGGATGTACCGGGCCGACGCCAAACTGCCCGGCGACCTCGCGGTGGCACTTGAGGTCGGATCGACCCGCACGACCGCGGTCGGGTCCGGCATCGACCGCATGGGCATGCGCTTCGCACCGACCGTGCTCTCCATGATGGGGCCGAAGCGCGTCGACGCCCTGCGCCGCAGGCTCGACATGGCGGGCAACCCCGGCGGTATGACCGTCGACCGCTACGCCGCCCGACGCGCCGTCTACGGCATGCTCGGCGCGGCCGCCGCGTTCTCGCTCGTCCTGCGCGGACAGGCGGTCATCGGCCTGATCGCCCTGGTGTACGGACTCGTCTGGACCGACGTGGTCCTGCGCGCCGCCATCCGCCGCCGCCGCAACGACATCGAGCGCACCCTGCCCGACTTCCTCGACGTCCTCGCCGTCGTCGTCTCCGCGGGACTCGGCTTCCGGCAGGCGCTGGAGCGGGTCGCCGAGAAGTACAAGGGCCCCTGGGCCGACGAGCTCCGGATCACCCTGCGCCAGATGGACATGGGCGTGAGCCGCCGCGACGCGTTCGAACAGCTGCGCAAGCGGAACTCCTCCGAGCAGGTGTCGATGTTCGTCACCGCACTCCAGCAGGGGGAGGAACTCGGTGCCCCGATCGTCGACACCCTCATCCAGATCGCCACGGACATGCGGCGGACGGACGCACAGAACGCCAGGCGCTCCGCCTCCAAGGCCGTCCCCAAGACGACGCTCGTGGTCACGATGGTCATGCTCCCCGCGACCATGATCCTCATCGTCATGAGCTTCTACTACGGATCCGGCGTCGACTTCGCCGACATCCTGAGCGGCGGCTGACCGGCAGCGCGCCACGGAAGGACCTCGGGACACGGGACCCCGGGACCGTAACGGCAGTGCCACCACGACAGCGCGAGCGACCGGAACAGGAGGTGACCCACATGGGCCTGAGGATTCCCGCCTTACGAGGCGGCGGCAGCACCGGAGGACCCCGCGGCGGAACCGGCGACGGCCTGCGCGGCGCAGCCGCCGGCGACATCCGGGGCGGCATCGGCGGCGGCGTCGGCGGGGGAGTGCAGGCGCAGACCGCGGCGGCCGCGTCCCGGCACGTGCCGTCACTGCCCATCCAGGTCAACGCCCTCCAGGCCCTCTGCCGGCAGGTGTTCGGCTTCCGGCTGGCGACGATCGCGCTGGCCGCCCCGTTCGCGCTGGACAACACCCGGCCGGGCCTCGGCACCTGGCTCGTCGGCTCCGCCGTGATCGTCACGTTCATGGTGTCGTACATCCCCCTGCGGGACTGGGAGCGCTTCGGGCCGTTCCTGCTCCGTCACCCCGCACTCCTCGCGGTGGACTCGTTCTTCGGCGCGCTGCTCCTGGCCACCGCCTCCCCCGAGTCGATCCTCGCGTACGTCACGCTCTGCACCCCGCTGCTCGCCGGGCTCGTCTACGGCTGGCGCGGGGCCGCCGTCTTCGCCGTGCTCCAGTCGCTCATCATCGGCGGCGCGTTCGCCGTCAGCCCGGACGCGAACGCCGGACTCGGCGATCTGCTGCTCCCGGGGCTGTGCGTCATCGCGGGCGCGGTCGGCAGCACCCTCCGCAACCTCATGCTCGGCTTCGGCACCGCCACCCAGGCCCTCACCGAGGCCCGTGCCCGGCTCGCCGTGAACGAGGCGGTGGAGGGCGAGCGCGCCCGTCTCGCCCGGGAGATGCACGACTCGGTGGCCAAGACGCTCCACGGGCTGGCCATGGCCGCGGACGGCCTTGCCGGTTCCGCGGACCGCATGGACCCGCTCACCGTCAAGCACCAGGCGGAACTCGTCGCCCGCTCAGCCCGCCGCGCCGCCGCCGAGTCCCGCGAGCTGCTGTCCGACCTCCGCCGCCAGTCCGGCCTCGACGGCGGCGTCGACGTACTGTCCGAACTGACCGCCCGCACCGAGGACTTCGCCCGGCGGCACGACGTTCGGGCCCGCTTCCGCCGGCTCGGTCAGGCCCCGGTACCGGCCGTGCCCCAGGTCGTCGCCCGCCAGGCGCTGACCATCGCCTCCGAGGCCATGGAGAACGCCCACCGCCACGGGCGGCCCACCTGCCTCGACGTCTCGGCCGGCGTCGTCGGCGACGTGCTGCGCATCAGTGTCTACGACGACGGCAAGGGCCTGCCGCCCGGCACGACGCTCGACGCCCTCCGCCGTGCGGGCCACTTCGGGCTCGTCGGCATGGTCGAGCGCGCCGCGTCCGTCGGGGCTCGCATCCGCATCGGGCGCGGGCGCCACGCACGAGGAACGGAGGTACGGCTCGAACTGCCGCTGATGGCCATCGCCCCGGCACCTCTGGGCGCGCTGCCGAGACAGCAGCGGGCGACCCCGCTCCTGAACTGACCGGGTTCCCCACCCGCCGACCGACCGTCCCGACTCGAACGCCCGGTCGACGGCCTGACCGTCCCCCATCCCCGACACCCCGACCGACTCCGAGAGGAGGCCGCAACCATGCCGGACGACATCTCCCGTACATCGGGACAGCAGTGGACACAGCAATCCCACGTGTCACAGCACACGTCCTCGCATGCCACACCGCTCACTTCCGACCATTCCTCCGGACCGTCCGCCTTCCCCGCCCCCCGAGGAACGGCGGACGCGGCATCCGGTGAGTACCCGGCCCTGCCCGCCCCCGTCGCCCCCGCCCCCACGCTCCGGGTCGTGGTCGCCGACGACAACCCGGTCGTACGAGCGGGCCTGACCGTGCTCCTCCAGGGCCGCCAGGACATCCACGTCGTCGCCGAGGCCGCCGACGGACGCCAGGCCTACGACGCCGCCGTCCAGCACCGGCCGGACGTCGTCCTGCTCGATGTGCGCATGCCCGGTGTCGACGGCATCTCCGCCCTGCCGCACCTGGTACGCCTCGCTCCGGTGCTGATGATGACGTACAGCCGCGAGAGCGAGATCGTCCACGAGGCCCTGCGTCGCGGTGCGGGCGGCTATCTCGTCCACGGCGAGTTCACGGCGGACCAGCTCGTCGCCGCCGTCCGTGACATCAAGGAAGGCCGGGCGTCCTTCACCTCCTCGGCCTCCAGCGCGCTGCTCGCGACGGTACGCGGCACCCCCGGACTCCCGGAACAGCCGCCACCGCCCCTGCCGGACGGTCTCGGTACGGCCTTCGGCGGCCCGCCGCAGCATCCCGCGACGTCTGCAACCGCACACGACACGGGACCTCCTTCTTTCTACACATCATCAACAAATCAGCAGGTGGGCTCAGTTGCCCGACAGATCGCTCCGCAACAATTGACGGCAGCCTCTTCGCTTTCGCAAGCGAATGTGGCACATTCTTCTGGAGGACCGGACCCCTCGGGGTCGGCCCCGGGGGCAGGCTCCGGGGGGCTGCTGACCGAGCTGAGCCAACGGGAGGTGGAAGTGATGGACCTGATCGCGTCGGGAATGACGAATCAGCAGATCGCCGCCACCTGCTTCATCAGCCAGAAGACCGTCAAGAACCACATCAACCGCATCTTCGCCAAGCTCAACGCCGGCAGCCGGGGCGAGGCCATCGCCATCTGGCACGGACTGGCCCGAAGGGGGCCGGCGAGCCATGGCTGACACGACCCGAATCAACCGGACCGGCGTGCCCACGGGGACCCCCGCCGCCCCGAGGGCCCAATCCGTGGAATGGGCCCGCGGTTGGGCCCTGAGGCCCATGCCGAGGGGTGTTCTCCCCCCGTACGTTTCTCATGTCGCCAGCGAGACCGGCCAGGAGGAAGCCGGAAGCGCGAGCGGCACCGATGACTCGTACGAGTCGGCCGGCAAGCGGCCGGCCGGACCAGGAGGGGAACACCATGTCGAACATCACTCTCAAGGCCGCGACCAACGCCCGCGTCTACGTCGGCAGCTGGGCGAAGACGACCGTCGAGGCGATCCAGCGCCGCGGCGACAAGGGCCAGGGTGCCGTCGAGTACGTGGGTGTGATCGTGCTGGTGGCGCTGATCATCGCGGCGCTGGTGGGCTCGGGCGTGGCGGAGTCCATCGCCACCGGCCTGTCGAACAAGGTCAACGAGATCATCGGCGGCTGATGCTGCTCGACGCCCGCGAGAAAGGGCAGGTCGCTCCCGCCTATGTGGTGGTGGTAGCGAGCCTGCTCTTTCTCGCGCTTGCGTTCTTCGCGGTCGGTCAGGCCGGCGCCACACGCAATGGTGCGCAGACGGGCGCCGACGCCGCCGCACTCGCGGCGGCCAAGCAATCTCGGGACCAGTTCGAGCTGGAGTTACTGGCCAACCCCAACCCGGCGCTTCTGACGGCGATCTTCAATCTGGGTCAGATCGGAAGCTTCCGGGGCTGTGAGGCGGCGTATCCCATGGCCCAGCAGAACGATGCCGTCGTGAAGCCTCCGGGCGGCTGCAGGCCCGCCTTCAACGGCCGTTGGGGCTTCACCGTCAACGTCGAATCGCAGAAACCGGTGGGGGACACCGTCCTGCCGGGGACCGAGACGAAGAAGGCCACGGCGGAGGCCACGGCCGAACTGGAATCCCGATGTCTCTACAAGCCGGTCCCCAAGCCGCTGGGGACGCTGACGTGCAAGGGGACGGTCCCCTGGCTGGTGGGCGAAGGCCCTCCGCCGGACGGGCCGGACCTCTTCGACATCCGGCTGACCGAGAACTGACCGCGAACGAACGCAGAAGGAATGACACGCATGAGTATCCGGCACGGAGTGACCACGCGCAGGGTGGCGAGCGCCGCTCTCCTGGCGACAGCGCTGACTCTTTCGCTCACCGCCTGCGGCGGGGACGACGGGGGGTCGGCGAAGGACAAGGGGAGCAGCTCCGCGCCTGCCGCCACGGGGAACAGCAAGCCCCAGGACGACGGTGGCAACACCGTGCCGGATACCAGCAAGACGCTGGCCACGATCAACGGCACCAACGGCTTTCAAATCGTCGTCAACACCGCCACCCGCGAGGACGGCGGCTTTCTGACCGTCACGGGAACCATCAAGAACACCAGCGGCAAGCGTGCGGTCGCACCGATCGAGTGGAACGGTCAGGAGAACCAGGTACGTCGCACGGGCCGGTCGCTTGGAGGGATCACGCTGGTCGACAAGGTCGGGAAGAAGCGCTACTACGTGCTGCGCGACACGGAAGGCTACCCGCTGACGACCACCGGGATCTTCAACGTCGACGCGGGCGCGTCGGTTGCCTTCTTCGCACAGTTCCCGTCGCCGCCGGACTCGACCTCCCAGGTCGACATCCAGGTTCCGGCCATGCCCACCGCCACGATTGAGATCTCCTGATGGCCGCCGTCACGCCCCGCTCCCGCAGGGCCGCGGCATCAGCCCTCGCCGCGGCCGTGCTCGTCGTCAGCATGCAGTTCACCGCCGCCGGCGGCGCCTGGGCCGATGAGACGCCCGCCCCGGGCACGCCTCCGGGCACGGAGTCGACCTCGCCGCCGCCCGAGGTCGACGGGAACTCCCGGGGGCTGAAGCTCCGCGACGGCGCGACCCTCGCGCCCGCCCGGGTCCTCGACATCGTCTCCGTCGTCGAGTCCGAGGGCGGCGAGGAGCGCCGCGAGGAGACCAGCTCCAACCTGAAGTTCGCGCTCCAGGCGGAGGTGCTCTTCGGCAAGGACAGCGCCAAGCTGTCCGGTGCCGCCAACGCCCGTATCGCCGAGATCGCTGCGGAGGTCCGCAAGCAGGGTGCCAAGAAGGTCCGTGTCTTCGGCTTCACCGACAACCTCGGCTCGGCCGCGCACGGCGACGTGCTGTCCAAGCAGCGGGCGGACGCGGTCCACAAGGTGCTCTCCCAGCAGCTCACGGGCTCGGGGATCAGTTACGAGATCCGGGGCTACGGCGAGCAGTACCCGATCGCCGACAACAGCAGCGAGGAAGGCCGCAAGAAGAACCGCCGGGTGGAGGTCTCCTTCCCGCGTGGTGAGAGTGGGGCCGCACAGAGCTGAGCCCACTTCCGACACGGGGGAGGACCCCTCCGGGCGCGACTCGGAGTCCCACGGGTGGCTGTCGTGCACGACAGCCACCCGTGGGACTTCCCGCGTCAGGCGGCCTGGGGCGCGCAGCAGCGGAGGGCGAGAGACCTGACAGATCGGCACGGGCGAGGAGGACCGGGCCCGACCGCCGCTGAACCGGCCGACGGCCGTGCGGTGGGACGGCAGCCGATTCCTTTGCCGGTCTCGACTCTCCCCCGTTTCCCGGTTCCGGCAGGCTCTCTTCCGGTCCTCCTCGCCCTCCCCCGTGCAGTCCGATCCTTCCAGCCCTGTGGTCCCGTTCGCATTGCCGACCACCGGCAATCTTTACGTATCCTTGATGCCGGACGTCCTCAAGCCGGACGCCGTGTGCCGGGAACGAGCCATCGCTGTCTCCGGCATCGGGACACCGTCATCGGCCGGCCGGCCGGCCGGGGAGGCGGGGAGCGGGGAAGCGGGGGGAGCATGACGGTGCAGGAGACCACGTCGTATCTGGAGGGGTACGCCGAGGCGCTGGCGGACGCCTGCGCCACCGGCCGGAGACTCACCCGCGACGAACTGGCCTCACTGCGCGGCCAGGGGGAGCGGGCCGCGGAGGCGGGCATCGGACTGCGCGCCATGGTCCAGGCCCACCTGGCCGCCGCCCGATCGGTGCGGTACGGGCTCACGGCGGTGGCTGCCGACCACCTCCTGGCCGCCATCGAGCAGGCCGTGGACGCCTTCGCCGAGGGGCACGAGCGGGCCCAGCGTCTCGCGGTGCGCCAGGAGGAGGCGGCGCGCAGGGAGTTCGTCGACGATCTGCTCTACGGGCGCAGCGACCTCGGACGGCTGGCCGAGCGGGCCGTACGTTTCGGGCTCCTGCTGTCCCACGCGCACGCGGTGGCCGTCGCCCGGGGCCCGGAGCCGTACGACGACGGGCATCCCCTCCTCCGCAGGATCGAGTCCTCGCTCGTCGCCCGCTTCGGGGACCGCCGCATCCTCCTCACCACCAAGGACGGCCGGTTGGTCTGCATCGCGCCTGCCGACCAGTCCGACGTGCTCCACCACTTCGCCAAACAGGCGTACGGGGCGACGGACGGCGGCCGGGTGGCCCTCGGACGCGCCCACTCGGGCGCCGGCGGGGTCGTCCACTCCTACGAGGAGGCGCTGAACGCCCTGGACCTGGCCGACCGCATGGGCCTGGACGATCCGGTGCTGCACGCCGCGGACCTGCTGGTGTATCCGGTGCTGACACGAGACCGCCAGGCCATGGCCGACCTCGTGCTCAGCGTCCTCGGACCGCTCAGGCACGCCCGCGGCGGGGCCCGGCCGCTGCTCGACACGCTCACGGCCTACTTCGACTCGGGGTGTGTGGCGGCCGAGGCGGCCCGCCGGCTGAGTCTCAGCGTGCGGGCGCTGACGTACCGGCTCGACCGCATCCACCGGCTCACCGGGGCCGATCCGGGGGATCCCGTGCACCGCTACACCCTGCAGACGGCGGTCATCGGGGCCCGCCTGCTCGACTGGCCGCACCAGGAGATCTGAGGACCGCACCGTAGAGCCCGAACGCCGCACGGGTGATCCGGGCCCCGGACGGAGGGCCCGTGGCCGTGCCCCGCCGCGTGTCAGTCGTGGAACGCCGCCCGGTAGGCCGTGGGCGTCGTGCCGACGTGCCGACGTGCCTGGAGAAGTGGTGCCGCAGCGTCTCCGGTGAGCCGAGCCCCGCCTCCCCGGCCACCCGGGTCATGGGCAGATCGGTGGTCTCCAGCAGTTCCCGTGCCCGTTGCAGCCGCCGGCCGAGGAGCCACTGCAGCGGTGTCGTGCCGGTCTGGGCGCGGAACCGCCGTATCAGCGTGCGGGAGCTCATCGCCGCCCGGGAGGCGATGTCCGCGACGGTGAGCGGCCGTTCGAGGTTCTCCTCCATCCACCGCAGCGTCGGCCCCAGGTCGTCCGAGTCCGGTACGGGATCGGGGTACTCGATGAACTGTGCCTGTCCGCCGGTCCGCTGCGGCGCCATGACGATCATCCGGGCGGTCCGGGAGGCCGCCGCCGCACCGTGGTCGCGCCGGACCATGTGCAGACAGAGGTCGAGTCCCGCGGCGATTCCGGCCGAGGTGAGCATCCGGCCGTTGTCGACGTAGAGGACGCCGGGGTCGACCTCCACCCGGGGGAACTCCGCTGCCAGCCGGTCCGCGAACATCCAGTGCGTCGTCGCCCTGCCCCCGTCGAGGAGCCCGGCCGCCGCGAGCACGAACGCACCCGAGCAGATGGAGGCCACGCGTGCGCCGTCCGCCGCCACGTCGCGCAGGAGCTCCACCGCGCGCGGGGAGGGGGTCAGTTCGGGCGCGACACCGGCGACGATCACCGTGTCCGCCCCGCGTGCGTCCTCCAGCCCGTGGCGGGACGAGATCCGGAACGGCTCCTGCGGGCCGGCCGTGGCGGTGACGGTCCGCTCGGTGCAGACCCTCACCTCGTAGGCGGGCGTGCCGTCGGGCCGCTGGGCGACGGCGAACACCTGGCACGGGATGGCGAGGTCGAACGCGGAGACGCAGTCGAGAGCGAGGATCGCGACTACGTGCATTCAGCGGAGCCTACGCACACGGTCCGCCGCCTCTCGATGGGCCCGGGCCCAGTCGGACACGCTTGCGGACTTTTGGGTCCACGGGCCCATGACCGCTCCCGCGAGCGCCCCTAGCCTCCGGAGTATGGCTGCAACCGGTGGGGGAACAGCGGGAGTTGCGCCTGCGGGCGCTTCCGGAGGGATGGGCGCGGGGACGTTCCCGCCCGTTCCGGGGAACGGCCGGCAACCCATGCCGCGGGCCGTGCAGGCGGTGCTCGTACTGCTGCACGTGCTGTTCGGGCTCACGGTGCTGGGGGCGTTCGGCCTGCTCGTTACGGCCTCGGCCGTGGACGGGGTCGACGGAGAGCTCCTGGGGCTGCTGGTCTACGCCGCCGCCCCCGGCGTGGCGGGATTCCTGCTCGCGCTGCGGGTCTGGACCGGTGGCGTGTGGGTGCGGCGGGCGCTGCTGGCCGTACAGGCATGGCTGCTCTTCGGGGCGTTGAGCGCACTCGTCGACGGCAGCGGCCGCGGGCTGACCCAACTGCTCCTCCCCATCGCGGTGATCGTGCTGCTGTTCCGGCCGTCGGTGCGCGAGTGGTTCCTTCTCGCCGGGACGAACCGGGTCGAGCGGCGGCCCCTGAAGATCGCCCGGCTCATCAAGTGGCGCAGGGACGGCGGCCAGACGGCCACGGAGTACGTCGGACTCATCGTGCTCGTCGCGGCGATCGTCGTCGGCCTGGTCGCCACCGGGGTGGGCGGTCAGATCGCCGGCGGGCTCCGGTCCGCGGTCTGCGAGATCACCGGCACGGCGTGCGGGGGCGGGGACGGCGGCCCGACGGACGTCGAGGCCGGTGACGGCACCGACGACGGCACCGGTGACGGGACCGGCGGCGACAGCGCGGGCACGGACGGCGGTGCCACGGCCGCCGGCGCGGACGGCGGCACGGGTGCCACCGGGGGCACCGGCGGAACCAGCGCGACCGGCGGCACCGCGGGCAGCGGCGGCACCCAGGAGGACACCGGCGGGACGGAAACCGCCGACGAAGCCGTCTACGACGAGGACGACGAGACCGACGAGACGGGCGAACCCGGAGTGCCGGACGACGGCCTCGACGACGTCGCCGCCGACGACGGCGGCGGAGACGGTGAGGACGACGGCGAGAGCTGCACGTCCGGCATCGGAGCCTTCCTCTCCTGCGGCGCCGAGCAGGTCGGAGGCTTCTTCGAGGGCGTCGTCGTGGACGGCCTCTGGGGTGACATCACCGGCACGTTCGAGACGATCTTCAACCCCGGCAAGGCGTGGGAAGGCATCAAGGACTACGGCTCCCAGCTCGGCGACCAGTGGCTGAAGGACAGTGCGGGGGCGGGCGACAAGTGGTCCGAGGGCGACTACCTGGGCGCCCTGTGGGACTGGGGCTCGGCCTCCGTCAACACCGGGGTGACCGTTCTCGACGACGTCTTCGTCGGGGACGAGGTCCGCGACATGTGGAACCGCGGCGACGAGGGCCAGGCCATCGGCACGGTCCTCTGGAACGTCGGCTCCCTCTTCATCCCCGGCTACGGCGAGGCGAAGCTCGTCGGCAAGCTCGGCAAACTGGGCAAGCTCGGGAAGCTGGGCAAGGTCGGCGAGCTCGCGCAGAAGGCTTCCGAGGCCGCGGCGAAGGCCCGCAAGGCGGCCAAGGCCGGTGATGTCGAGGCCGCCGAGCAGGCCGCCGCGGAGGCACGGCAGCACGCCGACGACGCCGCCAGGGACGCGGGACTCACCGGCTGCACCGTCGGGATGGGCGCGAAGGTGCGCATCCCGTACGGCGGCGGGCCGGGCGTTCCCGGCAGCGGCACCGGAGTCGTCGCGGGCCGGGGGACCGCGGTACCGGTCGCGCTGTTCGCCGGCAAGTGCGACGAGGTCGACCCGGAGAAGAAGCAGGCCGCGGAGGAAGCCGCCCAGCAGGCCGAGGAGGCGAAGAAGGCGGCCGCCGCGGCGAAGCGGAAGGCAGGGCTCGACAGGGCGCAGCAGCAGCCCAAGCCGTCCTGGTACGAGAACCTCACGAACCCCCGTGCCGGGACCAAGGACGGCGGCGAAGGGAAATGGGAGCGCATCAAGCCCGCCCTTTTCAGCTACGAGTCCGAGATGGGTGCGCGCTACCAGGAGCAGATCTCCGGAGTGAACCGGGGCAAGGAGTACCAGGTCCCCCTCGACAAACTCGACGGCAAGCCCGTCAACTTCGACGGGTGGGACTCCGCGAAGGGGACCTATCTCGAGGCGAAGTACGGCTACCGCAATCCGAAGTACTACGACGCCGAAGCGGGGGAGCTCAAGCTCGACATCGCCAACCGCTGGGCCAAGCAGGCGCAGCGGCAGGTCGACGCGGCCCGAGGGAAGCCGGTTGTATGGCACTTCTCTGATCCGGAGGTGGCTGAGGCCGCACGGGCGATGTTTGAGGAGAGGCGTATCAAGGTTAAGGTTGAGCACACGGCGGATGACGTTGTTGGCACAAGCTGAGGTAAGAGGGAGAGCGAACGTGCTGTACGTCGTGGTCAACGGGGGTTGGGGGAGGCGGCAGGAGAGCGTTGTTCAGATCGCTGAGCGCTGGGTGGAAAGCCTGTCGGCCTTGGGCGATTTGAATGATGCGGCTTTCACCGGATGGCTAGAGGCAGTCGACGATATTTCCACTGCGCCGCGTATGCCGCTGTCGGTGGCTGCGCTCTCCGAGTATCTGAAGAGGGAGAACCCGGAGTCCGACGTGGACCGTATTGGCTACACGGCATCCCTGCTGACAAACAATCCCGGGATGCCTCGTGTGACATTTTCGATTCATGCAGGTGGTACTTCGGAGTGGGTGACGAATTCCGTTGCAGTGTCGTTCCGATCGCGCAAGCTGGATGAATCCGTGCCGACTGTGAGTCGCTCCTCGGATGTGCTGCGAATTCTCGCCGACGCCTGGGACATCGACACGGGACAGGCCTACGGCCGTGCCCAGTACGATGCGGTGCGAGATGAGTTCGGCCTCGATAATTCAGCTCCCCGCTGCGGCCGATCGGTGTACTTGTCTGCGAAACGCGCGGCCCTGGCTCCGGAGGGATTTTCCGGTACGTATGCACGCACGGCACACGGCGGGCTGATCATCGATCTCACCCGGGGCGGAATTGAGGAGCCCGACATCGAGACGATCCTCGACGCCAACCGGCAACTGCGCGCAGCGGGCGCACTGGACCCGCTCCCTGAGCCCTTGGACAGGTCCAAGTGGTGAGGCCGTCGGGCGTGGCGTTCAGCCTGCCGGGTGCGGTCGGTGTCATCGAAGATCTGCTTGCCGGACCGTGCCGGTAGACGGGCCGACGCATCGGGAGGTGGAGGACGACACCGGTTGGGCAGGTGGCCACGGCGCGGGCTTCCGGCTTGTTCCGCTGTGGCTGAGCCGGTCCTGTTTCGGCGTACCCGGATCCGAGTGGGGCGCCGCGCGGGAGGAGTCCGAAGCGCACCTCGCGTCGCTCGCCGAGGAGTTGGAGAAGCGCTGGGGCCCGCATCGTGAGATCAGCTTCCGGGTCCCCTCATGGACGAGCTCCCGGAAGAGTCGATCATTCGCTCATCGCCCAGATCATCGAACTCGACCTCTACGGTGAACTGCATGTCTGGGGCCCCTGGACACATATGACGGGCCTCGGTGGGTGGCGCGGATCCGTCCTCCGGGCGAACAACCGGCACCAGCTGGGGGAGTACATGGCCGTCGCCCAGGCGGAGCGGATCGCGGAGTGTTCGCCGCCCGGCGTCGATGGTGCCATCCGGGATCCGGACCTAGGCTGCGCGCCGGTTGTACCGCGTGCCGCGATGCCGCGGAAGGGCGGTGGAGCCTCGATGTCGCCTGGGGCGGGCGTCAGCACCGCCTGATGTAGCCCGGGAGATAACGGAGTTGGGTCTCCGCCGTCCAAGTGGAGGAGCTGAGCGGAGCCGCATCTGCGGCGATCCCGGTGGCCTTCGCCGCAGAGGACGACGAGCTCTGCAAGGGCGCGGAGGCGGACAACGCCCGCGAGGCGCAGAAGCAGGCCGACGAGGCGGGTGCGTCCGCAAGGGCGTCGACACCACGGACCTCGAGGGGATCTGGGTCCGCCGGATCACTGCCTGGATCGCCGGGGAAACCCTGGAGTGGAGCGGCCTCGTGGCCGACGACGAGGCCGTCCTCACGCCCTGGCTGATGGAACTCTCCGAGCAGTACGTGCTGCCCGGCATGTCCGCGGAACGGGCCGCCTGGGCTCTGCACACCGCATGGCGGATGAAAGCGCATCGGGAAGGTGTTCCTGGGGGCGGCGTACGGGCTCGGGCTGGTCCCGCTGTGCAAGGCCGGGCGCAAGTCGGCCATCCCGTTCGGGCCGTTCATTGGTCTCGGGGGCGCTGATCGGGCTGCTGCCGGAGGCGCTTGCGGCGTAGCCGTGCTCTGCCCTGTCGCGTGCACGCACGCCGACGGGCCCCCGGACGGGGTGGCGGCGAGCGTGAGCCGGTTGCGACCGGAACGCCCCGCGCATCGCACCCGGCGCCGTCGGCACGGAGCCGGGCGCACGACCCGACACCTGGGGCCGGGAGGCCGCCCGCCCGCCGTGAGGGCGGTCACACCCGCACCCGCGGCGATAATCGGGCGCATGTCTGACCAGTCCGAGTCCGAGCCGCAGGGCTCCGGTCCGCGTCGAGTGTCCGTTCCGTCCGGGATCTCCGGCGCCGCCCCCGCCCTCCTGGGGTACGCGGCCGTCCGGCTGGTGGGGATGGCGATCCTCGCGGTGGCCGCCGCGGTGCAGGGCAAGGACGCTCTCCACCGGTTGAACGGGCGCTGGGACTCTGTCTGGTATGTCCGGATCGCGGAGAACGGTTACGGGTACGGCGTGACGCTGCCCGACGGCAGTGTCCATTCCGATCTGGCCTTCTTCCCGTTGCTGCCCGTGCTGGAGCGGGCGGTCTCCGGGGCGCTGCCGGTCGGCGCCGCCACGGCGGGACTGGTGATCGGCTGGATCGCGGCCTTCGCTGCCGCCTGGGGTGTCTACGCCGTCGGTGCGCAGGTGGCGGGACAGCGGGCCGGAGTGCTGCTGGCGGTGCTGTGGGGCGTGTACCCGACCGCGTTCGTGCAGTCGATGGCGTACACCGAGACGCTGTTCACCGCGCTGGCCGCCTGGTCCCTGTACGCCGTGCTGACCGACCGCTGGATCATCGCGGGGGCACTGTGCGCGCTGGCAGGGCTGACCCGGCCGTCGGCCGCCGCGCTCGTCGCCGCCCTCGGAGTCACCGGGCTCGTCCGGCTGTTCAGGGGGGACCTGACGTGGCGGACGGTCGTGGGCGTGGTGATCGCGCCGCTCGGATGGCTCGGGTACGTCGTCTTCGTGGCCGTGCGCCAGGGCAGCCCCACCGCCTACTTCGAGGTCCAGGCCGCCTGGGGCAACGACATCGACGGCGGGGTCGCCCTCGCCCGTTTCATCGGCGGGCAGCTGACCGGGCCCGCGCCGCTCGCCGGCGTCGGGCTGATCGCCGCGCTCGGGCTGCTCCTCTGGGTGGTGTGGCTGTGCGTGAGACAGCGCCAG
Source organism: Streptomyces sp. HUAS CB01 (assembly GCF_030406905.1). Lineage (NCBI taxonomy): Bacteria > Bacillati > Actinomycetota > Actinomycetes > Kitasatosporales > Streptomycetaceae > Streptomyces > Streptomyces chengbuensis. The sequence continues at coordinate 4,990,536 of NZ_CP129137.1, forward strand.
CCGCTGCCGCTGCTGGTGTACGGAACGGGCGTCGTCGTCATCTCGCTGATCGGCGCCGCGTACTTCGGCTCCCGCCCGCGGCTGATCATGCCCGCTTTCCCGCTGCTGCTGCCGGCGGCGGTCGCCCTCGCCCGGCGGGCCCGCCGGGCGACGCTGCCGGTGGTGGCGCTGCTGGCCGTCGCCTCGGGGGCGTACGGGGCGTTCACACTGCTCGGTTCGGGACCGCCCTGAGTCGGAGCGCTGCGCGAGGGACCCCCTCAGGGCGTCCCGCGCCGAGGCCCGCCGATCGAGAGCCGGACCCCCGGCCGTATGCCCCACTCCGCCATCGCCCCCGCCTCCGCCTCCAGGACGTGACGGCTGCGCAGCCTGGGCAGCCCGAGCCGCCCGGGGCGCATCGTGTGGACGTCGAGGACGCGCAGTTCCCTGTCGAGGTACGCCACGTCGATGGCGAAGCGCATGCGGAAGGTGTGCACGCTCGTGCACGGCGTCAGCATGATCGCGCCGTCCAAGCCGTCACGGCCGAGGAGCCCCCGGTACCGCGCCGCGTACGACGCGGCGACCATCAGCCGGACCGGCTCCTCCCGGCCGGGGACCGTCAGCGTGCCGTTGCCGTCCTGCCATCCGCCCATGGCCCAAGACCGTAGCGGGAGTCGGGCCGTCATGGGCCCACTCCCCGGACGCCGGGGAGTGGGCCCGTGGGCCCATGACCCGGAGTCGATTCCGGTCCTAGGGTCGGACCGTGGAGTACGCGTACGTCACGCTGATCGCCGCCGCCGCCCTGTGGGGGGCCGCGGCCGGGGTGCTCGTGCCGCGCCCCGCCTACCGGATGTCCGTCGAGCCGGAGGAGGCGTGGCGGAACACCTGCCCCGCCGGGCATCCCCTCACCGGTCCCGCGCAGGGGTGGCTGGGGACCGCGCGCTGTGCGAGCTGCGCGGTGTCGCCCGTGCCCGCGGTCTCCGCGCCGGTGCCCGCCGCAACGCCCGGGTCCGGCGCGCCGGAAGCACCGGGCGAGCCCGGGGACGGGCCGCCGGACGCGGATGTGCCGGGCGGAACGGACCGGCCCGACGGCACCGCCGTCCGCACGCCCGCCGTGTACCGGAACTCGGTCGTCGTGCCCGCGGTCACCGCGCTCGCCTGCGCCGCGCTCGCCGCGGCCGTCGGGTCCCGTCCGGAGCTGGCCGTATGGCTGCTCCTCGCGCCCTTCGCCGTCCTCCTCGCCCTTGTCGACCGCCATGTCCACCGGCTTCCGGACCAGTTGACGCTGCCGCTGGCCGTCGCGGCGGCGGTGCTGCTCGGCGGTGCGGCGCTGCTCCCCGGCGCCGGCGGGTCATGGCCGACCGCGCTGCTCGGCGGCCCCGTGCTCGGTGCCGCGTACCTCGTGCTCTTCCTCGTCAACCCGAACGGCATGGGCTTCGGCGATGTGAAGCTGGCGCTGTCGCTCGGCGTGGCGCTCGGCTGGTACGGCTGGGAGGTGCTGTTCGTGGGCGCCTTCGCGGGCTTCCTGCTGGGTGCGGTGTACGGGCTCGGTCTCGTCGTCCTGCGCGGCGCGGGCCGGGGGACGGCGATCCCGTTCGGGCCGTTCATGATCTCGGGTGCGCTGCTCGGGCTGCTGCTGGGGGCGCTCGCCGTCTAGGAAATGTGGCGAACGTGGCTCCGTCCACCCGCAGGGCGGGGCCTGCGGCGTCCGGTGCGTGGGGTCTCCCCCCGGCCCCTCCGGGCCGAGGGGAAGGATCCAAGGCGCCGGATCGACCTCGTAGGGGGCCTACTCGGTGGACTCGGCAACGCCGCGAGTCGCCGTGGCGGGCGTCGCGACCGGGCGGACGTTGCCTGGTGCGGCACTGGCCGTGTCGGACACGGCCGGGTGCCGCCGTGACCGGACGCGTGACCGGGACGGCGGTCGAGCACCGCAAGCGGGACACCTCGTCGTGCCGAAATCTCCGTGCACAGGCCGTCCCCACCGGGCAGTTCGGCTCCGATGGTCGGGTCGGCCGGGGCGGAGTCCACCGGTGACCGCCACGAGGGGGAGTTCCCCGGCATGTGGACAGTGCGGCAGTTCACGCCCTCTAGCATGCGGACGTATGCGGACATTCTTTGACAATCTAACGGTCTCGCGTGTGCAGACGAAGCCGGTGCCGGCTTCCGCGGACGCCCGGCCGGCGGAAGGTCCCGCCGCCGCCCTCCTCCCCTGGGGCTGGGCGGCGGTCCTGTCCCTGCTCTACGCCACCGTCGCCGTGCGCCGCCACGAACTCCTCCGCACCACGGGCTACGACCTCGGCATCTTCGAGCAGGCCGTCCGCGCATACGCCCGGCTCCAGCCCCCCGTCGTCCCCTTGCGCGGCGACGGCTTCAACCTGCTCGGCGACCACTTCCACCCGCTGATCGCCGTACTCGCCCCGCTCTACGGGCTCTGGCCTTCCCCGCTCTGTCTGCTCATCGCCCAGTCCGTCCTCCTCGCCCTCGCCGTCGTGCCGCTGGCGCGCTGGGCCGTCCGGACGCTCGGCAGCCGCGCCGCGCACGTCGTCGCCTTCGGCTACGGCGCGAGCTGGGGCATCGCCTCGGCGGCCGCGTTCGACTTCCACGAGGTGGCCCTCGCCGTACCGCTGCTGGCCTTCGCCCTCGAGGCGCTCGGCCGGCGGCGCTGGGGGCAGGCCGTCGCCTGGTCCGCGCCGCTGCTGCTGGTCAAGGAGGACCTGGGGCTGACCCTCGCTGCGGTCGGCGCGTACGTGGCGTGGAAGGGGTCCCGGAAGCTGGGGATCGCGACGGCGGCGGCCGGGCTCGTCGGCAGCGCGATCGAGATCACGCTGCTGCTGCCCGCCTTCAACCCCGGCGGCGGGTACGCGCACGGGGGCAACCTCACCGACGGGCACGGCTCGCTCCTCGCCACGATGGCCTTCGCGCCGCTCGACGCGCTCCGCCCGGAGGTCAAGGCCATGACCCTCGTGCTCGTCTTCGCCCCCAGCGCCCTGCTCGCCCTCCGCTCACCGCTGGCGCTGATCGCCGCACCGACGCTCGCCTGGCGGATGCTGTCGGAGAACGCCTTCCACTGGGGGACCGCGTTCCACTACAGCGCCGTACTGATGCCGGTCGTCTTCGCCGGGCTCGTCGACGCGCTCGGCGGGTACCGGCAGGCCGGCCATCCGCTCGCGGCCCGCCATGTCCGCGCCTCCCTCGTCACGGTCCTGGCCGTGACGGTGGTGATGCTGCCGTCCTTCCCGCTCGCCCAGCTGGCACAGCGGGCCACATGGCGCACGACCCCGCACATCGAGGCCGCCCGGGCGCTGCTGCAGCGGATCCCGGACGGGGCGACGGTGGCAGCCTCCAACCGACTCGTCCCCCAGCTCACCTCGCGGTGCGACGTCGTCCTGTTCCCGACCTGGCCCGTCGAGGGGCATCTGTACGAGTACGACAGGAAGCGACTGCCCAGGCCGACCGCGGAATGGATCATCCACGACAGCAGGGCCCCGGAGGCATGGCCCTACAAGACGGGCCACTGGCCCTATCCGCCCGAGCAGCAGCAGGCCGAACTCGACGCGGCGCAGCGGACCTACGGCTACGAGCGCGTCGCCGCGCGGGACGGCATCACGCTGCTGCGGCGCACGGGGTGACGTCCGGAGGTGCACGGCGACGGTCCTGTGCGGCTCGTGCGACCACGGGCCGGGTGCGGACGCCGCCGGGGGTGCGCCCGGACCGCCCGATGACGGCGGACCTCCTCGGCCTGTCCGCGTGCCGCCGCGGCGGATACCTCGCCCGCCCAGCCGCGCGGCGCCGCCGGCCACCGGGCGAAGTGCTGCGGCGTGGCGGGGCGGTAGGCGCGCAGGTACCGGCGTACGAGCTCGGCCTGCGCTGGGGCGCCGTCCATCGGGGTGAACCCGGGCAGGATGCGGCGCGGATGGGTGTACGTGACCCTGCGGCCGCGAAGGGGCCCGAAGCACAGACTCCCCGGCGCGGCGGGGTGCGTCACCTGCCGCCGGCGCGGCCACCTGTCCTGGAAGGCGTCCGTCACGCGGTCGCCCGCCCAGGGGCCGGCGCGCTCCACGACCGCCTCGGTCAGCTCGTCCGCGGTGGGACGCGGTCCGCGAGCGCCTCGCCGATCGCGGTCAGGACCGGCTCCGTCTGCTGCCGCGTCGTCCGGACGTGCGGCGGCGTCGGGTCGGCGCCTGCAGGGATCGAGGAGAGGGCGCCCGTCCACAGGGGCAGGTCGGCCGAGGCGGCGGACGAACGGTGCCGCGCGGCCCGTACGGCGGGCGTCGGCCCGGGGCCAGGTCACGCGGCGCGTCGTCGTCTTGGACCGACCCCAGGAGGCAAAACGCCACCCACTGTCCGCATTCCCGTGGAGTACCGTCGCATCGGGAAGTGACCGAATTCCGGTGCGCACGGGGGAGTTGGCGATGGCGAAGGGCAGGACCTCCTACAGCTGCGGTCTCGACGCGGCGGTGGACGTCGTTGGCGGCAAGTGGAAACCGATGATCCTCTGGGCCCTGCACGAGGCGGGCACCAGGCGCTTCGGCGAGCTCAAGCGGGACGTGGCGGGGGTGAGCGAGAAGATGCTGACCCAGCAGCTGCGGGAGCTGGAGGCCGACGGCATCGTCCACCGCGAGGTCCACCGGGAGGTCCCGCCGCGCGTGGAGTACTCCCTCACCGGGCTCGGGCGGTCACTGAACACCGCCCTGCTGCCCCTCGGGCGGTGGGGGGACGACCACATGGGCGAGATCCTGCGGCACAAGGAGCAGCCGGGGACCGGCCCGGCCTGATCCGGGGCGGCCGCGTCAACCGGGTGCCCGAGGGGCCGGGTCCCCCGTGGGGGGTACGGGACGGGCCGTCGCGGAGGCCGGTACCGGCCTCTGCCCTGGCACTTTCCCACTCCGTACCGCAGTCCGGTGAATTCGGAGAGTGGTGACGGCATGGCGCGGCGCGCGTCCGCCCTCACGAAGGGTTATGGTGGAAGCCCCCCCTCGGGCCGGTCCGTATCCCCCCCACGGACCGGCCCGTTTTCCTTGCCGGCGGGCGAACGGGGCGCAGGGTCAGCCGCGACCGGCCCAGATGTTCGTCCCCGCGGTGTCCACGGCGAAGACGTCGATCTCCTTCAGCTCCTCGTCGGTGAGCGGCGCCGCGTGGAGCGCGGCCACGTTCTCCTCGAGCTGCCCGACGTTGCTCGCACCGATCAGCGCCGACGTCATCCGGTCGTCGCGCAGCGTCCAGCTGAGCGCGAGCTGGGCCAGCGACTGGCCGCGCCGCTGGGCGATCTCGTTCAGCCCCCGGAGCCGGCGCAGCACCTCGTCGGAGAGCAGGTTCGGGTCGAGGGACTTGCCCTGGGTCGCCCGCGAGCCCTCCGGGATGCCGGTGAGGTACTTGCCGGTGAGGAGCCCCTGGGCGAGCGGCACGAAGGAGATGCAGCCCATGCCCGCCGCCTCCAGGGTGTCGAGGAGCCCGTCGTCCTCGATCCAGCGGTTGATCATCGAGTAGGACGGCTGGTGGATGAGCGCCGGGACGCCCATCTCCTTCAGCAGCCCGGCCGCCTCGGCGGTCTGCTCGGCGTTGTAGGAGGAGACGCCCACGTAGAGCGCCTTGCCCTGCTGGACGGCGGACGCCAGGGCGCCCATCGTCTCCTCCAGCGGGGTGTGCGGGTCGAAGCGGTGCGAGTAGAAGATGTCGACGTAGTCCAGACCCATCCGCCCCAGGGACGCGTCCAGCGAGGACATCAGGTACTTGCGGGAGCCCCACTCGCCGTAGGGGCCGGGGTGCATCAGATAGCCGGCCTTGGTGGAGACGACGAGCTCGTCCCGGTACGGCGCGAAGTCCTGGGCGAAGATCTTGCCGAAGTTCAGCTCGGCGGAGCCGGGGGGCGGCCCGTAGTTGTTCGCCAGGTCGAAGTGGGTCACGCCGAGGTCGAAGGCGCGGCGCAGGATCGACCGCTGGGAGGCGAGCGTGCGGTCGTCACCGAAGTTGTGCCAGAGGCCGAGGGAGATCGCGGGAAGCCTGAGCCCGCTGCGGCCGGTGCGCCGGTACTCCATCGAGTCGTAGCGGTTCTCGGCTGCACGGTAATAGGGGGAATCGTTCACGCTTCCCTCCCTATCACGGACTTGTGACAGACCGGGTTGGGTGGCCGTGGCCGCTCCGCAGTAGTGTGACGGGCGTCGGGGGGTCAGCCACAGCACGGAGGGGTTAAGGACTGTGAACCTGCGCGACCTGGTGTACGGGCTCTACGCACGCCGGGTGGAGGGCCGCCTCGACCACGCCCAGGTGCCCAAGCACATCGGCGTCATCCTGGACGGCAACCGCCGCTGGGCCAAGGCGTCGGGCGGCACGGCCGCGGAGGGACACCAGGCCGGGGCCGACAAGATCTCCGAGCTGCTGGGCTGGTGCGCCGAGACCGACGTCGAGGTGGTCACCCTCTGGATGCTGTCCACGGACAACTTCGACCGTCCGGACGAGGAGCTGCGCCCGCTCCTCGGCATCATCGAGAACACCGTGCGCAACCTGGCCGCCGACGGCCGGTGGCGGGTGCACCACGTGGGGACGATGGACCTGCTTCCCGCGAGGACCCAGTCGGTGCTCAAGGAGGCGGAGCAGTCGACGGACGGCGTCGACGGGATACTCGTCAACGTCGCGGTCGGCTACGGCGGCCGCCAGGAGATCGCGGACGCGGTGCGCTCCCTGCTGAACGAGCACGCCGCGAAGGGGACGAGCTTCGAGGAGCTCGCGGAGATCGTCGACACCGACATGATCGCGTCCCACCTCTACACACGCGGCCAGCCCGATCCCGACCTGGTGATCCGCACGAGCGGCGAGCAGCGTCTGTCGGGCTTCATGCTCTGGCAGAGCGCGCACTCCGAGTACTACTTCTGCGAGGTCTTCTGGCCCGCCTTCCGCAAGGTCGACTTCCTCCGCGCACTCCGCGACTACGCGGCACGCCACCGGCGCTACGGGGCCTGAGGGCGGGCGCCGACCCCGTTCGACGCGGTCCCCGGGGCGACGGCGCTCCCGGCGCGAGTGCGGACGGTGCCCGCCCGGCGGCGGGCACCGAAAGGCGGGTGGCGGGATCTTGACGACCGGTCCCCCGTTCGGCGTAGGCACGGAGGGCCGGCCGGGTGGCAGCCGGGCGCGCACGGGCGCGGGCCCGGGCGTGGTCACCGCATGTTCATCGACGTGTCGTCATATGCCATTGCATGGCCTCGCTTGTTCGAGGGAATATCCCTGACAGGTCGACATCCGGACACCCGTTCCGGATGCCGTTCTACAGCGAGGGGCACCGAGCCGCTCGCCCGGGAGGCCCTTTGCGCCAGGACGACCGTGCGGCCAGCACGGAAGGAACGGAGGGCCGGTGCCCGGCCCGTGCATCGTGGCCGGAGACCGGTCCGGTCCCCCGCCGTTCGGCGGGGAGACCCCAAGCCCGCGACGCCGTCGCACCCCGATCTCAGCCGAGGGGGTACGTCCTTCCGTGGTGAACAGCACAAAGCGCCGCATGTCCGACAGGCGCACCTACGTTCTCGACACCAGCGTCCTGCTGGCCGATCCCAACGCCGTCTCACGCTTCGACGAGCACGAGGTCGTGCTCCCGATCGTCGTCGTGACGGAGCTGGAGGCCAAGAGGCACCACCCGGAGCTCGGTTACTTCGCCCGGCAGGCGCTGCGCCTGCTCGACGAGTTCCGGGTCCGGTACGGCCGCCTGGACGCACCCATTCCGATGGGCGACCTCGGCGGCACGCTGCGCGTCGAGCTCAACCACTCGGACCCCGGGGTGCTTCCCGCCGGCTACCGGCTGGGTGACAACGACTCACGGATCCTCGCTGTGGCACGGAACCTCCAGGCAGAGGGATACGACGTCACCGTCGTGTCCAAGGACCTGCCGCTGCGCATCAAGGCGTCCTCCGTCGGCCTCCAGGCCGAGGAGTACCGTGCGGAACTCGCGGTCACGGATTCCGGTTGGACCGGAATGTCCGAACTGGCCCTGTCCGCGGAGCAGGTGGACATCCTCTTCGAGGAGGAGCACCTGTACGTACCGGAGGCGTCCGACCTGCCCGTCCACACCGGGCTCGTCCTCCAGTCGGAGCGGGGCAAGGCCCTGGGTCGGGTCACGTCCGACGGGAACGTCCGGCTCGTCCGCGGCGACCGCGAGGCCTTCGGCATCCGCGGCCGCAGTGCCGAACAGCGCATCGCCCTCGATCTGCTGCTCGACCCGGACGTCGGCATCGTCTCCATGGGCGGCCGGGCGGGTACCGGCAAGTCCGCGCTCGCGCTCTGCGCCGGCCTGGAGGCCGTCCTGGAGCGCCGGCAGCACCAGAAGGTGATGGTCTTCCGGCCGCTGTACGCGGTCGGCGGGCAGGAACTGGGCTATCTGCCGGGCACCGAGGCCGAGAAGATGAGCCCCTGGGCGCAGGCGGTCTTCGACACGCTCTCCGCGGTGGCCGGCCGTGAGGTCATCGAGGAGGTCCTGGGCCGGGGCATGCTCGAGGTGCTGCCGCTGACCCACATCCGCGGGCGCTCGCTGCACGACGCGTTCGTCATCGTCGACGAGGCCCAGTCCCTGGAGCGGAACGTCCTCCTGACCGTTCTGTCCCGGATCGGTGCCAACTCACGGGTCGTTCTGACCCATGACGTGGCGCAAAGGGACAATTTGCGTGTCGGTCGGTACGACGGGGTCGTGGCCGTCGTCGAGAAGCTGAAAGGCCATCCGCTCTTCGCGCACGTCACGCTCACCCGGTCCGAGCGTTCGCAGATCGCCGCGCTGGTGACCGAAATGCTGGAGGACGGGCCGATCTGACGGGACCTGCCCGGCTTGGGAGTTGGCGCCGCCCGGCGAAGCGAAGGAGCTTAGCCGGGCGGCGTCGTGCTGCGCCGCCCTTTCCATAAAACTCCTGGGACAAACGAGGTGTGAGCTTTCACACGCAGCCATGAATTGCCTTGCGGCATCGGCTTCCGGCAGAGTCTGGGTTCCGTCAGGCCCCGCATACGGCACACCTGCACCCTCAGGGGTGCGGCACCACACAACTCCACAGACGCCGCCGTATGCCGCCCGAGCACCACGCGGCACTCCCGCAAGGGAGCGCCCACCGGGCCCGTGCCTCCCGTGACCTAGCAAGAGGGAGCGCCAGTGCCAGGGGCACGATTGCGCCCGCGAGGTCACCTGTGCGGGCGTTGCTGGAAGGAAACCGTGTGAGCCGGATCTCGGTCCGGGGATTCGCAGTGGCGTCCGCCACCGCAGTCACCACTGTCGGCGCTGTCGTGGGTGTTGCCTCGGGCAACGCCGTACCCGCGAACGGCGACAACCTGGAGACGACCGCGGCGGACGCGACGCTCCTTGCGGACATCCCCGTCGGTGAGCAGGCCCAGGTTCAGGTCGCATCCCTGACCCAGCAGGCCGACGCGCAGGCGGCTGCCGCCGACGCGGCCGCGAGGAAGTCCGCCGAGGAGGCGGCTCGACTCCAGGCCGCCAAGGACGCCGAGGCGAAGAAGGAAGCCGCCGAGGAGAAGGCCCAGCGCGAGGCCGAGGCCAAGGAGGCCGAGGAGCGCGCCAGCCGGTCCGCCGTCCGCGACGCCTCGAGCTTCGCGGCGCAGTCCTCGTACAGCATCTCCGAGGTCCAGGCGATCGCCCGCCAGATGGTCCCCGGCGACCAGTTCCAGTGCTTCAGCAACATCGTGGACCACGAGTCCAGCTGGAACTACCGGGCCCAGAACCCGTCCTCCGGCGCCTACGGTCTCGTCCAGGCGCTGCCGGGCTCCAAGATGGCGTCCGCCGGCGCGGACTGGCAGACGAACCCCGCCACCCAGATCAAGTGGGGCCTCAACTACATGAACGACCGCTACGGCAGCCCCTGCGGCGCCTGGTCGTTCTGGCAGGCCAACAACTGGTACTAGGCCGACGGCCGGTACCGAACGGACCCCGGGAATCCCGGGAGCTCCAACTGCTCGATTCCGCTGAGCCCCTCACCGTCCGACGGTGGGGGGCTCGGTGCGTGTACGGTCGGGACGGGCCTTGGGGGGAGAGGGAAGCACGAGATGTCGAAGACGCCAGCTTGGTTGGACCGGCTGGGGGCCGGACTGTCCCGTATCGGGGCACGGCTGGAGGAGCGCCGGGCCGCCGCCGCGGCCGGGGACAACGGCAACGGCGCGGGTGACGGGGATCCGGGCACCGTGCCGCCCGACCATGTTCCGCCTCCTCCCGCGTACGCCCCCGACGTTCCCGCGCGGCCGCACCCGGCCGAGGCCATCCCCTGGGGGATGAGGGTCGCGGCCGAGGCCGGCTGGCGGCTGCTGGTCCTGGCCGGGACGCTCTGGGTGCTGATGCGGGTCATCAGCGCCGTCCAGCTCGTCGTGCTCGCCTTCGTCGCCGCCCTGTTGGTCACCGCGCTGCTCCAGCCGACGGTGACCCGGCTGAGGAGGGTCGGCCTGCCGCGCGGGCTCGCCACGGCCCTCACGGCGATCCTGGGCTTCGTCGTGATCGGACTCGTCGGCTGGTTCGTCGTCTGGCAGGTGATGGACAACCTCGACAACGTCGCCGACCGGGTCAAGGACGGTATCGAGGAGCTCAAGCGCTGGCTGCTCAACAGCCCGTTCCATGTGACCGAGCGTCAGATCAACGACATCGCGAAGAACCTCCAGGACACCATCGGCACCAACACGCAGGAGATCACCTCCGCCGGGCTCGAGGGCGTGAGCGTGATGGTGGAGATCCTCACCGGGATGCTGCTGGCGCTGTTCTCGACCCTTTTCCTGCTCTACGACGGCAAGCGGATCTGGCAGTGGACCCTGAAGCTGGTGCCCGCGGCGGCCCGCCCCGGTGTCGCCGGCGCGGGCCCGCGTGCCTGGCGGACGCTGACGGCGTACGTCCGGGGCACGGTGGTGGTCGCCCTCATCGACGCGATCTTCATCGGTCTGGGCATCTACTTCCTCGACGTGCCGCTGGCCGTGCCGCTCGCCGTCTTCATCTTCCTGTTCTCCTTCATCCCCCTGGTGGGTGCGGTCGTCTCGGGCGCCCTCGCGGTCGTCGTCGCGCTGGTCACCCAGGGTGTGTTCACCGCCCTGATGGTGCTGCTGGTGGTGCTCGCCGTGCAGCAGATCGAGGGGCACGTGCTGCAGCCGTTCATCCTGGGCCGCGCGGTCCGCGTCCATCCGCTGGCCGTCGTCCTCGCGGTCGCCACGGGCGGTCTGACGGCGGGGATCGGTGGCGCGGTGGTCGCGGTGCCGCTCGTGGCGGTGACCAACACGGTGGTCACCTACCTCCGTGCGTACGGCCAGGGGCACGTGGGCCGGATCGGACCCACCCCGCACGGGGCGACGGTGATGGACCTGGCGCCGACGCCGCCCCCGCCCGCACCGAAGTCCGAGCCCTCGCCCCCGGAGGGTGACGAACGCCCGTGATATCCGAGCCCGAACTGGTGGGCGGGGCTGCCGTTCCGGCCCCGTGCCCCGGCGGCCCCGTGGCCGGCGGGGCCGTCGTGTCCGGCGGCGGGCAGCCTCCCGCGCGGTCCCGGCGCCCGTGGCTGTGGGCGCTCGGCGGCGCGCTGACGGCCTCCGCGGTGTGGGCCGGCGGTCTGCAGGCGTACGCCGGCCGGGCGCCCGACCTGGAGGGCTACCGCGTCAGCCGGAACCTGTGCCTGGACGCCCGGCTCACGGTCCTCGGCGGTGCGCTCGGCGCACGGAGGAGCGCCGTGGCCTCGGTGGACGAGCAGCCGGCGCTCGACCGGGCGCACTGCGCTCTCGAGCTCGACGGACGGGGCGAGAACGACGCGTACCACGTCACGGTGTCGTACCTGCTGCACAAGCGGACCGATCCGGGGGTCGAGTTCGACGCGGTGAACCGCCCCTACGCGCCCGACGGCGACGGCCGCGCCATCGAGCGGGCCGACGGTATCGGCGAGCGCGCGTACCTCGTGGTGCCCACCGAGGACTTTCCGCGGATGGAACTCTCCGTGCTCGACGGGCCCGCCGAGCTGGAGGTCGCCGTCTCCGCACCCTTCGTGCCCGTCGACGAGGACGGTACCGAGGTGCTGACGGCGGATCCCGAGGCGCTGCGGGCGCTCGAGGACCATGTGATCGAGGACACGAAGCGGCTGATGGCCAGGCTCAAACAGCCGGCGTGACAGGGGCCGTGGCAGGGCGGCGGCGGGGCGTCGTCCGCCGGGGCGCCGTTCCCGTGCACGACGAGGGCGCCCCGCCCGGCACGGCCGGGTGGGGCGCCCTGGTCACGGTCGGGCCGGACGGGGCCGGGACCTCACTGCCCGGCCAGAACGGCTTCCGCGTCCAGCGTCGTGCCGACGGCCTGGATCACCGAGGCGATCTTGAAGGCCTCCTGGACGACATCGCGCTCGACGCCCGCCTTGCGGAGCACCTGCTCGTGCGAGTCCAGGCACTGGCCGCAGCCGTTGATCGCGGAGACGGCCAGCGACCACAGCTCGAAGTCGGTCTTCTCGACCCCGGGGTTGCCGATGACGTTCATCCGCAGACCGGCACGGAGCGTCCCGTACTCGGGGTCCGACAGCAGGTGCCGGGTCCGGTAGAAGACGTTGTTCATCGCCATGATCGCGGCGGCCGACTTGGCGGCGGTGTACGCCTCGTCGGACAGGTTGGCCTTGGCCTCGGGCTCCAGCTCCCGCAGCACGATCGGCGAGCGGGAGGCGATCGCGCAGGCCAGGACCGTGCCCCACAGCTGCTGCTGCGGGAGGTCGCTGTTGCCGATCACCGAACCGAGGTTCAGCTTCAGGTCCTTGGCGTAGTCCGGCAGGGCGGACTTCAGCTCATCGAGCGCCATGCTCACTCACCGGCCAGCAGCTTGACCGGGTCGAGGGTGGTCTCGCCCTTGGTCCAGTTGCAGGGGCAGAGCTCGTCGGTCTGCAGGGCGTCGAGGACCCGCAGGACCTCCTTGGGGTTACGGCCGACGGAGCCGGCGGTCACCATCGTGAACTGGATCTCGTTGTTCGGGTCGACGATGAAGACGGCGCGCTGCGCGAAGCCGTCCTCGCCCTCGATGCCGAGGTCGCGCATCAGCTCGTGCCGGGAGTCGGCCATCATCGGGAAGGGCAGGTCACGCAGGTCGGCGTGGTCCTTGCGCCAGGCGTGGTGGACGAACTCGGAGTCGCCGGAGAAGCCGAGGACCTGGGCGTCACGGTCGGCGAACTCGTCGTTCAGCTTGCCGAACGCCGCGATCTCGGTGGGGCAGACGAAGGTGAAGTCCTTGGGCCACGCGAAGACGACCTTCCACTTGCCCTCGTAGGACTTGTGGGTGATCTGCTCGAACTCCTTGCCGCTCTCCAGCGAGACGCAGGCGGTCAGCTCGAAGGTGGGGAACTGGTCACCGACAGTGAGCACACGCTCTCCTTGCAACAGGAAGCCCCTCGTGAGGGCCTCCGGGGGGTTGGACGGACCTCCACCCTGGCACAGAGTGCATTGATCAAAGAAATAGCTAGACTGGGTCGCCGTGATCGGAGGTGCTTATCAGTGGTGGCAGTAAATGCGCCAAATCGGGGCAAACAACCCAGCCTTGCTCAGCTTCGAGCCTTCGCCGCCGTCTCCGAACATCTGCACTTCCGGGACGCGGCCGCCGCAATCGGGATGAGTCAGCCCGCGCTGTCCGGGGCCGTGTCGGCGCTGGAGGAGGCACTGGGTGTCCAGTTGCTGGAGCGTACGACGCGGAAGGTGCTCCTGTCGCCCGCCGGTGAGCGGCTCGCGGTCCGGGCCAAGGCCGTCCTCGACGCGGTCGGAGAACTGCTGGAGGAGGCCGAGGCGGTACGGGCGCCGTTCACCGGGGTGCTGCGACTCGGGGTGATCCCGACCGTGGCGCCCTACCTGCTGCCGAGCGTGCTGCGACTGGTCCACGAGCGTTACCCGGAGCTCGACCTCCAGGTCCACGAGGAGCAGACGTCGTCGCTGCTGGAGGGGCTCTCGGCGGGCCGGCTCGACCTCCTGCTCCTCGCCGTCCCTTCCACGAGGACGTCGTCCAGGTGGTACCCCCAGGCGCCCGGGGTGACGGAACTGCCTCTGTTCGACGAGGACTTCGTGCTGGTGACGCACGGCGGCCACTGGCTCGGCGGTCGCGAGGACATTCCGCGCGACGCGCTGAAGGAACTCCCGCTGCTGCTGCTCGACGAGGGACACTGCCTGCGCGACCAGGCCCTGGACATCTGCCGGGAGGCGGGCCGCACCGAGGGGGCGCCCGTCACCACCACCGCCGCGGGGCTGTCCACCCTGGTCCAGCTGGTCGCGGGCGGGCTGGGCGTCACCCTCCTCCCGCGTACCGCCGTCCAGGTCGAGACCGGACGCAGTCCGGCCCTCGCCACCGGCTACTTCGCGGACCCGGCCCCCGCACGCCGGATCGCCCTGGCGATGCGCACGGGAGCGGCCCGCCAGGGCGAGTTCGAGCAGTTCGCGGGCGCGCTCCGGGAGGTCCTGGGGGACCTCCCGGTACGCGTGCTCCACGACGGCGGCCCCGCTCCGTCCGCAGCCCCTCCGGCCGCATCGGCCGGAGCGGCGGCGGCAGGCTGAGGAGCGTCACCGGGAGGACGGCGCCGGCGCCGACACCCGTCATGGACGCGACCGCGGCCCGGTCGACGGCCGCCGGGCCCGTCATCTCGATTCGGAACGGGCGCTCCGGCCGGAACGCGCTCCGGCCGGAAGGGGGCGCCGCGCGGACCGGTGCAGGCGCCCCGTCGGCCGGACGGGGGCGCGCGGCCCGGCTACTCCTCGGGCGGTGCCTTCGGCGGCCGCCCGCGCCGGGGGATGGGCCTGACGCCCCCGGGCAGCCGGCCCGACTCCGCGAGCGCCCTGCGCAGCAGGAACTCGATCTGCGCATTGGCACTGCGCAGCTCGTCCGACGCCCAGCGGGCCAGTGCCTCGTACACCGCCGGGTCGAGCCGCAGCAGCACCTGTTTCCGTTCGGGAGGGGTCACTGGTAGAGCGTGCCCGTGTTCAGGACGGGCTGTGCGGCGCGGTCACCGCAGAGCACCACCATCAGGTTCGAGACCATCGCCGCCTTGCGCTCGTCGTCCAGGTCCACCAGACCCTCCTCGGCGATCCGCGACAGGGCGGCCTCCACCATGCCCACGGCGCCGTCCACGATCTGCCGGCGGGCGGCGACCACGGCCCCGGCCTGCTGGCGCTGGAGCATCGCCGAGGCGATCTCGGGTGCGTAGGCGAGGTGCGTGAAGCGCGACTCGACGATGTGGACGCCCGCCGCCTCGACCCGTGCGCGCAGCTCCAGCGCGAGCTTCTCGGTGATCTCCTCGGCGTTGCCGCGCAGGGACAGCCCGTCCTCGTCGTGGGCGTCGTACGGGTACTCGATCGCGATGTGCCGCACCGCCGCCTCGGTCTGGGTGGAGACGAACTCCCGGAAGTCGTCCACCTCGAACATCGCCTGCGCGGTGTCCTCGACCTTCCACACGACCACTGCGGCGAGCTCGATCGGGTTGCCGTAGGCGTCGTTGACCTTGAGCACCGCCGTCTCGTGGTTGCGGATCCGGGTCGAGATCTTCGCCCGGGTGGTCAGCGGGTTGACCCAGCGCAACCCGTCCGTGCGGACGGTGCCCCGGTAGCGGCCGAAGAGCTGCACCACCCGCGCCTCGCCCGGCGCGATCATGTTGAGTCCGCACATCGAGAGGGCCGCGAGGACCACCACCACGGCGCCGCACAGGAACAGGGCGACCTTCGCGGCCGTCGCCGTGGCTGTGGCGCCCATCACCATCAGCGCGACTCCGCCCGTCAGCCCGGCCAGGCCGAGCAGCAGCGCCAGGCCGCCGCCGATGCTGTGCGCGGCGAACTCCCTGACCCCCGGCTCGGGCATCTCGGGTGCGTCGTCGTGACGCAGGGATGTGCTGGTCGCAGGCATGTCGGTCCCCCGTTCCGCGGGCCGGGCAGGCGGCCCGGTCAGCTAGCAATGTGATTACACATTATCGGAACTGGCAACCTTGCGCACCTCCCGTGAGTCGGTTCCCTGAGAGACGGGTGCTGATTGTCACGCCCGGAAAAGACCGGATCGGTTGTCCTGTGCCTGTACGACCGGTGTTAGCTTTCTGAGCTGATCTGGCGGCGACCGCCGGCGTACGGCACGACCGACGACCAACGAAGAGCGCGGAACAGAGAGCGGAGCAACGGAGCGATGGGCCGAGCGGAAGCGCGACGAGCCCGGCAGCGCGACGCGCGCCGGGCGGACAAGGCCGGGGGCATACGGCGCTTCTTCACCTGGAGGAAGCTGCTGGGCACCTTCTTCACCCTCTGCCTGCTGGGCATGGGTGCGCTCTTCATCGTCTACCTGCTGGTGCCGGTACCCACGGCCAACGCACAGGCGGAGAAGGAGAGCAACGTCTACAAGTACAGCGACGGCTCGATCCTGACCCGCACCGGCACCGTCAACCGTGAGATCGTCGGTCTGGACAAGATCCCGGACGACGTCGAGAAGGCCTTCGTCGCGGCCGAGAACAAGACCTTCTACAAGGACTCCGGCGTCGACCTGAAGGGCACCGCCCGCGGTGTCTTCAACACCCTCACCGGCGGGGGCAAGCAGGGTGGCTCGACCATCACCCAGCAGTACGTCAAGAACTACTACCTGAACCAGGACCAGACGGTCACCCGCAAGCTCAAGGAGCTGGTGATCTCGCTGAAGGTGGACCAGGAGAAGGACAAGCAAGAGATCCTCGCCGGCTACCTGAACACCAGCTACTACGGGCGCGGTGCCTACGGCATCCAGGCAGCCGCCCAGGCGTACTACCGCAAGGACACCCAGAAGCTGACCGTCGCCGAGGGCGCCTATCTGGCCGCCCTGCTCCAGGCCCCCAGCCAGTACGACTGGGCGGCCGCCTCGCCGACCGGGAAGAAGCTGGTGGGCGAGCGCTGGAACTACGTCCTGAACAACATGGTCGAGGAGAAGTGGCTGGACGCGTCGACGCGTTCGGGCCTCAAGTTCCCCGTGCCGAAGAAGCCCAAGGCGGCCCCGGGCATGGAGGGCCAGACCGGCTACCTCGTCACGGCGGCCAACGCCGAACTCGCCCGGCGCGGGGTCAGTGAGGACCAGATCGAGGCCGGTGGCTGGACCATCACCCTCAGCATCGAGAAGAAGCGCCAGAAGTCCCTGGTCAAGGCCGTCGACGAGCAGTTGGAGAAGAAGCTCGACCGCAAGGGCGACAAGCGGGACGCGACCGTCCAGGCGGGCGCGACCTCCGTCGACCCGAAGACCGGCAAGGTCGTCGCCCTGTACGGCGGTGTGGGGGCGACCGAGCACTGGCTGTCGAACGCCACCCGCCGGGACTACCAGCCCGCGTCCACCTTCAAGCCCATCGTCCTCGCCACCGCCCTGGAGAACAGGTCGGAGACCCAGGACGGCCGGCGGATCGGCCTCAACACCGTCTACGACGGCGACAGCAAGCGCCCGGTCGAGGGCAGCGACACGCCCTTCGCGCCGGAGAACGAGGACGACCGCAGCTACGGCCCGGTCAGCGTCCAGCGGGCCACGAACAGCTCCATCAACTCGGTGTACGCCCAGATGATCGTGGACGTCGGACCCGGCAAGGTGAAGGAGACCGCGCTGGGCCTCGGGATGCACGACGGCGAGGGCTGGCCGGTGCGGCCCGCGATGTCGCTCGGCACGATGGGCGCCTCGACCTGGGACATGGCCGCCGTCTACGCGACCCTCGACAACCACGGCGAGAAGGTCGTGCCGTCGATCGTGAAGGACGCCAAGCACCGGATCCGGAAGGCCGGGCCGGCGCCCGAGGGCGGTGACCGCGTCATCAGCCGGGAGGCCGCCGACACGGTCACCCAGGCGATGACCGGCGTGGTGAGCAGCGGCTCCGGCCGCAACGCCCAGGGCGACTACCACGCGGCGGGCAAGACCGGTACCTCGGAGAACAACCGATCGGCGTGGTTCGTGGGCTACACCCCCGAACTCGTCACCGCCGTCGGCCTGTTCGGCGAGGACGTGAAGGGCAGTCAGGTCACCCTGACCGACACCGTCAACGAGGGCCGCGCCAACGGTGGTGGCGTGCCCGCCATGATCTGGCAGCAGTACACCACCGGCGCGCTGGGCGGCGGCTCGGACGAGCGGTTCGACCTGGAGCTCATGGAACCGGTGCAGGAGGAGCCCCCGGCGAGCCCCAGCGGGTCGCCCTCCGAGAGCGAGGAGCCGGACGAGCCCTCGGACAAGCCGTCGAAGCCGGAGAAGCCGGACGACCGCCCGAGCGACTCGCCCGACCCGTCGCCGTCGGACGACCGGCCGACCGGGCCGGGTGACACGACGGGCACCACGGAGGGCGCCGACGGCGGGACCTCCGAGGGCGGGACGGACTCCGGCACCACGGAGGGCGGCGAGAGCGACGGCGGTACCGGCGACGCCGGCACCACGGACGGCACGACGACGGGGACGACGGCGGGGGTACGGCCCCAGAAGACCTAGGGGCGGGTGGCGAGTAGTCTCCGTCCGCCCGCAGGCGGGGGGAGGGACTCTTGCACAACCCCGCCCGGTGCCGGTCACGGCACCAGCCGCCCCGACGGCACGAAGAAGGCCCGGCGCCTCGGCGCCGGGCCTTCTTCGTGCTCGCACGGGCTGCCCGGAGGCGGTCGCGGTCAGCCTCCGTTGACCTCCTTGGCGATCCGGTCGCCGATCTCCTTGTCGACGTTGCGCCAGTACTGCACCGCGCGGTCCAGCACCGGCCGCGAGACGCCCTGCTTCAGATGGCCGCTGACGTTCGACACCAGCCGCGAACGGGCGGCGTCGTCCAGGACGTTGCGGACCATCGTCCCCGCCTGGCCCCAGTCGTCGTCCTCGCGGTGCAGCTTGTACGCCTCGCGCACCATCTCGCCCGCCGTGGCCCACCCCGCCGGGTCGCCGAAGCGGGCGAAGTCGGCGTCCGGGCCGCCGTAGGAGTTCGGCGCGTACGACCGTGCCGCGTAGGACGGCGCGTACCGCATCGGACCGTCCTTGGCGTACGAGTTCACCGGCGAGCGCGGCCGGTTGGGCGGCAGCTGCGCGTAGTTGGGGCCGATCCGGTACCGGTGGGTGTCCGGGTACGAGAACAGCCGGCCCAGAAGCATCTTGTCCGGTGAGGGACCGATACCCGGAACCATGTTCGACGGTTCGAAGGCGGCCTGCTCGATGTGGACGAAGTAGTCCTCCGGATTCCGGTTCAGCGTCATCCGGCCCACGTCGATCAGCGGGTAGTCCCCGTGCGGCCACACCTTCGTCAGGTCGAAGGGGTTGAACCGGTAGTCCGCGGCGTCCTCGAACGGCATGACCTGGACCTTCAGGGTCCACGTGGGCGCGTTCCCGGCCTCGATCGACTCGTACAGGTCGCGCCGGTGCTTGTCCGCGTCGAAACCTGCGAGTTCATCGGCCTCCTCCTGGGTGAGGAAGTCGATGCCCTGGTCGGTCTTGAAGTGGTACTTCACCCAGAACCGCTCACCGGCGCCGTTGACCCACATGTAGGTGTGCGATCCGTAGCCGTTCATGTGGCGGTAGGTCTTGGGGATGCCCCGGTCGCCCATCAGCCAGGTGACCTGGTGCGCCGACTCGGGGGAGAGGGTCCAGAAGTCCCACTGCATGTCGTTGTTGCGCAGCCCGGTGACGGGGTGGCGCTTCTGCGACCTGATGAAGTCCTGGAACTTGATCGTGTCGCGTACGAAGAAGATCGGCGTGTTGTTGCCGACCAGGTCGTAATTGCCGTGCTCGGTGTAGAACTTCAGCGCGAAACCGCGCGGGTCGCGCCAGGTGTCCGGGGAGCCCTGCTCACCGGCGACCGTCGAGAACCGGGCCAGCATCTCGGTGCGCCTGCCCGGCTGGAACAGGTCCGCCTTGGTGAACTGGCTGACGTCGTTGGTGACTTCGAAGAAGCCGTACGCGCCGGAGCCCTTGGCGTGCACCACCCGTTCGGGGACCCGTTCGCGGTTGAACTGGGCCATCTTCTCGATCAGGTAGTGGTCCTGGAGAAGGATCGGGCCGTCGGGCCCCACGGTCAGCGAGTGCTCGTCGCTCTCCACGGGGATGCCGTGGTTGTTCGTCGTGTACGGAGCCTTGGGGGGTGACTCGGTCACGAGCGTCCTCCCGTCCATCGAGGGGAAAGTGGTCGCATCGGCCGTGTGCCCCAGTCAACCCCTCACATGCGAAGTCGGCAACATTTGGACCAAGTCCAAGTTTGGTCCCGATACGGTTCATGCCTGGGCGGACAGCTCGAACCAGACCACCTTGCCCGTGGACAGCCGGGTCGCGCCCCACCGTCTGGCCAGCCGGTTCACCAGGAACAGCCCGCGGCCGCCCTCGTCCGTGTCCCGGGCCCGCCGCTGGCGCGGCAGCTGCGGTGAGTCGTCGCCGACCTCGCAGCGCAGGACGTCGGTGCGCAGCAGCCGGAGGGTGACCGGCCGCTCCGCGTACCGCACCGCATTGGTGACCACCTCGCTGACCAGGAGTTCCACCGAGTCCGACAGCTCCTCCAGGCCCCATCGGGCCAGCGCCCGGCGGGCCAGCCGGCGGGCCCGCCCGGGGGCGGAGTCCTCCGGCTCCAGGAACCAGTACGCGACGTCACTCGGCGCGATCCCGTCGAAACGGGCCGCGAGCAGCGCGATGTCGTCGTCCCGGTCGCCCGGGCCGAGCATGTCCAGCACGTCGTCGCAGAGCGCCTCCAGCGGCGGCGAGTGATCGGGCCCCGTGAGCTGCGCCGTCGCGGCCAGCCGCTCCCTCAGCTGCTCGATGCCCGTCCACACGTCCCGCAGCCGCGACTCCACCAGCCCGTCGGTGTACAGCAGCAGCGTGGCCCCGGCGGGCGCGTCCAGCTCCACGGCCTCGAAGTCCACCCCGCCCACGCCGATGGGGGCGCCCGGCGGCACCCGCAGGACCTCCGCCCGGCCGCCGAGGTGCAGCAGTATCGGCGGCGGATGGCCCGCGTTGGCGATCGTGATCCGGTGCGAGACCGGGTCGTAGACCGCGTACAGGCAGGTCGCCATCCGGTCGGTGCCGAGCCGCTGCGCCTGCTCGTCGAGATGGTGCAGCACCTCCTGCGGCGGCAGGTCCAGGCCGGCCAGCGTCTGGGCCGTCGTCCGCAGCTGGCCCATGATCGCGGCCGAGGTCATGGAGTGGCCCATGACGTCGCCGACGACCAGCGCGACCCTGCTGCCGGGCAGCGGGATGGCGTCGTACCAGTCGCCGCCGACCCGGGCCGTCTCGGCGGCCGGGAGATAGCGGGAGGCCAGCCGTACTCCGGTCGGCTGAGGCAGCCCCTCGGGGAGCATCGTGCGCTGCAGCTCGTCCGCGATGTACGCCTCACGGCCGTACAGGACCGCCTTGTCGATGCCGAGCGCGGTGTGCGTCGCCAGCTGGGCGGCCACGAGCAGGTCGTCCGGCTCGAAGGCCGGCCGGTCCGGGCGGCGCAGGAAGATCGCGGCGCCGGTGACCCGGCGCCGGCCACGCAGCGGGGCCAGGATCGCCCGCTGCCCCGCGGGCAGGGTCTTGCCGTCGCCCAGCAGCTCGGGCAGGGCGGCCCGGGCGGCGGCCGAGTCGCCGAAGACGGGACGGACGCCCCGCAGCACCTCGGCGAGCGCACCGCCCGCGATCACCTCGCACAGCTCGGCGGCCGGCGCCGCCTCGGCCGGGGTGCCGAGCACCGGCACCTGGACGCCGGCCATCAAGGCCCCGTCGGTGTCGTCGTCGGTTAAACGCAGCCTGTCGGTGCGGCGGAGCCGCAGCACGAACGGCGCGACGGGCCGCTCGTCGCCCACGGGCAGCGGATCCCGCAGGTACACGAGGATCGCGTCGGAGAACGTGGGCACGGTGGCCCGGCACAGCCCGAGCACGATCTCGTCCAGGTCTATGCCGCGGGCGATCCGCCGGGTCGCCGCCCCGACGAACCGCAGCCGGTCGCCCTCGCGGCGCGCCAGGCCCGAGGGGTCCTGGGGTGCGGGCGGCTGCGGCGGGACCGCGGCGGGCGCCGCGGGCAGCGGGGCATGGGCGGCGGCCTCCTGCCGCGGCCGGGTGCGCTCCTGGGGCCGGGCAGCGACAGGCTGCCGGCCTTCGTGGGAGGTGGGATGCTCCGTCACGCCTGGGATTCCGTCCGTCCGGGCCGGTGGTGCGAGGCTGGGAACCGTCCTGCCGGGCAGGGCACGACCGGCACGTCGGGTCCCGGCGCCTCGGGTGCCGCTGTGCGCCTCCGGGGGCGGTGACGATCGTGGCTGTGCCGCGGTTCCCGGGGCCACCGGGCGAACACACCCGCGACCCGGGACGGCAACGCCCCTGGAAGGTCGATAGAGCCCATACCCATTCCGGGCCGGGTCTCGACAGGTCGGGGGAGATCCGGGCACACATTCGGCACGGTTCAGTCCCCCTTGTGATGACTTACGGTCAGTTCTTGTGCTGCGCTCATTCGTTGATGCGTCGTGGCCTTGCGGAGGACGATCCTACGTTTGAACCCCGGGGGCGCATCAAGGGTCTCACGGCGTCGTCATGCGGACGTGGGTGCGGGGGTCCGATTCCAGTCGCCCGGCAGCTCCGGTACAGGCCAGCGGGGGTCGGGCCGCCAGTCCTCCCAGCCGTCGGAGTACGGCGGGCCCCAGTCCCTGATCACCCCGACCGCGTCCAGCCCGGCCGAGCGCACCCGCCGCGCCTGGTCCTCGTCCATCAGCCCGGCCGTCCGCGCCTGGTCGAACTCGTCCTCGTCCAGCCAGCGCCAGGTGCGGTCCGGCTGCACGGTGATGTCCAGAAAGTGGTCCTCGGAGTCGATGCCGCCGGACCAACGCAGATGCGGCTCCTCCAGGTTCACGTACCAGTTCCTGAACTGCCAGCCCTGCTCCCAGAAGAGCCACACCGACCACGCGTCGCCGGGCCGGGCGAGCTTCAGCACCCCCGTGCCGGACCAGTGGGCGCGCACGGTCCTCCGGGGCGCCGTGTACCGCGTGGCGAGCGGCTCGTGGTGCACCGGCGTCCCGTCGGCGAGCACCGGCTTCACGCACTCGGTGCCCGGGGCCATCCACACCGCCAGCAATTCGTCGGTGTCCCGGACCACGGTCACGGGTCTGCAGATGTGCACGTCGGAGGAGCCGTTGCCGCGATACCGCCAGAGGATCTGCTCCCCCGGCGCCCAGTGCTCAAAGCCCGCCGATCCCGTCATGCAGAGATCCTAGGCGTGCGCGTGCGGTCACGCTGCGGTACAGCTCACTGCGGTGCGCCGGGCCCGGGGAGGGGGAGACCTCAGGGACGGGTCATCCGCAGCACGTCCAGCGCCTCGTCCAGCTGCTCGAGCGTGAGCGCGCCGCGCTCCACGTACCCGCCCTCCAGCACCACTTCGCGGATCGTCCTCCGCTCCGCCAGCGACTTCTTGGCGACCTTCGCGGCCTCCTCGTACCCGATGTACTTGTTGAGCGGGGTGACGACGGACGGCGACGACTCGGCGTACTCGCGGGCCCGCCGCACGTCCGCGGTGATCCCGTCCACCGTGCGGTCGGCGAGCAGCCGGGACGCGTTCGCCAGCAGACGGACCGACTCCAGCAGGTTCTTGGCCATCACGGGGAGCATCACGTTCAGCTCGAAGTTCCCCGCCGCGCCCGCCACCGCGACCGTCGTGTCGTTCCCCATGACCTGCGCGGCCACCATGAGGACGGCCTCGGGGACGACCGGGTTGACCTTGCCCGGCATGATCGAGGAACCGGGCTGGAGGTCGGGCAGCCGGATCTCGGCGAGTCCGGTGCGGGGCCCGCTCGCCATCCAGCGCAGATCGTTCGAGATCTTGGTCAGCGAGACCGCGATCGTCCGGAGCTGTCCGCTGGTCTCCACGAGCCCGTCTCGGGCGCCCTGCGCCTCGAAGTGGTCGCGCGCCTCGGTCAACGGCAGCCCGGTCGTGCGTGCCACCTCGGCGATGACCGCCGCCGAGAACCCGGGCGGTGTGTTGATGCCGGTGCCCACCGCCGTGCCGCCGAGCGGGAGTTCGGCGAGCCGGGGGAGCGAGGCGTTCAGCCGTTCCATCCCGTACCGGATCTGCGCCGCGTAGCCGCCGAACTCCTGGCCGAGAGTGACCGGTGTCGCGTCCATCAGATGGGTACGGCCGGACTTCACCACGCCCGCGAACTCCCCGGCCTTGCGCTCCAGAGCCTCCGCGAGGTGCTCGAGCGCGGGGACGAGGTCCCGCGTCACGGCCGCGGTCGCGGCGATGTGGATCGACGACGGGAAGACGTCGTTGGACGACTGCGAGGCGTTGACGTGGTCGTTGGGATGGACGTCGCGGCCCAGGCGCTCGCTCGCCAGGGTGGCCAGGACCTCGTTCATGTTCATGTTGGACGACGTCCCCGAGCCGGTCTGGAAGACGTCGACGGGGAAGTGCTCGTCCCAGCGCCCCTCGGCGACCTCCACGGCCGCGTCCTGGATGGCACGGGCGATGTCCTTGTCGAGCACCCCGAGCTCGGCGTTGACCTTGGCCGCGCCCCCCTTGATCCGGGCCAGGGCCTCCACATGGGCGCGTTCCAGCCGTTGTCCGGAGACGGGGAAGTTCTCCACCGCCCGCTGGGTCTGAGCGCGCCACTTGGCGTGATGCGGCACCCGCACCTCTCCCATGGAGTCGTGCTCGATCCGGTGACGGCCTGCGTTTTCGCTCGGGTCGGACATCCTCACACCTCCTGAACAAGGTCAGCGCGCCCCTGGTTCCGCGTATTCCCAGATGCGACACCCGTCAGTAGATGCCCTCGACGGCCCCGGACGCGGGAGGCGGCACCGCCCGGACCGGCACCACGGCGGGGCCCGTCGGCCCGGGGGACGGCTGCGCCGGCATGCGGGAGGGCCCCGCCGCCGGGGATGCGGCGAGGCCCTCACGGGTGGTGCGGACGCCTCAGAGGTCCCGCGGGCCGTGCGGCGGCTCCGGGAAGCCCCGAGGCCCGGGGTCAGGCCAGGCCGGGCCCGCGGACCGGGATGCTGGTGAACGTCGGCGCGGGCGCGGGGTCCTGGAAGAAGTCGCTGCCCTTGTCGTCGACGACGATGAACGCCGGGAAGTCCTCGACCTCGATCTTCCAGACGGCCTCCATGCCGAGCTCCTCGTACTCGACGACCTCGACCTTCTTGATGCAGTCCTGGGCGAGGCGCGCTGCGGGGCCGCCGATCGAGCCGAGGTAGAAGCCGCCGTGCTCCTTGCAGGCGTCGGTGACCTGCTTGCTGCGGTTGCCCTTGGCCAGCATGACCTTGGAGCCGCCCGCCGCCTGGAACTGCTCGACGTAGGAGTCCATGCGCCCGGCCGTCGTCGGGCCGAAGGAGCCGGAGGCGTAGCCCTCCGGGGTCTTCGCGGGGCCGGC
This sequence comes from Streptomyces sp. HUAS CB01, assembly GCF_030406905.1. NCBI lineage: Bacteria > Bacillati > Actinomycetota > Actinomycetes > Kitasatosporales > Streptomycetaceae > Streptomyces > Streptomyces chengbuensis. The sequence continues at coordinate 5,015,772 of NZ_CP129137.1, forward strand.
GTAGTAGACCGGGTGGTCCTTGAGGTACTGGGGCATCTCCTCGCCCGCGTCCAGCCGCTCCTTGATCTTGGCGTGCGCGATGTCGCGGGCCACGACGAGCGGTCCGGTGAGCGAAAGCCGGGTCTTGACCGGGTACTTGGTCAGCTCCGCCAGGATCTCGTCCATCGGCTGGTTGAGGTCGATCTTGACGACGTCGCCGCTCTCGTCGAGGTGCTCGTCGGTCGTCTCCGGCAGGAAGCGCGCCGGGTCCGTCTCCAGCTGCTCCAGGAAGACGCCCTCGGCGGTGATCTTCGCGACGGCCTGGCGGTCGGCGGAGCAGGACACGGCGATCGCCACGGGGCAGGACGCGCCGTGCCGCGGGAGCCGCACCACACGCACGTCGTGGCAGAAGTACTTGCCGCCGAACTGCGCGCCGATGCCGATCTTCTGCGTCAGCTCGAAGACCTTCTCCTCCAGGTCCTTGTCCCGGAAGCCGTGGCCGAGGGCCGAGCCCTCCTCCGGCAGCTCGTCCAGGTAGTGCGCGGAGGCGTACTTCGCGGTCTTCAGCGCGTACTCGGCCGACGTGCCGCCGACGACGATGGCCAGGTGGTACGGCGGGCACGCGGCCGTGCCCAGCGAGCGGATCTTCTCCTCCAGGAACTTCATCATGGAGGCCTCGTTCAGGACCGCCTTGGTCTCCTGGTAGAGGAACGACTTGTTGGCGGAGCCGCCGCCCTTGGCCATGAAGAGGAACTTGTACGCGCCGCCGTCCGTCGCGTAGAGCTCGATCTGCGCGGGCAGGTTCGAGCCGGTGTTCTTCTCCTCCCACATGGTGAGCGGGGCCATCTGCGAGTAGCGCAGGTTGAGCTCGGTGTAGGCGTCGAAGATCCCGCGGCTCAGCGCCTCCTCGTCGCCGCCCTCGGTGAGGACGTTCTGCCCGCGCTTGCCCATGACGATCGCCGTGCCGGTGTCCTGGCACATGGGGAGCACGCCCGCCGCCGCGATGTTCGCGTTCTTCAGCAGGTCCAGCGCGACGAACTTGTCGTTCGACGACGCCTCGGGGTCGTCGATGATCTTGCGGAGCTGGGCGAGGTGCGCCGGGCGGAGGTAGTGCTGGATGTCGTGGACGGCCTCTTTCGCGAGCTTGCGCAGCGCCTCCGGCTCGACCTTGAGGAACGTGCGCCCGTCGGCCTCGAAGGTGGAGACACCTTCGGCGGTCACCAGGCGGTAGGGCGTGGTGTCCTCGCCCAGCGGGAGCAGATCGGTGTACTCGAACGCAGGGCGGGTCGGACGGGAGACAGGGGGCATTACGGCCATTCCTCACTCGGCAGACGGCGGCTGGCATCCATTGGCAGCGCGCCCACAAGCGTAAGACGCCCCCCGCCGTCCGGGCTTGTGAGGTAAGGCTCAGTCGGCGCCCGACGGCCCGGCCCTGTTCCCGCGGGGCGGCGGGGGGTGCGGCGGCCTGCGGGGCGCGGGTGCGCCGTCACGTTTCGCGGCTGACGAGGGTGTCGCGCGCGGCCACTAGTCGCGATCTATCGCGTTTCGCTAGGGTGTCGGTGTGGACCTCGACAAGCACGATTCAGCGGCCCCCGGCCGCGGACAGCCCCAGAAGCCGGTCGCGCCCGCCGTGCCCGCGGATCCCGCCGGGGCCATCCGCGCCTCCGACGCCGACCGCGACAGGACCGCGGACATCCTCAGGGAGGCCCTGGCCGAGGGCCGGCTCGACGCCGAGGAGCATGCCGAGCGGATCGACGCGGTCTACCGTGCCAAGACGGTCGGCGAGCTGGAGCCGATCGTCCGTGACCTCCCCGCGAGCCGGCCGTCCCGCCAGGAGCCCGCGTCGTACGCGTACGGCCCGGAGGCCCCCACCGGCCCCGGCGAGAACCTCGTCGCCGTCTTCTCCAGCTCCACCCGCAAGGGCCGCTGGCGCGTCGGCGCCCGGACCCAGGCGTTCGCGCTCTTCGGCAACATCGAGATCGACCTGACCGAGGCCATGTTCGGCCAGCGCCTCACCGTCATCAACGCGACCTCGGTCTTCGGCAATGTGGAGGTCCGGGTCCCCGAGAACATCTCGCTGCGCGGCAGCGGCACGGGCATCTTCGGCAACTTCGAGGTCGTCACCCTGGAGGCGGCCGACCCGGAGGCCCCGGTCGTGGTCGTCAACGGCTATTCCGTTTTCGGCAACGTGGAGGCCAAGCCGAAGCGCGGCAAGCGCATCGCGGACCTCCACGACCGGCTGCGCAAGCATCTGGGGCACTGACCGGAGGGCGCGGGGGAGCGGCCGCCCGCAGTTCCGGCCTTCGGAACTCAGTGCCACTCAGTGCATAGGCGCGCGTACAGCGGGTAGGCCTTGCTGCATCGTCTCTCGCTCGCGAAGCCGTCGTCAGGAGTAGACCGTGCTGCAACTGCCGCATCAGTCCCTGCAGGTAGCCGTTCCGCCCCAGCGTTCTGCCGCTCGGGAAGACCAGGACGCGCCCTGGCACACGGAGGCGGTGTGCCGCCGGGACGAAGCCGGGCTGTTCTTCGCGCCCTCCAAGGAACCGACGGCGGCGCGGCTCTCCCGCGAGGACGCCGCCAAGCGCGTCTGTGCCCGCTGCCCCGTGATGGTCGAGTGCCGGGAGCACGCGCTGCTCCAGCCCGAGCCGTACGGCGTGTGGGGCGGACTGACCGCGGCCGAGCGCCGGGTCGTCCTGGCCCGCCGGCGGCGGCGCGAGACGGAGATCAAGAAGGCGGCGTCGGCGGCCTGACGGAACCCCGGCATCCGGGCACACACGGAAGAGGGGCGCCCCCACCGCACATGGGGAGCGCCCCTCTTCCGTGTGTCGTGTCCGGCGCCCTACTTGGCGCGGTCGAAGTCGATGGCGCTGTAGGCGCGCAGCTTCGACAGACGGTGGGTCGAGTCGATCTGCCGGATCGTGCCCGACTTGGAGCGCATGACCAGCGACTGCGTGGTCGCCGTCGCGGAGCGGTAGCGCACGCCGCGCAGCAGCTCGCCGTCGGTGATGCCGGTCGCGACGAAGAACACGTTGTCCCCGCGGACCAGGTCGTCCATGAGGAGCACACGGTCCAGGTCGTGGCCCGCGTCGAGGGCGCGCTGCCGCTCCTCGTCGTCCTTCGGCCACAGCTTGCCCTGGATCGTGCCGCCGAGGCACTTGATCGCGCAGGCGGTGATGATGCCCTCGGGCGTGCCGCCGATGCCCATCAGCATGTCGACGCCGGTGCCCTCGCGCACGGCCATGATCGCGCCGGCGACGTCGCCGTCCGAGATGAACTTGATGCGCGCGCCCGTCTCGCGGATCTCCTTGACGATGCCCTCGTGGCGCGGGCGGTCCAGGATGACGACGGTGACGTCCTCGGGGGAGGAGCTCTTCGCCTTCGCGACGCGGCGGATGTTCACCGAGACCGGGGCGTTGATGTCGACGAAGTCGGCGGCCTCGGGGCCGGTGACCAGCTTGTCCATGTAGAAGACCGCGGACGGGTCGAACATGGTGCCGCGGTCGGCGGCGGCGAGCACCGCGATCGCGTTCGGCATGCCCTTGGCGGTGAGCGTGGTGCCGTCGATCGGGTCCACGGCGATGTCGCACTCCGCGCCGGTGCCGTCGCCGATGCGCTCCCCGTTGAACAGCATCGGGGCTTCGTCCTTCTCGCCCTCGCCGATGACGACGACACCGTTCATCGACACGGTGCTGACGAGGGTGCGCATGGCTTTGACGGCCGCGCCGTCAGCGCCGTTCTTGTCGCCGCGGCCGACCCAGCGGCCGGCGGCCATGGCGGCGGCCTCGGTGACCCGGACGAGCTCCAGGGCGAGGTTGCGGTCCGGGGCCTCGGGCGAGACCTCGAGCTGGGACGGAAGATGATGCTCGGTCATCGGAGCGCACCTTTCTGTACGACGACGGCCGGATGAAGAGGGTGCTGTGACTCTATCGGTACGTCGACAAAATGAGCAGAGGGGCCCACGTTTGAGCAAACAGCCTTGATGCGACGATAGTGCGGTGGCAGGCAAGCGAGGCAACCAGACAGTGCGCGGAATGATCCAGTCGATGACGGTCATCTGCGCATTCGCAGGCGTTATCTACTTCTTCATTCCGCACGACGACTCCCTGGACCCGATCCAGCCCGTCGACTACAGCGTGGAGCTCACGACGGCGCGCCGGGCGGCACCCTACCCGGTGGCGGCCCCGGCGGGGCTGCCCGCGGGCTGGAAGCCCACCTCGGTGACCTTCCGGCGCGACGAGGGCCATGCCTGGCACATCGGCTTCCTGGACCCCGACGGGCAGTACGTGGCCGTCGAGCAGTCCACGGAGCCGCCGCGGAAGTACATCCCGAAGGTCACCCGGCAGGCGGCCCTGACCGACGGCACCCAGCAGGTCGGCGGGGAGAGCTGGCAGCGCTGGGAGGGCCCGAAGTACGACGCGCTCGTCCGCACCGAGAAGGGGTCGACGACGGTGGTGACGGGCACGGCCTCGTACGAGCGGCTCGCGCAGATGGCCGCGGCGCTCGAATCGCGCTCCGGCGCGTCGCCGTCGCCGGTTCCGTCCGCCTCCTGACCCGGCCGGCGGCCCGGTCCGCCGCGCTCCCGCGGGACCCGCGTGCCTTCACATGGCGTGCCCATGGGGTCTTCGCTCGGCGTGTCGCGTGTCGCGTGTCGTGTGTCGCCTGCCGTCGGCTCCGTCGGCCTCCTGACCCGGCCGGCGGCCTGATCCGCCCGTGGGCCCCGCGCCTACCCTGCGACGTGCCCACGGGGTCTTCGCTCGGCGTGTCCGCCCGGCCGTGATCCAGGTGCCCGCGCGCCCCGAGGGCCTGGGCGCGGCCGTAGGTGACCACGGGCCGCGCGGCGCGGTGGCGCCTCCGCCGGGTGGGGCCCCTGTGTCCGCGCGCCCCGGCCGTCCTTGGACCCGGCACGGGTCCCGAGCCGGTCCACGCGATCGCCCGGCCGCGCCGCGCCGCCGCTCCTGCCCTGAACGCGGCGAGGCCGCGCCGAACGCGGCGAGGCCGCCGCACCGTTCGGTGCGGCGGCCTCGTGCCGCATGGCGGCCCGGCAGCGGCGGGCGGACGCGCCTGGCGCGCTGCGGAGGTCAGACGGTGGTGACGACCTCGTCGAACGCCAGCCGCGGCGAACGCGGGAACCAGGCGTCCTCGCCCGGCTTGCCGATGTTGACGACCATCAGCGGGGTGTGGTCGGCGTCCAGGAACTCCTTCTGCACCCCGTCGAAGTCCAGACCCGTCATGGGGCCGGCGGCCAGACCGGCGGCGCGGATGCCGACGATGAAGTACGCGGCCTGCAGCGCGGCGTTCAGGACCGCGGACCGCTCACGGACCGGGCGCTCGGAGAAGAGCGCGTCCTTCGCCTGCGGGAAGTGCGGGAACAGCTCCGGCAGCTCCTCGTGGAACTCGTTGTCGGCGGCGAGGATCGCGACCAGCGGAGCGGTGGCGGTCTTGGGCTGGTTGCCCTCGGCCATGTGCTTCACCAGGCGCTCCCGGGCCTCCGCGGAGCGGACCAGGACGACGCGCAGCGGCGACTGGTTGAAGGCGGTGGGGCCGTACTTGACCAGGTCGTAGATCGCCTGGACCTGCTCCTCGGTCACCGGCTCGTCGGTGAAGGTGTTGGCGGTGCGGGCCTCGCGGAAGAGGAGGTCCTGGGCGGCGGGGTCAAGGACGAGGGACATGCGGCGGAACCTTCCGATGAGCGGAGTGGATCTGGCTGAGCCCTCACCGTACGGTCGAGATAGGTGAACTTTCAACTAAATCGGATGCCGGGTGAGGCAAGTCACTCAACTTTCAACAACTCAGCGTTCAACTAAATGGGTACCGCGGTTATGCCCGCCCCTGTCCATGGATTCCGGGCGCGTGTCCATGGATTCCGGGCGCGCTCCCGCCCCTGGCCCCGGAACCCCGCCCCGGAAGAGCCTCCGAACGGCGGCGGCGCCCCTCAGCGGTCCGCGTCGTCCTCGTCCAGGCCGTCCGCGCCCGCCCCGGGCCCGCCCGGGGCCTCGCCGCCCTCGTCCCGTTCCGCCAGCGCCGCGTCCAGCCGGGCACGGGCGCCGTCGAGCCAGCGGCGGCACACCTTCGCCAGCTCCTCGCCGCGCTCCCACAGCGCCAGCGACTCCTCCAGCGTCGTGCCGCCCGCCTCCAGCCGGCGCACGACCTCGATCAACTCGTCCCGTGCCTGCTCGTAGCCGAGCGCGCCCTCGTCGGTCCTGGCCGTCATCTGCTCCACCCTGAAATCCGTCTGTCGTCGTCCGGCCGTGCCCGTGCAGGCCGCTTCCCCCCGGGGCCGTGCCCCGTCCGCCGTGTCGCTCAGTCGCCCGAGACCCGGACCCGGAACCCGCCCTCGGCGACCCGCGCCCTCAGCTCCTCGCCCGCCGCCACCTCGCCGGCCGCGCGCACCACCGACCCGTCCGCGCGCTGCAGCACCGCGTACCCCCGCTCGAGCGTCGCCGCCGGTGACAGCGCGACGACGCGTGCGCGCGTGTGCGACAGCTCGGAGTCCGCACGGTCCAGCAGATGCCCGAGGACCCGGCGGCTGCGGGCGACCAGTGCGTCCGTCTCGTGCGCGCGCTCCTCGACCATCCGGTGCGGATGCTCCATGACCCGCCGGTGCAGACAGTGCTGCAGACCGCGCTCCTCCCGCTCCAGCATGCCGCGGACCGTACGCAGCGCACGGTCCCGCAGCGCCTGCACACGGTCCAGCTCCTCGCCCACGTCGGGGACGACCTTCTTCGCGGCGTCCGTCGGCGTCGAGGCCCGCAGGTCGGCGACCAGATCGAGCAGCGGCGAGTCCGGTTCGTGCCCGATCGCCGACACCACGGGCGTACGGCAGTCGGCCACCGCGCGCACCAGCTGCTCGTCCGAGAACGGCAGCAGGTCCTCGACGCTGCCGCCGCCGCGCGCCACGACGATCACGTCCACCCCGGGGTGCTCGTCCAGCTCCTTCACCGCCTGGATCACCTGCGGCACCGCGCGCACACCCTGCACGGCGACGTTGCGCACCTCGAAACGGACGGCGGGCCAGCGGCGCCGGGCGTTCTCCAGGACGTCCCGCTCGGCCGCCGAGGCCCGGCCGCAGACGAGGCCGATCAACTGCGGCAGGAACGGCAGCGGCCTCTTGCGCTCCGGCGCGAAGAGCCCTTCGGCGCCCAGCGTCCGCTTCAGCCGCTCCAGCCGGGCCAGCAGCTCGCCGATGCCGACTGGCCGTATCTCCGCGGCCCGGAGCGACAGCTGCCCGCGCGGGGCGTACCACTCCGGCTTGGCGTGGACGACCACCCGCGCGCCCTCGGCCACGGAGTCCGCGACCGCGTCGAACACCTGTCGGTAGCACGTGACGCTCACCGAGATGTCGTACGCGGGGTCGCGCAGCGTCAGGAAGACCACCCCGGCGCCCGGCCGGCGTGACAGCTGGGTGATCTGCCCCTCGACCCAGACCGCGCCGAGCCGGTCGATCCACCCCCCGATGAGCCGTGACACCTCGCCGACGGGCAGGGGGGCTTCGGCTGACGTAGTGAGACCCATGTCCGCGAGCGTAACGGCAGCCTCCGACACGCCCGGTCCGGCGACACCGCCGCGCCCGGACGGGCGACCTCGCGCCGCTCCGCACCCGGACCTGTCCGGAACCGCCCTCGCGGTGCGCGGCGCCGCTGGAGGTGTCCCCCCGGAGCCCGGCGACCCCACGCCGCGTCCCGGGGCGTCCGGGCCGCCCACGCCGCTCCGTAGCCGGACCTGAGCCGTGCCCCTCGCCGCGCGTGGCGAGGGTGGCGTGTCCGCCCAGAGGCGGCCTACGCGGTGGGCGACGGCTCGCGCCGTCCGCGCTGTGCCATGAGCACCAGCAGCCCCACGGCCAGCCAGACCGCGCCGACCGCCTGGGCCGTGGGGGAGGCCTCCACGATCACCGCGACGGTGACCGCCGCACCGACCACCGGGATCAGCCCGTGCCGCCACCAGCTCGGCGGCCCCTCCGCGCGGCGCACCACGAACCAGCCCACCACGCTGGCGTGCAGCAGCGTGAACGCCGTCAGCGCCCCGATGTCGACGACCGAGACCAGGAGCTCCAGACCGTCGGCACGCCGCGCCGCCCAGAGCGCGGCGGCGGTCGTCACGGCCGCCGAGACGAGCAGCGCCACGCGGGGCACGCCCCCGTCCGTGCGGGACAGGACCCGCGGCAGCCGCCGCTCCCGGCCCATCGCGAACAGCAGCCGCCCCGCCGCCGCCTGTCCCGCCAGGGCGGCGAACGCCGCGCCGACGGCCTTGCTCGCGGCCACCAGATCGTGCAGCCACGGGCCCACGGAGGCGTCGACGGCGTCGTAGAACGCGGTGCCCTGACTCCTCGGGTCCGCCGCGAGCTGCGCCGAGGACACGGGCTCGAGCAGTGCCACCAGGTACGTCTGCACCACGAACAGCGTCCCCGCGAGCCCCAGACAGAACAGCACCGCCCGGGCGACCTGCCGCGAGCCGCCCGTCACCTCCTCGGCGAACGACGCGATCGCGTCGAACCCCAGGTACGACAGCACCGCGACCGAAACCGCCCCGAGCACCGCCGCCGGCACGAAGTCCCCGTCCCCGGTCAGCGGCGACGCCCAGCCGCGCCGCGCCCCCTCCGCCGCCAGCACCCGCAGCGCCGCGACCACGAACACCAGCAGCACCACCAGTTCCATCGCCAGCACGGCCAGCCCGACCCGCGCTGCCGCCCGGACGCCCCAGAGGTTCAGCAGCGTGGTGACGGCGACCGCCAGCGCCGTCCACACCCACCGGTCCACGGCCGGGAGCAGCGCCTCCATCGCGATCCCCGAGAACAGGTACGCGACCGCCGGGATCAGCAGATAGTCGAGCATCGCCATCCAGCCGGCGACGAAGCCGGGCCCCTCGCCGAGCCCCTTCCGCGCATACGCGAAGACCGACCCGGCCAGCGGCGCCACCCGCACCATCTGGGCGTAGCTGTACGCCGTGAACGCCATCGCGACGGTCGCCACCAGGTAGACGAGCGCCACCGCACCGTGCGACCTCGCGTCGAGGGTCCCGAAGACCCCGACGGGCGCCATCGGGGCGATGAAGAGCAGCCCGTACACGACCAGGTCCCGGAAGCCGAGGCTCCGGCGCAGCCGGGTGTGCGGGCCGGTGCCGTTCCCGGGGCCCGGCCCGGCGCCGCTGGGGGTCCCGGTGCCCGTCATGAGGGCCTCCGTCCTCGTACGTCCCGACCCGCGGCGCGGATCACGGCACAAGATCGCGGACCCGCACCAGTCTCAGCCCTGTGGGCGATCGTTGGGCCCTCCGGCGCGCCCTTACGATGGGGGACATGACTGCAACGAACGCCCGCCGCGTCCTCCTCGCCGCACCCCGTGGCTACTGCGCGGGCGTGGACCGTGCCGTGATCGCCGTGGAGAAGGCCCTCGAGCAGTACGGCGCGCCGATCTACGTCCGCCACGAGATCGTCCACAACAAGTACGTCGTGCAGACCCTGGAGAAGAAGGGTGCGATCTTCGTCGAGACGACGGAGGAGGTCCCCGAGGGCTCCATCGTCATGTTCTCGGCGCACGGCGTGGCCCCGGTCGTCCACGAGGAGGCCGCCGAGCGGAAGCTGGCCACCATCGACGCGACCTGCCCCCTGGTGACGAAGGTCCACAAGGAGGCCGTGCGGTACGCGAAGGACGACTTCGACATCCTCCTCATCGGCCACGAGGGCCACGAGGAGGTCATCGGCACCACCGGCGAGGCCCCGGACCACATCACCCTGGTCGACGGCCCGCAGGACGTGGACAAGGTCGAGGTCCGCGACCCGTCCAGGGTCGTCTGGCTCTCCCAGACCACGCTCTCCGTCGACGAGACGATGGAGACGGTCGACCGCCTGAAGACCAAGTTCCCGCTGCTGGTCTCCCCGCCGAGCGACGACATCTGCTACGCCACGCAGAACCGCCAGATCGCGGTCAAGCAGATGGGGGCCGAGGCGGACCTGGTCATCGTCGTCGGCTCGCAGAACTCCTCCAACTCCAAGCGGCTCGTCGAGGTCGCCCTGGGCGCGGGTGCACGCGACGCCCACCTCGTGGACTACGCGCACGAGATCGACGAGGCCTGGCTGGAGGGCGTCTCGACCGTGGGCGTCACGTCGGGCGCGTCGGTGCCCGAGGTGCTGGTGGAGGAGGTCCTGGAGTGGCTGTCGCAGCGCGGCTTCGAGGACGTCGAGATCGTCAAGGCCGCCGAGGAGTCGATCACGTTCTCGCTGCCCAAGGAGCTCCGCCGCGACCTGCGCGCCGAGGCCTCGTCGTACGTCGAGGACTGACGGGCCGGGAGCGGGCACCGGACCGCCCGGAGCTGCCCGCGGCATGGGGAAGTCCGGCGAAGGTCCCATTGTCGGGGAGTGACGGACAGCCCATCCTCGTAACGTTGTGTCCATGAACGTCTTCGGAGTCGACATCGGCGGATCGGGGATCAAGGGCGCCCCCGTGGACCTGGACCGCGGCGACCTCGCCGAGCCCCGCCACAAAGTACTCACCCCACACCCGGCCTCGCCCGAACCCGTGGCCGACTGCGTCGCGGAGGTGGTGCGGCACTTCGGGTGGTCGGGTCCCCTCGGGGTCACCTTCCCCGGAGTGGTCACCGGCTCGGTCATCCGTACGGCCGCCAACGTCGACAAGAACTGGATCGACGTCGACGCCGCGCAACTGCTGCACGAGCGGCTCGGCCTGCCGGTGACCGTGCTCAACGACGCGGACGCGGCCGGGGTGGCCGAGATGACCTTCGGCGCCGGCAAGGGCCGCAAGGGCACGGTGATGCTGCTGACCTTCGGCACGGGCATCGGCAGCGCACTCTTCCTGGACGGCAGGCTCGTGCCGAACACGGAGCTCGGCCACCTGGAGCTGAACAACCACGAGGCCGAGAAGCGCGCGTCCACCAAGGTCAAGGAGGACGAGGGGCTGAGCTGGGAGCACTGGGCCCGCCGGGTCCAGAAGTACCTGACCCACCTGGAGATGCTGTTCTCGCCCGAGCTGTTCATCATCGGCGGTGGCGTGAGCCGCAAGGCGGACAAGTTCATTCCGCTGCTCCACCACATCCGGGCGGAGATCGTCCCGGCCCAGTTGCAGAACAACGCGGGGATCGTCGGAGCGGCTATGACGGCCGCGGCCGAGCACGGCTGATCCGCACCGCGCCCTCGGGCTTCGGCTTCGGACCGGACGCGACGACGGAGCACGGGAAGGCGCCCGTCACCGGGGTGACGGGCGCCTCGTCGTCGGATGAGGTGTCGGCGGGTCCTCAGGCCCGGCGGGGCGGCCCGGACGGCCGGCGGGAACGGCGCCGGGTCGTCATCAGCCGGATCTTCCGCACGGTCGCGATCAGCCCGGCGACGAGCGTGCCCCCGTAGAGCCAGCCCGCCTGCACCGCCAGGGCGGTGACGACGGCCATGATCTGGACGCCGATGCCGCCGGACCCGCCGGTCCCCTCCGAACCACCCGTGATCGGGATCAGCCCCACGGCGAAGGCGATCGGCACGCTGATCGGCGCGGTGACCAGGTCCGCGCTGCGTACCCAGCACGCGGTCAGGGCGCTGACCGGCAGGAAGAGCACTCCGTACACCAGGGCGGAACCGTCGAACAGGAGCTGGTCGAGCGAGCCGATCACCAGCATCAGGGCGCAGACGAACAGTCCGGCGCCCAGTCCGGTCAGCCGCGGGTTCGGCAGTCTGCGCAGGGCGGCCACCACCGGGGGCCCCTGGCGCGGGGGCCGCGGGGCGGGTCGCTTCCCCGGCCGCTGAGGCGTGTCCGGCTGCCCCGTCCTGCCGGGCCGGGCCGTGACCCGGTACACCGAGGCGCCCTCGATGAGGGCGCCCTTGGCGAGGGGGGCCTGCTGCGAAAGAGGGGCCTGCGGCCGCGGCCGCCTCGACGGGGTACCAGTCCTTTGCTGCTCCACATGACCAACGTAGGTCGCGATGTGCGATCAGTACGTCACGGGACACGCCCTTTGGGTGAGCTTGGTCAAGAGTTCGAGACATCGCACGCGTGACGTACTCCGGCGGGCCGCCCGTAAACTGGGGGATCGGCCCACTCCCGGGCCCGGCCACCAGCCAGTCCTCACTCCAGGAAGTCGCCAACGTGTCGCTCACGATCGGAATCGTCGGTCTGCCGAATGTCGGCAAGTCGACCCTGTTCAACGCCCTGACCAAGAACGACGTGCTGGCGGCCAACTACCCGTTCGCCACCATCGAGCCCAATGTGGGCGTGGTCGGCGTCCCCGACGCCCGTCTCGGCAAGCTGGCCGAGATCTTCAGCTCGCAGCGGGTCCTCCCCGCGACGGTCGACTTCGTCGACATCGCCGGCATCGTGCGCGGCGCCAGCGAGGGCGAGGGCCTCGGCAACAAGTTCCTGGCGAACATCCGCGAGTCCGACGCCATCTGCCAGGTCATCCGGGCCTTCAAGGACGAGAACGTCGTCCATGTCGACGGCAAGGTCTCGCCGAAGGACGACATCGAGACGATCAACACCGAGCTGATCCTGGCGGACCTCCAGACCATCGAGAAGGTCCTGCCGCGACTCCAGAAGGAGTCCCGGATCAAGAAGGACGTGGCGCCGAAGGTCGCGGCGGTCGAGGCGGCCAAGGAGATCCTCGAGAAGGGCGACACCCTCTTCTCCCAGGGCATCGTCCAGGGCTCGGAGAACGCCGAGCTCCTGCACGACCTGCACCTGCTCACCACCAAGCCGTTCCTCTACGTCTTCAACGTCGACGAGGACGAGCTGACGGACGACGCGTTCAAGGACGAGCAGCGCGCGCTGGTCGCCCCGGCCGAGGCGATCTTCCTCAACGCCAAGCTGGAGGCGGACCTCGCCGAGCTCGACGAGGAGGACGCCATGGAGCTCCTCCAGTCCGTCGGCGCGGAGGAGCCCGGCCTCGCCACGCTGGCCCGGGTCGGCTTCAACACGCTGGGCCTGCAGACGTACCTCACGGCGGGCCCCAAGGAGTCCCGCGCGTGGACGATCAAGAAGGGCGCGACGGCGCCCGAGGCGGCCGGTGTGATCCACACCGACTTCCAGAAGGGCTTCATCAAGGCCGAGGTCATCTCCTTCGCCGACCTCGTCGACACCGGCTCGGTCGCCGACGCCCGCGCGGCGGGCAAGGCGCGCATGGAGGGCAAGGAGTACGTGATGCAGGACGGCGACGTGGTGGAGTTCCGCTTCAACGTCTGACATCTCGTCAAGAACTGTGCCCGACCCGCTTGTTGGCGGGTCGGGCACAAGCTTCTGTCCGCGGGAAGCCCTCGCCCCGTGATTTGGGGCAGTGGCAGGTCTGGCCGGCGTGAGGCTGCCTCAAACCTTGACGACCTCCACGGAAGGGCCGCACAGGAGTGTCAGATCCTCGGGGTCGGACGTGAGGACGGTGACCGGCCGGGGTGCGTTGCGGGCGATGACGGCGAAGGCGGCATCGATGGCGTACTTGTGGCCGTGGAGGTGATGGGTGCGCAGAAGCGCGGCAGCCTGGTCGGTGATCTCCTTGGTGACGTCGTGAACGTCGACGCGGGAGAGGATCCACTTGATGCGGGCCTGGTGGATACGCTCATAGTCGGCCTCAAGAGTGGTCATGGCGCTGGTGGCGACGCGGATGCCCTCTTCCGACGCCGCTTGGACCAGAGTCACGACGGTACGGTCCTTGCGGTAGAGCTTCGATAGGCCTTCGCCGTCGAGCAGTAGGGTGCCGGGCATCAGGCGGCGGCCCCGCCGGCCTGTCGGTGGTCGTGGCGCAGCAGCGCCCGGGCGGCCTCGACCTCCTCGCGGGTGAGAGCTTCGTTGTCGGTCTCGAAGTCGGCGACGATCTCTCGGAGCTTGTCCATGGCGACCCGCTGTTCGAGGGCCTCAGCGACGTAGGCGGAGAAGCCGCCCGGGCCGACGTGGGCGCGTACGGCCTCGGCGAGGTCCTCGGGGAGACTGATGGAGTACTTCCTGCTACCGCTCATGCCGCAGATCCTACCGGTGGTCGTAAGCCTTCGGTGGTGAAAAGCTCCTGCAGGTCCGACTGATCCGCGCCGATTTCTCCCGCATCCCCGAGGTCGCGAGAAGGTGGCCTCTGACCTGCGGCAGCGCAGGTCAGGTGCCCCCGTCCGATGGGACATCGGCATCGTGCCCGGACTGGACGGGCACCCCGTGCAGGGCCGGAACGGGCGGTGGGAGGATGCGGCGACCGCGAAAGAGGGGCGGGACGCGTGGGGCGTGGTGAGCGGGACACGGTCGCAAGGGGAGCACGACTGTACGAGGCGGCGCAGGCAGTGGCCAGTGACCACACCAGGGCGGTCGAGGCGGTGCGGGCGGCGCTGAAGCCGATTCATGACGCGGCGGTCACGCGGGAGCTCGACGCCATCCCTGTCGCCCGGCTGCAGGACGCCACTGAAGGACGCCTGCGGCTGGGGAACGTCGAGAAGAGCGGCCTTGGCACGGTGGGCCGTGTCCTCGAAGCGGGCCCCTATCGGTTGCGGCAGATTCCCGGTGTCGGGCAGCGCACGGTTGATCGGATCCTTGCCGCTGCTCGCCGGCTTTCCGAAGCCGTGCACGAGACGGTGGCCGTCCACATTGACGTGGACCGGCCGGAGCCGAGCACCACCGCGCTCGTCATGGCCCTGCACGTACTGGTGGAAGCCGGCCCGGACGCCCGGCGCGCGGTGGACCGCGCCGCAGCCCTGTCGGAACGACTCGGCCCGTTGCTGGTCGACGCGAGGCCCGCCGTCGGGCGTTTCAGAATGCTCCTGACCGGCCAGGAGAAGAAGGCACGTGCCCTGGCGGCGGTCGCCGAGATCCGCTCACTGGTGGACGAAGCAGACCAGGCCGACCTGTCTGAGCTGCTCGCACAAGCCTCGGTGGACCTGCTACGTGGATCTTCGTCCGACATCGCGGCATGGGTGGACTTCGAACTCCGCTCCGCGGAGTACTACAGCCTGCTCGCCGAGATCTCCGGGCGGCTGCCGGACGCGGCAGCCGCCGAGGGGTTCCTGCCGGAGGAGATCGCCGAGCGGGTACGGACGCAACAACTCGACGACTCGCACCGGCGGGTCTCCCTGCGCGGTTACCAGGCCTTCGGCGCGCGATTCGTCCTTGCGCAGCGCAAGGTGATACTCGGCGACGAGATGGGTCTCGGGAAGACCATCCAGGCGATTGCCGTGCTGGCACACCTGGCCGCCGAGGGGCAGAGCCATTTCATGGTCGTCTGCCCGGCGAGTGTTCTCGTGAACTGGACTCGGGAGATCGAGGCCCGCAGCGCCCTTCGCGTCGTGGTGCTCCACGGACCCGACCGGGACTACGCGTTCGCCGACTGGAAGGGGCGGGGCGGGGTGGGGGTGACCACGTTCGACGCGCTGCGCGGTTTTCCGGCACCGGGCGGCGGGGAGGTCGGACTGCTCGTCGTCGACGAAGCGCACTCCGTGAAAAACCCGAAGACCAAGCGGTCTCAGTCGGTCGCCCTGTGGACGGAGCGTTGTGAGCGCAGCCTCTTCATGACCGGAACCCCGATGGAGAACCGGGTCGTGGAGTTCCGCAACTTGGTCCGGATTCTCGATGGAGCGGTGGCGGACTCCCTTGGCGAGCGGGACGCCTTGGCAGGATCGGTCGCCTTCCGCAAGGCCGTCGCCCCGGTCTACCTGAGGCGCAACCAGGAAGACGTGCTGACGGAACTCCCCAGTCTTCAGCAGACCGACGAGTGGGAGGAGCTGAGCGCGTCGGACGAGGTGGCGTACCGCGAAGCCGTGCGCGCAGGCAACTTCATGGCGATGCGCAGGGCCGCGTACATGCGCCCCGAGAGGTCGGCCAAGCTGGACCGGCTCCGCGAGATCGTTCAGGAGGCCGGCGAGAACGGGCAGAAGACAGTGATCTTCTCCAACTTCAAGGACGTGCTGGGCGTGGTGAAGGCGGCGCTCGCTGCGGGTCCCACTGCCGGTACTCGGATGTTCGGTCCGCTCACCGGCAGCGTCCCGGCCGGGCGACGGCAGCAGATCGTCGACGACTTCGCCGGGGTCTCGGGACCAGCGCTGCTCCTGGCACAGATCCAGGCGGCCGGTGTCGGCCTCAATATGCAGGCTGCCTCCGTTGTCATCATCTGCGAACCGCAGATCAAGCCGACCATCGAACACCAGGCGGTGGCTCGGGCTCACCGCATGGGACAGGTCAGGTCGGTTCACGTGCATCGCCTTCTCGCCACCGGGGGAGTCGATGAACGCATGGTGAGGATGCTGGAGGAGAAGACCCGTCTGTTCGATGCATACGCCCGCCGTAGCGCCGTAGCCGAAGCCACCCCGGACGCGGTCGACGTATCAGACATCGAGCTGGCCCGCCGGATTGTCGAGGAGGAGCAGGCGCGTCTGGGTATGGCGGACGGACCCCCCACGGCATCCGGGTGAGGAGGTCCTCCAGTCCGCAGCCAGTCCGCAGGACATCCGTAAACGGCCGTTGGGAGCCAACGCACGCCAACCAGAAAATCCCAGGTCAGGGACCTACGCGGGGCTCCGCCGCAGGTCGGGATCTGGCTCCAGACATTCCGCTTCAATGTGTGACGTCTCGTCATGAACTGTGCCCGACCCGCTTGTGGCGGGTCGGGCACGAGCTTCCGTCCGCAGAGGTCCTCGCCCCGCGATGAGGGGCGGCAGGTCTGGTCGGCGTGGCAGTGGCACCGCCTCAGACCTTGACGAGCCGGGCATCAGGCGGCGGCCCCGCCGGCCTGTCGGTGGTCGTGGCGCAGCAGCGCCCGGGCGGCCTCGACCTCCTCGCGGGTGAGAGCTTCGTTGTCGGTCTCGAAGTCGGCGACGATCTCTCGGAGCTTGTCCATGGCGACCCGCTGTTCGAGGGCCTCGGCGACGTGGGCGGAGAAGCCGCCCGGGCCGACGTGGGCGCGTACGGCCTCGGCGAGGTCCTCGGGGAGACTGATGGAGTACTTCCTGCTACCGCTCATGCCGCCGATCCTCCCGGTGGTCGTAAGCCTTCGGTGGTGAGAGGCTCCTGCAGGCCCGACTGACCCGCACCGGCTTCTCTCGCCAGTCGCCAGTCGCCAGTCCGGGGCTCGATGCCGCCAGCGGCCCCCGGCGACTTGCTGACCGCGTGGCCGCGGTGAGGGGCGGAGTGCCGGCCAGGACCGGGTCGAGGAGCGCGGTCAGGCCGCAGGCGGGCGAGATCCTCGCGGCCCCGGCCCGTCACCCTCCGGCCGCGACCCCCGTCTTCGCCCCCGCCCCGCACAGCGGCACCACCGTGGTGCGGCCGCCCAGGCCGTGTGCCCCGATCGCCGCCCAGCAGGCCGCTCCCGTGGGTTCGACGAACAGGCCGCGCGCGGCGAGGTCGAGCTGGGCGGCCCGGATCTGGTCCTCCGTCACCGTGTGGAAGGTGCCGCCGGTGGCACGTACGGCGGCGAGGATCTGGCGGGCCCTGGGTGGGGCGGGGATCGCGATGCCCTCGGCGAGGGTGGGCGCCGCCTCCGCCGGGGTGATGTCGTCCGCGCCGGCGTGGAACGCCGAGGCCAGGGGCGCGACCGCGGCCGTCTGCACCGCGACGAGGGCGGGACGTTCCCCGATGAGCCCGTGGGCGTGCAGTTCCTCGACGGCCAGACGGGCGCCGAGCAGCAGGGTGCCGTTGCCGGCGGGCAGGACCAGCACCTCGGGCAGTCGGCCGCCGAGGTCCTCCCAGATCTCGTACACATAGGTCTTCGTGCCGTGCAGGAAGTACGGGTTGTGGACGTGCGAGGCGTAGAAGACGCCGTCCTCGTCGGCGGCCGTGCGTGCGGCGCGTGCGGTCGCCTCCCGGTCGCCGGGCACGAGCTCCAGCCGGGCCCCGTGCGCGGCGATCTGCTCGATCTTCTTGGGGGACGTCGCGGCCGGGACGTACACGGTGCAGTCCAGGCCCGCGCGGGCGCAGTAGGCGGCGATCGAGGTGCCCGCGTTGCCGCTGCTGTCGGCGATCACCCGGCGCGGCTTCAGGCGCCGGGCGAACTCGGCGAGCATCACCGCGCCGCGGTCCTTGAAGGACAGGGTCGGCATCAGGAAGTCGAGCTTCGCGGTGACGCTGCCGGTGAGCGGGACCAGCGGGGTCCGACCCTCGCCGAGCGAGACGGCCCCGGGCCCGCCGCCGGTGGCCTCCGCCGCGGCGAGCGGCAGCGCCTCCTCGTACCGCCACAGTGAACCGACCCTGCCGGCAAGGGAGTCGAGGGACACCGGAGCCGCGGTGAAGTCGAGGTCCCACGGGCCGTGGCACCGTGGACAGCGCCAGGCGAACGACTCGACCGGGGAACGTACGCCGCACATCGGGCACTGATAGTCCGTCATGTGATCCAGGATGGCAGTTGTGTGGCACACGTGTTACGGGCCGTCCCGAACTCTTGTGGGATTCCTATGGATCAGTCAATCTTTCGGACGGCAGCGGCACGACGATTGCGCGGCCACCCACCGCGATGTCGTTGTCATGCTCCTGCCGAAACCCCCACATCAACGCACCACCAATGAGGAGGACCCCTCACATGTCCGTGATGCGTAACTCGCGGCGAAGACTGTCCGCGGTCGGCACGACAGCCGTCGCCGCCCTGGCACTTGGTGCCGTCTCCGCCCTCCCGGCCACCGCGGCAGAGCCCGCCCCGGTGGGCGTGATCGAGAACGCGGGCGCCCCCGGTGCCATCGCCGGCAGCTACATCGTCACCCTCGACGAGTCGGCCGCCGACGCCGGCTCCAAGGCGGGCAAGGAACTCGCCGCGGAGTACGGCGCGAAGATCAAGAAGACGTACAGCTCCGCCCTCAACGGATACGCCGTCGAGCTCTCCGAGGCGCAGGCCAGGAAGTTCGCCGCCGACCCCGCCGTCGAATCCGTCGTGCAGAACCGGGTGTTCACCATCTCCGGCACCCAGCCGAACCCGCCCTCCTGGGGTCTGGACCGCATCGACCAGCGCGCGCTGCCGCTCAACCAGAGCTACACGTACCCCGACTCCGCCGGGGAGGGCGTCACCGCGTACATCATCGACACCGGTGTACGGATCACCCACGGCGACTTCGGCGGCCGCGCCTCGTACGGCTACGACGCCATCGACAACGACAACACGGCGCAGGACGGCAACGGCCACGGCACCCACGTCGCCGCCACGGTGGCAGGCGGCTCCTACGGCGTCGCGAAGAAGGCGAAGGTCGTCGGCGTCCGGGTGCTCAACAACTCCGGTTCCGGTACGACCGCGCAGGTCGTCGCGGGCATCGACTGGGTGACGCAGAACGCGGTCAAGCCGGCCGTCGCCAACATGAGCCTCGGCGGCGGCGTCGACACGGCGCTGGACACCGCGGTCCGCAACTCCATCGCGTCCGGCATCACCTACGCCATCGCGGCGGGCAACGACGGGTCGAACGCCTCCAACACCTCCCCCGCCCGGGTGACCGAGGCCATCACCGTCGGCTCCACGACCAGCACCGACGCGCGCTCCAGCTTCTCCAACTACGGCAGCGTGCTGGACATCTTCGCGCCGGGCTCGTCCATCACGTCGGCGTGGAACACCAGCGACAGCGCGACCAACACCATCTCCGGCACCTCGATGGCCACCCCGCACGTCGCCGGTGCCGCCGCGCTCCACCTGGCGGACAACCGGACCGCCACCCCGGCGCAGGTGTCCTCGGCGCTGACCAACGCGGCGACCCCGAACGTGGTCGGCAACCCGGGCTCCGGCTCGCCGAACCGGCTGCTCCACGTCGGCGGCGGCACGACCACACCGCCCGGACCGAAGTTCGAGAACACCGCCGACTACGCGATCAACGACAACGCCACCGTGGAGTCGCCCGTCACCGTCAGCGGCGTCGCGGGCAACGCACCCGCCGCGCTCCAGGTGCCGGTCGGCATCGTGCACACCTACATCGGTGACCTCCAGGTCCAGCTCGTCGCCCCGGACGGCACGGCGTACACGCTCAAGGCGTACGGCACCGGCGGCAGCAGTGACAACATCAACACCACGTACACCGTGAACGCCTCCTCGGAGGTCGCGAACGGCACCTGGAAGCTGCGGGTGAGCGACAACGCCCGCTACGACACCGGCAGGATCGACTCCTGGGGCCTCCAGTTCTGACCCCCGGAGTGCCGGACCGAGCGGGTCCGGTGCCTGACCAGCAGTGAGGGGCGGCCGCGCCGAGCGGCCGCCCCTTCCGCGTATACCGGCTGCCCGTCGCACGGCTCCCACCGTATGATCCGCTGACCCGCGCAGATGTTCGCATGATCTTCACAAGGAGCGCCGCACCCGTGGAACCGTCGTCGCAGGGATGGACGCCCCCGGGCGGGTCCGGCCCGGCGCAGCCGCCCACCCCGCCCCCGCCGCAGCCCGCGCCGCAGGCGTACCCGTACCCGATGCCGGCGGGCGTACAGCCCGGAACGCCGTACCCGCCCTACGGGCAGGTGCCGCGGCGGCCCGGCACCAACGGCTTCGCCATCGGCTCGCTCGTGACCGGCATCGTGTGCTGTCTGCCCCCGCTCGGCCTCGTCCTCGGACTGATCGCGCTGGCGCAGATCAGGAAGCGGGGGGACGCGGGCCGGGGCCTGGCGATCGCCGGCACCGTGCTCTCCGTCGTCAGCACGCTTCTGATGACCGTCGCGTTCGCGACCGGCACCGCGGGCGAGGTGTGGGACGGCTTCCGCAAGGCGGCGCGCGAGAGCGCCGCGGCGGATTCCACGTTCGACCTGCGGACCGGGCAGTGCTTCGACACCCCGGGCCGCGGTCTGCAGGACGAGGAGGAGGCGTCCTCCGTCCGGGTCGTGGACTGCGGCACACCCCACGAGGGCGAAGTCACCGGCACCTTCCCGCTCGACGAGTTCGACGCGTGGCCCGGGGAGAAGACCGTCGAGACCGAGGCCGAGCGGCGGTGCGAGGACGTCAACAGCGCCTACACACTGGACTGGTGGGCCGTTCCCGAGACGGCGGAGCCCTACTACTACATGCCGACCAGGGACAGCTGGCGCTTCGGCGACCGGACCGTCACCTGCGCCCTGGCGAGCGGCGGACCGAAGCTCCGGTCCTCCGTCCGCAGCGACCGTACGACCCTGGACCCGGCCCAACTCGCCTATCTGGAGGGTGAGCTGGCCGTCGACACGGTCTGGTGGGAGGAGCCGGAGGACCTTTTCGAGGACGACCCGGAGGCCAACCGCGCCTGGGCCGAGCGGATGGTGCGAACGCTCGGCACCGAGGCGCGTGAACTGCGCGCCGCGCCCTGGCCCGCGGCCGCCCGCAGACACGCCCTGGCCCGCGCGAAGGAGTACGACACAGCGCGCCGCCACTTCGGCCGGGCGGCGGTGGCGCAGGACGAGGGGAGCTTCTGGGACGCCACGTCGGAGGCGGGCGACGCCTTCCGGCAGGAGACCGAGATCGCCGTCCGGTCCGCCCTCGGCCTCGCCACGGACCCGCCGGAGGAGCCCGGCGACCCGGAGGAGGAGGCTCCGTTGCCGAGCGACGGCACGACGGTCTGAGCGCGGGCCCCGGTACGCCGCCGCTCGCCGTGTGCACCGCGCCCCGGGCCCGTGCCGCAGCGGGACTTCGGGCCCGGGGCACCCCCAAGCCCCGGGGGCAGGCGCCGTGCGGATGCCGGGCTCCCGCCGTCCGTGACCCCGGGACGGCGACGCCTCAGCGCCCCTTCAGTCCCCGGTCGACGGCCGTCATCAGCTCTCCGTCCGGGGTGTCCCCGTCCAGGGACCAGAACATCGCGCCTCCGAGCCCGAGACGACGGATGTACGCCGACTTGGTGCGGAGCACCTGCGGGTCGTCGTACGTCCACAGCGTGGTGCCGTCGAAGAGCCAGGCATGGCCGTTGCGCCGGTCGCGGTGGAGCGTGTACGTCCCCGAATCCGCCAGCTTCTTCAGGGCTTTGTAGTCCTCGTACCCCGCGGCCCAGGTGGCCGGGGCGGGTGCGCCCGCCGGCTGTCCGAGGCCGTCGCCGCCGCCGGTGACCCCCGTCCAGCCCTGGCCGTAGAACGGTATGCCCACGACCAGCTTCCGGGCGGGTGCCCCCCGGCGCAGCCAGTCCCGCACGGTCCGGTCGACGCTGAAGTCGTCCCGGGCGTACAGGGCGGACTGCTGGGCGGTGGTCTTCTCGCCGGAGACGTGGAAGTCGTATCCCTGGAGCGTCACGAAGTCCAGGTCGCGCATGATCCGGGGGACCTCGAAACCGGCGTCGATCTTGGCGGCCGCCGCCGGGACGAAGGCCGTCAGTTCGTAGTGCCTGCGCTTCTTCAGCGACCTGCCGTACGCGTCGAGCTGGGTGCGGAACTCCCGTACCAGTGCGATGAAGTTCCGTTTGTCCTCCGGCCGGTACACGGTGTCCGTGTCGCCTTCCGACCCCGGCCACTCCCAGTCGAGGTCGATGCCGTCGAAGAGGCCGGCGGCCGCTCCGGCGCCGCCGCGCGTGCCGTCCAGGGGCAGATTGCCCTTGATGTAGAGGTCGAGGCAGGATGCCACGAGCGCCTTGCGCGAGGCGGGGGTCCGGGCCGCGTCGGAGAAGTGCGTCGACCAGCTCCAGCCGCCGAGCGAGATCAGCACCCGGAGTCCGGGGTGCTTGGCCTTGAGCTCGCGCAGCTGGTTGAAGTTGCCCGCGAGCGGCTGTTCGGCGGTGTCGGCGACGCCGTCGACCGAGCCGGCCGCGTCCAGCGGACGGACGTAGTCCGCCCAGGCGTCGGCCTCGCCCGGCACATTGCCGGTGAAGCACGTGCCGTCCGCACTGACGTTCCCGAACGCGTAGTTGATGTGGGTGAGCTTCGCTGCGGCGCCGCTGGTGTCCAGATCCTTCACCTGGAAGTTCCGTCCGTAGACGCCCCATTGGGTGAAATAGCCGACACGCTTCTGGGTGTGGGGCGCGGGCGGGCGGCCGTGGCCGGGGCCGGCGGCGGCCGCGGGGGAGAGCGGGGCCAGCGGGGCGAGGAGCGCGAGCGAGGCGGCGGCGATGGTCAGCCGAGCAAGGGTTCTTCGGCGCATGAGGCTCATTCCTGTGCGTGCCGGAGGTCTTCCATGGGCGGTCGTGCTGCCGTGCGCGGTACGCACAGAAGGTATTGGTCTGGACCATTGCGGTCAAGGATTCGGTGCACGCTCGTGCGAGGCGTGCCCCACTACCTGCGGTAAGCGCCCGTCCTGGAGGTATTGGTCGCGGCGCGTAATGCGTTGGCCCATACTTGCGGGGATCAACCGTCGGTTGCCACGCTGTTGCTGTCTGTCAACCTGTTGGGAGTGGCCAGTGACATTCGGTGAGCAGCCCGCCTATCTGCGCGTTGCGAGCGATCTCCGTCAAAAAATCGTCAGTGGCTCGCTGCCGCCGCACACCCGCCTTCCCTCGCAGGCCCGGATCCGCGAGGAGTACGGGGTCTCCGACACCGTCGCGCTGGAGGCGCGGAAGGTGCTGATGGCCGAGGGTCTGGTCGAGGGGCGCTCCGGCTCGGGGACGTACGTGAGGGAACGGCCGGTGCCGCGGCGCATCGCCCGCTCGGGCTACCGGCCGCCGTCCGGCGCCAACCCCTTCCGCCAGGAGCAGGCCGCCGAGGGGGTGCGCGGCACCTGGGAGTCGAGCAGTGAGCAGGAGCCGGCGAGCGCCGCCGTCGCGGGCAGGCTGGGGGTCGCCCCCGGCGACCGCGTGATGCGCACGCGATACGTCTTCCGGGACGCCGGCGAGCCCACGATGCTGTCCACCTCCTGGGAGCCGCTCTCCATCACGGGGCGCACGCCGGTGATGCTGCCCGAGGAGGGGCCGCTCGGCGGCTGCGGCGTCGTCGAGCGGATGGGAGCCATCGACGTCGTCGTGGACAACGTGGTCGAGGAGGTGGGCGCCCGGCCGGGGCTGGCGGAGGAACTGCTCACGCTCGGCGGGGTGCCCGGCCATGTGGTGATGGTCATCCAGCGGACCTACTACGCGTCGGGGCGAGCCGTCGAGACGGCGGACGTCGTGGTCCCGGCCGACCGTTTCCGTATCGCGTACCACCTGCCGGTGCGCTGACGCGGGTGTCACGGCGGCGGCGCGGGCCGTTGCGCTGTGCGGGGGCTGGTGCACCGTGCGGGGGCCCGCGCTGTCCGTGGCGGTGCGGGGTCCGGTGCGCGGCGCGGAGTGGTGACGTCCCCGGGCGGGCGGGGCCCCCGCTGTCCGTCGCGGTGCGCGTCCCTCCGCCGTGCTCCGCCGGTCCCGCGGGTGCTCGACGGCGAACCGCACGGCGAGCAGGGCGCGTTCACGCACTCCGGGGCCGCGGAACGCGGCCGGTTCGGGCGCCCCTCGGGCCCGGCCCGACCCGTCGCGGGTCTGACTCCGCCCTCCTCGGCCTCGTCCCAGGGGTCCCGCCCGGCCCCTCCTCGCGGAGCCTGCTCCGCCTGCCGGGCCGATCCGGTGTGCGGCGGCCGTACGAGGTGGTCCTGCCCGTCGCGGCCGGACTCGGGCCGCTGCGCTGCCCGTTGACGCGCGCCGACCTCGACGACCCCGAGGGCCGCCCGCCCGTTGACGCGGCCGGCCGCACTCCCGAGGGACGCCCGTGGACCCGTACGTCCGCCCACGGCCGCAGGCGTAGCCCGGCAGGTCGCCGCCGGTGCGGGGCATTCGGGCGCTGCTCCGCTCGCTCGGCCCGGGCGCGGGGCGTCCGCCGGAGGAGCCGCCCCCGGCTCTGCCGGCGCTCAGTGCAGGGGGCGCACTCGGCCAGGTGCGCCCCGTGGATGTGAGGCAAAGCTGGCCGGATCCGTCTCTCTTCGTAAAAACACGTATCCGCTGAGTGAAGGTCAGGCGTAGGCTCGGGCATATGCAGACTGCGGTTTCCTGGGGATCGTCAGAGAAGTGCAGGCCGGTGGCGGGAGAGGCGCGATGACCGACGATGGCACGATGCTGCCCTGGCTGGTGATCCGCCAGGACGACAACGGCAATCGCTATCGCGTGGGCCGCTACGCCACGCAGGTCGAGGCGCAGAGGATCGCGGACAGTCTCGGCGACCGCGGCCACAAGCAGCTCTACTGGGTGGAGCACATGGGGCAGACCGCACCCTCCTGAGCGGGGCGCGCCCTCTCGCCGCGCGGTCCGGTCGCCCGCGCGGCCGTCCGCACGGCGAGGGCGCCCCGCCGCGCGGGTTACGCTCCGGCGCATGACAGATCGTGTGAACGCCCGGGTGGTGGTGGCCGGGGCCCTCTACGACCAGGGGCGGCTGCTCGCCGCGCGGCGCAGCGCGCCGCCCGAGTTCGCCGGACGCTGGGAGCTGCCCGGCGGCAAGCTCGAACCCGGCGAGTCCCCCGAGGAGGCCCTCGTCCGCGAGCTGCGGGAGGAGCTGGGCGTGGAGACCGAGCCGGTCGAGCGCGTCCCCGGCGAGTGGCCGCTCGGCCCGGGCTATGTGCTCCAGGTCTGGACGGCACGACTGATCTCGGGTCAGCCGCGTCCGCTGGAGGACCACGACGAGCTGCGCTGGCTCGCCGTCGACGAACTCGACGCCGTGGACTGGCTGCCCCAGGACCGTCCCGCGGTGGAGGAAGCCGTGCGCCGGCTGCCGCGGGACCACCCAGGGGGCGCACGCGGCTGATTTTGTACGCCGTTCGTGCCACCGCACGCCCCTCTCGGGGATACGCCGCACCAATTATCGGGTATGTCCTGATTGCCGCCCCAAAGTGGACGGGAATCCGTGGCAGGTCCGGGAAGTGGTCGGCGTGATCGACACCCAAGGCGCATGCGCCGAGTGGACCTTCCCTGCCGAGCCGGACGCCGCGCGGTCCGCCCGCCACGCCGTGCGCGACGCGCTGCGGAAGTGGGGTCTCGGGCCCGCCGTGGTCGATGTGACGGTACTCCTGGTCAGCGAGCTCGTGACCAATTCCCTTCGGTACACCTCCGGGCCCATCGGGGTCCGCCTGGTCCGGCCGACCGTCGACGGGGCGGTCCCACCGCGACCCCCCGCGCTGCTCGTGGAGGTCTCCGATCCGCTTCCGGATCCGCCCCTTGAGCGCCCCGCGGGGCCTGATGACGAGGGTGGACGGGGGCTGCAACTGGTGGCCTGCGCGGCTCGCCGCTGGGGGACTCGACGAGGCAGAACGGGTAAGACCGTGTGGTTCGAGCTGCCCCTGCCTGGTTAGGAGTGTGGGGGGACGACGATCATTGCGTGCTCGGCTCAAAACGAACGAGACCGTGCTGTGATCGTGAACGCCGTGCCGCCAGGTGCCGTAGTGCTGAATACTGCGGGCATGGCCGGTCCGGTGCGGTGAGCTGGAGGGGACGGTCGCGTGAGCGAGATACCTGAGACGGCGAGCGGCGTGGTGTGGCAGAGCAGTCCGCCCGGCTCCATCTACGACTACATCAAGGTCGCGTCGTTCTCGATCGGCCCGGACGGGCTGGTCGACCAGTGGAGCAGGCGTGCCGCCGAGCAGTTCGGCATCTCCGCCGAGGACGTCAGGGGCAAGGACCCGGTCGACGTCTTCATCCCCTCCGAGCTCCGCCCGCGGGGCCACCGCAAGGTCGCCGAGATCCTGGACGGCAAGGAGTGGACGGGCCTCGTCCCCTTCCGCCTGCCGGGTGGGCGCGGCGCGCACGGACTGGCCGAGGTCTACGTGATGCCGAGCGAGACGGAGAACGGCGAGCGTGCCGCGCTCTGTATCGTCGTCGACGTACGCGCCCTACGGCGGATCGAGACGGACCTCGCCGCCTCGCAGGCGATATTCGGCCAATCTCCTTTTGGCTTCCTTCTGTTCGGTACCGACCTCACCGTGCTGCGCGCCAACGAGCGCTTCGCGACGGTCTTCGGCGGGGTCGCCGATGACCACCGCGGCCGAACCGTGCACGACTACCTCTCCCGCCCCGAGGCGGAGCGGATGACCGCCGCGCTCCAACGCGTCCTGGAGACCGGGGAGTCGGTCACCGACCTCCAGATCATCGGCAGCGCACCCGGCAGCTCGGACCGGCGCCACTGGGCCGTCAACCTCTACCGCGTGCACAGCGGTTCCGGCCGGCCCGTCGGGGTCGCCGGACTCGGCATCGACGTGACGCGCCGCCACATCGCGGCCCGCGAGGCCGCCAGCGCCCGCCGCAACCTCGCCCTGCTCAACGAGGCCAGCGCTCGCATCGGCAACTCCCTCGACCTGGAGACCACCGCACGCGAACTCCTCGACGTCGCCGTACCCGGCTTCTGCGACCTCGCATCCGTGGACCTCTACCAGGGACTGCTCACGGGCGACGAGGCCCCGCCCGGGCGCTGGGGCCCCGCCCGGCCCGAGACCTACGGCGGCAGCGCCGAGCTGCGACGCGTCGCCTTCGCCAGCACCGTCTCCGAGACCCTGCTCGGCGGCGCCTCCGGAGCCGGCACACCGGCCAGCCCCGAGGTCGGCGCCGTCCACCACTACCCCTTCAGCTCCGCCTGCGCCGACGCCCTGCGCACGGCCAGGGTCCGCGCCATCCCCGGCGAGGACGGCAGCCTCGTCCAGTCCACGCTCGCCGTGCCGATGGTCGCCCACGACACGGTCGTCGGCCTCGTCCAGTTCTCCCGGGCCAAGGGCAGCGAACCCTTCGGCGAACGGGACCGGGCACTCGCCGTCGAGCTCGCCGCCCGTGCCGCGGTCTGCATCGACAACGCCCGTCTGTACCGCCGTGAGCACGAGCGCGCCCTGATCCTCCAGCGCAGCCTCCTGCCCCCCGGCGACCCGGAGGCCGCAGGCCTCGACATCGCCTGCCGCTACCTCCCCGGCAACACCGCCACCGAGGTGGGCGGCGACTGGTTCGACGTCATCGAGCTCCCCGGCCACCGCACCGCCCTCGTGGTCGGCGACGTCATGGGACGGGGACTGCGCGCCGCCGTCGCCATGGGTGAACTCCGCACCGCCGTCAGGACGTTGGCCCTGCTGGACCTGGAGCCCGCGGAGGTGCTCTCCGCACTCGACGAGATCGCCCGCGGACTCGGCACGCCGAGCGGGGCCCAGCAGGCCTCCCGGGTCGCCCACAAGACCCGCGGGCCCGAACTCTCCGAGGTCTACCTGGCGACCTGCGTCTACGCCGTGTACGACCCGGTGACCCGGCGCTGCACCTTCGCCAACGCGGGCCATCTGCCTCCCGTCCTCGTCGAGCCGGGCGAGGAGGCGCTGATGCTCGACGTACCGCCGGGCATGCCGCTCGGGGTCGGCGGCGAACCCTTCGAGGAGGTCCAGGTCGAGCTTCCGGAGGGTGCGCTGCTCGCCCTGTACACCGACGGGCTCGTCGAGTCGCGCGACCATCCGCTGGACGAAGGGCTCAGCGCCTTCCGACGCGCCCTGACCGAGCCGGCCCGCGCCGTACCGGAACCCCGTTCCCCCGGCGGTCCCGCGGGCGGACCGCACGGCGGGACTCCTTCCGCGACCGACGGCGGATCCCGCTCCCGTTCGCTCGAGGACGTCTGCGACCACGTGCTCGCCAGCCTCGACACCCGGCACGGCGAGGACGACATCGCGCTGCTGATGGCCCGGATCCAGGGCCTGGCCACCGAGGCCGTGGGGGACTGGCGGCTGCCGCGCGAACCCCGGTCGGTGGGCCGCGCCCGCGAGCTGGCCAGGGCCCAGCTCAGCGCCTGGGACCTCGACCCGCTCGTGGACACGGTCGAGCTGCTCGTCAGCGAGCTCGTCACCAACGCCCTGCGCTACGGCGAGGGCGAGATCCGGCTGCGGCTGCTGCGCGACCGGACCCTGGTCTGCGAGGTGTGGGACGCCGGTCTCGTACAGCCGCGGCGCCGGCGGGCCCGGGACACCGACGAGGGAGGACGGGGGCTGCAGCTCGTCGGTCTGCTGAGCGCCGCCTGGGGCTCCCGCCGGACGCCCCGGGGCAAGACGGTGTGGTTCGAACTCGCCCTGCCCGACGGGGACTCCGCAGCCGAGCCCAGCGTCGAGCAGCTGCTGAGCATGTTCTGAGACGCCGCGGGGCGGACGGCCCCCGTGCGGACCGTCCGCCCCGCGGCGGAGACGCCCGTGCCCGGGCGCGGACGCCCGGGCACGGAACGGCAGAGGGCGCTACGTGGTCTGTTCGCCCCGGCGCCTGATCTTGCTGCCCAGCCACACCAGCGGGTCGTACTTCCGGTCGACCGCGCGCTCCTTGAGCGGGATCAGCGCGTTGTCCGTGATGTGGATGCCCTCGGGGCACACCTCCGTGCAGCACTTGGTGATGTTGCAGTAGCCGAGCCCGTGGTCCTCCTGGGCCGTGCGCTTGCGGTCGAGACCCGACTCGGCCGCGGCGTCCAGCGGGTGCATGTCGAGCTCGGCCACGCGCATGAGGAAGCGCGGCCCGGCGAAGGCCGCCTTGTTCTCCTCGTGGTCACGCACCACATGGCAGGTGTCCTGGCACAGGAAGCACTCGATGCACTTGCGGAACTCCTGTGAGCGGTCCACGTCGATCTGCTGCATCCGGTACTCTCCGGCCGCGACTCCCGGCGGCGGCACGAAGGACGGCACCTCACGGGCCTTGGCGTAGTTGTACGACACGTCCGTGACCAGGTCGCGCACCACAGGGAAGGCCCGCAGCGGGGTGACCGTGACGGTCTCGGAGCGGTCGAAGACCGACATACGGGTCATGCACATCAGTCGCGGCCGGCCGTTGATCTCAGCGCTGCACGAGCCGCACTTGCCGGCCTTGCAGTTCCACCGCACCGCGAGATCCCCGGCCTGGGTGGCCTGCAGCCGGTGGATGATGTCGAGGACGACCTCGCCGTCGTTGACCTCGACCGTGAAGTCCTCGAGGCTCCCGCCGTCCTGGTCGCCCCGCCAGACCCTGAACCGAGCGTCGTACGTGCTCATTCGTACAGCTCCTCTTCGGCGAGGTACTTGACCAGCTCTTCCTTCTCGAAGAGGGCGAGCAGGTCGTGGCGGATGGGCTCGGTGGTCTCCCGTGCGAGGTCGATCTGGCCCCGTACGGGGTCGGCTGCCGGAGCGCCGGGCTCCACCGGGCCGAAGGACAGCGTGCGGTCGGCGAGCCGGCACAGCAGGTTGATCCGGCGCCACTCGCGCTCCATCGCCGGGTGGTCCTCGCGGGTGTGGCCGCCGCGGCTCTCGGTGCGCTCCAGGGCCGACCGGGCGATGCACTCGCTGACCAGCAGCATGTTGCGCAGGTCGAGGGCGAGGTGCCAGCCCGGGTTGAACTGGCGGTGTCCCTCCACGCCCGCCCGGCGGGCGCGGACCCGCAGGTCCGCGAGCTTCCTGAGCGCCTGCGCCATCTCGGACTCCCGCCGGATGATGCCGACCAGGTCGTTCATCGCCTGCTGGAGCTCCTGGTGGAGCGTGTACGGGTTCTCCGGCGGTGCGTCGGGCTCGGGACCCTCGGCGCTGAAGGGCCGCAGTGCCTCCGCCGCGGCCGCGTCGATCTGCTCCTCGTCGACCGCGGGGCGTGCGTCCGCGAGGCCGGCAGCGTACTCGGCGGCGTGCAGTCCGGCGCGCCGCCCGAAGACCAGCAGATCGGACAGCGAGTTGCCGCCCAGACGGTTGGAGCCGTGCATGCCGCCGGCGACCTCGCCCGCCGCGTACAGGCCGGGCACGCCGACCGCGGACGCCGTGTCCGACTCGACGGCGATGCCGCCCATCACGTAGTGGCAGGTCGGCCCGACCTCCATGGCCTCCGCCGTGATGTCCACGTCCGCCAGCTCCTTGAACTGGTGGTACATGGACGGCAGCCGGCGCCTGATCACCTCTGCCGGCATCCGGGTCGAGACGTCCAGGAACACCCCGCCGTGCGGAGAGCCGCGGCCCGCCTTCACCTCGGCGTTGATGGCCCGGGCGACCTCGTCGCGGGGGAGCAGCTCGGGAGGGCGCCGGTTGTTGTCGGGGTCCTCGTACCAGCGGTCGCCCTCCTCCTCCGTCTCCGCGTACTTCTCCTTGAAGACGTCCGGGACGTAGTCGAACATGAACCGCCTGCCCTCGGAGTTGCGCAGCACCCCTCCGTCGCCGCGCACCGACTCGGTGACGAGGATGCCCTTCACCGAGGGCGGCCAGACCATTCCGGTGGGATGGAACTGCACGAACTCCATGTTCAGCAGCGGCGCCCCGGCGAGCAGCGCCAGCGCGTGCCCGTCGCCGGTGTACTCCCAGGAGTTGGAGGTCACCTTGAAGGACTTGCCGATGCCGCCGGTGGCGAGCACGACCGCCGGAGCCTCCAGCACGAAGAAGCGGCCGGACTCGCGTTCGTAGCAGAACGCGCCCGAGACCCTGTCACCGTCCTTGAGTACCCGGGTCACCGTGCACTCCTGGAAGACCTTCAGCCGGGCCTCGGGGTCGCCGAACTCCCGCTCGTCCTCCTGCTGGAGCGAGACGACCTTCTGCTGGAGGGTCCGGATGAGCTCCAGCCCGGTCCGGTCGCCGACGTGCGCCAGACGCGGGTACTCGTGGCCGCCGAAGTTGCGCTGGGAGATCTTCCCGTCCTTGGTGCGGTCGAAGAGCGCGCCCCAGGTCTCCAGCTCCCAGACCCGGTCGGGCGCCTCCTGGGCGTGCAGCTCCGCCATCCGCCACTGGTTGAGGAACTTGCCGCCGCGCATGGTGTCGCGGAAGTGGACCTGCCAGTTGTCGTGGGAGTTCACATTGCCCATGGAGGCGGCGATCCCGCCCTCCGCCATCACGGTGTGGGCCTTGCCGAACAGGGACTTGCAGATGACGGCCGTACGGGCGCCCGCCTCACGCGCCTCGATGGCGGCCCGCAGCCCCGCACCACCCGCGCCCACGACGACAACGTCCCACTGCTGCCGTTCGAGCTCAGTCATGGGTCAGCACCTTTCCCCTAGAAGAAGCGCGGATCGGCGAAGGCGCCGGAGGCGAGCAGGTAGACGTAGAAGTCGGCGAGCGCGACGCTGATCAACGACGCCCAGGCGAGCAGCATGTGACGGTCATTCAGCTTGCCGATGAACCCCCACAGCCGGTAGCGCACCGGGTGCTTGGAGAAGTGCCGCAGCCGACCGCCGATGATGTGCCGGCAGGAGTGGCAGGACAGGGTGTACGCCCAGATCAGCACGATGTTGACGAGGAAGACCAGGGTGCCGAGGCCCATGTGTCCCCAGGCGTAGGTCTCGTCGCGGAAGGCGAGCACCGTGTCGTAGGTGAGGATGCCCGCCACCGGCAGCGCCGCGTAGAAGAAGTAGCGGTGCACGTTCTG
Source organism: Streptomyces sp. HUAS CB01 (assembly GCF_030406905.1). Classification (NCBI taxonomy): domain Bacteria; kingdom Bacillati; phylum Actinomycetota; class Actinomycetes; order Kitasatosporales; family Streptomycetaceae; genus Streptomyces; species Streptomyces chengbuensis. Next base: position 5,047,777 of record NZ_CP129137.1, read on the forward strand.
CAGGATCAGCGGGAAGCGCGTCTCACCCGTGTACTTCGCGTGCGGCTCGGCTACCGCGCAGGCCGGGGGCGAGGCCCAGAAGCCCCGGTAGTAGGCCTTGCGGTAGTAGTAGCAGGTCAGCCGGAAACCCAGCGGGAAGACCAGGATGAGCAGGGCGGGGGACAGGCCCCACCAGCTGCCGAAGATCTCCCAGTTGGGGCCGCCCTTCATCGGGACGCAGTTCTCGGCGAGACAGGGTGAGTAGAACGGCGAGACGTACGGCGCTGCGTAGTAGTCGCTGTTCGCGAAGGCCCGCCAGGTCGAGTAGACGATGAAGGCGAGCAGGCCGCCGGCGGTCGCGGCGGGCGCGAGCCACCAGCGGTCGGTCCTGAGGTGGCGGGTGGCGATCGCGGCGCGCGTGGCGCCGCGTACGCCTGTGTCGGTATGAGGTTCGGTGCCTGTGGCCAACGAAGCTCCTAGGGCGCGTGCCGGTCGCGCGCACCCAGGCCTTCGTCGTCCGAGTCCGTCCACAGCGAACTGTCGTACGGGGTGTCGGGAATGGTGACCAGGTCTTCGGGGCGGCCGGCCGGCTGGGTCCGGGGTGCGTCCTCCCGCGTGTGCGCGAGGCTCCGCTCCAGCCGTTCGACCGTTCGGGTCAGGTCGTCGAGACGGCGCTTGACGTCCGTCAACTCGTCCTGCAGGGACATGAACTGCCCTCACTTCCGCGGTCGCGGGTGGCATGCGGGTGTCTGGGGATGTCCCCCAGAGGGCTGTGTGTGCGCCTGCGAGTGTCGCGCGTCACATCCCTGCTTGTGAAGGCGCGTGCACCGATTCGCGGTGCGCGCCACCCGTTAGGGGCTCCCCGTTGGGCCGCATGGGTGGGGTTTTCCGACCGCTCCGTCGTGTCGGCGCCCCGCCCCGCCCTCCGTCCTTTTCAGTGTAGGCGCAATAGGTGTGATCATCTCCAAAATCCACCAAAGGCCCAACTGATCGGACGAAGGGGTACACGTCATGTCCGAGGTCGACGCCCCACGCGGGAGGACATGCTCCCGTACGCCCTGCCTCCGCACCTCCCGGTCCCGGTCCGGACGCTCCCGCACGCTGCGCTCGGTGGCACTGCTCACGAGCGGCGTGCTCGTCCTGCCGGTGCTGGCCGGCTGCACGTCGGAGGAGGGCGGCCCCGAGGCCGTGACCGTCCCCGCGGACATCGGCCACGCCGGGCGCAACCAGGTCGAACAGGGCGGCACACTGCGGTGGGCCGTCGACTCCGTACCCACGACGCTCAACACCTTCCAGGCCGATGCGGACGCCGCCACCGCCCGTGTCGCCGGTGCCGCGCTCCCCTCCCTCTTCACTCCGGACCAGCGGGGCCGCCCGCAGCTCAACCCCGACTACCTGGAGTCCGCCGAGCTCGTCGACCGCGAGCCCAAGCAGGTCGTCCTGTACAAGCTCAACCAGGAGGCGGTCTGGACCGACGGGCGGGAGATCGGTGCGCCGGACTTCGTCGCCCAGTGGCGGGCGCTCAGCGGCAAGGACTCGGCCTACTGGACCGCGCGAAACGCCGGCTACGAGCGCATCGAGAACATCGAGCGCGGCAAGAACGACCTGGAGGTCCGGGTGACCTTCGCCAGGCCGTACGCCGACTGGCGATCGCTGTTCTCCCCGCTCTACCCCAAGGAGACGATGGGCAGCCCGGCGTCCTTCAACGACGGGGCCCGCACGGAGCTGCCGGTGACGGCCGGGCCCTTCGCCCTGCAGAAGATCGACAGCGAGGACGGCACCGTCACGCTCGTCCGCAACCCGCGCTGGTGGGGCGAGCCGGCCAAGCTCGACTCGCTCGTGCTGCGGGCCGTGCCGCGCGACCGGCGGGCCGCGGCGCTCGCCACGGGCGCCGTCGATCTGGCCGAGATCGACCGGGGCGTGGCCGAACGCATCGCCGTGGCGCACAAGGACCCGGAGGGCGGCAGCGGCGGCAGCGGTCCGGGCGCCGCGTCCGCCGAGGCCGGGGAGTCCGCCGACGGCTCCGGGGAGACCGGGCAGGAACGTTCCTCCGGGGGCGCCGGGGAGGACGCCGACGGGAGTGGGCTGCTCGCGCGGGAACGCGCGGACGCCGGGCTGACGAGGTTCACCAGCGAGCAGACGGCGCTGCGCGGATTCGTGGTCCGCAAGTCCCTGGAGCCCGCGTACACCCAGCTGGCGCTCAACGGCGAGTCGGGACCGCTCGCGGACGAACGGGTGCGACGGGCCGTGGCCCGGGCGCTGGACCGCCGGGAGCTCGCCGAAACCGTGCTCAAGCCCCTCGGCCTGCCCGCGAAGCCCGTCGGCAGCCACCTCGCGCTCGCGGGCCAGCCCGGGTACGCGGACAGCAGCGGTGCGCTCGGCGGTCAGGACACCGCGGAGGCCCAGGCGCTGCTCGCCGACGCGGGCTGGACCCGGGAGGGCGCCCGGGCGGCCGAGTCCGGCACGAAGGCGGGCCCCGAGAAGAGCCCGGCCGTGGAGAGCCCGGCGGCGGGGAGCAGCCCGTCCGCCCAGAGCCCGGCGGCCCAGAGCCCGGCGGCGGGGAGCAGCCCGTCCGCCCTGAGCCCGTCGGCGCAGAGCCCTTCGGCGGGCGGCTCGCCGTCCGCCGGCGGTCCGGGGGCGCCCGGTGCCCCGCAGAGCCCGGCGGCCGGGGGCGGTGCCCGTGCGGGGTCCGCCGCCGGGAGTGCGGCAGGCGGGGACGACAAGCCCGGAGCGGGCCGCCCCGCGGCGGTCCCGGCCGGGAGCGACGGGGACAAGGCGATGCCCGAGGCGTACAAGCGGGAGGGCGGTGTCGCGGGCGCCTACGCCCCGGTCGGTACCAGGGCCCCGGGCCGGAACCCGGTCGCGGGACCGCTCGGCAAGGACGGCAAGCCGCTCAGCCTCCGCTTCGTCCTCCCGTCGGGCCCGGGCTCCGAACCGCTGCGCGCGGTCGGTGACCGGATCCGCCGGATGCTGGACGAGGTCGGGATCCGCACGGAGGTGAAGAAGGTCGCCGAGGACAGCTTCTTCAAGGACCACATCGCCTCCGGGCACTACGACCTCGCCCTCTGGTCCTGGCCGGCCACGGCCTTCCCGGCGACGGACGCACGTCCGATCTACGCCAAGCCCGAACCCGCGACGGACGGGTCGCTGCTGGTGGAGCAGAACTACACCCGGGTCGGCACGGACCGCATCGACCAGCTCTTCGACGAGGCCGTCGGCGAGCTGGACGAGAGGAAGGCCAGTGATCTGATGAAGCAGGTCGACGCCCGGATCTGGGCGGCGGCGGCCTCCATCCCCCTGTACCAGCGTCCGGAGCTGGTGGCCGCCAAACGCGACCTCGCCAACGCGGGCGCATTCGGCTTCTCGGCCCCCCGCTACCAGGACATCGGCTTCGTGAAGGCGAAGCCGGCGCACGGGGCCGGGCCGGCCACGACGGGATAGCGTCTCCGGGCTCCGCCTCCGGCCGCCGGCGAGCGGCGCCCGGAGCCGGACCTCTCACGGGTCCCGCCCCCACAGACCGGCCGGCGGGCTCCGGGTACGTCGGCGAACGCACGCACCCGGCGTCCCGGGCCCTCCGCGCCGTCTCTCGCCCACGGCCCCGCCCGCCGCGTACCCGGCGGGCGGGGCCGGAGGGCTTCCGGGGCGCCGCCGACCGGCACCGAGAGCCCGCACCGGCACGCCCGGAGCCGGTCCGCGGGCCCCTCACCGGGCCGGTCCCCGACGGGCCCGTACCGGAGCCCGGCGGGCCCCTCACCGGGCCGGTCCCGACGGGCCCGTACCGGAGCCCGGCGGGCCCCTCACCGGGCCGGTCCCGACGGGCCCGTACCGGAGCCCGGAAGCCGCCCCGTCGCGTGCTCGGCGGCGGAAGCCTCCGCTCCGCTGATCCGGACCTCAGAAGCAGCTCAATTCCCTTGCCCGCCGGGAGCTCCGGCGGGCAAGGTCGTCGCGGGTCGCATCGGGCCGGGAAGCCCCTTGCGCGGCGGCCCCGTACCATGGACACAGCCGTGGCGCGTCCGCCCGGCGGGCGTAAGAGGAAACAGACGCCGCATCCCACGATCCGAGAGAAGCGCAAGCCACCCATGCCCACGCGCCACGACATCCGCAACGTCGCCATCGTCGCCCACGTCGACCACGGCAAGACGACCATCGTCGACGCCATGCTGAAGCAGGCCGGAGCGTTCGCCGCGCACCAGCTCGACTCCGTAGACGACCGGGTCATGGACTCGAACGACCTGGAGCGTGAGAAGGGCATCACGATCCTCGCCAAGAACACGGCGGTGAAGTACCACCCCAAGGACGGCGGGGCCCCGATCACCATCAACATCATCGACACCCCCGGCCACGCCGACTTCGGCGGCGAGGTCGAGCGCGGTCTGTCGATGGTCGACGGCGTGGTGCTGCTGGTGGACGCCTCCGAGGGCCCGCTCCCGCAGACCCGCTTCGTGCTCCGCAAGGCGCTCCAGCGCCGGATGCCCGTCATCCTGTGCATCAACAAGACCGACCGCCCGGACTCCCGGATCGACGAGGTCGTCAACGAGACCTACGACCTCTTCCTGGACCTGGACGCCGACGAGGACCAGATCGAGTTCCCGATCGTCTACGCCTGCGGCCGTGACGGCATCGCGTCGCTGACCAAGCCGGAGGACGGCACGGTCCCGGCCGACAGCGAGAACCTGGAGCCGTTCTTCTCCACCATCCTGGAGCACATCCCCGCCCCGACGTACGACGAGGACGCCCCCCTCCAGGCCCACGTCACCAACCTCGACGCCGACAACTTCCTCGGCCGTATCGCGCTGCTGCGCGTCGAGCAGGGCGAGCTCCGCAAGGGCCAGACCGTGGCGTGGATCAAGCGCGACGGCTCGGTCTCCAACGTCCGCATCTCCGAGCTGATGATGACCGAGGCGCTCACCCGCAAGCCCGCCGAGGTCGCGGGCCCCGGTGACATCTGCGCCGTCGCCGGCATCCCCGACATCATGATCGGCGAGACCCTGGCGGACCCGGAGAACCCGGTCGCGCTCCCGCTGATCACGGTCGACGAGCCGGCGATCTCCATGACCATCGGCACGAACACCTCCCCGCTCGTGGGCCGCGGCGCCACCGGCAAGGGCGCGGACAACAAGGGCGGCGTCAAGGACCGCAAGGTCACCGCCCGCCAGGTCAAGGACCGCCTCGACCGCGAGCTGATCGGCAACGTCTCGCTCCGCGTCCTCGACACCGAGCGCCCCGACGCCTGGGAGGTCCAGGGCCGTGGCGAGCTGGCCCTGGCGATCCTCGTCGAGACGATGCGCCGGGAGGGCTTCGAGCTGACGATCGGCAAGCCCCAGGTGGTCACCAAGGACGTCGACGGCAAGCTGCACGAGCCGGTCGAGCGCATGACCATCGACGTGCCCGAGGAGCACATGGGTGCCGTGACCCAGCTCATGGGCGTCCGCAAGGGCCGCATGGACAACATGTCGAACCACGGCTCCGGCTGGGTCCGCATGGAGTTCGTGGTGCCCTCCCGCGGTCTGATCGGCTTCCGTACCGAGTTCCTGACGAACACCCGCGGCACGGGAATCGCCCACTCGATCCACGAGGGCCACGAGCCGTGGTTCGGCAACCTGCAGACCCGCAACAACGGCTCGCTGGTCGCCGACCGGTCCGGTGCCGTCACCGCGTTCGCGATGACGAACCTCCAGGAGCGCGGCGTGCTCTTCGTCGAGCCGGGCACCGAGGTCTACGAGGGCATGATCGTCGGCGAGAACTCCCGCTCGGACGACATGGACGTGAACATCACCAAGGAGAAGAAGCTCACGAACATGCGCTCCTCCACGGCCGATGTGGCGGAGTCCATCGTTCCGCCGCGCAAGCTCTCGCTGGAGCAGTCGCTGGAGTTCTGCCGCGACGACGAGTGCGTCGAGGTGACTCCGGAGGCCGTGCGCATCCGCAAGGTGAACCTGGACGCCCGTGAGCGCGCCCGCGCCGCCTCGCGGGCCAAGCACGGCTGAACCGTCCGGTTCCGGACATCGGGACCAGTCTGACCGCAACGGCCCGGGAGACCCCGCTCGAGGGGGTTTCCCGGGCCGTTTCCGTGCGCGCGCCCGTCCGGGGGGCCGAGGTGCGTCCGGTCCGTCCGCCGTGTCCGCTGTGTCCGTCAACAGATTTTCCTGCGCCACTCGTCCGACTATCGGACGTAGCTCACCGGAAACCTGTATTAACAGTCCGTTTCGCGCGTGTCTGTCTGCGATCCCTTTGTCCGAATTTTGGGCCTCTGGGTCGGAGTGATGTTGCCAAAACGAGATGCTTTAAGTGTGGTTTACAGCCCGAACTTACCTAATAGTTGGCTTCACTGAGCTCGGGTCAACGGGTCACGCGCTGTGGGGAGCGCCGACTCACGAGCACACGGGGCACGGATCTCGCCGTCAGGGGTGTCGGCGTTGTCATGTGCCCACCCTTGCAGTGAATACGTGGACTCATGAGGAGGAACCCATGCGCGGTGCCACGAGCACCAGTGGGCTCGGGTCGTCGAAGATGGCTCGGACGACCGGTTTGCAGCGCACGTCATCCGGTCCGGTCGCCGGCAGCGGCCGGCGAATCTGAGACCCGGTCAACCGCTCGGCTCGCGTTCCTTGGGGGGATCCACCCCAACTGACGCTCTTTCCAGTCGCCCCGCCCACGGGAGTACCCGTGCGGTGGCGCGGTGTCACTGCCGTGCCCGTCTTCAGGTGACGGGCAAGGCATCGGCGAGACCGTCACGCAGCACGCCGGAACGGGCCACACGCCCGGTCATCTACGCGCGCAGGACCGCGGGTCACCCGACACCCGTGAATGGACACCATCATGACCAGTCCAATTGAGATCGAGGGCGAGACCGCCTCTGTCGCCTTGGACAAGGAGACCGTTGCTGGGAACGACAGCGCGGACAAGGACAAGGACAAGAAGGAACTCACCGGCCGGTCGCCCGGCCAGCTGATGTGGGCGCGCTTCAAGCGCGACCGCACGGGTGTGATCTCCGCCTGTGTGGTGATCTTCTTCTTCGCCGTCGCCGCGCTGGCACCGGTGATCTCGGCCGTGTACGGCAAGAACCCTTACACGCTGTACGCACAGGAGCCGGACTACCCGTTCCTGCTCGACGACTTCGCGATGCCCAACGGTCCGTTCGGCGGCGTCTCGGGCGACTTCTGGTTCGGTGTCGAGCCCAACCTGGGCCGCGACGTGTTCACCATGCTGATCTACGGCATGCGCACGTCGCTGTTCATGGCGCTGATCCTCACGTTCCTCTGTGTGGTGACGGGCGTCATCGTCGGAATGATCGGCGGCTACTTCGGCGGCAAGGTCGACTACTGGCTGGGCCGGATCACGGACTTCTTCCTGTCCTTCCCGAACCAGCTGTTCTTCATCGCCTTCATGCCGATCGTGACCGCGCTGTTCGTCTCCCCGACGGACGAGACGCCGACCTACCTCCGGGCGGTCGCGATCATCCTGGTGTCGTGGTTCCTCGGCTGGATGGGCATGGCCCGTCTGGTGCGCAGCTCGGTACTCTCCCTGCGCGAGCGGGAGTTCGTCGAGGCGGCGAAGGTCTCCGGAGCCCCTCGGTCGCGGATCGTCTTCAAGGAGATCCTGCCGAACATCGTCACTCCCATCCTGGTGCAGGGCACGTACATGCTGCCCAGCGCCATCCTCAACATCGCATTCCTCTCGTACGTGGGTGTCGGCTTCGTCGAGCCCACCCCCGACTGGGGCCGCATGTTCGCCATCGGCGCCAAGCTCTACGAGCAGGACCCGGCCTTCATGTTCTTCCCCGGTGTCGCGATGGTGATTTTCGTCCTGGCCTTCAACCTCCTCGGTGACTCGGTCCGGGACGCGTTCGACCCCAAGACCGGACGGTGACGTCCACGTGCGAGGGCAGCTGCCGCCCTCGCGCCGGGCAACCGGACGGCCAGGCAGCTCTTCTGGATAACAACCGACAGGTAGGTGCAACGAGCATCATGAATGCCATTCGATCGCGCTCCGCACGCGCTGTAGTCGTCGCGATGGCGGCCGGCTCGCTGGCGCTGACCGCGTGCTCCGGCAACAGCGGCAAGAACGCCAAGGACGAGTCGAAGTCCCAGGCGGACGCCTCGGCCCAGTCGAAGCCGGTTGCCTACGGTGACGCTGCCGCCTCCAACGGCCCCGCTGCCGATGTCCCGGGCGCCAAGCCCGGCGGCACCATCAACGTCTACGCCCAGTCGGACATGACCCACATGGACCCGGGTCAGATCTACGTCAGCGACGCGGGTCAGTTCGCCAACCTGATCCACCGCGGCCTGACCAACTACCAGGAGGACGAGCAGGGCAACCTGACCGTCGTCGGTGACATCGCCACCGACTCCGGCAAGTCCTCCAACGGCGGCAAGACCTGGACCTTCACCCTGAAGGACGGCATCAAGGACGAGGACGGCAACGCCATCACGTCCGCCGACGTCCGCCACTCGATCGAGCGCCTGTACGCGAAGCACATCTTCGACGGCCCGACGTTCGTCCAGTCGTGGCTCTCGGGCAACGACTACCGCAAGGCGCTGCCGGACGGCCCGTACAAGGGCAAGCACCTGCCCGACACGGTCCTCGCGACCCCGGACGCCAAGACGGTCGTCTTCAACTTCAACCAGCCGCGCCCGGACCTGCCGCAGGCCCTCGCCATGGCCGGTTACGCCATCGTTCCGCAGAAGGCGGACACGAAGGAGAAGTACGACAAGGGCCCCAAGGCCCTCGGTCCGTACAAGATCGCCGAGTACAAGGCCGGCAAGTCCCTCAAGCTGGTGAAGAACACCAACTGGGACCCGAAGACGGACGCCGTGCGCCACCAGTACGTGGACGGCTACAACTTCACCACCACCATCGACCCGGTCAACCAGACCAAGCGTCTGATCGCCGACCAGGGCGAGGCCAAGAACGCGATCCAGTTCTCGGACCAGGTCGACACGGACCAGATGCAGGCCGTCATCACCAACTCGAAGGTGAACGCCCGCACGATCAAGGGCTACCAGCCCTACGTGTGGCAGCTGACCTTCAACCTCGACCGCATCAAGGACAAGAAGGTCCGCGACGCGATCACGTACGCGATCCCGAGCGCGGCCATGGTCCAGGCCGACGGTGGCAAGTACGGCGGTGAGGTCGCCGGTGGTCTGTTCGCCCCGACCCTGCCGGGCTTCGACAAGAGCTACGACCCGTTCGGCAAGCTGAAGAAGCCCAACGGTGACATCGAGAAGGCCAAGGAGCTGCTGAAGGAGGCGGGTGTCAAGGAGGGCACGAAGCTCACCTACGCCTACTCCAACACCCCGCGTGGCCAGAAGCAGCAGGTCATCATCAAGGACGCCCTGGCCAAGATCGGCTTCGACGTCCAGGCCAAGGAGATCGACCGGGCCGCGTACTACGAGACCATCGGCAAGATCAAGAACCCGTACGACCTGTACATGACCGGCTGGGGCCAGGACTGGTCCTCCCCGTCCACGGTCGTCACCCCGGTCTACGACGGCAAGCTGATCTCCGACGGTGCCTCGAACTACTCCCACATCAACGACGCCAAGGTCAACTCCCTCATCGAGGAGGCGCTGAAGCTCGAGCCGCAGGCTGCGGCCAAGAAGTGGGAAGAGGCTCACCACCGCATCGTGGAGGAGATCAACCCGGCCGCCCCGGTCTACTACTCCAAGGTGATCCAGCTGTTCGGTTCGAACATCGGCGGCGCCAAGTACAGCACCGAGTCGAGCTACATCGACATCAACGACCTGTACCTGAAGCAGCCGTAACACCGGCTCACGGCTGACCCGTGGGGGTGCGCGCCAGGCGGAGCGCACCCCCACGGGACATCAACCCCTCACCGCCCCGCCGCTTCCGAAGAGAGCAGCTTCCCGCCATGCTTCAGTTCCTCATCCGCAGGCTGACCGGCGCCGTCGTGATCATGTTCCTGATCGGCGCGTTCACGTTCTTCCTGTTCTACACAATCCCCCAGGACTTCGCCGCGCTCTCCTGCGGCAAGAACTGCAGCCCGGAGAACCTCGCGGTCATCCGCGAGAACCTCGGCCTCGACAAGCCGATCTGGACGCAGTTCTGGGACTTCATGGTCGGAATCGTTGCCGGCCGGGACTTCCCCGTCGGTCACTGCGACGCTCCCTGCCTCGGGGTGTCCTTCACCACCGGCGAGTTCGTGTGGGACTCCATCCTGGACCGCTTCCCGCTCACCCTTTCGCTGACCGTCGGCGGTCTGGTGATCTTCCTCGTCCTGGGCCTCGGCTCGGGTCTGCTGGCCGCCTGGAAGCGCGGCACCTCGCTCGACAAGGCCGTCAGCGGCGCCTCCATGGTGCTCAGCTCGTTCCAGATCTACTTCCTGGGGCCGATCGTTCTTGGCATCTTCGTGTACAGCACCGGCTGGCTGGAGAGCCCCAAGTACGTTCCGTTCACGGACGATCCGGCGGGCTGGGTCGTGGGCCTGCTGATCCCCTGGGCCGTCATGGCCACGATCTTCACCGCGCAGTACACGCGTATGGCGCGCTCCACCATGATCGAGCAGCTTCAGGAGGAGCACGTCCGTACCGCCCGGGCCAAGGGCATGCGTCAGCGGTACGTCTTCTTCCGGTACGCCTGGCGCGGTTCCCTCACCCCCATCGTCACCATCCTCGGCATGGACCTCAGCGGTCTCCTCGCCGGCGCCGTGGTCACCGAGTTCACCTTCGACCTGGCGGGCATCGGCCGTCTCGCGGTGGAGTCCTCGCTGACCAAGGACCTCCCGCTGACCATGGGCGTGATGCTGTTCGGAGCCTTCTTCATCCTGCTCCTGAACATCCTCGTGGACCTCGCCTACGCCTACATCGACCCGCGCGTGCGCCTCGCCTAGGAGAACGACCGTGACCACAATGACCAAGACCGAAGACACACCGGCCCCGACCGGGCCGGAGGCCTTCCTCTCGGTCCGCGACCTGCGGGTGCGGTTCTCCACCGAGGACGGCATCGTCAAGGCGGTGGACGGGCTCTCGTTCGACGTCGAGCGGGGCAAGACCCTCGGCATCGTGGGCGAGTCGGGCTCCGGCAAGTCCGTGACGAACCTGACCGTCCTCGGACTGCACAACCGCAAGACCACCGACATCGACGGCGAGATCGTCCTGGACGGCCAGGAGCTGACCGGCGCGTCCGAGAAGGAGCTGGAGAAGCTTCGCGGCAACAAGGTCGCGATGATCTTCCAGGACCCGCTCACCGCGCTGTCGCCGTACTACACCGTGGGCCGGCAGCTCTCCGAGCCGTTCATGAAGCACCGCGGGGCCTCCAAGAAGGAGGCGAAGGCCCGGGCCATCGAGATGCTCGACAAGGTCGGCATCCCCCAGCCCGCCCTCCGCTTCAACGACTACCCGCACCAGTTCTCCGGCGGTATGCGCCAGCGCGCCATGATCGCCATGGCGCTGATGTGCGACCCGGACCTGCTGATCGCGGACGAGCCCACCACGGCGCTCGACGTGACCGTGCAGGCCCAGATCCTCGACCTGCTCAAGGACCTCCAGCAGGAGTTCGGGTCGGCGATCATCTTCATCACCCACGACCTGGGCGTCATCGCCAACATGGCCGACGATCTGCTCGTGATGTACGCGGGACGGGCGGTGGAGCGCGGCAGCGTCCGCGAGGTGCTCCAGGCGCCCCAGCACCCGTACACCTGGGGTCTGCTGAGCTCCATGCCGCGTCTGGGCGGGGACACCGGCGAGTCGCTCGTGCCGATCCCGGGTTCGCCGCCCTCGCTGCTGAACCCGCCGACCGGCTGCCCCTTCCACCCGCGGTGCGCCTTCACCGACAAGGTCAGCGGCGCGTCGTGTTCGGGCGAGCGGCCGTTGCTGGGCGCGGGGCGCTCGGCCGCGTGCCACCTCACGGGGGAGCAGAAGCAGACCATTTTCATCGATCAGATCAAGCCCCGGCTGGGCTAGGGAGACGCAGAGACATGAGCGAGAACGTCACTCTGCCGAAGCAGCAGGGATCCACGGACAAGCCCGCCGGTGAGCCGTTGCTCACCGTCGAGGGCCTGACGAAGCACTTCCCCATCTACGGCGGCTTCCCCTTCAAGCGCCAGGTGGGTGCGGTCAAGGCGGTGGACGGGGTCGACCTGACCGTGCACGCCGGTGAGTCCCTCGGCCTCGTCGGCGAGTCGGGCTGCGGCAAGTCCACCACGGGTCGTCTGATCACCCGGCTGATGGAGCCGACCAGCGGAAAGATCACCTACGCCGGACGGGACATCACCCGTGCGAACCGCAGGCAGCTCGCGCCGGTCCGGTCCGAGATCCAGATGATCTTCCAGGACCCGTACTCGTCGCTGAACCCGCGGCAGACCGTCGGCACGATCATCAAGAGCCCGATGGAGGTCAACGGCATCAACCCGCCCGGCGGCCGTGAGAAGCGGGTGCGGGAGCTGCTGGAGACCGTGGGTCTCAACCCCGAGCACTACAACCGCTTCCCGCACGAGTTCTCCGGCGGTCAGCGGCAGCGCATCGGTGTGGCCCGGGCCCTCGCGCTGGAGCCGAAGCTGATCGTCGCCGACGAGCCGGTCTCCGCGCTCGACGTGTCGATCCAGGCGCAGGTCGTGAACCTGCTGCAGAAGGTCCAGGACGAGTTGGGCATCGCCTTCCTCTTCATCGCCCACGACCTCGCGGTCGTCCGGCACTTCTCGCAGCGCGTGGCCGTGATGTACCTGGGCAAGGTGATGGAGGTCGCGGACCGCGACTCGCTGTACAACCGGCCCCGTCACCCGTACACGCACGCCCTGCTCTCGGCGGTGCCCGAGGCCGACGTGGACACCGGCAAGAAGGAGCGGATCCGCCTCGCCGGCGACGTCCCCTCTCCGGTGAACCCGCCGTCCGGCTGCCGCTTCCGCACCCGCTGCTGGAAGGCGCAGGACAAGTGCGCGACCGAGGAGCCGCCGCTGGTGCAGATCTCCGGGAACCGCGAGGGTCACCTGACGGCCTGTCACTTCCCGGAGGACCCCTCGACCGAGGCCCGTACCGAGGACGTCGTGATGGACCCGGCGCTCGCGGCGCTGGAGGAGGAGCACGGCTCCGACGACTGACGGTCCGGCACGCGCAGGACCGGAACGGGAAATGCCCCGGTCGCCCTCAGGGCGGCCGGGGCATTTCCTTTCAGCGGTTGCCGACGTCCGTTTCCGGGATTGCGGACGCCCTGGCGGCGGCGGGTTCCGCAGTCGGCCAGCACCGCTCGTCAGGAGTACTGGATACCCCACACATTGTTGTTCCGCTTCACCGGGGCGACGCCGGGCTTCTTGTAGATCGTGGAGGTCTTGCAGACGCCGCCCGCACCCGTGTAGACGCGGTACTTGTGCGCCGTGAAGCTCTTCGCCTCGTGGAACATCATCAGCCGGCCCTTGGTCTTGCCGGCCTTCCGCTGGACCGTCGCGGAATAGGTCCAGGTGTCGGACTTGGTCCAGGTCTTGCCGACGGCGACGCTGAACGAGGTGCTCGCCTTGGCGAAGATCACTCCGGCCTCGGCGCCGACGGTCGCGGTGCCGGTGGCGGTCCACGAGCCGGTCTTGTTCTTCGCGTAGCTGATGGTGACGCCAGGCCGGGCCCAGTCGCTGTGGACGTTGGTCGCCTTCCACACCGTCTTCTTGTTGATGATGGCGATGTAGGTGCCGTTCTGGTCGCAGCCCTGCGCCCCCGCCTGCGCGGGGCTCGCCGCGACGATCGTGCCACCGCTGATGACGACAGCGGCGAGTGCCGTGCTGAGTGCACGCCTCATGGCAGATTTTTCCCCTCGTTCTTGGTCTCACCGAGTTGGTTTGACCGGTCGCCGACAAATCTGGACCAGTGACGGGGGAGGGGGAAGTGATTTGAGGAAGGCTTGAGCCAACTCCACGGAAATCAAAGGGAGTTGAATGCCTCGACAGTTGAAGGCGGGATTCCGGATTGGGCCGGCGGACTCGTCGCTCGCCCATTCGGGCCAACCAATGTCCTCCCGGGTGTCGTACAAGTGCACCGGTCCCCGCCTCGGGCGATAGTGGCCCCACAAAGGTCCCGGTCGCCGAGGAGGCACTCCATGCGCGGAGCCGCTCACGTCACCCGGGCCGCCTGTGCGGTCGCCGTCGTTCTCGCGGTCGGCGCGTGCGGCGGCGGCGGAGCCCCGGCCGGCGGGCCCGACGGGATCGTGTCGTCGTCCTGGGGGGACCCCCAGAACCCCCTGGAGCCGGCGAACACCAACGAGGTCCAGGGCGGCAAGGTCCTCGACATGATCTTCCGGGGTCTGAAGCGCTACGACCCGAAGACCGGCGAGGCCGAGGACATGCTCGCCGAGCGGATCGACACGACCGACTCCGTCAACTTCACCGTCACGGTCAAGAGCGGCTGGACCTTCTCCAACGGCGAGCCGGTGACCGCGAAGTCCTTCGTCGACGCCTGGAACTACGGCGCACATCTGAGGAACAACCAGCGCAACGCCTACTTCTTCGGCTACATCGAGGGGTACGACCAGGTCCATCCCGCCTCCGGGCAGCCCACCGCGCAGACCATGTCGGGTCTGAAGGTGACGGGCGACCGGACCTTCACCGTCAAGCTCACCCAGAAGTTCTCCACCTGGCCCGAGACCCTCGGGTACGCCGCGTTCGCGCCGCTGCCCGGCAGCTTCTTCAGCGACCACGAGGCATGGCTGGCCCGCCCGATCGGCAACGGCCCGTACGCCGTCGACTCCTACACCAGGGGCTCCCAGATGTCCCTGCGCCGCTGGGACGGCTATCCGGGTGACGACAAGGCGCGCAACGGCGGCGTCGACCTGAAGGTCTACACCGACAGCAACACCGCCTACACCGACCTGACCGCGGGCAACCTCGACCTGGTCGACGACGTGCCGGCGTCCCAGCTCAGGAACGTCGAGGCCGACCTCGGCGACCGGTACATCAACACCCCGGCCGGCATCATCCAGACCCTCGCCTTCCCCTACTACGACCCGGACTGGAACAAGCCCGGCCAGGAGAAGGTCCGCCGGGGCCTGTCCATGGCGATCAACCGGCAGCAGATCACCGACACGATCTTCCAGCGGACCCGTACCCCCGCCAAGGACTGGACCTCCCCGGTCCTCGGCCCCGACGGCGGCTACGACGAGGCGCTGTGCGGCGGCTCGTGCACCTACGACCCGGCCGAGGCGAGGAAGCTGGTCGCCGAGGGCGGCGGCATCCCGGGCGGCCAGGTGAAGATCACGTACAACGCCGACACCGGCTCCCACAAGGAGTGGGTCGACGCCGTGTGCAACTCCATCAACAACGCGCTCGGCAACAACCGGGCCTGTGTCGGCAATCCCGTCGGTACCTTCGCCGACTACCGCAACCAGATCACGGGGTCGAAGATGAGCGGCCCCTTCCGGGCGGGCTGGCAGATGGACTACCCGCTCATCCAGAACTTCCTCCAGCCGCTCTACTACACCAACGCCTCCTCCAACGACGGCAAATGGAGCAACGAGGAGTTCGACAGGCTCGTCGACCAGGCCAACGCGGAGACCGACCCCGCCAGGGCGATCGACATCTTCAAGCAGGCGGAGGGCGTCGTACGGGACCAGATGGCCGCCATCCCGCTCTGGTACCAGAACGGCAGCGCCGGCTACTCCGAGCGGCTCTCCCACGTCTCCCTGAACCAGTTCAGCGTCCCCGTCTACGAAGAGATCACCGTCGACTGACGCATCCGCCCCGGCCCCGAGGAGCGCCTCATGGGACGTTATGTGATCCGGCGTCTGCTCCAGATGATCCCGGTGTTCGTCGGAGCCACACTGCTGATCTTCCTGATGGTCAACGTGATGGGCGACCCCGTCGCCGGGCTCTGCGGCGAGCGGGAGTGCGACCCGGCCACGGCGGCCCAGCTGCGCAAGGAGTTCGGCCTCGACAAGCCCGTGTGGCAGCAGTACCTGACCTACATGGGCAACGTCTTCACCGGGGACTTCGGCACCGCCTTCAACGGACAGCCGGTCACCGAGCTGATGGCCGACGCCTTCCCGGTCACCATCCGGCTCACCCTGGTGGCGATCCTCTTCGAGGTCGTCGTCGGCATCGGCCTCGGCGTGGTCACCGGGCTGCGCCGCGGCCGCCCCGTCGACACCGGCGTCCTGCTGGTCACCCTGGTCGTGATCGCCGTCCCGACCTTCGTCACCGGACTGCTGCTGCAACTGCTGCTCGGCGTGGAGTGGGGCTGGATCCGTCCGTCGGTGTCCTCCGAGGCCCCGCTCGGCGAGCTGATCGTGCCCGGACTCGTCCTCGCCGCCGTCTCGCTCGCCTACGTCACCCGGCTCACCAGGACCTCCATCGCCGAGAACCGGCGCGCCGACTACGTGCGCACGGCCATCGCCAAGGGCCTGCCCCGCCGCCGCGTCATGACCCACCACCTGCTGCGCAACTCACTGATCCCCGTGGTCACCTTCATCGGAGCCGACATCGGCGCCCTGATGGGAGGGGCCATCGTCACCGAGCGGATCTTCAACATCCACGGCGTCGGCTACCAGCTCTACCAGGGCATCCTCCGCCAGAACACCCAGACCGTCGTCGGCTTCGTGACCGTGCTGGTGCTGGTGTTCCTGCTGGTCAACCTGCTCGTCGACCTGCTCTACGCCGTACTCGACCCGAGGATCCGCTATGCCTGAGGCCCAGTACGACGACGGACGGGCCATCGCACCGACCGGTGGCGGCGGCGCGATGGACCTCGCCACCGCCGAGGGCGAGACCCTGGAGAAGGCGCCCACCGGTCCGCCGGCACCCGGCCCCGCCGGCAGACCGCGCAGCCTGTGGTCGGACGCCTGGCACGACCTGCGCCGCAACCCGGTCTTCGTCGTCGCGGCACTCGTCATCGTGTTCCTGGTGGTCATCTCGATCTGGCCGCAGCTGATCGCGTCCGGCAACCCCCTCGACTGCGACCTCGCCAAGGCCCAGCAGGGGTCCCAGCCCGGCCATCCCTTCGGCTTCGACGGCCAGGGCTGCGACGTCTACACCCGGACCGTCTACGGCGCCCGCACCTCGGTGACCGTCGGCGTCTGCGCCACGCTCGGCGTGGCCCTCCTCGGTTCCGTCCTCGGCGGGCTCGCCGGGTTCTTCGGCCGGGCGCCGGACGCGCTGCTGTCCCGGCTCACCGACGTCTTCTTCGCCATCCCGGTCGTCCTCGGCGGACTGGTGCTGCTGTCCGTCGTCACCAGCAACACCGTCTGGCCGGTGATCGGCTTCATGGTGCTCCTCGGCTGGCCGCAGATCTCCCGCATCGCCCGCGGCTCGGTGATCACCGTCAAGCAGAACGACTACGTGCAGGCCGCCCGGGCCCTCGGTGCCTCGTCGGCGCGGCTGCTGCTGAAGCACGTCATGCCGAACGCCGTCGCGCCCGTGATCGTCGTCGCCACCATCGCGCTCGGGACGTACATCTCGCTGGAGGCCACCCTGTCGTACCTCGGTGTCGGGCTGCGGCCGCCCACGGTGTCCTGGGGGATCGACATCTCCGCCGCGTCGCCGTACATCCGCAACGCCCCGCACATGCTGCTCTGGCCGGCCGGCGCGCTCGCCGTGACCGTGCTCGCGTTCATCATGCTCGGCGACGCGGTGCGCGACGCCCTCGACCCCAAGCTGCGCTGAGGAGCACCGGAATGAGCCCCGACACCCCGTCCGACAGCCCCGGCACACCGGCGCACGCGCCAGGTGTGCCGCCCGCGGTGCCCGGCGCGCTGCTCGAAGTGCGGGACCTCCACGTGGAGTTCCGCACTCGCGACGGGGTCGCGAGGGCCGTCGACGGCGTCTCCTGGTCCGTCGCCGCGGGCGAGACCCTCGCCGTGCTCGGCGAGTCCGGGTCCGGGAAGTCCGTCACCGCCCAGGCCGTGATGGGCATCATCGACACCCCGCCCGGCCGGATCACCGGCGGGGAGATCCTCTTCCGGGGACGGGACCTGCTGAAGCTCAAGGAGGACGAACGCCGCAGGATCCGCGGTGCCGGAATGGCCATGATCTTCCAGGACGCACTGTCCTCGCTGAACCCGGTGCTGACCGTCGGCGACCAGCTCGGCGAGATGTTCACCGTGCACCGGGGCATGTCGCGGAGGGACGCCCGGGCGAAGGCCGTCGAACTGATGGACCGGGTCCGCATCCCGGCCGCCGCGGAGCGCGTGGGCCAGTACCCGCACCAGTTCAGCGGGGGGATGCGCCAGCGCATCATGATCGCGATGGCGCTCGCCCTGGAGCCGGACCTGATCATCGCCGACGAACCCACGACCGCCCTGGACGTGACGGTCCAGGCACAGGTGATGGACCTCCTCGCCGAGCTCCGCCGCGAACTCGGCATGGGCCTCGTGCTCATCACCCACGACCTCGGCGTCGTCGCGGACGTGGCCGACCGGATCGCCGTGATGTACGCGGGCCGGATCGTCGAGACCGCCCCGGTCCACGACCTCTACAAGGCCCCGGCGCATCCGTACACCCGCGGTCTGCTCGACTCGATCCCCCGCCTGGACCGCAAGGGCCGGGAGCTGTACGCCATCAGGGGACTGCCGCCGAACCTGATGGACGTCCCGCCCGGTTGCGCCTTCCACCCGCGCTGCCCGATGGCCCGTGACGTGTGCCGGACCGACGAGCCGGAGCTGTCCGAGGTGAACCGTGACCGCGGGAGCGCCTGCTTCTTCTGGAGGGAGTGCCTTCGTGGCTGAGCCGAACCGGCCGGACGAGCCGATCCTCGAGGTGCGCGGCCTGTACAAGCACTATCCGCTCACCCGGGGCGTGGTCATCAGGAAGCAGGTGGGGGCGGTCAGGGCGGTCGACGGAGTCGACCTCGACCTGTTCGCCGGCGAGACCCTCGGCGTGGTGGGCGAGTCCGGCTGCGGGAAGTCCACCCTCGCGAAGCTGCTGGTCAACCTGGAGCGGCCGACACGCGGCGTGATCCGCTACAGGGGGGAGGACATCACCCGGCTCTCGGCCCGGGCCCTGAAGGCCGTGCGCCGCAACATCCAGATGGTGTTCCAGGACCCCTACACCTCGCTGAACCCCCGGATGACCGTCGGCGACATCGTCGGGGAGCCGTACGAGATCCATCCGGAGGTGGCGCCGAAGGGCGACCGGCGCCGCCGGGTCCGGGAACTGCTGGACGTCGTCGGGCTCGATCCCGGGTACGTCAACCGCTATCCGCACCAGTTCTCCGGGGGCCAGCGCCAGCGCATCGGCATCGCGCGGGGCCTGGCGCTCCGGCCGGAGATCATCGTGGCCGACGAACCCGTGTCGGCCCTCGACGTGTCCGTCCAGGCGCAGGTCGTCAATCTGCTGGAGCGGCTGCAGGGCGAGTTCAGCCTGAGCTACGTCTTCATCGCCCACGACCTGTCGATCGTCCGGCACATCTCGGACCGGGTCGCGGTGATGTACCTGGGTCGCGTCGTGGAGACCGGGAGGGACGCCGAGATCTACGACCACCCCACCCATCCGTACACCCAGGCCCTGTTGTCCGCGGTGCCCGTGCCCGACCCCGCGGTCCGGGAGCGGCGCGCGGCCGAGGGCGGGAACGGCGGGCGGATCATCCTCTCCGGGGACGTGCCCTCGCCGACGAACGTCCCGTCCGGCTGCCGTTTCCGTACGCGCTGCTGGAAGGCGCAGGAGCGGTGCGCGCGGGAGGAGCCGGAGCTGGCGGTGCCGGAGCGGTTCAGGGACGTGCGCGGGCCCGCCCGGCACGACTCCGCGTGCCACTTCGCCGAGGAGAAGCGCGTGGTTCCGGCCGGCGGCCGGCCCGCGGAGGACTGACGGGCCCCGCCCCCGGAAGGGTCCGGGGCGGGGCCACGACGGGACCTACCTCAGGGTCTCGGCCGTCTCACGGCTCAGGATGGCCAGCCGCGCCCTCTTCTCCGGGAGGAACACCTCGGGCAGGTCGATCTCCGGCAGCACGATCTCCGGGCCCAGCTCGAATCCGGTGCGCCGCAGCCGGTCGATCGCCTTGGCGTTGCGGACGTCCGGCTCGGCGACGATCCGCCGCACTCCGTCGTCGGCCAGGACATGGCCGACGAGCACCCTCAGCATGGCGGCGGTGAAGCCGGCGCGCGGGCTCCCCTTGGCGGGACCCATCATCAGGTGGACGCCGATGTCGCCGGGTTCGACCTCGTAGCACTCGCTGACCCGGTCGGCTTCCGGCTCGTAGGTCTGGAAGAGCATCACGGGCTCGTCGCCGAGGACGATCAGGAAGGCGTGGTGCGTGGTGAGCGAGTCCAGGTGCTCGTAGATCCCCCGCACCTCCTCGCGGCTCGTCTCGCCCATGCCCCAGAAGCGGGCCCGGTCCTCGCTGACCCAGGAGTGGACGACGTCCGCGTCCCGTGCGGGGTCGAGGCGCCGCACGTGCACGGTGCCCAGTCCCTCGACGGTCTCCCGGTACAGCGCCTCGGCTCCGGCCGGTCCGGCGGAGGCCTCAGTGGTCATGTCTCTCCTCGGTGCGGTGCTCGGGGGTGAGCTGGTCGAAGTCGGTGACGACGGGGACGAATCCACCGCGCAGCCACAGCGGCAGCTGGTCGCGGTGGTGGGCGTCGCCGGGGATGCCCCGGGCGCCCAGCGGGACCACCCAGAGGCTGTCCTCGCGCCGGGCGAGGTCCCACACGTAGCGGGCGGAGGGACCGCGCGCGCTCAGGTCGGTGACGCCGGGGACGCTGGAGGTGGCCAGCACGCAGTCGTGGTCCCCTGGCAGTCCGGGCCACTCCTCGTCGGGAGCGGGCAGAGCCTGCCAGGGCGCGAGCCGGTGCCGCTCGCCCCACGTGGTCTCCGTCCCGCCGGCCGCGGCGACCTCGTCGACGGCGTCGCGGACGAGTGCCGCGCGGTCGATCCCGGGCAGCCGGTCGGTCGTGAGCAGGGTCTCCAGCGCGTACCCGATCTTCGCCGGCAGGTACAGCCAGGGCAGGAACACCGCGGGGTGACCGAACGGGCCGCTCAGCGGCTCCAGTTCGGGGTGGTCTGCGAGCCGCCGCACCACGGCCGAGCGGACGGCGGCGAACAGCGCGGCGTCGGTGCTGCCGGCCTCCATCCTGCGGTCCCAGTCGAGCAGCCGGGCCCGCAGCGCCGAAGCGCCGGGCGACAGCCGGTCCTCGTCCAGCGCGGCCACCAGCTCCAGCAGGGGTGCGGCCGACGCGAGCCAGGTGTCGGTGTGGACGGCCGCCATCCCGGGGGCCGTCCAGTTCCTCGACTCCCGCAGCAGCGCGGCGATCCGGTCGGCCCGGTGCGGGGGCGCGAACTCGACTCCCAGGGGTGTGGCGATTCCGCGGGCGTTCGCCATCACGGCGACGTCCTCGACCTCGGCGCGGGGCGTCTCGTGCCAGCCCTGCCAGTCGTGGCCGTCCTCCCACGCGGGCACGACCCGCAGCCGGTTGTCCTCGTGCCGTACCGGTACGCGCCCGGCGACCCGGTGCAGCAGTCCGCCCTCGGTGTCCGCGGCGTGCACGACGTTGACCGGCTCGGCCCAGTCGTCCAGGGCCCGGTCGACGTCGCCGACGGTCCGGGCCCGCAGGAGTGCCGGGATCGCCTCGAATCCGAGGGCCGCCGTGACCCGGGGCGGGTAGCGCAGGCTGATGCCCTCCGACACCGCGCCGTCCCCGTCCGCCGCCGGGGCGTCCCCGGCGACGAGCGGTCCGCGCCCGGTCTCGATCACGTCGACGACCACGGGCTCGCCGCCCGCCACCTCGATCGTCTCCCGGTGGTGGGCGGCCGGGCCCCAGCCGTCGGGACCCTCCGCCTCGATCCCGTCACCGGTGCGCCGGAGGCGCTCGCGGTACAGGTCCTGGTAGTCGGACATGGCGTTGGTGATGGCCCAGGCCACGGAACCGGTGTGGCCGAAGTGGGCGATGCCGGGGACGCCGGGCACGGCGAGGCCGACGACGTCGACGTCCGGGCACACCAGGTGGATCTGCTGGTAGACGCCCGGGTCCTCGATGAAACGGTGCGGGTCGCCGGCGATCAGCGGCGCTCCGGTCTCCGTGCGGCCGCCGGTGACGAGCCAGCCGTTGCTGCCCGAGGTGCCGGGACCGTCCGTGGCGAACAGCGTGATCAGGTCGTCGCCGAGCCGGCGTGCCACCTCCTCCCGCCACAGCTTGGTCGGGAAGCCGGCGAACAGGATGTGGGTGGCGATCCAGATGCCGAGGGGTACCCAGGGCTCCCAGCGGCCGGGTTCCAGGTTGGTGGCGGCGAACTCGGGTGCGTTCCCGGCCCCTTCGGCGAGGCCGTCGTTGACCCCCTCCACATAGGCGCCCACCCAGGCCGCCGTGTCCGCGTCCAGGGCCGCGTGGCAGCGCCGGGCCGTGTCCTCGAGCCGGGACTGCCGGGCGAACCGGTCCCAGACGACGGCGTCCGGGCCCAGGAAGGCGGCCGTCGTGCCCCGCACCCGGTGCCGTTCGACCTCGATCTGCCAGGCCCGGTCGGTGGCGGCGTTCCGCCCCTGGGCGCGGGCCAGTTCCAGGGCGCTCGATGCGCGCAGATGCGGGATGCCCCAGGCATCCCGGTAGACCTCGGTCGTCACACTGTCCCCACTCTCCTACTGCACAACCTTTAGGTTAGGCTGACCTAACCTTAATGGGCGCATGGGGAGGAGGCAGCGGTGGGGCATGGCTGGGAGGGCGTGGTCCTCAAGCTGTTCCGGGGCAAGGACTTCGAGTTCACGGTGACGGGGGCGGAGCAGGTCACCGACCACTACCGCCGGGTGCACCTGACCGACGGCGGCATGCTCGCCGCCACGGGAGTGCACCCCACCATGTGGGTGCGCCTCTGGTTCGACGACGCGGGCAAGCCGCACCAGCGCGCCTACACCCTCGTCGACCCCGATCCGGCCAAGGGCACGTTCAGCATGGAGTTCGCGCTGCACGACGGCCGCGCCAGCGAGTGGGCGCGCAGCGCCAAGCCGGGCGACCGGATCGACGCCACGCTTCAGGGCACCGGGTTCACCGTGCCCGACCCGCTGCCCCCGCGGCTGTTCGTGGTCGGCGACGCGGCCTCACTGCCCGCCGTCAACTCCCTCCTCGACGCCATGCCCGAGGTGCCCGCCACCATATGGTTCGAGACCCAGCACGCGTCGGACGCCGATCTGCCCCTCCGGGCCGGCGCCTCCCACCACGACGTGCTGCGGGTGCAGCGGCAGGACGGCGGGGCGGGGCTCGTGGCGGAGGTGCGGGCCGCGCTGCCCGGACTGCTCGGCGAGGACCGGTCGGACGCCTTCGTCTGGATCGCCTGCGACACGGCGACGACCCGGACCCTCACCGCATACGCACGCAAGGAACTCGGTCTGCCCAAGGACCGCGTGAGCGCGCTCGGGTACTGGCGGCCGGAGAGCGCCAAAACGCGATAAGTGGCCGTCAATTTCGTTAACGCCCAGGCAACTTGGCCGAAGTCGCACCGATATACGGACGCGCCATCCTGAACTGCGTACGGCCGTGCGGGTGCCGTGGACCGGCCGGGGCGCACATGCCGCCCCGGCCGGTCGTGCGTGCCGCCCCGGGTCGTCGTGGGTCCGGGACTGCGGATGATCCGTCGCCGCCCGGATCGGCCGGGCGTCCCGGGTCACGGGCCGGTCGTGGTCCGGGCGAGGGGAACCCGGTGCGTCCGAAACGGGACGGCCGGTGCGTGCTGCCGCGGATCCGCCGGTGGGTCCGGGACCCCGGCCCCGGACGGCCGGGTGCGCCGTTCCGGTCCGTGGGCGGGCCCTTGTCCCCCCGACGGGAGCCGTGGAACATCGCACCCGTGACGCTGACGCGGGGAGCCGGGGCGACGGGCGCGGTGCTGTGCGCCGTACTGGCGGCACTCGCCGCCTCCTGGATCGTCCGGGACCTCCGTACGGCCGACGGCCTCTCCGCCCTCTGGTGGTTCTGGGCCGGGGACGGCCGGACGCTGCTCTCCGCCCGGCAGCTCACCACCACCCTCCACGACCCGCTGCTGCTCCTCGGCTGTGCGGTGGCGGGCCTTGCCGCCCTGCGCTCCCGGGCCGCCGCCGGGGCGCTGGTCGCCGCCGCCGTCGTCACGTTCGCCGTGCGGCTGCCGGGACTGTGGCTGCTCAGCGCGCACTGGATGGACCTCAGGGCCACCGGCGAACTCCGCGGCCGGGCGCTCGTGTCCGTCTTCGCGTCCCTCGCCGTCGCGGTGGGGCTGATCATCACGGTGGTGGCCGGGCGGCGGCCCGCGGACGCCCCGTTGCGCGCGACCGCGTACGGCGCGTCGTCGCAGGGGCAGGCCGCGTACGGTGCGTCGTCGCAGGAGCCCCCGCACGGCGCCGGTCCCTGGGCGCCCGGGGCGCCGCACCCGTCACGGGGAGCCCCGCTCACCGTCTTCGTCCTGCTCGCCGCCGCCGCTGCGGTCCGGGCGGCCTGGGAGCTGTACTGGACGGCGCAACTCCCCGCGAGCTCCTACGCGGGTCGCTTCACCGGCCGGGCCAACCTGCTGCTGCCGCTGCTCGGCACCCCACCGGGCTGGCTCAACACGGCCGTCGTGGCGATCTCGCTCACCGCCGCGGGCGGTGCGCTTCTCCGGGCGTCCTTCGCCCGGCCGCTCGGCCTGGCAGCGGCAGGGCTGCTGACGGCGAGCGGTGTCTCGGGCATCGCCCTGGCGGCGCGCCTGGACCTGCTCGGTCACTTCGGCACGCTGCCCACCGTGGACCGGCTCACCGTCGGGAGCTGGGTGGGCGAACTCGCCGCGGGCGTGGTCACGTTCGCCGTACTGGCGCGCGGGTCCGCCCTCGCGGTGCCGACGGCCGCGGAGAGCGTCCGCCCCGGGCATCAGGACCGGGGGCGCGACCCCGGGCGGCCCGCCGGCGCCGACCCCGGGCCACCGCCGCCCTCGTCCCCGCCGCCGGGCTGGTGAACCGGGCGTCGCCCGTCCGACGTTCCGGAGCGACGCGGGCGCGTCGACGCGTTGACGCGGCGGCCGGGCGGGGCCCGTGGGCGGGTCGACGTACGCGCGGAGGGCCGGCGCGGCCCGGGACGGGACCGTACGCCGTCCACCCCGGCCGGACCGGAACGGCGAAGAAGCTGCGCTCGTTGTGGGACGGCCGCGTACCGCGGGAGCCGTCACCACGACTCGGCCACGCCGTAGCGTGACGGGCCGCGCCGTGGCGGGGAGTGGAGCGACCCCGCTTCCGGGGCAGAGGGCCCGCCCCGTCAGACGACCCCCAGGCTGCGCTTCAGGAACTCCACCTGGAGCAGCAGCAGGTTCTCCGCGACCTGCTCCTGGGGCGTCATGTGTGTGACACCGGTCAACGGAAGGAGTTCATGGGGGCGCCCCGCCGCGAGCAGTGCCGAGGACAGCCGCAGGCTGTGTGCCACCACCACATTGTCGTCCACCATGCCATGGATGATCATCAACGGCCGTGCCGGATCTGCCGGATCGGTCAGACCGTCCTCGGACACCAGGGAGTTCGCCGTGTACCGCTCGGGCTGCTCCTCCGGGAGGCCGAGATAGCGCTCCGTGTAGTGGGTGTCGTACAGCCGCCAGTCGGTGACCGGCGCACCCGCGACCGCCGCGTGGAAGACGTCCGGCCGGCGCAGCACCGCGAGCGCCGCGAGATAGCCGCCGTAGGACCAGCCCCGGACGGCCACGCGGCCGAGGTCCAGCGGGAACCGGCCGGCGAGTGCGTGCAGCGCCTCGATCTGGTCCTCCAGGGTGACCAGCAGGTCGCCCTTGATGGCCTTCTCCCAGCCGGGGGAGCGGCCGGGGGAGCCGCGGCCGTCCGCGACGACCACGGCGAAGCCCTGGTCCGCGAACCACTGGGAGGTGAGGTGCGGATGGTGCGCGGCGACCACCCGCTGTCCGTGCGGCCCGGCGTAGGGATCCAGTAGAACCGGGAGCGGACCGTCCGACTCTCGGTGGTCATGCGGAAGCAGCACGGCGCACGGAATTCTCCGTGCGCCCCCCTCAAGGAACTGTGCGCGGGAGGAAATGACCGGTTTCTCCGCGTATGAGGTGATCGTGGTGAGCGGTTTGCCCTCCCTCAGCACCTGGACCACCGTGCCGGTCGCCACTCCCGGCCGCGCCGAGGCGAGCACCGTGACCGCCCCCGAGCGCACCGCCCCGTGCACCCCCGCGCCCTCCGAGACCCGCTCGACCCCCCGCTCGTCGACCCGGAGGACATGGATCTCGCCGGTCTCCGGCTCCGCCGCACGCTCCCCGGCGGACGCGGAGACCAGCACGTCGGACGCGCCCACGTCCAGCACCGCCCGTACGTGCAACTGCGGCCCCGTCAGCGGCCGGTCGCCCACCACCAGCACCCGGGCCCCGCCCTCGTCCGCGATCCGCACCAGCCGCCCGTCCGGCGCCCACGCGGGCACCCCGCCCGCCAACTCGACCCACGCCGGGTCCTCGTCGGCGTGCACCGTGCGCGTGGCACCGCTCTCCGGGTCCACGGCGAGACACAGCGCCGAGCGCTGGTCGCGGGTCTGCACGAGCATCAGCGGCGGGCCGGACGGCGACCAGTGCACCCTCGCCAGGTACGGGTACCGCTCCCGGTCCCACACCACCTCGGTGCGCGAGCCGTCGAGGTCCATGAGCAGCAGCCCCACCACGGCGTTCGGCGTCCCCGCCGAGGGGTACGCCGTCCCCGCCGGCTCGCGGTCCGGATGTGCCGGGTCCGCGATCCACCAGCGCCGCACGGGGGAGTCGTCCACCCGCGCCACCAGCAATCGGTCCGAGTCCGGCGACCACCAGAAGCCGCGGGAACGGCCCATCTCTTCGGCCGCGATGAACTCCGCCACCCCGTAGGACGTGTGCTCGTCGTCCGGTTCGGCGAGCGCCCGGTCCCCGTCCCCCTCCGCCCCCACGACGCGCAGCGCGCCGCCCGCCGCGTAGGCAACCAAGCGCCCGTCCGGCGACGGCCGGGGGTCGATCACCGGCCCGGCGACGGGCAGTTCACGTGCCGTGCCGGCCCGCAGCTCCGCCGTGAACAGGCGGCCGGACAGGGTGAAAGCCGCCAACTCCGCCTCGCGGTCCACCGCGTAGGCGACGATGCCTCCGGAGCCCTCGCGGCTGCGCTCCCGCCGGGAGCGCTCCTCCGCCGACAACTCCTCGTCCGCGCCGCCCAGCAGCACCCCGGGATCGGCCGCCACCCGCTCGCGCACCTCCCCCTCGAGGTCCAGCACCCAGAGCAGGTGGGAGCGGTCCGTCCCCGAAGGGGACCTCAGGAACACCACCCGGGAACCGTCCGGTGCCACCGTGAACGCCCGGGGTGCACCGAGGGTGAAGCGCTGCGTCCTGGCGTACTGACGAGGGAAGGAGAGCTGCCGCTTCGAGGTCATGCGACCGAACCTAGCCGAGCCGGTCCGCCGTTTCCCGTCGCGTGCTCACGGCGGCGGTGGCCGTGCGCCCCCGTGTGCTGCCGTGCACCGATCGATGCGGCCGAACGGATAGTTATGATCCGTAGCGCTAGGTGGGTAGGAACCTTCCGGCACATGCATGCTGCCCGTTCCCGACCGAATATCTGTGGAGGTGAACCGCCGTGGCACTCTCGATTTCGGCGGTGGTGCTGCTGGCGATCGTCGTCTTCCTGCTGGTCCGGAAATCCGGACTGAAGGCCGGACACGCGGCGGTTTGCATGCTCCTCGGGTTCTACCTCGCCAGCTCCTCGATCGCGCCCACCATCAACGAACTGACCACCAACGTGGCGGGCATGATCGGCGGGCTCAAGTTCTAGGCGGCGGCCTCGTAGGCTGGGAGCCATGACGGATCTCCCAGCCCGTCGTCTGCTCCTGGTGCACGCGCACCCCGACGACGAGTCGATCAACAATGGCGCCACCATGGCCCGGTACGCCGCGGAAGGTGCCCTGGTCACCCTGGTCACCTGCACCCTCGGTGAGGAGGGCGAGGTGATCCCGCCCGGGCTCGCGCATCTCGCCGCGGACGCGGACGGCACCCTCGGCGCGCACCGGTCCGGCGAACTGGCCGCCGCGATGAAGGAGCTGGGCGTCCACGACCACCGCTTCCTCGGCGGTGCCGGACGCTTCCGCGACTCCGGGATGATGGGGGTCCCGCAGAACCGCCGCCCCGGCGCGTTCTGGGGCACACCGGTGGACGAGGCCGCGCCGTATCTCGTCGAGGTGATCCGCGGCGTACGGCCGCAGGTGCTGGTCACGTACGACCCGCAGGGCGGCTACGGGCACCCCGACCACATCCAGGCGCACCGCGTCGCGATGCGTGCGGCGGAGCTGGCCGCCGACCCGGCCTTCCGCGGCGACCTCGGAGCGCCGCACCGCATCGCCAAGATCTACTGGAACCGGGTGCCGCGCTCGGCGGCCGAGGAGGGCTTCGCCCGGCTGCGCGCCGCGGACGTGGAGTTCCCGGGCGTCGCCGACATCGACGACATCCCGGGCGTGGTCGACGACGCGGGCGTGACCACCGAGATCGACGGCACCGGCTACGCCGCGCAGAAGGCCGCCGCGATGCGTGCCCATGCCACGCAGATCGCCGTCGACGGGCCCTTCTTCGCGCTCTCCAACGACCTCGGCCAGCCCCTGTTCACCACGGAGTACTACCAGTTGGTGCAGGGAACCCCGGGCGCACCCGACGGGGAGCGCGAACGCGACCTCTTCGCCGGCACCGGGGCGGACACGGACACCGGCGCCGCAACGGGCGGCCCGGCCCTCACGACGACACGGGAGACAGAGCGATGAGCGGGACCGGAGCCTGGCCGGCCAGGCCCCCCAAGGCGGCGCGCGTCGCCGCGTACATCGGCCTCGCCGTCCTCGGCGTCGCCGTCGGCGCCGCCGGTTCGCTGGTCCAAGCCGCGTGGTTCCCGCTCGGGTTGCTCCTCGCGCTCCTCGGCGCGGCGGCGCTCTTCTACGGCGGACTGCGCGCCACCGGCACCCAGCTCGGTGTCGTCGCGCCCGCCGCGGGCTGGGTCGCCGCCGTGCTGTTGCTCAGCGCGGGACGGCCGGAAGGCGACGGTGTCTTCGCGGGCGGCCTCGGCGAGATCGTCTTCCTGCTCGGGGGGACCGTGCTGGCTGTGATGTGTGCCACCATGACGCGGTTGCCGCAACCGGGCGGGCCTTCCGGCCGACTTGGCACGTGACGTGTCCCATCTGAGGCCGAATTGCCCACGCTCGCTGGGACGGCCGGGGAACGCCGCTTCCCGCAGTCGCCGGATACGGATCGGCGGCGGCCAGTATGGTGGTGCGCGCCGCCGAGCCGCCCGCAGCAACGAGAACCAGTAAGAACGGGCGGCGGAGCCAACCGGGAGAACCTGCTTTGAGCCGTGAAACTGACAGTTCGTCCTCCGGGCCCCAGGGGCGCGGCGGAGCCGCGTACCCCTCGGGGACACCGCCGTACGGATCCCGCCAGTATCCGTCGCTGCACCCGACGCAGGACGCTCCGGAGGAGAGAGCCGAACCCGCGTCCGCGCGCCGGCCGGACGAGCCCAGGACCGAGACGACGCTGACCACCCGCATCCGGATCAACATCCCGGGGTCGCGTCCGATCCCGCCCGTGGTCATGCGCACGCCCATGAGCGACCTGGACAAGCTGGACAAGAAGGGCGCCCCGGCACCCCGCGAGGGGGCTGCCGAGCGCACGGGCAGCACACCTCGTCCGTCCGCGCCCGCCCAGTCCGCCCCGGCGGCCGCCGAGGCCGGACGGGACGCGGGCAGGCCCGAGGCGCCCGAGAGGCCGGCCGAGGAGAAGACCAGCGACTGGTTCGCCCCGCGCAAGGCACCGAGTCCCACGCCCCCGCCGGGCTCCGTCCCGGCCCAGGCGACGGGCCCGGGCCCGGGCCCGGGCCCGGTGCCGGGACCGCGTCCCGAGGACACCGGCGCCCACCGGATCCCCGGCGCCCCCGCGCCCAGGAACGGACAGGCGCCCGCCGCCCCCCGGTTCCCCGAGACCCAGGGCGGCGCCGGGAACCGGCCCCGCAGCGGTCTGGACGCCCTGTCCTCGGGCGTGGACGGCCCCGCCGGTACCGCACCGGGGCAGCGGCCCCCGGGTGCCGGTCCGGCCGGCCCCACGACCGGTCCCGCCACCGGCACCTCGCCGTTCGCTCCCGGAGCCCCGACGGGCGGAGCCCCCGGTGGCGTCCCGGGCACGGGTGTACCCGGGGCCGGCCCCGCAGGGCCCCCGCGGATGAGCGACGACACCGCCGTGCTCACCCCGCAGAAGCCCGCGCCGGGACACGGCGCCGGCGGACCGGGCGCGGGCGGTGCCCCGGGCGCCAACGTCTCGGGCGACACGCTCACCAGCGGCATCCCCGTGGTCCCACCGGAGCACCGCTCCCCGTTCCAGCCCGGTGGCCCCGACGGCGCCGCGTCCCCGTGGCCCTCCGGGCCGGGCGGCGGGCCTCCCGACTTCCCGGGCCCCGCGACCGCACCGGGGGCGAAGCCGGGCGCCTCGCCCGCGCGGTCGTCCTCGACGCCCGCCCCGGCGTCGTCCGGCCCGGCGAAGAAGGGCCGGTCCAAGGCGGTGCTCGCCGGCGCGGGCGTGTTCGGCCTGCTCGTCGTCGCCTACGGTGCCGGGCTGCTGCTCAACCACTCCGAGGTGCCCAAGGGCACCACGGTCCTCGGCGTCGACATCGGTGGCGGGACGAAGGAGGACGCCCAGGCCAGGCTGGAGGCGGCGCTCGGCAAGCGCGCCACCTCCCCGCTGCAGCTCAGCGTCGGCGGCCAGAAGGTCCAGCTCGCCCCGGACAAGGCCGGCCTCACCCTGGACAGCCAGGCCACGGTCCGCGAGGCCGCGGGCAGCGACTACAACCCCGTCTCGGTCATCGGTTCGCTCTTCGGTGGCGAGCGGGTGGCGCAGCCGGTCATCCCGGTCGACGAGGAGAAGCTCGGCGTCGCCCTGACCGACCTGGCGGGCACGTCCGGCTCGGCGTCGGAGGGCACGATCAGGTTCGAGCCGAACAAGGCCGTGCCGGTGCCGGGCAAGGCGGGCAAGACGCTGGACGTCCAGCAGTCGATGATCTCGGTGCGGGACGCGTACCGCGCCCAGGTCGAGACGGGACGCGTGAACAACGTCGAACTGCCCGTCGCCACGCGTGAGCCGACGATCACCCAGACCGAGCTGAACCGGGCGATGAAGGAGTTCGCCGAGCCGGCCATGTCCGACCTGGTCACGATCAAGGCGGGCGACAAGGAGATCCAGTTCGGTCCGGCGAGGTCCCTGCCGAAGATCCTGTCGATGAAGGCGGTCGACGGACGGCTCGTCGAGGTCTACAACAAGCAGGCCATCACGGAACTGCTCGACGGGGTCTTCGACGGCATCATGGTCACCAAGGGCGACGGGAAGAAGTACCCGCTGTCCGCGGACGACGTCGCCTCCGCGATGCAGAAGGCGCTCCTCGGCAAGACGCCCGAGGAGCGCACGCAGACGATCGAGCTCGACGGCCAGGGCTGAGCCCCGCCGTCGCGCCGTCCCGAGCCCCCGTCCCGCTCTCCGGGATCCGGGGGCTCGGGCGTGCACGCGTGCCGGCCGGCGGCGGCCCTCGTGGGGGCGTCGGACGCGCGGGCACCCGCCCCGCGCAGGCTCGCCGGCATGGCAGTCCTCCTGCTCCTGCTGGTCGTCGCGGGCGCCCTCGGCGCGGTCATGGACTCCTTCGCCCGGCTCGCGGCCCCGGATCCGCCGCCGCGGCCTCGCGGGCGGCGCCGTGCGCCGCCCTGGCCTCGTGCGAGGAGGCGTTCCGGGTGACGTCCCACGAGTCCCTTCACGAGGTCAGGGCCCAGGCGGAGCGCAAGGCCCCCTTCCCGGCCGACGACCCGTGGCTCCCCGCACGCCGCCGTGCGCCTGCCGCCGGGCCGGGTGCACCGAGGCCGGAACGTCGCCGCCGCCGGCGGACGCGCTGCGGCGCCCGGTGCGGTGGCGGTGGCGCAGGTGCTGACGGCCCGGGGCCGCCGTACGGCACGGGCACACGGCGTCCGCGGGGGCGATCGCCCCGGCCGTGCCGCGCGCGGGGCGAGGCGGTGGCCGGGAGAACCGCCCCCGCGCTCCCCGCGGCCCCACGACGCCCCGCAGCCGTGCGCCTCGGGTCACGATCGACCGGCGTGGCTGGTGCGCCTTGGCCGGTACCCGGCGTGGCCGAGTGCGCCCCGGTTGGGCACCGACGCGGCCTTGTGCCGCGCTTCAGTTGAGCATCGACCTGGCCGCGTGCGCCTTCCGACGGATCGCCGCCGCCGTCGTCGGCTCGACCGCCGAGACCACGTCCGCGTACGCGTCCATCTCCGCCGCCCCCGCGAGGAAGTCGCCGCGCTGGACGAGGAGTTGAGCGCGGTCGTAGCGGAGGCGGGCCGGGTGGGACGGAAGGAGCAGGGACAGCTCGACGGCCCAGAGCGCGACGTCCGTGTGCTCGGGCCGGGCCGCGGCCCACGCGCGGATGTTGTTGAGGATGCGGAGGACGATCTCCAGCGGGCCCGCCGGCGCCATCATCGAGGGGTCGAGCGGGGCGCCCGTCGAGCCGGCGACGAGGAGTTCCGCGTCCGGCCCCGTCAGCAGGCGGCCGCCCGCGAAGGGGTCCGCCATCACCGGCTGGGCGGGGTCGCCGAAGCCGACCACGAAGTGGCCCGGGAGGGCCAGCCCGTACACGGGCGCGCCGGCCCGGCGGGCCACCTCCATCCAGACGACGGACAGCAGGATCGGCAGACCGCGGCGACGGCGCAGCACCTGGTGCAGGAGGGACGACTCCAGCCGCTGGTAGCAGTCCGGCGTGCCGTGGAAGCCGCAGCGCCCGCCCAGCAGCGACGACAGCGCGGCCACCCAGTTGTGCGGGCCGGTGATCCCGTACGGCAGCAGTCCGGCGAGCCGGTCCAGCTCGATCTCGGCGGCGTCGAGTCCGGCCTCGTCCAGCTGAGGATCCGCCTCCGCACCCACGAGCAGGCACAGCGTCGCGAGGTCCGGCTGCTCGGAACGGGCCTCCTCGGCGAACCGGCGGCGCCAGCCCGTGGCCTCGGGGAGTGGCGGTTGCATACGCGTCTCGTACCCGTTCAGGAAGATCGGGAGTATCGGAAGTGGTGGTAGAGGTGGTGGACGGAGAGTCCCATCCCCTCGTACAGGGCCAGCGCCCCGCCGTTGTCCGCCTCGACCTGCAGCCAGGCCGCCGAGGCTCCCTCGTCCAGCGCCCGCCGGGCCAGTGCCGCCATCACGGCCGTCGCGAGTCCCTGTCGGCGGTGCACGGGGTCGACCTCCACCGCCATGAAGCCGGCCCAGCGTCCGTCGACCACACACCGGCCGATGGCCGCCGGGACTTCGGATGGGCCGGGGACGGTCGCGAACCACACCGACGGCCCGCCCCCCAGTACCTTCAGCACATGTGGCCCCGGCACACCGGACCGCTGGTAACGCCGGAGCCAGGGCTCGTCCACGGACCGGCCCAGGCGCACCCGCTCCACGTCCGCGTCCAGGTCACCGATCGGTGCGAGTCCGCCGACGCGCAGTTCGGCGGTCACCTCCCGCTCCCAGCCCCGCTCCGCCAGCGCGGCGCAGAGCCGCTCCTGGGTCCCCTCCGCGCCCGTCGCGGTCTGGACGTACGCCGGCAGCCCGCGCTCGGCGTACCAGGCCCGCACCCGCCCCAGGGCGTCGTCCAGGGGTATGCCCGGGTCGCCGAGCGGCAGCACCGAGTTCGCCCGGCGGGTGAAGCCGGACGCCGCGCGCAGCACCCACTCGCCCAGCGGTTCGCTCTCCACCGGCTGCCAGGCGCGGGCCGAGACACGCACGAGCTCGTCGAAGGACGCTGCCGGTGCGCCCCGTCGGCGGGCCGGCGCCGGGGGGACGACCTTGCCCGCGACCAGCGAGGATTCCGGGATGTGGACGCTCTCCCCGGTCCTTCGTGTGATCAGCAGCACACCCCCGGTCCATGATGTGAGAACCCCGACCGTGTCGGTGAACTCCCGCGACCCGTCCGCCGCCTCGGCGCGCCGCCGAACCGAGACGCGTTTCCCCACGTCAGAGGGGGTGATGCGGACCTCCAGTCGTCCGCCTGCGGTGAATTCCACAGCTCAGTCCTCCCCTCCTGTTCGGATCATCCCCAGGAACGGAGATACTAGGTGCGGGCATCGACGACGCCGCGCTCCCGCGCAGCCCCGCGGCGAGCCGCAGACCGGACGCCGCGCCCTACCGAGGAGGAACGACAGCGTGACCTACGTCATCGCGCAGCCTTGTGTCGACGTCAAGGACAAGGCGTGCATCGAGGAGTGCCCCGTCGACTGCATCTACGAGGGCCAGCGGTCCTTGTACATCCACCCGGACGAATGCGTCGACTGTGGTGCCTGTGAGCCGGTCTGCCCGGTCGAGGCGATCTTCTACGAGGACGACACTCCCGAGGAGTGGAAGGACTACTACAAGGCGAACGTCGAGTTCTTCGACGAGCTCGGTTCGCCCGGTGGCGCCTCCAAGCTGGGTCTGATCGAGCGCGACCACCCCTTTATCGCCGCGCTGCCGCCGCAGAACGGCTGATCGCGCGTCCCCGGTCCCGTACGGTGCGTCCGCCGTGCGGGGCCGCGGCGTTTGCGCCGCCCCGACGGCGGCGCGGGACTGCGCACAGCCCCGATCCGGTGGCACCGAACCCGCCGCCTGCCGGTCGGCGCTTCGCCGTACGAACGAGAAAGTGAGCACCGTGTCCGCCGTATCGTCCCGACTCCCCGTCTTCCCCTGGGACAAGCTGGAGCCGTACAAAGCGACCGCCGCGGCCCACCCGGACGGCATCGTCGACCTCTCCGTCGGCACGCCCGTCGACCCGGTCCCCGGCCTGGTCCAGCGGGCCCTCGTCGCGGCCGCGGACTCGCCCGGCTATCCGACGGTCTGGGGCACGCCCGCACTGCGGGACGCGCTGGTGTCGTGGTGCGAGCGGCGGCTCGGTGCGGTGTCGTTCGACCACACCCACGTGCTTCCGGTCGTGGGGTCCAAGGAACTGGTGGCCTGGCTGCCGACCCAGCTCGGCCTGGGCCCCGGTGACACGGTGGCGTACCCCCGCCTGGCCTACCCGACCTACGAGGTCGGGGCGCGGCTCTGCGGGGCCACCCCGGTGGTCTACGACGACCCGGTCGCCGATCTCGACCCCGCCGGGCTGAAGCTCCTGTGGCTGAACTCGCCGTCCAACCCGACCGGCCGTGTCCTCGCCGAGGACGAGCTGACCCGGATCGTCGCCTGGGCGCGCGAGCACGGTGTGCTCGTCTTCAGCGACGAGTGCTACCTGGAGCTCGGCTGGGAGGCGGAGCCCGTCTCCGTGCTGCATCCGGACGTCTGCGGCGGCACGTACGAGGGGATCGTCTCGGTCCACTCGCTGTCGAAGCGCTCCAACCTCGCGGGCTACCGCGCGGCCTTCGTCGCGGGCGACCCGGCCGTGCTCGGCGAGCTGCTGCAGATCCGCAAGCACGGCGGGATGATGACGCCCGCGCCGGTGCAGGCGGCCACGGTCGCGGCCCTCGGTGACGACACGCACGTCGCCGAGCAGCGGGCCCGGTACGCGGCCCGGCGCCTCGCCCTGCGCGAGGCCCTGCTCAACCACGGCTTCCGGATCGAGCACAGCGAGGCGAGCCTCTATCTGTGGGCGACACGCGACGAGCCGTGCTGGGACACGGTGGCGCACCTGGCCGAGCGGGGCATCCTGGTCGCCCCCGGCGACTTCTACGGCACGGCGGGCGAGCGCTTCGTGCGGGTCGCCTTCACGGCGACCGACGAGCGGGTCGAGGCGGCGGTCAAGCGCCTCGGCTGAGGCGGGCCGCACACGGTCGGGCGGCGTCCTCCGTGGACGCCGACGCGGACCCCACGTGGACGCGGACCCCGGACACGGACCGGGACGTGGACGCGGACCCCGGACACGGTCGGGCGGCGTCCTCCGTGGACGCCGACGCGGACCCCGGACACGGTCGGGCGGCGTCCTCCGTGGACGCCGACGCGGAGCCCACGTGGACACGGGCCCCGGACACGGACCGGGACGTGGACGCGGACCCCGGACATCGACCCGGTTCACGGCTCGTGGCGAACAGCCGGCCCCGGTGAGGGACGGGCCCTGCTCGGACGAGGTGCCTCGGAGACCTCGGGCGGAGTGCCGTGGACGAGGTGCCGGCGCGGCTGACGGCGGACGTACGGAACGGCCCTCGGGAGCGAACTCCCGAGGGCCCTTCCGTGTCTCACGCGCGCGTCGGCCGGGTCAGAGGGGCAGCCCCTGCACCGGCAGCTCGCCTGCCGGCAGCGCGGTGCCCGCGTCGGGGAGGCCGCCGCCGGCCAGGCCCTGGGCGGCGGGCAGACCCTGGGTGGCGGGCAGACCCTGCGTGGTCGCGGAGGTGGCGGTCTCGCCGAGGACGCCGGCGGTGCTGCCCGCGGCCTGGCCGGCGGTCTCCTGCGCGGCCGGGAGACCGGTCTCGGCCGCGCCGCCCAGGGTGCCGGCAGCGGCCGGCAGCGTCGTGCCGACCACCCTGCCGCCGGCCTCGTTCGCCGTGCCGGCGGCCTCGCGCGCGGCGCCGTCGACGGCGGAGCCGGCCGCGTCGCCGTCGAGCTGGGTCAGGCCGCCGTTGCCCAGGTCACGGGTGGGGAGGTCCACGGCGTTCGCGGAGCCGGCCGCACCGACCACGGGAGCTGCCCCGGCTGCGACGAGCAGCGCGGCACGGGCGATCCGACGGGTCAGGGGGAGGGACATGATGCTCCTTCGACGAGAGAACGTTGGGTGGTGACGGTGGTCCATGTCCGGCGATCGGACGCACTGACAACCCCTCGGAGGGCGGGGAAGGTTGCGGTGGTACAAGGTAAAGAGTTGGCAATGCATCGCATAATCGGCTGTGGACAAAAACGGGCGAACAATATGCGTGCGGACAGTCTGCTGAACCGTCACTTCCCTTATTGCGCAAGGGAATTGAGCGCCCGACTCGTATGGCCTCGAACAAGGCGGGGAGACTTCACGACGACGCGCGCCGCATAACTCGGGAGAGTGTCTGGTCGGACGGATGCGCGACAGGGAAATGGGTGCGCGTCAGGGCGTGGTGTACGGGAATTGCGGGGCCGCCGCAGGGCCGAGGGCGGCTGTTTCCTTTCCGCGGCGGGAACGGCCGACTCGGGAGAGCCGGTTCCACGGGGGCGGGCCGCCGCACGGGCCGGGCTCCCGGAGCCGCTCACCGGCGGTGCACCGCCGGC
Organism: Streptomyces sp. HUAS CB01; assembly: GCF_030406905.1. Lineage (NCBI taxonomy): Bacteria > Bacillati > Actinomycetota > Actinomycetes > Kitasatosporales > Streptomycetaceae > Streptomyces > Streptomyces chengbuensis. The sequence goes on from NZ_CP129137.1 coordinate 5,084,783, forward strand.
GCGTGGGCCGTCCCCTGGCGCCCGCGGACGGGGTGTCCGCCAGGCTCGGTGCCGTACCGCCGCCGCCTCTACCGGCGGCGCGCCGCCGTGCGTGACGGTCCCTCCGTGCCGCGGACCGCGCGGCCCGGCCGGTGCCGTACCGCCGCCTCACCGGCAGCACGGACGGGCGTGGACGGTCTCTTCACGGGCGGCCGTTCCGCGTGGGCCGGCCCGGCCCGAGCGGGTCAGCGGGCGATCCGGATCCGTACCGCCGTGCCACCCGACTCGGCGGTGCGCCAGCCCTCGTCGGCCTCCTCCGCGCTCCAGACCTTTCCGGCGAACGAGACCTCGGAGATCCGCAGCTCAGCCGCCTTCGCGACGGCCCAGTGGGCCAGCTCCCAGCCGCGGCGGTCGGCTTCGCCGGCGTTCCGGGCGGTAGCGACGACCGGGACCGTCAGTTCGGAGGACTGCGGGGAGCCCGCCCGTCCCTTGCCGCCTGCCGCGGGGAGAACCCCCGCACCGAAGGAACGCGCCAGCTCGGAACGGACCTTCGCGGGGTCGCCGGGCTTGGTCGAGGACGCGGCCGTGCAGGTCAGGGAGGCCGAGGCGCGGCCGGTGAGCGCCGCGGAGAGAAGCGAGGCGTCCGGCTCGTGCTTGGCGTAGGCCTGCGGGAAGCCGCTGCGCTGGACGCGCTGGGCCGCGACCGTCAACGGCAGCCGTGAGTAGCCCGGCACCTCGGCGAGGTGGTCGTAGAACGCCCCGGCGGAGTACACCGGGTCGAGGATCTGCCGCGGCGTGCCCCAGCCCTGCGACGGGCGCTGCTGGAAGAGTCCGAGGGAGTCCCGGTCGCCGTGCCGGATGTTCCGCAACGCGGACTCCTGGAGGGCCGTCGCCAGCGCGATGGTCACCGCCCGCTCCGGCATGCCCCTGGTCGTGCCGACCGCCGAGATCGTCGCGGCGTTGGCCGCCATCTCCGGGCTGAGTTCGTAGGAGGCGCCACCGCCCTCCCCGTCGTCGGGCCCGGGGCGGTCCGGGTCGTCCCCGTCACCGGAGCGGACCACGCAGCGCGGCGCGCCGTCGCCGCTCACGTACTGCACGACCACGTACGCGACCAGGCCCAGCAACACGGCGAACGCGGCCGCGAGGCGAAGGGAGCGGCCGCGCCGGGCGGGGGAGGCGGTCTTGGTCACGGCGCCCACCGTACTGGAGCCCCGTGAACACCCGGACGGGTGCCCGGCGCGGGACACGGGGCCCGCGCCGCGGCATCCCGGCCCCCCGCGCGGCATCCCGGCCCCTCGCCCGCGGGATGTACGGGTCCCCGGGTGCGGGACGGGCCCGGCGGCCGTACCCGCGGGTCGGTCCGGGTGCGACACGGGGCGAACGTCGCCTGAGGCGGCGCTAGGGTCGTGACCATGCCCGAAAGCGCGCTTGATCTCACCCTGGACGGCCCGGCTCTCACCGCACGGCTCGTCGACTTCCCGTCGGTCAGCGGCGACGAGAAACCCCTCGCCGACGCGATCGAGCGGGCGCTCCGTGCCCTGCCCCACCTCACCGTCGACCGGCAGGGCAACAACGTGGTCGCCCGGACGCACCTGGGCCGGGGCGAACGCGTCATCCTGGCCGGGCACATCGACACCGTGCCGATCGCGGACAACGTCCCCTCCCGGCTCGACGAGAACGGCGTCCTGTGGGGCTGCGGCACCTCGGACATGAAGTCGGGTGTCGCCGTCCAGCTCCGGATCGCCGCGACCGTGCCCGAGCCCAATCGCGACCTGACGTTCGTCTTCTACGACAATGAGGAGGTCGCGGCACATCTCAACGGCCTCGGCCATGTTGCGGCCGCACACCCCGACTGGCTGGAGGGCGATTTCGCCGTTCTGCTCGAGCCCTCCGACGCCCAGGTGGAGGGCGGCTGCCAGGGGACTCTGCGGGTGCACCTCCGTACCACGGGAGAGCGCGCACACTCCGCCCGTAGCTGGATGGGGTCCAACGCCATCCACGCCGCCGGCCCGATCCTGGCCCGGCTCGCCGCCTACGAGCCGCGCCGCCCGGTGATCGACGGGCTGAGGTACCACGAGGGGCTCAACGCGGTCGGGATCGAGGGCGGTGTGGCCACCAACGTCATCCCCGACGAGTGCACCGTGGTGATCAACTACCGCTACGCCCCGGACCGGACCATGGCGGAGGCCGAGGCCCACGTCCGCGAGGTGTTCGCGGACTGCGACGTCGCCGAGTTCGTCGTCGACGACCACACCGGCGGAGCGCTGCCCGGCCTCTCGCACCCGGCCGCCGCCGCGTTCATGGCGGCGGTGGGCGGCACGGCACAGCCCAAGTTCGGCTGGACCGACGTGTCGCGCTTCAGCGCGCTCGGCGTCCCCGCTGTCAACTACGGCCCGGGCGACGCGCTCTTCGCCCACAAGCGGGACGAGCACGTGGCCGTCGACAGGATCACGCACTGCGAGGAGCGTCTGCGGCGGTGGCTGACCGCGTGAGGGCCCGCGCGTGACGGCTCGGGTACGACGGCTCACCGCGTGAGGACCGCGCGGGGCGGTCACCGGGTGCCGTCACCGTGCGGATCGCGGCGCGGCCACCCCGTGACGATCACCGCGTGGACCGCCACCGCCTGACTTCCTCGGATCCGACCTCCGGAATTTCGCTCTTGTACATCTCCGGCGACCTACCCTGACCTGGAACGTGCACCACAGCGGAGGGAGCAGGTCATGGGCAGTCCCGAGGAAGCACGGCCGGAGGAGCAGCGGCTGGGTCCGGTGGTGCGGCGCAGGGATCAGATCCAGCCCGGCACCACGGACCAGCGCCTGCTGGACACCGAGGGCGACTCGCAGTGGGTGCACACCGACCCGTGGCGGGTCATGCGCATCCAGTCGGAGTTCGTGGAGGGCTTCGGCGCCCTCGCCGAACTGCCCAGCGCCATCAGCGTCTTCGGTTCCGCCCGGACCGCTCCCGGTACACCCGGGTACGACGCCGCCGTACGGATCGGCCGGGCGCTGGTCGACGCGGGCTTCGCGGTGATCACCGGAGGCGGGCCGGGGGCGATGGAGGCCGCCAACCGCGGTGCGCGGGAGGCGGGCGGCATCTCGGTCGGGCTGGGCATCGAGCTGCCCTTCGAGCAGGGCCTCAACCCGCACGTCGACATCGGCGTGAACTTCCGGTACTTCTTCGTCCGCAAGACGATGTTCGTCAAGTACGCGCAGGGCTTCGTGGTCATGCCGGGCGGCTTCGGCACGCTCGACGAACTGTTCGAGGCGCTCACCCTCGTCCAGACCGGCAAGGTGACCCGCTTCCCCGTCGTGCTCTTCGGGTCGGCTTACTGGTCCGGCCTGGTCGACTGGCTGCGCGGGACGGTCGTCGCCGAGGGCAAGGCGTCCGCTCGCGACCTGCTGCTCTTCCATGTCACGGACGACGTGGACGAGGCGGTCGCCCTGGTCACCAAGGAGACCGGCCCGCCGCCACCGATTCCGTACGAGGGCTACGAGGCCTGAGCGGCCGGCGCTCGTACCCGCCGCGGCGCCCGGGTACGAGCGCCGCGGCGAACCGTCCGGGCCCTGCCCGGCGGTCCCCGTCAGGGCCGGGGCCCGCCCCGAGCCGCAGGCGGGAGCCTCAGGCCAGTCCCCGGCGGGCGACCGCCGGGGGCCGGTGTCCGGCGATCGACGCCACCATGTCCAGGACCTGCCGGGTCTCCGCCACCTCGTGCACCCGGTACACCCGCGCGCCGAGCCACGCCGACACCGCGGTCGTCGCCAGGGTGCCGATCACCCGTTCCTTGACCGGGCGGTCGAGGGTCTCGCCGACGAAGTCCTTGTTCGACAGGGAGACCAGCACCGGCCAGCCCGTCTCCGCCATCTCGCCGAGCCTGCGGGTCGCCTCCAGCGAGTGACGGGTGTTCTTCCCGAAGTCGTGGCCGGGGTCGATGAGGATCCCGTCCCGGCGCACACCGAGCCCCAGCGCCCGCTCCGCCAGCCCGGTCGTCACCCGCAGGATGTCCGCCATCACGTCGTCGTACGCGACCCGGTGCGGCCGTGTCCGCGGCTCGGCCCCGCCCGCGTGCGTGCAGACCAGGCCCGCCCCGTAACGGGCGGCCACCTCGGCCAGAGCGGGATCGACCCCGCCCCAGGCGTCGTTCAGCAGGTCGGCGCCCGCCTCGCAGACCGCGGCGCCGACGTCGTGCCGCCAGGTGTCGACGCTGATCACCACGTCCGGGAAGCGCCTGCGCACCTCGGCGACGAAACCGACCGTGCGGCGCGCCTCCTCCTCGGCGGTCACCTCCTCACCGGGCCCGGCCTTCACCCCGCCGATGTCGATGATGGCGGCGCCCTCGGACACCGCCTGCTCGACACGGGCCAGAGCCGGCTCGTCGCGGAACGTGGCGCCCTGGTCGTAGAAGGAGTCCGGCGTCCGGTTCACGATCGCCATGATCACTGGCTCGTGCGCGCCGAACTCGCGCCGTCCCAGCCGCAGAGTCCCGTCGTGCATCCCCTGCATCCGCTGTTTCCTCCTCGCGATCCGTCGCCTGCGACCTTAACTGTCGGTGGCGCATGGCACGATCGGCAGCGGACGGTTTCCTGCTCCGGGGAGAGGCGCGCTGTGTTCTGGTTCTTGCTGATCGCGATGGTCGTGGTCATCGCCGCGGTCACCCTGGCGGTGGTCGGCGGCGGCGACAAGGCGGTGCTCCCGGAGGTGGCGCCCGAGCGCCTGGTGGACCCGCTGCCGGTGACGCGTCCGGTGAGCCGTGCCGACATCGAGGCGCTGCGCCTGCCGGTGACGGCGCGGGGCTATCGGATGCTCGACGTCGACGAGGTCCTCGGACGGCTCGGCGCCGAGCTCGCCGAGCGGGACGCGCGGATCGCCGAGCTGGAGTCCGCGCTGGCGGGCCGGCAGGCGGCGGCGGTCGGTCCGGCCGAACTCTTCGACAAGCGTCCCGAGGACGTGCCGGGGGAGCGGCCGGGGTTCTTCGAGAAGGCCGCCGAGGACCGCCCGGCCGCGCAGAACGGCGCGGGAGCGCCGGGCACTCCGGACGCCTCGCCCGGGCGCCCGGGCCGCCCCGGTGAGGAGACCGGCCGGGGCGACGAGGAGCAGCGGCGATGAGCGGCGGAGCCGTGGCCGGCCCGGACGGGCGGCTGCGCTGCCCGTGGGGCCTGTCCACCGAGGACTACGTCAGGTACCACGACGAGGAGTGGGGCCGTCCCGTCCGCGGGGACGACGCGCTGTTCGAGCGGCTCGCGCTGGAGGCGTTCCAGTCGGGGCTTTCCTGGATCACCGTCCTGCGCCGCCGCGAGGGCTTCCGGGAGGCCTTCGCCGGTTTCCGGATCGCCTCGGTCGCGGCGTTCACCGACGCCGACAAGGAGCGACTGCTCGCCGACGCCGGCATCATCCGCAACCGCTCCAAGATCGACGCGACGATCGCCAACGCCCGGGTGCTGGCCGACTGGGCGGAGGGTGAGCTCGACGCCCTGATCTGGTCGTACGCACCGGACCCGGCCGTCCGCCGGGCGCCGCGCACCCTCGCGGACGTCCCGGCGGCCACGGACGAGTCGACCGCCCTCTCCAAGGACCTCAAGAAGCGCGGTCTGCGCTTCATCGGCCCCACGACGGCGTACGCGCTCATGCAGGCCTGCGGTCTGGTCGACGACCATCTGGCCGACTGCGTGGCCCGTGGGGGCCGCGGCGCCGGCTGACTCCTCCCGGAGCCGGCCGCGGGCGAGGCCCGGCCGGTGCCGGGGCGGCACCGGCCCGGGGCCGAGCCCTCAGTGGCCCACGTACTTCGGCTTCTCCTTGGCGATGAAGGCCTGGACCGCGATGGCGTGGTCCTCCGAGGCACCGGCCCGGGTCTGGAGTTCGTCCTCCTTCTCCAGCGTCTCGCTCAGCGTGTGGCCGGCCCCGTACGCGAGGGACTCCTTGATCGCGGCGTACGCGAGCGTCGGGCCGTCGGCCAGGGCGCGGGCGACCGCGGCGGCCTCCGCCGCCAGGTCGTCGGCCGGTACGAGCTTGTTCACGATGCCGAGGTCGAACGCCTCCTGCGCCGTGATCGAGCGCGGGAAGAGCAGCAGGTCGGCGGCCCTGCTGGGACCGATCAGCCGCGGGAGCGTCCAGGAGACCCCGGAGTCCGCCGTCAGCGCGACCCCGGCGAAGGACGTCGTGAACTTGGCGGTGTCGGCGACGACCCGGTAGTCGGCGGCCAGCGCGAAACCCATGCCGGCACCCGCGGCGACGCCGTTCACGCCCGCCACCACCGGCTTCGGCATCTCGGTGATCGCGCGCACGATGGGGTTGTAGTGGTCGCGGACGGTGCTCATCGTGTGACCGGTGCCCGACTCGCGGTCGGAGACCAGCAAGGAGATGTGCTCCTTGAGGTCCTGCCCCACACAGAACGCGCGGCCCGTCGCCGTCAGCAGGACCGCCCGTACGCCGGCGTCCGCCGCGGCCGCCTGCAGGGCGTCCCGGAGGGCGACCTTGGCCTCGACGTTCATCGCGTTCATGGCCTCCGGCCGGTTGATCGTGATCGTCGCGAGTCCGTCGCTCACCTCGTACAGCACGGTGTCGGCCATGTCAGGGGTCCCCTTCGCACCTCGGGCAGTGATGTCGAGCCCAGCATGGCGGAGATCGCCGGGGCCGACCTACGCGCCGGTATGTGACCTGCGTCAAAGAAATCCCGGCCCCGGTCCGGGGCGCTGGTGCCCGGGCGGGGGCGAAGTATCGCAGGCGGATCCCCGAATTGGGTGGTTTTGCGAAAGCGCGTTGCGCAAGCGATGCCGACTGATGTTGGTCATCGGGTCCTGGGATGCGGGATAATGGCTGGGAAGCAATGTGTTCGATGCCGGTGACGTGTGCCCACCCAGGGGGCCGTCGGCTGACGATGAGCTGGTTTCAGGAAGGGGAACGAGCATGGCGGCCATGAAGCCGCGGACGGGCGACGGCCCGCTCGAGGTGACCAAGGAGGGGCGGGGCATCGTCATGCGCGTTCCGCTCGAAGGCGGCGGTCGGCTTGTCGTCGAGCTGACTCCGGACGAGGCCGACGCCCTCGGCGATGCCCTCAAGAAGGTCGTCGGCTGACGCGGAAGCGCCCACACCTTTCTGTACTGCCCCGGCTCGGCACCTCGCTGCGCCGGGGCAGTGCCGTTCCCGGAGACCGCCTACCCGCCTCCGTGCGCGTCATGGGGGATCGCCCGTCGGCGGGCCCGGCCCGGGTGCGACGCGGGGCGCCGGTTCTCCGTATCGGTCCCCGGCTCCCCTGGCTCCCCGGCCCGTGGCGTCCCGGTGCGCGAGCGTCAGCCGCGGCGCACCGCGCAGAGCAGCCCGTCGCCCACCGGGAGCAGTGACGGCAGCAGTTCCTGGCTCTCCCGTACCGTGCGCAGAAGTTCCCGCACCCGCAGCACCTCGCCCGGCTGTGCCGCCGAATCGACCGTGCGGCCGTCCGCGAAGACGCCCTCGAAGCACACGAGGCCCCCAGGTCGCAGCAGGCGCAACGATTCAGCTAGATAGTCCAGCGACTCCAGCCGGTCGCCGTCGCAGAAGACGAGGTCGTACCCGCCGTCCGCCAGCCGGGGCAGTACGTCGAGAGCGCGGCCCGGGATGAAGCGCGCCCGGTTGCCCGCGAAGCCCGCGGCACGGAACGCCTCGCGCGCGAACTGCTGGCGCTCCGGCTCGGGGTCGACCGTGGTGAGCACGCCGTCCGGGCGCATGCCCTGGAGCAGGTAGATACCGGAGACACCGGTGCCGGTGCCGATCTCCGCCACCGCCTTCGCGTCCGCCGTCGCGGCCAGCAGACGCAGGGCGGAGCCCGTGCCGGGCGACACCGAGGGCAGCCCCGCCTCCCGGGCCCGGTCACGGGCCCAGTGCAGTGCTTCGTCCTCGGCGACAAAGGCGTCGGCGAACGCCCAGCTCGTCTGCCGGTTGGCGGTGATGACCCTCTCCTGTCCCCGTAGTTGGCGCAACCGTGACTGTATCCGCTGCGCACGGGAACCCGCAGATGGGACCGGGCGTTATGGAAGAGCGGGGGAAAGGCGCGGGACGAGAGGCACCCGTTCCCAAATTCGCGTAAAGATTCTTATCCGGAGCTAACGGGCGAGGTGGCTATGGTAGGGGCTCCACTGGACACCACCAGAGCCGACAGGGGAGGTGCGGCTGCGCCTGTGGATCGGAGAGGGGTGCTGAGGCGCCTTCTCGGGTCGGCGGGTGAGCCGAAATCCGTGACCGACACCGCTGACGCCCGTTCCGGCCAGACCGACTCCGTACCCACCGCGACGTTCGCACCGGATGCGGAATCGCAGGCGTGGACCCCTCCCTCGTGGGAGGACATCGTCAGCACGCACAGCGGCCGGGTCTACCGCCTCGCTTACCGTCTGACCGGAAACCAGCACGACGCCGAGGACCTCACCCAGGAGGTCTTCGTCCGCGTCTTCCGCTCCCTGTCGACCTACACGCCGGGCACCTTCGAGGGCTGGCTGCACCGCATCACGACGAACCTGTTCCTGGACATGGTCCGCCGCAAGCAGCGCATCCGTTTCGACGCACTGGGCGACGACGCGGCCGAGCGGCTTCCCAGCCGGGAGCCCTCACCGCAGCAGGTCTTCAACGACACCCACTTCGACGCCGACGTCCAGCAGGCGCTGGACACCCTCGCACCCGAGTTCCGCGCCGCCGTCGTGCTTTGCGACATCGAGGGGCTGTCGTACGAGGAGATCGCCGCCACGCTCGGCGTCAAGCTCGGCACCGTCCGCAGCCGGATCCACCGCGGCCGCTCCCACCTGCGCAAGGCCCTGCAGCACCGCTCTCCCGAGGCGCGTGCCGAGCAGCGCTCCCTCGCGGGCGTGGCCGGGGAGGGCGGGACGGCGTGAGCGGCACCGGTCCGACCCCCGCGGAGCAGCATCTGGGGGACCGGCTCGCCGCCCTGGTCGACGGCGAGCTGACACACGACGTGCGCGAGCGGGTCCTGGCCCACCTCGCGACCTGTCCCAAGTGCAAGGCCGAGGCCGATGCACAGCGCAGGCTGAAGAGCGTCTTCGCGACGGCCGCCCCGCCGCCGCCCTCCGAGGGCCTGCTCGCGCGGCTCCAGGGGCTTCCCGCGGGTCCGCCCGGAGGTGATGACGACGGGCGGGGAGGTCCTTTCGGCCGGGGACGTCCCGGCGATGGCGTCTTCGGGGTGACCCCGAACGGCTTCGGGTACGTCCCGGGCGGTCACGGCCTGCCGGACGGCGGCCCGGGGGCCGGGTTCCGCATCCACGACGTGGCACGGCAGGAGGCCGAGCGCTCCCCCTGGCGCGGCCGGAGGTTCGCCTTCGCCGCGGCCAGCGCGGTGTCGTTCGCCGCGATCGCCCTGGGAGGGACGCTGCCGCTCGCCGCCACCGGCGATGTCTCCGCCCGCGGTGACAACCGCGGCAACAACGTGACCCCCCTGCGTACGGCCACCACCGGCGCGGGCTTGGAGGCCAACCGCAGACGGGGCGGCGGCACCAGCAGCACCCCCGTGGTGGCGGTGGCCCCGCAGACCTTCGTCCATGCGCGGCCGCTGTCCCATCCGTTCGCGGCGTCGCCCCTGCTCACCGGCGGTACCACGCCGTCGCCGGCGCGGCCGGCCGACTCGGACTTCCAGCTGGCCACGGCCCCCGGCCCCAGCCCCTCCGCGTCCCCGCTGCCCAGCCGGCTCGCGGCACCGCCCCGGCGCTGACGGGGGAGCGCTCGTTCGGGGAGGCGGGCGCACTGTAGGACGCCATCCGCAAACCTGGTTGAATCCAGGGGACGGTGCCGGCGGGGCACGCGGAGCGGCAGTTGCGGGGAGAGCATGGAGAACGGGAAGCCGACGGGTCCCAAGCCGAAGTGGTGGAGCCGTCCGGCCCACCCCGAGCCGTCGTCGCCCGCCGACGCGGCCCGCACGGCGGCGGCGCCCGAGGCAGGTGCGGCCACGGCCGGAGCCGCCCCCGTGGGCGACGACCGGACGGCCGTCGTCCCGGGAGCTCCCGTGGACGACCGGCCCGAGTACCCGCTTCCCGCCCCCGCACCTGCGACGCGGGCGGCGCAGCAGGCACCGCCTGCGGGCCGGACGGACAGCGCCCCGGCCCACTCCGTCGCCGAGGCGGCCCCGGCCGCCGCCCCGCAGTCCGGCGGGACGTACGCGGACGGTGCGCCACCCCAGGACCCCGCGCCTCAGGACGCCACCGCGGGCGCGCCGTCCGGTGCCTCGCCCGACGCGGGCGCGCACATCCACGCGGGCGTGCCGGCCGCCGTCGCGCCCGACGCGGGCGCGGACACTCACGCGGGCGTGCCGTCCGCCGTCGCGCTCGCCGCGGCGGACGCTCACGCGGGCGTGCCGGTGTCGTCCGGTGCCTTGCCCGACGCGGGCGCGGACATCCACGCGGGCGCGCCGTCCGGTGCCTCGCCCGACGCGGGCGCGCCGACCGCCGTCGCGCCCGACGCAGGCGCGGACACTCACGCGGGCGTGCCGTCCGGTGCCTTGCCCGACGCGGGCGCGGACGCTCACGCGGACGTGCCGGTGTCGTCCGGTGCCTTGCCCGACGCGGGCGCGGACATCCACACGGACGTGCCGGCCGGCGTCGCTCCCGACGCGGGCGCGGACGCTCACGCGAACGTGCCGGTGTCGTCCGGTGCCTCGCTTGCCGCGGCGGACGCTCACGCGGGCGTGCCGTCCGGTGCCTTGCCCGACGCGGGCGCGGACATCCACACGGACGTGCCGGCCGGCGTCGCTCCCGACGCGGGCGCGCACGCCCACGCGGCCGCCGCGCAGCTCACGGGCGGTGTCGGCCAGGACGGCATTGCCCGCGATCCGCAGTCCCCGGCGGCCCGGAACGGCATCGCACGCGGGGCCCACGCCCCGGCGGTCCAGGACCACGCACCGGCCCCGGCGGCCCAGGACCACGCACCGGCCCCGGCCGGCGACCCCGCGGCCGGGCATTCCGGCGAAGGCGCGCGGCCCCTCCACGAGCCGGACGAGTACCGCACACCGCCGTACGGCGGACCCGGGCCCTGGGCGCCCGCACCGCCGGTGCAGCACCCCCACGGGGCCGCCGGCCCCTCGCCGCAGTACCCGGCCGCCGGCGGCTACCCGGGCTCCCCGGCACCGGCCCCGCTGCCCGCCCCGGCCGCCGCGCCGCACGCGGCCCCCGTACCGGAGCAGTGGCGCCAGTACGACCCCTGGGGTGCGCCGGGCGGGATCCTGATCCGGACCGGCGAGCCGCCGAAGAGGAAGTCCCGCCGTGGCATGGCCTTCGCCGGCGCCCTGGCCTTCGCGCTGCTCGCCGGCGTCCTCGGCGGCGGTGTCGGCGCCTATCTCGAACGCAACGGGGGGATCGCCACCGTCGAACTGCCGCAGGCGGGACCGGAGGGCACCGACCGCGCGCCCGACAGCATCGCCGGGATCGCCGCCAGCGCCCTCCCCGGTGTGGTGACGCTGCACGTCAGCGGAGGCGGTGAGCAGGGCACCGGCACCGGATTCGTCCTGGACGCCCAGGGACACATCCTCACGAACAACCACGTGGTCTCCCCGGCCGGCCGCTCCGGCGACATCTCCGTCACCTTCAGCGGCGGCGAGACGGCCCGCGCCACCCTCGTCGGCAAGGACAGCGGTTACGACCTCGCCGTGGTCAAGGTCAAGGGGGTCTCCGGCCTCAAGCCGCTGCCGCTGGGCAACTCCGACAACGTCCGCGTCGGCGACCCGGTCGTGGCCATCGGCGCGCCCTTCGATCTGCAGAACACCGTGACCGCCGGAATCATCAGCGCCAAGGAGCGCCCGATCACCGCCGGCGGGGAGAAGGGCGACGGCAGCGACGTCAGCTACGTCGACGCCCTGCAGACCGACGCTCCGATAAATCCGGGGAACTCCGGCGGGCCGCTCGTCGACTCCAGGGCCCGGGTCATCGGCATCAACAGCGCCATTCGTGCCGCGGACGGCGGGTCCGGCCCGGACGCGGGCTCTGGGCAGGCCGGATCCATCGGCCTCGGCTTCGCCATCCCCATCAACCAGGGCAAGCGGGTCGCCGAGGAGCTGATCAACACCGGGAAGGCCACCCACCCGGTGATCGGCGTCAGCCTCGACATGCAGTACTCGGGGGACGGTGCGCGCGTCGGCGAGAAGGGCAAGGACGGGGCCTCGTCCGTCACCGCGGGCGGGCCCGCCGCCAAGGCCGGCATCCGGCCGGGCGACGTCATCACCAAGGTCGACGGCCAGCGGGTGCACAACGGCGAGGAGCTCATCGTCAAGATCCGTGCGCACCGCCCCGGCGACCGGCTGGAGCTCACGGTCCTCCGCGACGGCAAGGAGCAGACCAGGGCGGTGACGCTCGGTTCGTCGACCGGCACGTGACGGACATCCCGAAGGTACCGTCGGGACAGATTTGCCGGGTACCGTGGAGCCGGCCCCGCTCGTCCCAGCGCTGCGGGCACGGAGAACGAGAACACGAGGAGCAGCAAGGTGTTCAACGACATAGGCGCACTCGAGCTCGTCACGCTCGTGGTCCTCGCCGTGCTGGTCTTCGGCCCGGACAAGCTGCCCAAGGTCGTCCAGGACGTCTCGCGCTTCATCCGCAAGATCCGGGAGTTCTCCGACAGCGCGAAGCACGACATCCGCAGTGAACTGGGCCCGGAGTTCAAGGACTTCGAGTTCGAGGACCTCAACCCCAAGGCCTTCATCCGGAAGCAGCTCTCCGAGAACGAGGACCTCAAGGAGATCCGCGGCAGCTTCGACCTCAAGAAGGAGATGAACGAGGTCGCCGACGCCGTGAACGGCAAGGAGCCCGACGGCTCGGTGCGCGCCGGTGTCGGCGGCGCGCCGGGCGGCGGTACGACCCCGGATCTCCTCAAGAAGCGCGAAAGGCCCGATCAGGGCGAGCGCCCGCCCTTCGACGCAGACGCCACCTGAGGCCCCCTACCGCCGTCAATCCCAACGAGTCGGTGACGGGTGGCTATCCTCCATCTGTCCGGGATCGAGGACGCCCGCGGGGGGCGGGCCGTTCCGGACCTCGCTGACCAAGGAGGCGGCCGGGTAGATGGAGACGACGAGTCGGGTAGGGGCGCAGGATTCGCCCAGCAGTTCCACCGCTGAGGGGGTGCCCGCAGCCCGGCGTACCGTCGACGGCTATCTGCGCGCCCCCTTCCCCTGGTACGGCCTGGACGAGGCGTTCACCGGGCCGCGCTGGCTGATGCAGGTCGGCACCGCCGCGGACGGTTCGGTGCAGCACGGCTCCATGGGGCACGGCGACGAGCCGTCGATAAAGTCCGACGCCGCCGGTGCGGAGAAGGAACGCTTCGCCGTCGTCGTCACGGTCGCCTCGAGCCCGATGCGGCACACCGGTGACGGTACGGGCGTCCTGGACGCCACCACCGTCTCCTCGGCCGCCTGGCTGGCCGGCTCCGGCCTGCTGGCCTGCACCTGGCCGGCACAGCTCGACCACTCCCTGCGGGACGACTGGCTGGACCAGCAGACCGAGACCGCCTTCGAGCTCGCGGACGACCTCTCCGGTGCCGCCTGGTCGGAGCTGTCCCTGCCGGTGGACGGGGTGCCGATGCCGTTCCACTACCGCGAGTCCGAGTTCGGCTGGGTGCTCGCCGGCTCGACCGGGAACGGGGTGCACATCGGGGCGTACGGGCGCGGGTTGAGCGCGTACGGGCTCGGCTTCTCCGTGGTGCAGGACCTCGACGCGTACGCGTAGACCGCGCGGAGGACGCCGGGCTGCTCCGGCCCGCCTCGACGAGGACGACGACTGCCCACGACCCCGGCCGGGGTCGTGGGCAGTCGTGTGTCGCCGGGAGGAGGGCCGCGTCAGAACTTGTTGCGCGGGGTGATGCCGAGCGACATGCCGGAGAGACCGCGCTGCCGGCCGCCGAGCTTGCCGGCGATGGCCCGCAGGGCCGAGCCGGCCGGCGAGTCGGGGTCGGTGAGGACGACGGGCTTCCCCTCGTCGCCGCCCTCACGGAGCCGCACGTCGATGGGGATCTGGCCGAGCACCGGCACCTGGGCGCCCGTGGTCTTCGTCAGTCCGTCCGCGACCACCTGCCCGCCGCCCGTGCCGAAGACGTCGACCATCTCGTCGCAGTGCGGGCACGGCAGGCCCGACATGTTCTCGACGACACCGACGATCTTCTGGTGGGTCTGGACGGCGATGGAGCCGGCCCGCTCCGCGACCTCCGCCGCGGCCTGCTGCGGAGTGGTGACGACGAGGATCTCGGCGTTCGGCACCAGCTGGGCCACGGAGATCGCGATGTCACCCGTGCCCGGCGGCAGGTCGAGCAGGAGCACGTCCAGATCGCCCCAGTAGACGTCCGCGAGGAACTGCTGCAGCGCACGGTGCAGCATCGGCCCGCGCCAGACGACCGGCGCGTTGCCCGGGGTGAACATGCCGATCGAGATGACCTTCACGCCGTTCGCGGACGGCGGCATGATCATGTTCTCGACCTGGGTGGGACGGCCGTCCGCGCCGAGCATGCGCGGCACGCTGTGGCCGTAGATGTCGGCGTCGACGACACCGACCTTCAGTCCGTCGGCGGCCATGGCCGCGGCCAGGTTCACGGTCACGGAGGACTTGCCCACGCCGCCCTTGCCGGAGGCGACCGCGTAGACGCGCGTCAGCGAGCCCGGTTTGGCGAACGGGACCTCGCGCTCCGCGGTCGTGCCCCGCAGGGCGGCCGCGAGCTCGCGCCGCTGCTCGTCGCTCATCACGTCCAGGGCGACCTCGACGCCGGTGACGCCCTCGACGCCCGAGACGGCGTCCGTGACGCGCTGGGTGATCGTCTCGCGCATCGGGCAGCCGGAGACGGTGAGATAGACCGTGACGGCGACCGCGCCGTCGGAGCCGATCTCCACCGACTTGACCATGCCGAGTTCCGTGATCGGCTTGTTGATCTCGGGGTCGTTCACCGTCGCCAGTGCGTCGCGCACCGCGTCTTCCGTAACCATACGCACGATGGTACGGCGCCGGACACCGCCCCGGGGGCTCCCGTCAGCGGTCGCCTTCGTCACGTCCGCCCGCGGGCCCGGACGGGAATAGCGCGGCCGTGGCGGGCCGTTGCGGCGCTTCCCCACCCACGTCGGTCCCGCCCTCCGCCTGTTCCGTCCCGTCGGGGTCCGTCATCCCGTACTCGGACTCCCGCCAGTGGTCGGGCAGCAGACGGTCCAGCACGGCGTCGACGGTCACCGCGCCCAGCAACGCCCCGTCGTCGTCGACCACGGGGGCCGCGACCAGGTCGTAGGCGGCCAGGCAGCAGCTGACCGCCGGCAGCGGGGTGTCCGGGTCCAGCGGAGGCAGCTCGGTGTCGACCAGGGGCGCGACCGGGGCGTCCGGGGCACTGCGCAGCAGCCGCCGGACGGGCACCGTGCCCAGGTACGGGCCCGTGGGCGGCTCGACCGGCGACCTGCAGACGTACACCTGGGCCGCCATCGCCTGGATCAGCTCCCGCTCCCCGATCCGGGCCAGCGCGTTCGCGGCGGTGGCGTCCGGCGGCACCACGACCGGCTCGGTCCTCATCATGGCGCGCGCCGTGCGCTCCTGCTCGACCTCCGCTTCCGCGCGCTGCTCCCGGGCACCCCCGCGCCACCCCTGGCCCGCCGCGGGCTCATCGGGCGGCAGGCCGGTCACCGCCGACCAGTCGACGGCCAGCGCCTCACCGCGGTGCCGGCCGGTTCCACCCCGGTCGCGGCGGGCGCAGATCCGGTCGGCCTCCCAGTGCCCGCGGGCCGGGTGGCGGTGCACCTCGACGTCCAGGACGGTGACCTCCTCGCCCGAGTCCGCCAGCCGGACCCGGCGGTCCAGCAGCTGACCGAGGACGAGCCGTTCGTCAGGCCCCGGGTCGAAACGGCGCATGCTCACGGGGCCGGACACGGTGACCTGGCCGGACTCGACGCCGGTCGCCCGGGAAACGGGCACGAAGACGGGGCCGTGCCCGGGCACCTCGACGACCAGTCCCACGAGCCGGGGCGGGCGGTCGGCCGGGAACGTGGCCACGAGGTCCCGCACGCGTCCGACCGGGCCGCCGTCGGGGCCGAAGACCGGGACCCCGGCGAGATGCGAGACGAAGATCCGGGGGCCGTCTGCCGTCATGCTCAGCGCCTCCTCCACCGCCGCGGCGGCACCGGAGTGAACCGCCGGGATCGTCCGAGGAGCGAAACGGATTGCTCCGAAATGGCATCGTTCAACGGCTTCAGGCTAGCCCGTACCGATCCATGGCGCTGTCGCCGACGGTCCGGACGACTGCCCTCCGGTCAGCCCTGCGACCCCGGGTACGCTGCGGTCTGCCACCCCCCACGCGTATGAGAGGCAGTGCGCTCGTGACCGCTCTCCCCCCGGGTCCGGCAGCCCCTGTGCGCCGGGCCGCGCTCACCGTCGCGCTGTGCGCGGCGCTGGTCACCGCCCTCACCGGGTGCGGCGAGGACCCGGACGCGGGAACGAACGGCGTCGGCAAGCTGGAGGCGGTCGCCATCGAGAAGAAGGCCAAGGCGGCGGCCGACGCGGCGGACGCGGTGCGCGTGGCGGGCACGCTGGTGTCCAAGGGCGGCACGTACAAGCTGAACATGCGGCTGAAGAAGTCCGGCGGGGTCGGCTCGGTGACCTCGAAGAACTCCACGTTCGAGCTGCTGCGGATCGAGGACGCCCTCTATCTGAAGGCCGACGCGGGCTTCTGGGTGCACGCCGACTCCGACGGCAAGGGCGACGACGCGGAGGGTCCCAGCAAGGAGGACGAGGCAGCCGCGGAGAAGCTGGACGACAAGTACGTGAAGGTGCCCCAGGACGATCCGGCGTACAAGCAGCTGCGCGGCTTCACCGACATGGACGTGCTGCTCGACGGCCTGCTGGGGCTGCACGGCAAGCTGAGCAAGGGCGACCGCGGCAGCATCGGCGGTGTCCGCACCATCGAGATCATGGGCGGCGAGGGCAACGGGGGGACGCTCGCGGTCTCACTGGAGGGCAAGCCGTACCCCCTGCAGCTGGACCGGGCGGGCGACGCGGGCGTCCTCACCCTGGGGGACTGGGGCCAGGACTTCCCGCTGGAGGCCCCCGCCAAGGGCGAGACGGTCGACTACGGGCGCCAGCTCCCGCGTGCCAGCGACTAGCTGAGCCGGCGCGCTCCAGCCGTTGGGCCCGCCGGGCCGAGCCGGTCCCGCGCGGTTCCGGGCCGTCGGGCCGGACGGTCGGCGGCCGGGTGGTCCGACGGCCCCCCGGAGGGGGTCCTTCAGCGGCCCTTGCGGCCGCGGCGGAGGAGCCGCGGCAGGGCCGCCGGGGCGGGCCGCCGGGTCGTGGCCGCCGTGGGCAGCGGCGCGGCGGCCAGGGAGCCCTCGGGGTGCTCGGTGGTCGACTCGCGCGGCTCCAGCCGCAGCACCCGGCACTCGCGGCCCCAGCGCTCGGTCATCCGCTCGCCGTCCGGGGCGTTGAGCCGCTTGCCCTTCAGCTCGCCGACGGCGGCCTCCCAGGCCTCGGAACCCGGCGTCAGCTCGGTCACCGCGGCGGTCCACGAGACCAGCCGACCGCCCTTGTCCTTGCTGCGCACGGTCACCTCGGCGGTCGAGCCGTCGGCCAGTCCGGGCAGGGGCTGCTCGCCCGGACCGTCGCCGACCACATGCGCCGCGCCGTCGTGCCACGCATGCCACAGTGCCCGGTCCGGGCCGTCGCCGCGGACCCAGACGAGGCCGGACTTCTTCGTGGCCTCCTCCACGAGGGCCTGCGCGAGCAGGGGGTCCTCTGCGGGGCGGGCGGAAGCGTCGTTCATGCCCCGCAGCCTATTAGGGCGTCTTGCGAAAGTCCCTGCTGGCCCGCGAAGCCTGGCATGCACGCTCGCCGCGTTGTCGGAGTCGTCCGCGTACGTCCGGTACGAGGATGATCCTCGGCCCTGCGATCGCCCACAGCAGCCAGCCGCGTCACCCACCTGCCCGGACAGATGGGTGACCCACCTGTCCGGCCAGCACGCCTAGAGCCAGCCGTTGCGCTTCAGCGTGCGGTGGATGGCGAGACAGATCCCGACGATGCCCACGAGCACCATGGGGTAGCCGTACCGCCAGTGGAGCTCGGGCATGTGGTCGAAGTTCATGCCGTAGATCCCGCAGACCGCCGTCGGCACGGCGATGATCGCGGCCCAGGACGTGATCTTGCGCATGTCCTCGTTCTGGGCGACGGTGGCCTGCGCCAGATTGGCCTGCAGGATCGAGTTCAGCAGCTCGTCGAAGCCGATGACCTGCTCCTGCACCCGGGCCAGGTGGTCGGCGACGTCACGGAAGTACTTCTGGATGTCCGGGTCGACCAGCCGCATCGGACGCTCGCTCAGCAGCTGCATGGGCCGCAGCAGCGGGGTCACGGCCCGCTTGAACTCCAGCACCTCGCGCTTGAGCTGGTAGATCCGCCCGGTGTCGGTGCCCCGGGTGCTGCCCTTCGACGGCGCGGAGAACACGTCGATCTCGATCTCGTCGATGTCGACCTGTACGGCGTCCGCGACCGCGATGTAGCCGTCCACGACATGGTCGGCGATGGCGTGGAGCACCGCGGAGGGGCCCTTGGCGAGCAGCTCCGGGTCGTCCTGCAGCCGGTGGCGGAGGTTGCGCAGGGAGCCCTGGCCGCCGTGCCGGACGGTGATCACGAAGTCCGGCCCGGTGAAGCACATCACCTCGCCGGTCTCGACGACCTCGCTGGTCGGCGTCAGCTCGGTGTGGTCCACGTAGTGGACGGTCTTGAAGACCGTGAACAGGGTGTCGTCGTACCGCTCCAGCTTGGGACGCTGGTGGGCGTGCACCGCGTCCTCCACGGCCAGCGGGTGGAGGCCGAACTCGGCGGCGATGCCGGAGAACTCCTCCTCCGTCGGCTCGTGCAGGCCGATCCAGGCGAAGCCGCCGCCCTCCCGTACGCGCAGCATCGCCTCGCGCGGGGTGAGGCAGCCGGTGTTCTCGAGGCGCTTGCCGTCGCGGTAGACCGCGCAGTCCACGACGGCGGTGGAGGCGGAGGGGTCGCGGGTGGCGTCGTACGCGCTGTACGGGCCGCTGCTCTTGCGCAGGGCGGGGCGGACCGCTTGACGCAGGTCACGGATCATCGACATGGCAGGCTCCTTCACGGAGAGGCCGCCGGTGCGAGGCGTGGCACAGCCCGGAATGAGGACGTGTCTCGATACGTCCGCAAAGCGGGCGGCACCGCGGGACGCGGTGACGGCGTTCGCTACAGACAGTCAGGCAGGGGAGTCGTGCTCTTCCGTCATGCGCGGTGCCATGGAACTGACGGTGCGGAGAGCCCTCAGCGGAACGAGGGGAGGAGTCGCGCGGAAGAGCGGCCGGTACTGCACGGTCGACTTCGATCCATCGCAGCCCCACCTCCTCCGGCCGGTCCCCCGTGGGGGAAGACGTGTCGTCGGGATCCGAGAACCATGCTTCTGCATGTTGTCCCGAACAGGCGGCCAAGCCTATCAGCCGACTGAGGGTCAATCCCTTCCTTTGCCCGTTCCTGATGCGATCTATGCTCGCGGGATGGGAGAAGTTCTTGCTCTGGTCGAGGCACGGCTGCGCAGCGCGCTGGGCGAACCGGACGCGCGCGCCGCGGTGACGTTTCTCGGTACGGACCGGATCGAGGTGCTCCGGTTCATCGACGGGGACGTCGTCCGGTACGCGACGCTGGGCATGTCCGGCCGGCCGATGACCGACCCCGACGACGTCGTCGCCGACCCCGTGAAGGGCCCGCGTGCCGAGCTCGTCCTGTCGGTGCGCGCCGGGCTCGCGGACACGGACAAGGTGCTGCGTCCGCTCGCCGTCCTTGCCTCGTCGCCGCAGGTGGAAGGGGTGATCGTGGCCCCCGGGAACTCCATGGACGTGGGTGGGCCGCTGTGGCCGGGTGCCCCGTTCACCTCGGTGCTGGTCGGGGAGTCCGGCGGCCTGGTCGAGGACCTCGAACTCGACGAGCCGATGGACCCGGTCCGCTTTCTGCCCCTGCTCCCGATGACGCCGAACGAGGCCGCGTGGAAGCGGGTCCACGGTGCGGGGAAGCTCCAGGAGCGGTGGCTGACGCACGGCACGGACCTGCGCGATCCGCTGCGGAAACCCGTGCCCCTGACGTGATGTCAGTCCTCGTGTGCGAGGCGTGAAGTGACGCATCTCATGGTCGAGTTGGCGGACCCGGAGCGTGACGGCCGGCGGTTGCCCGTCGGCGTTCGAGGCCGGGTTCAGTCGGCGAACACCGCCACGCCGTCGCGGGACGTGTGCACCGGTACCGCGCCGGCCGCCTCGGTGGTGGCGCGGAGCGCCGGGCCCGGGCGATCGCCGCGCACACCGCCGCGGCGCCCGCGACGACGAAGGGCACCTGGACGTCGGTCCACTCCGCGATCTTCGGCGCCGGGAACCGGGCGGCCGCCGCTGCGAACCGGCGCACGAAGTGGTAGCCGTCGCTCGCCACCGGGCGCGGGGCGTCGGAGGAACGAGCGGCCCTTCAGGCCATGCCGAGGCCGAGCGCGGACTCGTACGGCAGGATCGCCGCGGTGCTCCCGCCCGTTGCGGCGCCCAGGATGACGGCGAGCCAGGTCGAGACGAAGAGGGCGTTCCCGGGGCCCCGGCCGGCCCGACCCGACGAGCCCGCCCGTCCGTCCCCGCCGGTCCCTCCGGTGAACGGATCCCCCGCGCGCGTGGGTGCTCCTCCGCTTCTCCCGTCCAGGTCGTTGCTGTATGCAGACAATTAATTAGCAAGGCTAACTAGTGCAGGACGTAAATGGCTCTGCCTGCTGAGGGCGGGTGAATCCGCCGTGCGGGACAGGTGATCGTCCTTGACGCGGCGCCGGACGGGTAGGACCGTGGGGCGCTATGAGGGGCGAACCCAGTTGCCCGAAGTGTGGTGGCCGGGTCAGGGCGCCCGGTCTCTTCGCCGACACGTGGCAGTGCGACGTGCACGGTTCCGTGTATCCGCTGCAGCCCGTCATCCCGCCGAGCGTCGAGGCCCTCAGCGTGGTGGTGGCCCGTGCCAAGGTTCCCGTGTGGATGCCGTGGCCGCTCCCCGTCGGCTGGCTGTTCACCGGTGTCGCGTACGCGGGTGACGACCGCAGCGGCGGCCGCGCCACGGCCGTGGCCTGCTCCGGTCCCGGACCCCTGGGCGGCGTGGGGGAGTTGCTCCTCGTCGCCGAGGAACTCGGCGTCGGTCTCGGCGCCCGCTTCGCCGGCATCGACGGACCCGACCCCGGGCCGCACATGACCGTCGACACCTCCCCCCAGGCCAAGGTCCTCGCCGCGGGCCGGCCGACACCGCTCTGGCACGTCGACGACGCCCCGGAGGATCGCGCGGTGTTCGCGGGCGAGGCACGGGGGCTGTGGCTGTGGGCGATCGTGTGGCCCGAGTCGACCGGGCTGCTGATGTACGACGAACTGATACTGACCGATCTGCGCGACGCCGGCCAGGAACTCGAACTGCTGCCCTGCGGGGCGCTGTCGCCGCGCCTGCTGATGTGACGCCGGGCGGTCCGCGCCGGAGGTGCCCCGGGCGCGCCCGGGGCCGTCGGGCGGATCCGTGCCGGGGCCCGACGGGCGTCGCGGGAGCGCCGGGGGCGCGTCCCCGGCCCCGGCGCACGCACGGTCCGTGACGGCCTCCACGTGACGAGCCGGTCGGGGCGGTGTCCGGAGCGCCGTTACGATGGAGCGTCAGCCCGTCCGCCCCGAGCCCTGGAGTCCCGCGTCGTGCGCATCGACCTGCACACCCACTCCACGGCCTCCGACGGTACGGACACCCCGGCCGAGCTGGTCCGGAGCGCGGCGGCCGCCGGACTCGACGTCGTGGCGCTCACCGACCACGACACCGTGGGCGGCCACGCCGAGGCGATCGCCGCACTGCCCGAGGGCCTGACCCTCGTCACCGGCGCCGAGCTGTCCTGCCGGACCGACGGTGTGGGCCTGCACATGCTGGCGTACCTCTTCGATCCCGAGGAGCCCGAGCTGGCGCGCGAGCGCGAGCTGGTGCGGGACGACCGGGTGCCGCGGGCGCGGGCCATGGTCGGCAAGCTCCGGGAACTGGGTGTGCCGGTCACCTGGGAGCAGGTCTCCCGGATAGCCGGCGACGGCTCGGTGGGCCGACCGCACGTCGCCACCGCGCTCGTCGAGCTCGGCGTCGTCCCGGACGTGTCCGCCGCCTTCACCCCCGACTGGCTCGCCAACGGCGGCCGTGCCTACGTCGAGAAGCACGAGCTCGACCCGTTCGAGGCCGTCCGTCTGGTGAAGGCCGCCGGCGGGGTCACGGTCTTCGCCCACCCGCTCGCCGTGAAGCGCGGCGACGTCGTGTCCGAGGACGTCATCGCCCGGCTGGCCGAGGCCGGCCTCGACGGCATCGAGGTCGACCACATGGACCACGACGAGCCGACTCGGGCCCGGCTGCGCGGACTTGCCGCGGAACTCGGTCTGCTGCCCACCGGTTCCAGTGACTACCACGGCAGCCGCAAGACCTGTCTGCTCGGCGACTACACCACCGACCCCGAGGTCTACGGCGAGATCACCCGCCGTGCCACCGGCGCGTTCCCGGTCCCGGGCACGGGCGGAACGTCCCGCCGCCAGGTCTGACCCCATCTCTCCGTCCGGAGTCCGGCCCGCACGCCCTCCGTGCGTGTGCCGGCCTGTGCCGGCGTCCGCCGTCCGAGCCGCCCGCGGGACACCCGCGTGCGCTCAGGGCGCACGGACCTCGCGGCACTCCCTCCTCGTCCACCACCCCGTTGTCCGACACTTCTGCAAGGCCTCACCGTGTTCGACGTCGCCGTCTTCGGCTCCCTGTTCCTCACCCTGTTCGTGATCATGGATCCCCCCGGGATCACCCCGATCTTCCTGGGCCTGACCTCCGGCCGCCCCGTCAAGGTCCAGCGCCGGATGGCCTGGCAGGCGGTCGCCGTCGCCTTCGGTGTGATCACCGTCTTCGGCATCCTCGGCCAGCAGATCCTCGACTACCTGCACGTCTCCGTCCCCGCACTGATGATCGCGGGCGGTCTGCTCCTGCTGCTCATCGCGCTCGACCTGCTCACCGGGAAGACCGACGAACCCAAGCAGACCAAGGACGTCAATGTGGCGCTCGTACCGCTGGGCATGCCGCTGCTGGCGGGTCCCGGTGCGATCGTCTCGGTCATCCTCGCGGTCCAGAACGCCGGTGGCGTCGCCGAGCAGGTCTCGGTGTGGGCCGCGATCGTCGCGATGCACGTCGTCCTGTGGCTGACCATGCGCTACTCGCTGCTGATCATCCGCGTGATCAAGGACGGCGGTGTGGTGCTGGTGACCAGGCTGGCGGGCATGATGCTCTCGGCGATCGCCGTGCAGCAGATCATCAACGGAATCACCCAGGTGATCCAGGGCTCCTGACCGGCCGGGGGCCCCGCCCCGCTCAGCACTGCGCCCCCGAACGGAACCTTTCCGTTCGGGGGCGCCGGCGCCTGAAGGCGTTACGAAGCCGAGGCCTCGGCCGGCCGGATGTAGATGCGCTGGCCGATCGCGGCGGCCTGCTGCACCATCCGGCTCACGGAGGCGGCGTCCACGACGGTGCTGTCCACGGCGGTGCCGTCGACATCGTCGAGTCGCATGATCTCGAAGCGCATGTAGAGCTCCCCTCTGGCCGTCTGTGTATGTACCTCTCAACGGAATGCTGTCTACAAACATTCCCTACGCTAAAGAAAATTTTCGGATGGCTAACTACTGGCAGGTAGGGCCCGGCCCGCTCACAATGGGGTCGTCATGAACGACTCTGAGCTTTCCGAGATGAGCGCCCGCCTGGAGCGCACCAACGAGCTGCTCCAGCGCATGCTCGCCGAGGTCGCCAAGACCCCGTCCACGCATGCCATCTTCGTCGACGCCGGTTACGTCTATGCTGCGGCCGGGTTGCTTGTGGCGGGCACGGAGGACCGGCGCTCCTTCGACCTCGACGCCGAAGGGCTCATCGAGGCGTTCATCGACAAGGCCCGCACGATCTTCGCGGACAGCCGGCTGCTGCGCGTCTACTGGTACGACGGCGCCCGGCGCCGCATCCACACCGCCGAGCAGCAGGCCATAGCGGAACTGCCCGACGTCAAGGTCCGGCTCGGCAATCTCAACGCCAACAACCAGCAGAAGGGCGTCGACTCCCTCATACGCACCGACCTGGAGTCACTCGCCCGGCACCGGGCGATCAGCGACGCGGCGCTCGTCGGCGGCGACGAGGACCTCGTCTCGGCGGTGGAGGCCGCCCAGGGATACGGCGCACGGGTCCATCTGTGGGGCATAGAGGCGGCCGAGGGCCGCAACCAGGCGGAACCGCTGCTCTGGGAGGTCGACAGCCAGCGCACCTTCGACCTCGACTTCTGCCGGCCGTACGTCACCCGCAGGCCCGTGACGACGTACGAGGACGACAGCCCGCCGCCCTCCCGTGACGACGTGCGCTTCGTCGGCGCGCAGATCGCCGCCACCTGGCTGGCCGAACGCGGCCGGGACCCGATGGCGGAGCTGCTTCCGGGGCATCCCTACCTGCCGGGACCCGTCGACCAGGACCTGCTCATCGAGGCGGAGAAGCTCCTGAAGCACTCCCTGCGCGGCTACGCCCATCTGCGGCGGGCGCTGCGGGACGGCTTCTGGGAGCACCTGCACGCCCAGTTCTGAAGCCGTACGGTCGGTCCGGGACCAGGACGGCCGTCCCGAGGGCCGGCAGCCGGCCCGAAGACCGCACGGCCCGCGCCGGGAGCGGACGTCTCAGTTCCGGGACCAGAAGGCCACCAGGGCCGCCGCGGTCGGCTCCGGCCGGTCCGTGTTCGGCGAATGCTCGGCGCCCTCGATCACCGTACGGAACGCCCCGAGCCGCACCGCCATCTCGTCCAGCAGCGGCACCGGCCAGGTGTCGTCCCGCTCGCCCGACAGCACGTGTTTGGGCAGCGGCCCCACGGCGGCGAGCTCGTCGACCCGGTCCGGTTCCACGGTGAGCTGTCTGCCGGTGGCCAGCAGCTGCGCGGGGCGGTGCCGCAGCCAACGGCGCCGCAGCTCCTCGCCGTCGGTGGCGGCCTCCTCCGGCGGGTCCAGCGCCCGCATGGCCTCCCAGACCTCGCTCATGTCCATCACCGCGAGCGCGTCGCCCAGCAGCTTGACCTTGTGCTGCTGTGCGGGGGAGATACGGGCCGGGCCGGACGACATCAGCGTCAGGGACCGGAACGGGTGCACGTCGAGGAGGACGGCGGCCCGGGCGATCTGACCGCCCAGCGAGTGCCCGACCAGGTGCACGGGCTCGTCACCGATCGCCGCTGCCTGGGCGAGCACGTCCCGGGCCAACTCGGACTGCGCGTAGGCCGACTCGTCGTCGGGCCCGTCGCTCTCGTACTGGCCGCGGCCGTCGACGGCGACGGCCCGGAAGCCGGCCGCGGCGAGCGGCTCCAGCAGCGCGATGAAGTCCTCCTTGCTGCCGGTGTAACCGGGCAGCAGCAGCGCCGTCCCCCTGCGGGCGGGGCCGTCCCCGTCCGGCTCGGCGTCCAGCACGGCGAAGTCCCCGCGGCCGGTGCGGAGCGCGTAGGCGCGGGCGCAGGCGGGCGGGCGGAAGGTGGGCGGCCGGCTCATGCGGACGAGGTTACCGGGGCGTTCGGCGCACGTGGCCGCCCGCCGGCGCCGTGACACGGCCGAGGGCCCGTCATCCCGGGCGGGATGACGGGCCCTCAGCGAACGGCTCAGGCCTCCGGCTGGGTGGCCTTGGCGCGGGTGCGGCGGCGGGGCTTGGTCGGCTCCTCGGCGGGGGCCTCGGTGGCGGGTGCCTCGGTCGCGGTCTCGGCGGTGGTGGCCTTGGCGCGGGTGCGGCGGCGGGGCTTGGTCGGCTCCTCGGCGGGGGCCTCGGTGGCGGGTGCCTCGGTCGCGGTCTCGGCGGTGGTGGCCTTGGCGCGGGTGCGGCGGCGCGGTTTGGTCGGCTCCTCGGCGGGGGCCTCGGTGGCGGGTGCCTCGGTCGCGGTCTCGGCGGTGGTGGCCTTGGCGCGGGTGCGGCGGCGGGGCTTGGTCGGCTCCTCGGCGGGGGCCTCGGTGGCCGGTGCCTCGGCCGTCGCCACGGCGGACGCCTCCACGGTCGCGGCCACCCGGGTCCGGCGGCGACGGCGCGGAGTGCGCGGCGCCTCCTCCGTCGTCTCCTCGACGGCGGCCGGGGCCTCGGCGGTCACGGCCGCCTCCGCCTCCAGCGGGGCACCGCCACGGGTGCGGCGCCGCTGACGCGGCGTACGGGTGTGGGCGGGACGCTCGGAACGCTCGGAACGCTCGGCCGTCCTGGTGCGGGGCCCGGAGCGCGCACCGCGGCCGCCGGGCTCACCGAGGTCCTCGAGCTCCTCCGCGTCCAGACCGGCGCGGGTGCGCTCGGCACGCGGCAGCACGCCCTTCGTGCCCGCGGGGATGCCCAGCTCCTCGAAGAGGTGCGGAGACGTGGAGTACGTCTCGGCCGGGTCGTTGAACTTCAGGTCCAGCGCCTTGTTGATCAGCTGCCAGCGCGGGATGTCGTCCCAGTCGACCAGCGTCACGGCGGTGCCGGTGGCGCCCGCGCGGCCCGTGCGGCCGATGCGGTGGAGGTACGTCTTCTCGTCCTCCGGCGTCTGGTAGTTGATCACGTGCGTGACGCCCTCGACGTCGATGCCGCGCGCGGCGACGTCGGTGCACACCAGCACGTCGACCTTGCCGTTGCGGAAGGCGCGCAGAGCCTGCTCGCGCGCGCCCTGGCCCAGGTCGCCGTGGACGGCGCCGGAGGCGAAACCGCGACGGGCGAGCTGTTCCGCGATGTCCGCGGCCGTCCGCTTGGTACGGCAGAAGATCATCGCCAGGCCGCGGCCCTCGGCCTGCAGCATGCGGGCCACCAGCTCGGGCTTGTCCAGGGAGTGCGCCCGGTACACGCGCTGTGTGATGTTGGCGACGGTCGCGCCCTCGTCGTCCGGCGCGGTGGCGCGGATGTGCGTGGGCTGCGACATGTAGCGGCGCGCGAGACCGATCACCGCGCCCGGCATGGTGGCCGAGAACAGCATGGTCTGGCGACGCGGCGGCAGCAGCTGGATGATCTTCTCGACGTCGGGCAGGAAGCCCAGGTCGAGCATCTCGTCGGCCTCGTCGAGGACGAGCGACTTGACGTGCGAGAGGTTCAGCTTCTTCTGGCCCGCGAGGTCCAGCAGCCGGCCGGGGGTGCCGACCACGACGTCGACGCCCTTCTTCAGGGCCTCGACCTGCGGCTCGTAGGCGCGGCCGCCGTAGATCGCGATCACGCGGACGTTGCGCACCTTGCCGGCGGTGAGCAGGTCGTTGGTGACCTGCGTGCACAGCTCACGGGTGGGGACGACCACGAGCGCCTGCGGCGTGTCGGTCAGCTCCTCGGGCTTCGCCCGGCCCGCCTCGACGTCGGCGGGCACGGTGACGCGCTCCAGCAGCGGAAGGCCGAAGCCCAGCGTCTTGCCGGTGCCGGTCTTGGCCTGGCCGATGACGTCGGTGCCGGAGAGGGCGACCGGGAGGGTCATCTCCTGGATGGGGAAGGGGGTCGTGATGCCGACGGCCTCGAGGGCCTCGGCGGTCTCGGGAAGGATCCCGAGATCCCGGAAAGTCTTGGCCTGCGTAGTCAGGGTGTTGCCTCTTCTGTGAGACGCGGCGCGAGGCGAACGCTGGGGGTTCTACCGCACCTGGGTACGGGTGCCGGCCGTGGATTGGCCGGAAGGCGCGGGACCACTGCCGTCGCTCGAGCGCTCGTGCCGCTGAGGTCCCCTCGTGTGGCGGAATGCGCACCGAGGGCTGTCGGGTCGGAGCCGATCGGGCCACCGACCGGGCATCCTCATTCAGAGGGCCCGCCGAATATCCGGCAGGCTTAATACCACTGTACCCCGGATTCGCGCATCTGTGTTGGCCGAATTCCCGGCCACCGTGTCGCGACGGGTGCTGACCAGGCCCTTCCACGGTACGGGCGGCGGGCTATTGTGCGCTTCATGGAGACGCCTGACAACGCCACCGCGCCCGCCGCGGACGCCGCCGAAGAACTGACCGGGATCGCCGCCCAGGACTGGGCCGCGGCCTCCGCCGACCCCCAGTACCGCGCCGCGGTCGTGGATCTGCTGGGCGCGCTCGCCTACGGCGAGCTGGCGGCCTTCGAGCGGCTCGCCGAGGACGCGAAGCTCGCGCCCACGCTGGCGGACAAGGCGGAGCTGGCGAAGATGGCCTCCGCGGAGTTCCACCACTTCGAGCGGCTGCGGGACCGGCTGACCGCGATCGAGACCGAGCCCACGAAGGCCATGGAGCCCTTCGCGGCCGCGCTGGACGAGTTCCACCGCCAGACCGCGCCGTCCGACTGGCTGGAGGGCCTGGTCAAGGCCTACGTCGGCGACTCGATCGCCAGCGACTTCTACCGCGAGGTGGCCGTACGCCTGGACTCCGACACCCGGGCCCTCGTGCTCGCGGTGCTCGACGACACGGGTCACGGCAACTTCGCCGTGGAGAAGGTCCGTGCCGCGATCGAGGCGGACCCGAGGGTCGGGGGCCGGCTCGCGCTGTGGGCGCGCCGGCTGATGGGCGAGGCGCTGTCCCAGGCCCAGCGGGTCGTCGCGGAGCGCGACGCGCTGTCCACGATGCTCGTGGGCGGGGTGGCGGACGGGTTCGACCTGGCGGCGGTCGGCGAGATGTTCACCCGGATCACCAAGGCCCACACGAAGCGTATGGCCGCGCTGGGGCTCGCCGCGTAACGACCGGGGGAGGGCCGGACCGCCCGGGCGCCGGGCGGGCCGCAGGGCCGGGCGGCGCGCGTCAGACGGTGGCTGATCGGCGCAGCCGCCGCGTCGCCGGCCGGATCAGCAGCGACAGCGTGACGGCGGCGACGAACACGGCGCCGAGGAGGGTGCCCAGCAGATGGCCGGAACCGAGTGCCGTGTGCGTCAGGTACGCGCCGAACAGGGCACCGAGCGTGCCCGCCGGGTACACCACGCGCCGTGCGGGGAGCCGGTCCGGAAGCCGTCGCAGGGCCGCCCAGGACAGCGCGAGTCCGAGCAGGACGGAGCCGAGAGCCTCCAGGATCACCACGGATCACCTCACGGACGGCGGGGGCGGATCGGGTCGTAGCCCGTCCTACCCGGACCGACCGGAAAACAACCCTCGACTCCACCCGATCACCGCTGGACACACCGGCCGTGCCGGGGTAGCGGGCGGACATACGGAAGGGCCCGGCGGGCGATGCCCGCCGGGCCCTTCCGGCAGTCGGTGCCTAGAGCGCGCCGAAACCCACGCGGCGCGTGGTCGGCTCGCCGATCTCGACGTAGGCGACGCGGTCGGCCGGTACCAGCACCTTGCGTCCCTTGTCGTCGGTCAGGCTGAGCAGCTGCGCCTTGCCGGCCAGAGCGTCGGCGACCGCCTGCTCGACCTCCTCGGCGGTCTGACCGCTCTCCAGAACGATCTCCCGGGGCGCGTGCTGCACGCCGATCTTGACCTCCACGGCTATGTCCCTCCGAACGGTCAGCGATGCGCGGTCAGCCGCGCCGTACGCAGCACACATTAGCCCGGTGAGGCGACGTCACACGGCTCAGCCGTGCACGCCCGCAGCGAACAGCGGCGCGGCCGGGCCGTCACTGGCCGTCGCCGAGGCCCTCGGCCGAGTGCAGCGGGAAGCCCGCGATACCGCGCCAGGCCAGCGAGGTCAGCAGCTGCACCGCCGTGTCGCGCGGGATGCCCGAGCTGCTGGAGAGCCAGTACCGGGCGACCACCTGCGAGACGCCGCCGAGCCCCACGGCCAGCAGCATGGACTCGTCCTGCGACAGTCCGGTGTCCTCGGCGATCACCTCGGAGATGGCCTCCGCGCACTGCAGCGACACGCGCTCCACGCGCTCGCGCACGGCGGGCTCGTTCGTGAGGTCGGACTCGAAGACCAGCCGGAACGCGCCGCCCTCGTCCTCGACGTACGCGAAGTACGCGTCCATCGTGGCCGCGACGCGCTGCTTGTTGTCCGTCGTCGAGGCCAGGGCGCCGCGCACGGCCTGCAGCAGCGACTCGCAGTGCTGGTCCAGCAGCGCCAGGTAGAGCTCCAGCTTCCCGGGGAAGTGCTGGTAGAGCACCGGCTTGCTGACGCCGGCGCGCTCCGCGATGTCGTCCATCGCCGCGGAGTGGTACCCCTGGGCGACGAAGACCTCCTGGGCCGCGCCCAGGAGCTGGTTGCGTCGGGCACGGCGCGGCAGGCGCGTGCCTCGCGGGCGCGCCGCCTCTGTCTGCTCGATGGCTGTCACGCCGCCTCCCACGTTCGATGTCACAAGCACAGTGTTCCGTGCGTGCGCTCTGCGCTCGCGCCCGCCATCGTACTTTTCGGTAACCGTGGTGTGCGCGGTGCGGGCGCAGAATTTCACGTACCGGACGCCCGCGGTAGGTGGTGGCCCCAAGAATCCGAACAGATCAGCGGTAGTCGTCCTCGTCGAGGGCCACCACCCTGGCCTGCTCCTGGGCGTCCGCCTCGTTCGCCTTCGCCGGGTCGATGCCCGTCAGCGGCTCGTCGCCGACCGGTCGCACCTCCGTGTGCTGCTCGGCGGCGTCCGCCTCGGGCGTCTCCTCGTCGAGCTCCTCCAGCTCCTCGAATTCGTTCGGCGTCCCCTGGTCGTCCTCCGTGAAGGTTCCCGGGTCCGTCGGGTCGGCAGCCATCTGGATCCCTTTCCTCTGGGGCGGTCAGCCAGGAGCGAGTACCCCGTAATCGAGCCTATGAGCATGCTCGGCCGGACGCTATGCGGTGTGTGACGCCGAACACAGGTTCCGTCGCGTGATCGTCTCGTAACATTGCCCCCATGTCTTCGACCGAGCTGCCGGGAACCCGCGCCGCCGAGCAGGCTCAGCGGATCCGTTCCGTGCGGGTGGCCGAGGGGGAGGAGCTGCGCTCCGTGGCGCTCCCGGGCCTGACGCTCACGGTGCGCGCCCGTCCGCCCGCCCGGACCGGGCTGCCCCCGGCGCTCTTCGTCCACGGTCTGGGCGGCTCGTCGCAGAACTGGACGACGCTGATGGCGGCGCTGGAGGACACGGTGGACGGCGAGGCCGTCGACCTGCCGGGCTTCGGGAACTCCCCGCCGCCCGACGACGGCAACTACTCGATCACGGCCCACGCCCGTGCGGTGATCCGGCTGCTCGACGCGGGCGGACGCGGCCCCGTCCATCTGGTGGGGAACTCGCTGGGCGGCGCGGTCGTCACCCGGGTCGCGGCCGTCCGCCCCGATCTCGTGACCACCCTCACCCTCGTCTCGCCCGCCCTGCCGGAGCTCCGGGCCCAGCGCAGCGCCTGGCCCACCGCGGCACTCGGCCTGCCCGGCGTCGCCCCGCTGTTCCAGCGGCTGACGCGCGGCTGGACGGCCGAGATGCGGGTCCGCGGCGTGCTGTCCCTCTGTTACGGGGACCCGGGCCGGGTGACCGACGAGGCCCTCCTCCACGCCGTGGAGGAGATGGAGCGCCGGCTGGAACTGCCGTACTTCTGGGACGCCATGGCCCGCTCGGCGCGCGGTCTGGTCGACGCGTACACGCTGGGAGGCCAGCACGGTCTGTGGCGCCAGGCGCAGCGGGTGCTCGCACCGACGCTGCTGGTCTACGGCTGCCGGGACCAACTGGTCTCGTACCGCATGGCGCGTCGGGCGAACGCCGCGTTCCGCGACTCGCGGCTGCTGACCCTCCCGGACGCGGGCCACGTCGCCATGATGGAGTATCCGGAGACGGTCGCAGAGGCCGTACGGCAACTGCTCGACGACAGCACGAGGAGCTGATCCGGGGCGTGGGACGACACAGCCGCAAGGGCCCCGCACCCAAGGCCGCCGACACCAGGGGCACTTCCGGCGCCGCGGGCTCACCCGCCGTTCCCGGCAGCGGCCGGCGCAGGCGGCAGGGCGGCCCGCCGGAGCACTCGGGCCCCGCGGCCGACGGCACACCGGCGCACGGCGTACCGCAGGTGCGCGGCGGTCACCCCCAGCAGTACGAGGCGGGCGGCGGCTGGGGCGGCCAGCCCCCGGCCGGCGGACGGTACGGCGACTGGCAGGGCGTCCCGCGCGGCCACACCGCCGCCACCACCGGCCGGCACCCGGGCGCGTCGTCCACCGCCACGACCGGACAGTTCCCGGCCGTCCCGCCGGGTGCCCGGCAGCGGCCGCCGATCGGTGCGGGGGCCCGTATCCCGGGCCCGCGCCGGGAGTTCGTCGAGGCCTTCGACCAGCCGCCGCCCTCCGACGAGCGCGAGCAGGGCGCGGGGACCGCACCCGACGACGGCGGCGGCGACGACGGGACCCCCGCCAAACACGCCCGCGGCCGTACCGTCACGGGTGTCGCGGCCGCCGCGGTGACGACCGTTCTCGCGGTCGTGGTCGCCGGGCAGGTCACCGACACCGGGCCCGCGTCCACCGCCACCCAGGCGGCCGAGGGCGCCGAGCGGATCACGGAGGACGGCGCGTCGCGCTCCGACCAGCGCGTGGTGCCGCCGCAGCGGGCGGCACCGGCGGCCCCCGCCGCACCGCCCACGTACGCGCAGTTGATGACCCGGCAGTTCCCGCTCGATCCCGGGCTCAAGGGGTCGGGGAAGTTCGAGGCGGTCCCGGGCCTGGACCGGGCGCCCGGCAAGGGCCGGAAGGTCCGCTACCGGGTCGACATCGAGCAGGGACTCGGCCTCGACGGGAAGCTGTTCGCGGAAGCCGTCCAGAAGACCCTCAACGACGACCGCAGCTGGGCGCACGGCGGTGCCATGACCTTCGAGCGGATCTCCTCGGGGGAACCCGAGTTCGTCATCACGCTGGCGAGTCCGGGCACCACCGGGACCTGGTGCGCCAAGTCGGGCCTCGACACCGTCTCCGGCAACGTCTCCTGCGACTCCGCCTCCACGGATCGCGTGATGATCAACGCGTACCGCTGGGCCCAGGGTTCGGAGACGTACGGGGCCAAGGCGATGCTGGCCTACCGCCAGATGCTGATCAACCACGAGGTCGGCCACCGTCTCGGCCACGACCATGTGAACTGCCGCACGCCGGGCGCCCTCGCTCCCGTGATGCAGCAGCAGACGAAGTCGCTGGACATCGACGGGATCAAGTGCCGCCCCAACCCCTGGGCGCATCCGGGGGATTGACCCGCGGGCCGTGCAGTGGCCGGCTCGCCGCGGCGTATCCCTCCGCGGCACGTCCGCGGATCGAGACGGTCGTCTCGGCGCGCGCCGCGGCGCACGGAGGGAACTGGCCTCGGTCTGACGGAACGTGATGGAAACCGCTTGTAGCGCGACCGAACGCTACGAGACGGGGAAAGTTACGTGCATTCACCCCTTCCGGTGGCGCGATGGACAACCGTCCGTCGCGCCACCGGCGTATCCGCATAGCTTTTTCCCGCTGCGGGCCGCCGGACCGAAGGTGGCCGCCCACACAGGAGATCGGGGGTGCACTCGTGCGGATCGGGCTGCTCACGGATGGTGGTTATCCGTATGCGACGGGTCAGTCCAGGCTCTGGTGCGACCGGCTCGTGCGCGGGCTGACCCAGCACGACTTCGACGTGTACGCGCTCAGCCGCTCGGCCCACCAGGAGGAGCAGGGCTGGGTGGAACTGCCGCGCCACGTGCAGCGGGTGCGGACGGCGCCCCTCTGGGCGCCGGAGGACGACGGGCGCACCTACGGCCGCCGTGAACGGCGCGCGTTCGCCGCCCACTTCGCCTCCCTCGCCGCCGCCGTGTGCTCCGGCGGCGACCCGGAGGCCTTCGCCGACGGGCTGTACGGGCTCGCCGGGCTCGCCCGGGAGCGCGGCGGACTGTACGCCGCGCTGCGCTCCGAACTCGCCGTGCGCACACTGGAGTCCGCCTGCCGCGCCCCCGGCGCGCGCCAGGCCGTGCACACCGCTGCGGTCCCCGACTACCTCGCCTTCACCGACGAGCTCGAGCGTGCGCTGCGCCCGCTCTCGCTCGACTGGTACGGGGACGACTCCCTCGGCGCGGTCGACCTCTGCCACGCCGCGTCCGGCGGCACGGCGGCCCTGCCCGGACTTCTGGCCAAACGCTTCTTCGGGGTACCGCTGCTGGTCACCGAGTACGGGGTGCAGCTGCGCGCGCACTACCTCGCGGCCCACGACGCGCCCCTCGCGGCGCCCGTGCGCTCCCTGCTCGCGGCCTTCCACGGGTGCCTCGCCTCGGAGGTCTACCGGCAGGCGTCCGTCATCACCCCGGGGAACACCCACGCCAGACGCTGGCAGGAGAAGTGCGGCGCCGACCCGGCCCGGCTGCGCACGGTCTACCCCGGCATGGACGCCGAGCGCTTCACCGCGGTGGGGGAGGGGGACGACTCCGGCGACCCGCACACCCTCGTCTGGGTCGGCAGGATCGAGCCCGCCAAGGACCTCATCGCGCTGCTCCACGCCTTCGCGGAGGTGCGCAAGGAGGAGCCCGGGGCGCGGCTGCGGATTCTCGGTGCCCCCGTGACCGGCCCCGAGTCCGGTGCCTATCTCGCACACTGCAGGGCCCTGGCCGCACAGCTCTTCCCCGACGAGGCCGCGGACGCGCACGCCGTCGGCGACAACCCCGTCTCCTTCGAGGAGATAGGCGGTCCGGAGGCCCCGGATCTCGCCGACGCCTACGCCGCCGGAGCGGTGATCGTCCTGTCCAGCGTCGTCGAGGGCTTCCCGATCAGCCTGGTGGAGGCGATGTTCTGCGGCCGGGCGACCGTGTCCACCGACGTCGGCGCCGTCGTCGAGGTCATCGGCGGCACGGGGCTCGTGGTCCCTCCGCGCAACCCCCGGGCGCTCGCGGACGCCTGTCTGGCCCTGCTGCGCGACCCCGAGCGCCGCGAACGGCTCGGCGCGGCGGCCCGCGCCCGGGCGCTCGAACTCTTCACCGTCGAGCAGAACCTCGCCGCGTTCCGCGGCATCTACCTGGAGCTCATCTCCCACAGCCCGGTCCACCGCGACGCGGACGCCGTCGACGGCGACGGCGAACCCGTTCCCTTCGCCACCCCGGCGGAGGCCCATGTCCCCGGTCACTGGACCGGCCGCCGCACCCGCCCCCGCTGGGCGGACCCCGCATCCATCACCACCGCGGCCGCACCAGGAGGGCCCGATGTCTGACCCCACCGCCCCCGTCCCGGCCGGCAGAACCATCACCGCGCGGCAACCCGAGCCGGAGCGAGGCCCGGTCGTCGCCGTGGCCGCCGCACCTCGGCGGGCCGCCGGTGCCGTCGCCCGCACGACCCGTTCGGCGGAACCGGCGGGGAAGGAGCAGGCCGCAGGAGGGGCCGACGGAGCCGTCCGTGCCAGGACCGGCCGCCGCGGGCCCGCCGACCCCGTGAAGGCCCTCATGCACCGCCACCGCGAACTGTGCGAACGGGCCGTCGATCCGCTGGAGATCGCCGCCGGCCTGGAGGCCCACGGCGTCACCGACCGGACCGCCGCCCGCTTCCGGCACCGCGACGTCTTCTCCCTCGCCGAGGAGCTCTACGCCCGTGTGCCGCGCGGCGAGGAGACCCCGCCACTCGCGGAGGACGAGGACGCCGTCGCGCGCCCCGCACATCCGCTGTCCGCGATGACGCCGGGCGCGGTGGCCGTCCTCACGGCGGCCGGCCTCCGGCTCACCGACGGCGGAGTCCGGATCGGGGTGGGCGCGGCCGGGGCCGTCGGGCTGGCCGTGACGCTGGCCTGGAGCCTGCGGCGCGGCCCTCTGCGCGCCCCCGGGCGCACGGTGCCCGTCGCACGCTTCCTGGTGTGCTGGCTCGTGGCGTACGCGCTCCTCGGCGACGGGCTGCTGACCACCCTCGTCGCCGGTGGGCCCGACGGGCCCTGGCCGCTCGCGCCCGGCCCGCTCGTGGGCCTGGCCCTCGCCGTGGCGCCCGCCGCCTGGACCGCACGGCTGTTCTCCGCCCAG
Source organism: Streptomyces sp. HUAS CB01 (assembly GCF_030406905.1). Lineage (NCBI taxonomy): Bacteria > Bacillati > Actinomycetota > Actinomycetes > Kitasatosporales > Streptomycetaceae > Streptomyces > Streptomyces chengbuensis. The sequence continues at coordinate 5,120,530 of NZ_CP129137.1, forward strand.
GCGCGGCGCCGGCTGGGCGGCAGCCGAGGGCTCGAGGAGTTCGCCGCGGGCACACGCCCCCTGCTGCTCGGCGGCGTCGCCCTCCACACCGGCTGCCTCATCGCCCTGCTCGTCCTCACGTCCCTGGTGCTGCCCGTGGCGCTCGCCCCGGCCGTCGCCCTCGGACTGCTGCTCTTCCTCGCCCGGCTGCTGACCGTGCACGGCTTCCCGCACGCGGCCGCGACCGGCCTCGGCCTCGCCTGTGCCGGTGAGGGGCTGGCACTGGCCACGGTCCTCGGCGGCCGCCTCCCCGGCTGCGGCTTCCTCGCCCGGCCCGTCGAGGCCGTAGTGGGCACCTGGGGTGTCGCCGCGGTGCCCGCCCTCGTGTGCGGCGCCGCCGCCCTCGGGCTGCTGGTCCATGCGACCGCCGCCCTCTCCCGGGCCTCGGCCCACACCACATGACCCCGCACGCACCCCCCACGCACTCCCGCGGAGCCGACGCCGCGGGCGAATCCCACCCCTGCACCATCCCCCGAGGAGACAGACGACAATGACCCCGCACCACCCAGCACCGGCCCGTCGGCCCCGAGGAGCCGCGCGATGAGGGTGCTGCTGCTTGGAGCAAACGGATTCCTCGGCCGGTTCGTCGCCGATCGGCTGCTGGCCGACCCGGCGGTGCATCTGACCGCGCTGGGGCGCGGCGACGACGCCGACGTACGGTTCGACCTCGCGGGCGGCAGCCCGGGGGCGCTGACCCGGTTCCTGGACGCCGTCCACCCGGGAGTCGTGATCAACTGCGCGGGTGCCACCCGCGGGGGCGCCCGCGACCTCACCCGGCACAACACCGTGGCCGTCGCCACCGTCTGCGAGGCCATGCGCCGCAGCGGCTGCGACGCCCGGCTCGTCCAGCTCGGCTGCGCCTCCGAGTACGGGCCCTCGCAGCCCGGTTCCTCGACCGCCGAGGACGCCGTGCCGCGGCCCGGCGGCCCGTACGGGGTGTCGAAGCTCGCCGCGACCGAGCTGGTCCTCGGGTCCGGACTGGACGCCGTCGTCCTGCGGGTCTTCTCGCCCGTCGGCCCCGGCACCCCGGCCGGCTCACCGCTCGGCCGGCTGGCCGAGGCCATGCGCCGGGCCATGCAGGCCGGTGACGGGGAGCTCAAGCTCAGCGGGCTCGGCGTCCAGCGCGACTTCGTCGATGTGCGGGACGTGGCGCGCGCCGTGCACGCCGCCTCGCTCTCCGCCGCGCAGGGTGTCGTCAACATCGGCACCGGCCGTGCGGTGCGGCTGCGCGACGCCGCAGCCGTGCTCGCCCGGGTCGCCGGGTACGCGGGCGCGCTGCACGAGCTGGACGGCCCGCCGCACCGCCCCGGTCACCCCGTCATCGGCGCCCCCCGGGGCCCCGAGTCCGTCCCGGAACAGCTGGGTGCCACGCCCTACCCCTACCCCGACGGCTGCGGCAGCTGGCAGCAGGCGGACGTACGAACCGCCCGCGACCGGCTGGGCTGGCGGCCGCGGATCAACCTGGAGGAGTCCCTCGCGGACATCTGGATGGAGGCGGCATGCCGCATCTGATCAGCACGGACCGCGCACTCTCCGCCACGGGCGCCGACCGGCTCGGTTTCGGTGTCCCGGGCTATGCCCACCCCTTGGTCGCCCCGGTCGAATGGGCCGAGCTGACCAGACCGGGCACCCCGCTGCACTGGGCCGTCCTGAACGTCTCGGACGGCCCGGGCAGCAGACCCGACCCGCACTGCCTGGAGGCTGCGGGCAAACTCACCAACGCCGGAGTCCGGGTGCTGGGCCGCATCGACCTCGGCCACGGCACCCGGACGTTCGGAGAGATCGTCTCCGACGCCCATCGCTACCTCGACTGGTACAAGGTCGGCGGGTTCCTGCTGGACCGCTGCCCGGTCGAGGAGTCGGACCTGCCCCCGGTGCGCCGGGCGACGGCCACGCTGCAGACCGTTCTCGACGGCGGGCACATCGTCCTGGGCCACGGCGAGCACCCCCATCCCGGCTATGCGGAGGTGGCCGACCAGCTCGTCACCTTCTCGGGGGCCTGGACCGACTACCGCTGGTCGCAGGTGGCGGAGTGGACGGCCGACCATCCGCCCGAGCGCTTCGTGCACTTCGTGCACGGGGTGCCCCGGACGCATCTGGACGAGGCGATGAGGATCGCCCGCTGGCAGGGCGCGGGAACGATCTTCTTCACCGACCGTTCGGACTCGGGGCGGGGGCAGAACGGGGCATTCCACTCGTTGCCCGGCTACTGGGACGAAATTGTCTCGCGGATTGGACCGGGTGTCTCGGAATGAGAAGGCGCGTGGCACTGTTACAGCCAGAACAACCGTACTGACGCAACCACCAACGACGGAGTCCCCGTGTCGCTGCCACCCCTGGTCGAGCCGGCTGCCGAGCTCACCGTAGACGAGGTCCGCAGGTACTCCCGCCACCTGATCATCCCGGATGTCGGGATGGACGGGCAGAAGCGGCTGAAGAACGCCAAGGTGCTCTGTGTGGGCGCCGGTGGCCTCGGCTCGCCGGCGCTGATGTACCTGGCGGCGGCCGGTGTCGGCACCCTCGGCATCGTGGAGTTCGACGAGGTCGACGAGTCGAACCTGCAGCGTCAGATCATCCACAGCCAGTCGGACATCGGCCGCTCCAAGGCCGAGTCCGCGCGGGACAGCGTCAAGGGCATCAACCCGTATGTGAACGTGGTCCTTCACGAAGAGCGGCTCGAGGCCGAGAACGTGATGGACATCTTCAGCCAGTACGACCTCATCGTCGACGGCACGGACAACTTCGCCACCCGGTACCTGGTGAACGACGCGTGCGTGCTGCTCGACAAGCCGTACGTCTGGGGGTCGATCTACCGCTTCGACGGCCAGGCCTCGGTGTTCTGGTCCGAGCACGGTCCCTGCTACCGCTGCCTCTACCCAGAGCCCCCGCCGCCCGGCATGGTGCCCTCCTGCGCGGAGGGCGGCGTGCTGGGCGTGCTCTGCGCGTCCATCGGCTCCATCCAGGTCAACGAGGCCATCAAGCTGCTTGCGGGCATCGGCGAGCCGCTGGTCGGCCGGCTGATGATCTACGACGCCCTGGAGATGCAGTACCGCCAGGTGAAGGTCCGCAAGGACCCGAACTGCGCTGTCTGCGGCGAGAACCCGACCGTCACCGAGCTCATCGACTACGAGGCCTTCTGCGGCGTCGTGTCCGAGGAGGCCCAGGAGGCGGCGCTCGGCTCCACGATCACTCCGAAGCAGCTCAAGGAGTGGATCGACGAAGGCGAGAACATCGACATCATCGACGTCCGCGAGCCGAACGAGTACGAGATCGTCTCGATCCCCGGCGCGCGTCTCATCCCGAAGAACGAGTTCCTGATGGGCAACGCCCTCCAGGACCTGCCGCAGGACAGGAAGATCGTCCTGCACTGCAAGACGGGCGTCCGCAGTGCGGAAGTCCTCGCGGTGCTCAAGTCCGCCGGCTTCGCCGACGCCGTGCACGTGGGCGGAGGCGTGATCGGCTGGGTCAACCAGATCGAGCCGGAGAAGCCGGTCTACTAGCCGGGTTGCGAAAGTCCTCCTGGCGCGCGACGCCTGGCACGCTCGCTGCGTTGTCGGAGTCATCCAGGTTCGTTCAGTACGAGGATGATCCTCCGTCTTGCGATCGCACGCACCAGACGCCGCAGACCCCGCCCTGCGGGCGGAACTTTCGCAACACGGCCTGGACCCGAGCTCCGGAGCAGGGGCCGGCCCGGAAGGGCCGGCCCTTCCGCATGCGTCGACCGGGTGCACGGGCTACCGGCGACGGTGCGTGTGCGGGCGAGCGCGCAGGGCCGACCCCGTCTCGCGTGCGGGCGGTGCCGGACCCCTGTGCGTGGTCCTGGCGGCACTGGCTCGCTCGCGCGTGCCCCGGCGGTACCGGGCCCCTGTGCCTGCCCCGGCCGGCGCGCGGGGTGCGAAGGGCGCGCCCGGAGCGGGCCCGGGGCGGGAGGACGTGCCCGGCGCGGGGCCGGGGGCCTAGCCGCAGGTCCTGCCGTCCTCCGGGACCTCGCCGTCCAGCAGATAGCCGTCCACGATCCCCGTCACGCACCCGTTCGACGGGGTGTAGCCGCCATGGCCCTCGCCCTTGTTGGTGAGCAGGATGCCGACGCCCTCGCCCAGTTCGTCCGCCATCCGCCGAGCACCCTCGTAGGGCGTCGCCGGGTCGCCGGTCGTGCCCACGACCAGGATCGGGCCCGCGCCCTTCGCGCTCGTCTCCGGTGTCTCGTGCTCACCGGGGACCGGCCAGTCCGCACACCACCCCGCCGTGTCCCAGGCCAGGAACGGGCCGAACACGGGGGATATCCGCTCGAACTCCGGCAGCAGGGCCTTCGCCTCGGCCGGTGCCGGACGCTGCTTGGCGTCCACGCACGAGATCGCGCGCTGCGAGTGGCTCTGCGTGCCGTAACTGCCGTCCGGTTCACGGTCGTTGTAGGAGTCGGCCAGGGCCAGCAGCTTCGTCCCGCGGCCGCGCTCCTCCGCCTCCTCCAGGGCCGCCGTGAGATCGGGCCACATGCTCTGCGCGTACAGGGGCAGCACGATCCCGGTGAGCGCGAGGCTCTGGTTCAGCTCGCGGCCGTCGCTCGCCGGCAGCGGCTTCCTGTCGATCCGCTCCAGCAGCGCCGCTATCCGTGCGGTGCCCCGCTTCGGGTCCTCGCCCCTGCTCGCGAGGTAGTTGTCCAGGGCGCGCTGGAAGCCGGTCGTCTGGTTGCGGGCGTGTCCCACCGCGTCCGCCGTCGGGTCGACCACGGCGTCGAGCACCGTCCGTCCCACGTTCTTCGGGAAGAGATGGGCGTATGTCCCGCCGAGCTGGGTGCCGTACGAGATGCCGAAGTAGTTGAGCTTGCGGTCGCCCAGGACATGACGGACGAGATCCATGTCCCGTGCGGCGTTCGCCGTGCCCACATGGGCGAGGAGCTCCCCCGCGCGGCGCTGGCAGCCCTGGCCGAAGTCCCTGGCGTCCGCGAAATAGGCCGCTTCCTCGGCGGCGGTGTCGGGAGTGAGGTCGACGCGGTCGGCGGCCTCCTCCGTGCGCGCGTCGTCACGGCAGACGACGCCCGAGCTCTCCGACACCCCGCGGGGATCGAAACCGACCAGGTCGTACCGGGAGTTGAGCTTCTCGTACTCCACGGACGCACGGGGCAGCAGATCGATGCCGGACACCCCGGGGCCGCCGAAGTTGAACAGCAGTGAGCCCAGGCGTCGGTCCTCGTCCCGCGCCGGGCGGCGGATCAGCGCGACCGAGATCGTCCTGCCCTCCGGGGCGCCGTAGTCGAGCGGGACCTTCACCGACGCGCAGGTCCAGCCCTCCGCGTCCGCGCAGGACCGCCACCGCGGACGCTGCTCCGTGAGCGCGGCGGGAAGCCCCTGGGCGGCGTCGCCCTGCTTCACCGGGAGGGAGGCCGCGGGCCGGCCCTTGCCGTCCGCCTCTCCGCCACCACCCGCGTCACAGGCCGCGAGCGCCCCGCCGGCAAGCGCCAGCGCCACGGCCGCCGCGGCCGACCTCGTACGCAAAGACATCACTGCCCCCCGTGCATCGCCCTGTCCCGTCCACTGCTGCGCCATCCTAGGCGCCGTCACTGACAGTGACGGTGGGAACCCGTGCCGGGCCGGCGGGGGCGCATCCGGCCGCCCGTCAGCGGCAGACGGTGCCGGAGGCCGGGACCTTCCCGTCCAGCAGGTACTGGTCCACCGCACTCGCCACGCACTTGCTGCCGCTGTTGTAGGCGCCGTGGCCCTCGCCCTCGTACGTCAGCTCGACCCCCACGCCCTTGCCGAGCGCCTGGACCATGGCCCGGGCGCCCTCGTACGGGGTCGCCGGGTCGCCGGTGTTGCCGATGACGAGGATGGGGGCCGCGCCGGTGGCGCTGACGTCGGGTGTCTCCCACTGTCCGGGCACCGGCCAGTGGTTGCAGCCCATCAGGCCCCAGCCGAGGTAGTCGCCGAAGATCGGCGAGGCCTCGCGGAACTCGGGGAGCCGCGCCTTCGTCTGCTCCATCGAGTACCGCTCCTTGAAGTCCACGCAGTTGATGGCCGCGTTGGCCGCCTGGAGGTTGCTGTACTGCCCCTCCCTGTTGCGGCCGTTCATCGCGTCGGACAGCGCGAGCAGCAGCGAGCCGTCGCCCCCGTCCGCCTCGTCGAGCCCCTGCTCCAGCAGCGGCCAGTACTCCTTGGAGTAGAGGGCCTGGGCGATGCCGTTGGTCGCCTGGGTCTGGGTGAGCTCGCGGTCGCCGATGCCGGGGATCGGCTTCTTCTCCAGCCGGTTCTGGAGGTCGATCACGAACTGCTGGATCTCCTCCGGCGTGCTGCCCGGGAGCTGGCAGGCGTCCCCCCGCGCGACGCAGTCCTTCGCGAAGTTGGTGAACGCCAGCTGGAAGCCCCTGGCCTGGCCGAGGGAGCCCTCCACCGCGGTGCTGGTCGGGTCGACGACGGCGTCGAAGACCGCCCGTCCGACGTTCTCCGGGAAGAGGTGGGCGTAGACGCCGCCGAGCTCCGTCCCGTAGGAGATGCCGAAGTAGTGGAGCTTGTCGTCGCCGAGGACCTGGCGCATCAGGTCCATGTCCCGTGCGGCGTTGGCGGTGCCGACGTGGGGGAGGTCCGGACCGGAGTTCTCCTCGCACGCGGAGTCGTACCGGTTCAGGTTGTCGCTGTACGTCTTCTCCTCGGCACTGTCGTCCGGGGTGGCGTCCTGGGCGTAGTACTGGTCCAGCTCCGGGTCGTCGAGGCATTCGACGGGCTGGCTGCGGCCGACGCCCCGTGGGTCGAAGCTCACCAGGTCGTAGCGGGCGCGCAGCCGCTCGAAGTCCTGTGCCGCAGCGGGCAGCGTGCTGACGCCGGAGCCGCCGGGGCCGCCGAAGTTGAAGATCAGCGAACCGATCCGGCCGGCCTGGTCACGGGCCTTCGCCCGGATGAGGGCCAGTTCGATGGTCTCGCCGTCCGGCTTCGCCCAGTCGCGCGGGACCTCCATGAAGGAGCACTCCCACGTGGTGCCGCCGGGCAGCGGCGACGGAGCGGCGCCGCCGCCCTCGGCCTCCGAGGGGGCCGGACAGGGCTTCCAGTCGAGGCTCTGGCTGCCGAGGTCCCGGTCGCGCTGCTCCCCGCTGCCGTTCCCGCCGCCGCCGTCGCCGTCGGAGCAGCCGGCGGTGACGAGGAGCAGGGTGGCGGTCGCGGCGGCGAGCAGGGTGCCGGCACGCCGTGCGGCGCCGCTGTGGCGGCCGGGGACCTCGGTGCGGAAGGTCCCGGACGCGGGGGGCCCGGCACCGTCCCGTACGGCGTCGTCCGTACCGGGCGCCGGGCCGTGCCCCTCCGGCGGGCCGGGGGCGTCGCTGTCCCGGCCGTCGCCGCCGGGGTCGGGGCCGGCGCCGGGGCGGCCGGTGGGGGAGGTCGGCATGACCCCATCCTGCGGCCCCGCGCGGAGCTCCGCCTGTCGGCGGCGGCCGCCCGACGGGGCCGCGGTCCGGTCCCGCCCGGTCCGTACGACCTACAGGGCGCCCTTACGGGTGAGGTGGTTGAAGGACAGCCACCCCGGCAGCACCGGCAGCCAGAGCGTCATCAGCCGGTAGAGCAGCACGGCCGGGGTCGCGACCTCCGGCGGCAGCCCCACGGCGATCAGGCCCAGGGTCAGCGCGCCCTCGACGGCGCCCACGCCACCCGGTGTCGGGGCCGCGGATCCCAGGGCGTTTCCGGCGAGGAAGACGACGGCGATGCTGGCGTAGCTGAGCTGCTGGTCGCCGTTGTCGAAGGCCCGGATGGAGGCGTCCAGGCACATCACGAAGAAGCCGGTGAGCAGCAGCATGCCGCCGATGCCGGTGATCAGTTTCCCGGGTCGCTGGAGCACGTCCAGCATCCGCGGGACGACGCCGGCGAACAGGGACCGCAGCCGCGTCGCCACGAACTTCCGCAGGAAGGGGATCGCCGTCACCACCAGCACCAGCACCGCCACGGTCAGCAGCCCGGCGATGACCGTCCTCGACGGCGTGAGCGACGACGTCTTCTCCGTGCCGGTCAGGTAGCCGAAGGCCAGCAGCAGGAGGATGTGCGCGCCGAGACCGAAGAGCTGCGAGGCGCCGACGCTCGCCACCGCGAGCCCCGGGCGGACCCCGGAGCGCTGGAGGAAGCGGGTGTTCAGGGCGACACCGCCGACGGCGGCCGGTGCGACGATCTTCACGAACGAGCCGGCGACCTGCGCGACGACCGTCCGCAGGAACGGCACCCGCTCCGGCACGAACCCCAGCAGGCTCATCGCGGCGGCCACATAGCTCAGCGCCGAGAACAGGACCGCGGCGGCGACCCAGCCCCAGTGCGCCCGGCTGACCACGGTGAGGTTGGTCTGCGTGAGCTGCGACAGCAGGAAGTACGCGGCGATGGCGCCGGCGATCAGACTCACCAGCGTGCGCGGCCGGATCCGCTCCAGCCGGGCCGGCTCCACCGGCGCCTGGGGGCGGATCAGCAGCACCTGGTGGCGGATCTGGGCGAGCAGGTCCTCCTCGCGGGCCTCGTCGAGCGCCTCGTCCATGGCCCGCTTCTCGGCCTGCTTCTCGGCGCGCAGCGATTTGCGGACCGTCTTCCTGTCGTCCTCGGCCGCACTGGTGCCCTGCTCGGTCCTGGCCTGCCGGGCCGACTCGGCCGTGGCCAGCACCGCCTCCCGCTCGGCCTGTGCCCGCTCCCGGGCGAGGCGCCGCAGGGTGGCCCTGGTGGAGCGGCTGAGCGCGATGGGCTGCAGCAGCGGCAGGCAGTCCGCGACCGCGTCGGGCCCCAGCACCTCGACGGCCGCGGCGACCGCACGCTCGGCACCGACGCGCAGGCCCAGCGTCGTGAGCAACTGCGCGATGTCCATGCGCAGCACCACGTCGCCGGCGGCGATCTCGCCGCCGCGCAGGTCGGTCAGCACCACCCTGCCGGAACGATCCACCAGAATGGCGTCGCCCGTGAGCCTGCGGTGGGCGATACGGCGCGACTGCAGCGCCCGTACCTGCCGGAACGCGCCGTGGACCACCTCGTCGGTGATCTCCTCGTCCGGGATGGAGTCGAGGGAACGGCCGCCGAGGTGCTCGTAGACGAGCATGACCGCGTCCGGGCCGAGTTCGGACGTGGCGATCAGCCTGGGTGCGTTGGCCCCGGCGGCGATGGCGGCGTAGGCGAGGAGTGCCTCCTGCTCCAGGGCCTGCCGCAGCGACTGGTTGGAGCGGCGGGTGGTGATGCCCCGCAGCGTCAGCCGGCGCCAGACCCGGTAGAAGTAGCCGTGCGCCTGCTGCTCGCGGTCGACGACGGTGACGTCGAGCGGAGGCCCGTCCTCCAGGGTGACGAGGTAGCGCCGCCCGCGGTCGCCCTGGTCTGCGGAGTCGGGTACGTCCTCGGCGCGCATGGCCGTGACCGGGCGGAAGCCCACGTGCCGCAGTCCCGCCAGCAGGGTCTGGCCGGTCGGCCGCACGTTCGGGGATCCGACCGCGTAGAGCGTGCCGTACGCGACGGTCCAGCCGATCAGCACGGTCAGGATGATCGAGAACGGTGTGGTGTAGCCGGCCACGAGCATCGCGAAGGCGTCGAGCAGCAGCACGCCCCACAACGCGACGCGCCAGCGCGGCCTCCGTGCCATGCCGACCGCCGTCATGTACGCGATCACGGGCGCGAGATAGCCGTGGACCGGGTCGGTGAGCCCGCCGCCCGAGGCGGGCTGGGTCAGCGCGTCCTGGATCTGGCCGGGCGCGGCCTTGGCGACCCAGAGGTCGGTGGCGAGCGTCACCCCGTGGGCGAGGACGGCTGCGAGCACACCGTCCGCGATGCGCAGCCCGTCCCGTTTGATCAGCCGCTCGATCGCGAAGGCGACGGGGACGAGGAGCACGGCGATGCTCGACATCAGCCCTGCGAGCTTCACCAGGAGGTCGGGAGCCTGGCCGGTGCCCTTGGAGATGTCCGATTCGAGTCCGGTGGTCGTGCCGTGGGCGAAGGCGGCCAGGCCCAGGACGACGACGACCGCGAGGATGCCCGCGAGCAGCCGCGTCAGGTCGGAGGGGCGGTGGACACGTGCGGGCAGGAGGGGCTCGTCGCCGGAGAGGCGGTCGATGTGGGCCACGTCGTCGCCGTCAGCGCAGCCGCCGTCCGTGCGTCGCCGCTCGTGCTCGGCCGCCCGGCGCCCGGAGTCCGCCGCGGAGCGGGCGGAGGCGGTGGGCCGTGCGTGCCCTCCGCGCCCTCGGGCCTGGTCGGCCGGGGCGGGGCTCACGGAGGCGGCAGGGGAGGGCGCGGCGGCCGGTGCGCCCTCGCGGCCCTGGTCCCGGGCGGGCTGCGTGGGGGGTTCCGGGCTGGGTTCGCGGGGGTGGTCCTGGTGCGGTCCGGCGGTTTCGGAGCGCGACTCGGAGCCGGAGGTGCTCGCCGCCGCGGGAGGCTGCACGCCCAGCTCCTTCGTCGTGTCGGTCTCTTCTTGATCTCGTATCACCAGTCACCGCCCGGACGATGGTGGCATGGCGAACCGACGGAGGGTGGCATCAGGGTGCGACGCGAAGGTGCGTGCTGGGGTACTTGCCCCTCTTTGCATTGATATATGCGAGGGACGGCGCTCCCGGCCCGCTGTCGGTGGCATGGGGCAAGATGGGCCGGATGAGCGATGAGGTGCCGGAACTGCCGGAGTACGCGGAGCGGGTGCTCGAGGTGGCCGAGCACATCCCGCCCGGCCGGGTCATGACGTACGGGGACGTCGCCGAATGGCTCGGCGAGGGCGGGCCGCGCCAGGTCGGCCGGGTGATGGCGCTCTACGGAGGGGTGGGTCCCTGGTGGCGTGTGGTGCGCTCCGACGGCGCCCTGCTGGCCGGCCACGAGCTGCGGGCACTGCAGCACTACCGCACGGAGGGCACCCCGCTGCGGCAGGCGCCGCCGGGCGCGGAGGGCCATGTGCCGCGCCTGGACATGCGGCGCGCCCGCTGGGACGGCGGTGCCGCGGCAGACGGGGCGGGCGAAGGGGCTCACATCTGACAGCTTCCGCCATTCGGCGGCGCGATGAGACGTCCGGAGCTCGCGGTCGGTGTCCGTGCGGGTCGCGAGCGTTCCGTCGGCGGCGGTCCCGAGCGTTCCGTCGGCGGGGGTCCCGAGCGGTCCGTCTGCGGCAGGGGCGCCCGCGGGCGTAGCGTCGTCCCCACAGCCGGTGGCGCACGCGCCGCCGGCCACCTCTTCCACCGGCCCCCAGGTCCGTCCGCCCCGCCCGTGCTCCCGCACCGGGCCCGTCGTCACCACCGTCAGCACACCCACCAGGACCGGCGATCCACGTGAGTTCCTCCTCCTCCACCGGGCGTACACCGCACCGTCGGGTACGGCAGGGGTTCCCCCCGGGCCCGCAAGGGCGCAAGGGGAGGCCCCCGGGCGCGTACCGACTGGTGCGTACCTCGCCGGGCCCGGTGGATCCCCCTCTCCTGGACGCCTCGCAGCGCGCGGTGGTTGACCACGAGCGCGGGCCACTGCTCGTGCTCGCGGGACCGGGCACGGGAAAGACGACGACCCTCGTCGAGGCCGTCGCCTCCCGGATCGAGCGCGGCGCGGACCCCGAGCGGCTGCTGGTGCTCACCTTCAGTCGGAAGGCCGCGGTCGAACTGCGCGACCGGATGGCCGTGCGGCTCGGCGGCGCACGAGCGCCGCAGGCCACGACCTTCCACTCCTTCTGCTACGCGCTCGTGCGGGCCCACCAGGACGCGGACCTGTTCGCCGAACCGTTGCGCCTGCTGTCCGGGCCCGAGCAGGACGTGGCCGTCCGCGACCTGCTGGCCGGACAGCTCGACCTGGAACGGGAAGGCCGGGCCGGTGCGCGCTGGCCGGCCGAGCTGCGGGCGTGCCTGACCACCCGCGGCTTCGCCGACGAGGTGCGTGCCGTCCTCGCCCGCAGCCGGGAACTCGGCCTCGGCCCGGACGCGCTGGCGGCCTTCGCCCGGCGCACCGGACGACCCGACTGGGGCGCCGCCGCGGCCTTCCTCGCCGAGTACCTGGACGTCCTGGATCTGCAGGGCGTCCTCGACTACGCCGAACTCGTCCACCGGGCGTCGCTGCTCGCCGAGCGGCCGGGGACCGGCGAGCAGATCGCCCAGCGGTACGACGCCGTCTTCGTCGACGAGTACCAGGACACGGACCCGGCCCAGGTCCGGCTGCTGCGAGCGCTGGAGGGGGCAGGCCGCACCCTGGTGGCGTTCGGCGACCCCGACCAGTCCATCTACGCCTTCCGGGGCGCGGACGTGAACGGCATCCTCGACTTCCCCGCGGTCTTCCGCCGCAGCGACGGCCGGCCGGCCGGCGTCGCGGTCCTGACGGCGTCCCGCCGTTCCGGGGCCGCCCTGCTGTCGGCGACCCGTCTGCTCACCCAGCGGATGCCGCTGCCCCGGCTGCCCTCGGACAAGGTCCGCGCCCACCGCGAGCTGACCGCGGCCCGTGCGGGCGGCCGCGTCGAGGTGTACACCTACCCGACCGCCTCCACGGAACTCGACAACGTCGCCGACATCCTGCGGCGCGCGCACCTGGAGGAGGGCGTGCCGTGGAACGACATGGCGGTCCTCGTCCGCGCGGGCAACCGCAGTCTCCCGGCGACGAGGCGTGCGCTCACCATGGCCGGTGTGCCGGTCGAGACGGACGGCGACGACATCCCCCTGCGTCACGAGGCCGCGGTGACGCCCCTCCTGACCGCCCTGCGGACCGCCGCGAGGCCGCTTGCGACGGGGGACCCCGACGCGGGTGGGACCGGCGGCGACGGTGACGGTTCCGGCGGCGCTGCCGTGGGCGGAGGCCGGGACGGGGAAGACCCGGCCGATGAAGGCCGGGGCGTCGGCGGTGCCGCGGACGAGGGGCGGGAGGAGGAAGACCGGCGGGTCGGCGGCCGCCACGACGACGGTGACGGTGCGTACGAGGGCGGCCGTGACGACGCCGACCGGGGAGCGGACGGCGGCCGGTACGCCGGCGGGGCCCCCGCCTCCCCCTCCGGCCCGGGCTCGGACGAGGCCACCGGCCCGGACGGGCGCACCGGCGCGGACGAGGCCACCGCCCCGGACGCCGGTTCCGCTCCCGCTCCCGGCTCCGGATCCGCGCGTCAGGACGAGCCCTCCATCGACCCCGACACCGCCGCCACCCTCCTCACCTCCCCCCTCGGCGGCATGGACACCGCCGATCTCCGCCGCCTCGGCCGCGCCCTCCGTGACGAGGAGCGGGCGGCGGGCAACCGTGTGCCGCCCCCCTCCGACGTGCTCATCGCCCGCGCCCTCGCCGAGCCGGAGCGGCTGACCGCGCACGACCCCGCCTACGCCCGGGCCGCCCAGCGGCTCGGCGTCCTGCTGCGCAAGGCCCGTGAGCTGCTCGACGGCGGCGGCACCGCCGAGGAGGCCCTCTGGGAGCTGTGGACCGGCACGCCCTGGCCGCAGCGCCTGGAGCGGGCCGCCCTGCGCGGCGGCCCGGCCGGCCGCAACGCCGACCGCGACCTCGACGCCGTCTGCGCGCTGTTCGAGACCGCTGCCCGCGCCGAGGAGCGCACCGGCGGACGTGGTGCCCTGAACTTCCTGGACGAGGTCGAGGCCCAGGACATCGCCGCCGACACGCTCGCCCGCCGGCCCGAACGCCCCGCGGCGGTCCGACTCATGACCGCCCACCGGGCCAAGGGTCTCGAATGGGGGCTCGTCGTGGTCGCCGGCGTGCAGGAGGGCCTCTGGCCGGACCTGCGCCGCCGCGGCTCCCTCCTGGAGGCCGACCGGATCGGCCGCGACGGACTCGCCGAGCCGCTCACCCCCGGCGCCCTGCTCGCCGAGGAACGCCGGCTGTTCTACGTGGCCGCCACCCGCGCCAGGGACCGTCTCGTGGTCACCGCCGTCAAGGCCCCTTCCGACGACGGCGACCAGCCCTCGCGCTTCCTCACCGAGCTGGGCGTCGAACCGCGCGACATCACCGGCCGGCCGCGCCGGCCGCTCGCCGTCGCCCCGCTGGTGGCCGAGCTCAGGGCCACGACCGTCGACCCCGAGGCCTCCGACGCGCTCCGCGACGCCGCCGCACGACGGCTGGCCCGGCTCGCCGCGCTCACGGACGACGAGGGCCAGCCGCTGGTGCCCGCAGCACACCCGTACCGCTGGTGGGGACTTCAGGACCCGACGCACAGCGGGGTGCCCCTCCGCGACCGCGACCACCCCGTCACCCTGTCCGGCAGCGCCCTGGACCAGCTCGCGAACACCTGTGCCCTCCAGTGGTTCCTGGGGCGCGAGGTCAGGGCGGACGCCCCGGCCACCGCCGCGCAGGGCTTCGGCAACGTCGTCCACGTCCTCGCCGACGAGGTCGCCTCCGGCCGTACCCCCGCCGACCTCGCCGTCCTCATGGAACGCCTCGACTCCGTGTGGGACGCCCTCGCCTTCGACGCACCCTGGAAGTCCGCCCAGGAGAAGGAGCACGCGCGCGCGGCGCTCGAACGCTTTCTGCGCTGGCACGTCATGGACCGGGGCGGCCGTACCCCCGTCGCCACCGAGCACGACTTCGACGTCACCCTCGGAGCCGGTCCGTACGAGGTGCGCATCCGGGGCTCCATGGACCGCGTCGAGCAGGACGAGCAGGGACGGGCGTACGTCGTCGACTTCAAGACCGGCAAGCAGACCCCGACGAAGGACGAGGTCGCCCACCACCCCCAGCTCGCCGTCTACCAGCTCGCCGTCCGCGAGGGCGCCGTCGACGACGTCTTCGACGGCCGGCGCCCCGCGCCCGGTGGCGCCGAACTCGTGCAGCTGCGCCAGGCCGCCCCCAAGAAGGAGGGCGGGGACTCCCTCCCGCGCGTCCAGTCACAGGAACCGCTCTCCGGCGAATGGGTCGGGGACCTGCTCGCCACCGCCGCCGGCCGGGTCCTCGACGAACGCTTCACCCCCAGCACCGGCTCCCAGTGCGAGCACTGCGCCTTCCGCTCCTCGTGCAGCGCCCGGCCCGAAGGACGCCACATCGTCGAATGACGGCGGGAGACCCCGTGGCCACGAGGCGGCGTCCGCCGGGGTACGCACGCCCGCCGGAGCCCACCGCGCGGTCGCGGGGGGATCGCGGACGACCCCGGGAGCCCACCCGCGCGGGACCACCGGCGGCCGGCACTGTCGGTGGTCGCCGTTAGCCTCTCTGGGGTGTCCGCACGCATCACCGATCCCGAGCAGCTCAAGGAGCTGCTCGGCATCCCGTTCACCCCGGAGCAGACGGCCTGCATCACCGCGCCGCCCGCGCCGCAGGTCATCGTGGCCGGGGCGGGGTCCGGGAAGACGACGGTGATGGCCGCCAGGGTGGTGTGGCTGGTGGGCACGGGCCAGGTCGCCCCCGAGCAGGTCCTCGGGCTGACCTTCACCAACAAGGCCGCGGGCGAGCTCGCCGAGCGCGTCCGCACGGCCCTCGTCCGGGCCGGGGTGACCGACCCGGACGTGATCGACCCGGACGATCCGCCGGGCGAACCCAGCATCTCGACGTACCACGCCTTCGCCGGACGGCTCCTCACGGACCACGGCCTCCGCATCGGTCTGGAGCCGACCTCCCGGCTGCTCGCCGACGCCACGCGCCACCAGCTCGCCGCACGCGTGCTGCGCGAGGCCCCGGGCCCCTACCCCGCGCTGACCAGGTCCTTCCCCACCCTCGTCAGCGACCTGCTCGCGCTCGACGCGGAACTGGCCGAGCACCTCGTTGCCCCGGAGGCACTCCGCGCGCACGACTCCGCGCTCCTGAGCGAACTGGAGAGCGTCAAGCTCGGCAACGCGGACCTGCGCAAGGTCCCCGAGGCGGCGGCCGCCCGCCGGGAGCTGCTCGACCTCGTCGTGCGCTACCGCGAGGCCAAGCGCTCCCGGGACCTCCTCGACTTCGGCGACCAGATCGCCCTGTCCGCACGGCTCGCGCTCACCCGCCCCGAGGTCGGCCGCATCCTGCGGGACGAGTTCCGGGTGGTCCTGCTGGACGAGTACCAGGACACGTCCGTGGCCCAGCGCCTGCTGCTCGCGGGCCTGTTCGGCAGGGGTGCCGCCCCAGACGGCCCGCCCGGCGAGGGCGCGGGCCATCCCGTGACCGCGGTGGGCGACCCCTGCCAGGCGATCTACGGCTGGCGCGGTGCGTCCGTCGCCAACCTCGACGACTTCCCCGAGCACTTCCCGTACGCCGACGGCCGCCCCGCCACCCGCTTCTCCCTGAGCGAGAACCGACGCAGCGGCGGCCGGCTCCTCGACCTCGCGAACGGCCTCGCCGAGCCGCTGCGCGCCCGCCACGAGGGCGTCGAGGCGCTGCGGCCCGCGCCCGGGGCGGAGCGGGACGGCTCCGTGCGGGTCGCCCTTCTGTCCACCCACGCCGAGGAGATCGACTGGCTCGCCGACTCGATCGCCCATCTCGTCCGCACGGGCAAGGAGCCGGGCGAGATCGCGGTGCTGTGCCGCACGGCGGGGGACTTCGCGGCGATCCAGGGCGCGCTCGTCGCCCGGGACGTCCCCGTGGAGGTCGTCGGCCTCTCCGGTCTGCTGCACCTGCCGGAGGTCGCCGACCTGGTCGCGGTGTGCGAGGTGCTCCAGGATCCGGGCGCGAACGCCTCGCTCGTCCGGCTCCTCACCGGGCCGCGCTGGCGCATCGGCGCCCGCGACCTGGCCCTGCTCGGGCGCCGGGCCCGCCTGCTGGTCCACCGTTCCGGCGACGACGGCGGCGCGGACGCCGACCAGCGGCTCGCCGCCGCCGTCGAGGGCACCGACCCGGCCGAGGTGGTCTCGCTCGCCGACGCCCTCGACACCTTCCTGGAACAGGCCGGACCGGACGACGGCCTGCCGTTCTCCGCCGAGGCCCGGGTGCGGTTCGCCCGCCTCGCCACCGAACTGCGCGACCTGCGGCGCTCCCTGGCCGACCCGCTGATGGACGTCCTCCACCGCGTTCTGGCCACCACCGGCCTGGACGTGGAACTCTCCGCCTCGCCCCACGCCCTGGCCGCCCGCCGCCGTGAGACCCTCGCGGGCTTCCTCGACGTCGCGGCGTCCTTCGCCTCGCTCGACGGCGAGGCGACGCTGCTGGCCTTCCTCGGCTTCCTGCGGACGGCCGAGCAGTACGAGAAGGGCCTCGACAACGCGCTGCCCGGCGGCGAGAACACCGTGAAGGTGCTCACCGCCCACAAGTCCAAGGGGCTGGAGTGGGACGTCGTCGCGGTCCCCGGGCTGGTCGCCGACCAGTTCCCCAGCACCCGCTCCCGTGAGTCCTGGACCTCCCAGGCCAAGGTCCTGCCCCATGCGCTGCGCGGCGACGCCGCGACCCTGCCGGGCGTCACCGCCTGGGACGCGAAGGGCCTCAAGGCCTACAAGGAGGAGATGAAGGAGCACCAGCACACGGAGGAACTCCGGCTGGGCTATGTGACGTTCACCCGCCCTCGGTCTTTGCTCCTCGGCTCGGCCCACTGGTGGGGCCCGACCCAGAAGCGCCGTCGCGGCCCGTCAGCGTTCCTGGAGGCGCTGTACGACCACTGCGCCGCGGGCTTCGGCGAGATCGAGGCGTGGGCCGAGGAACCGGAGGAGGACGCAGAGAACCCGGCGCTCCGCGCCGCGACGGCGGAGCAGGCGTGGCCGCTTCCGCTGGATCCCACGGCGACCGCGCGCCGCCGGGCGGCCGCGGACACGGTGCTGGCCCATCTGGCGCTGATGACCGGCACCGGCACCGGCGCCATGGCGGGTCCGGGCCGGCCCCCGGCCGTGCTCGACGACGGGCCTCCGGGATCGCCCGGACGCCACGGGTTCGACCTCTTCGACTTCGAGGGCACTGCGCCGGCCGGAGCCACCGGCGCCCTCCCTGACGACCCGTCCGACGAGGACCTCTGGCCCGAGGACCTCACGGAACCCGACGACGAACCGTGGCCGGACGAGCCGTGGCCCGGTGAGGACGGCGAGGACGGCGAGGACGCCGGCGTCGTGCCCGACGAGGACGACAGGGCCGCCGGCCTGCTCGGCGCGGACCTCGCACTCCCCGGAGCCCCGGGGCGCATCGCGCCCGCCGGGGCGCCCGGAGAGCCCCACGAGCCTTCGGCCCCCGAATCCGGAAGGCCCGCGTCCGGCGCGCCCGGAGCCCCCGGCGACCCCGCGTCCGGCGACCACGAGTCGGAAAGGCCCGCGTCCGGCGCGCCCGGAGCCCCCGGCGACCCCGCGTCCGGCGACCACGAGTCGGAAAGGCCCGCATCCGACGAGTCGGCGGCCCCCGGCGCCCCCGCAGCCCCCGGCTCCGCCGCCCCCGTTCCCGGGGCGCCCGGAGAGCCCCATGAGCCTTCGGCTCCCGCGCCCGGCGGGCTCACGCCCGGCGGGCTCACGCCCGGCGGGCTCACGCCCGGCGGGCTCACGCCCGGCGGGCTCACGCCCGGCGGGCTCACGCCCGGCGGGCTCACGCCCGGCGGGCTCACGCCCGGCGGGCTCGCCCCCGGCGCCCCGTACGACGGCGACGACCCCACCGCCCGCCCCCGTTCCCTGCCCCACCCCCGGCTGCCCGCTCAGCGTGCCGAGCCCCTCACGCCCGAGGACGCCCGCGTCATCGCCTCCTGGGACCGCGATCTCGAAGCGCTCACCGGCGAGCTCCGCCGGGCCCGCGCATCCGTGCGCGAGGTCCCCCTGCCGGCGTCGCTGTCGGCGTCGCAGTTGCTGCGGCTGGCCGCCGACCCTGACGGCTTCGCCCGGGAACTGGCGCGTCCCATGCCCCGTCCGCCCCAGCGCGCCGCCCGTCGGGGCACCCGCTTCCACGCCTGGGTGGAGGCGCGCTTCGAGGAACTGCCGCTGCCGATGCTCGGGCCGGACGAACTGCCCGGCGGCGACCCGGACGACGCCGTCATCGAGGACGAGCGCGAGCTCGCCGCGCTCAAGGAGGCGTTCGAGCGCACGCCGTACGCCGACCGTGTCCCGTACCGGCTGGAGGCCCCCGTACAGGTCAGCCTGGCGGGCAGGGTCATCCGGGGCCGGATCGACGCCGTGTACCGCGACGGGACGACGGGTGCCTTCGAGATCGTGGACTGGAAGACCGGCCGCGGCCGCGACGCCGATCCGCTCCAGCTCGCCGTCTACCGCCTCGCCTGGGCCGAGCAGCACGGCCTCCCGCCCGAGTCCGTCGGCGCGGCGTTCGTCCATGTCCGCACCGGAGAGGTCGTCCGTCCCACCGCGCTGCCCGACAGGGCCGGCCTCGAGCGGATCCTCCTGGACGACCGCCCGGCGTCCGGCGGGGCCCCGTCCGGCGACGGTCCCGCCCGCGGGGGCCCGTCCGATGCTCCGCGCGGAGACCCCCCGCCCGACGGCACCGGGCCCCGGTCCGTCCCCGACCGGGCGGTCGGCGGGACCGCCCCCGGCGCCGGATAGGCTCGAGGCCATGAGCGACACCCCGGACAACGCCGTCCGTACGTACATAGCGCAGCACCGCGAGGCCTTCCTCGGCGACCTCGCCGAGTGGCTGCGCATCCCGTCCGTCTCCGCGCAGCCGGAGCACGACAAGGACGTACGGCGCAGCGCGGAGTGGCTGGCGGCGAAGCTCACCGGGACCGGGTTCCCGACCGCCGAGGTCTGGGAGGTCCCCCTGGCCGCGCCGGGCGCGCCCCAAGGCGCTCCGGCTGTCTTCGCCGAATGGCCGTCCGACGATCCGGACGCCCCCACGGTGCTCGTCTACGGCCACCACGACGTGCAGCCCGCCGCCCGTGAGGACGGCTGGGACACCGATCCGTTCGATCCGGTCGTCAGGGACGGCCGGATGTACGGCCGAGGCGCCGCCGACGACAAGGGGCAGGTCCTCTTCCACACCCTCGGCGTACGCGCCCACCTCGCCGCCACCGGCCGCACGAGCCCGGCCGTCCACCTCAAGCTCCTCGTCGAGGGCGAGGAGGAGTCCGGCTCCCCGCACTTCCGCGCCCTGGTCGAGCAGCACCGGGACCGGCTCGCGGCCGACGTCGTGATCGTCTCCGACACGGGCATGTGGTCGGAGACGACGCCCACCGTGTGCACCGGCATGCGCGGCCTCGCCGACTGCGAGATCGCCCTGCACGGACCGGACCAGGACATCCACTCGGGTTCCTTCGGCGGCGCCGTGCCCAACCCGGCCACCGTCGCCGCCCGGATCGTCGCGGCGCTGCACGACGAGGACGAGCGGGTGGCGATTCCGGGTTTCTACGACGGTGTCCGCGAGCTGACCGCGACCGAGCGCGAACTCCTCGCCGAGCTGCCGTTCGACGAAGCAGAGTGGCTGCGCACGGCCAAGTCGTACGGGACGCTCGGCGAGGCCGGCCACACCACCCTGGAACGCATCTGGACCCGTCCGACCGCCGAGGTCAACGGCATCGGCGGCGGCTACCAGGGCCCCGGCGGGAAGACGATCATTCCGGCCTCGGCCCGGCTGAAGCTCTCCTTCCGGCTGGTCGCCGGCCAGGACCCGGACCGGGTGGAGGACGCGGTCCGCGCCTGGATCGCGTCCCGGGTGCCCGCCGGAATCCGCCACGAGATCGCGTTCGGTGCGGCGACCCGGCCGTGCCTCACGCCCCTCGACCACCCCGCCCTGCAGGCGCTCGCCCGCTCGATGAGCCGCGCCTTCGACGGGCAGAAGATCCGCTTCACGCGGGAGGGCGGCTCGGGACCCGCCGCCGACCTCCAGGACGTGCTCGGCGCGCCGGTGCTGTTCCTGGGTATCTCCGTACCGTCCGACGGCTGGCACGCGCCCAACGAGAAGGTCGAGCTGGCACTGCTGCTGAAGGGCGTCGAAACCGCCGCGTACCTGTGGGGCGACCTGGCCGGCGCCCTCCACTGACAGACAACCGGTCATCCGCAGAAAACCGGTCACATCCGGGGGAGTGGGAAGCACCTGTGAGCACCTTCGATCACATCGCCGACGGCCGTCCCATCGGCCTCACCGCGCCCAGCGGCATCGACCGCGCCGCGCACCACCGACTCGACGAGGCATGGCTGGCGGCGGCGTGGAGCCACCCGGCGACACGCGTGTTCGTCGTCTCCGGCGGGCAGGTGCTGATCGACGACACCCCCGACGGCCGTACCGAACTGGTGACGACCCCGGCCTTCGAGGCACCCCCCACCGAGACCCACCGGTACTTCCTCGGCACCGACGAGGACGGCGTCAGCTACTTCGCCCTGCAGAAGGACTCCCTCCCGGGCCGTATGGACCAGTCCGCCCGCCCCGCGGGGCTGCGCGAGGCCGGTCTGCTGCTGTCGCCCAGGGACGCGGGGCTGATGGTCCACGCGGTGGCCCTGGAGAACTGGCAGCGGCTCCACCGCTTCTGCTCCCGCTGCGGCGAACGGACCGTCATCGCGGCCGCCGGGCACATCCGCCGCTGCCCGGCCTGCGGCGCCGAGCACTACCCGCGCACCGACCCCGCAGTGATCATGCTCGTCACCGACGAGGAGGACCGCGCGCTGCTCGGCCGCCAGGTCCACTGGCCGGAGGGCCGCTTCTCCACCCTCGCCGGCTTCGTCGAGCCCGGTGAGTCCATCGAGCAGTCGGTGATCCGCGAGGTCCACGAGGAGGCCGGCGTCACCGTCGGCGACGTCGAGTACGTCGCCAGCCAGCCGTGGCCCTTCCCGTACAGCCTGATGCTCGGCTTCATGGCCCGCGCCACCTCGTCCGAGATCTGCGTGGACGGCGAGGAGATCCACGAGGCCCGCTGGTTCTCCCGGGAGGACCTGTGCGCCGCGTTCGAGTCCGGGGAGGTCCTTCCCCCGTACGGCATCTCGATCGCCTCCCGGCTGATCGAGCTCTGGTACGGCAAGCCCCTGCCGAAGCCGGGCTCCCCCGCCTGAGGCGCTTCGCCTTCCGCGCCCTCCGCAGCGGACGCGGAAGGCGAACCGGAGCGCACGAGGCGGCCGCGCTCCGGTACGACGACGCCCCCTCCGGGTTCTCACCCGAGGGGGCGCGGTCGGTGCGGGCCCGGTGCGTCAGCTCGCGAGAGCCTGCTTCACCTGGGCCAGGCTGGGGTTCGTCATGACGATGTTCTCGCCGCCGTTCGGCGGCACCACGAGGACGGTCGGGACGGTCTGGTTGCCGTTGTTCGCCTTCTCGACGAACGCGGCCGACTGCGGGTCCTCCTCGATGTTGATCTCGACGTACGAGATCCCCTCACGGTCCAGCTGGCTCTTCAGCCGCCGGCAGTAGCCGCACCAGGTGGTGCTGTACATCGTCAGAGTTCCCTGCATGTCCTTCTCCCGCTCCTCTGGGCCGGTGGGGATGGCTGCCCCACGGGGGGGTTTCCGGGAGGTGAACGCACGCGACCCCGCCACCATTCCCGTACCGGTACGACCGATCCCCTCCCCCTGTGGACAACCGTCCCGGTGATCTCGCGGGACCTGGCAGCATGGCGGGGTGACAGCAGCAACGCACTCCTCCCTCTTCCCTCAGGTCCCCGAGTCCGCGGACGCGGTGCTCGACGGGCTCGACCCCGAGCAGCGGGCGGTCGCGACCGCCCTGAGCGGCCCGGTGTGCGTCCTGGCCGGCGCCGGCACGGGCAAGACGCGTGCGATCACCCATCGCATCGCCTACGGAGTGCGCGCCGGGATACTCCAGCCGGCGAGCGTGCTGGCCGTCACGTTCACCAACCGTGCCGCGGGGGAGATGCGCGGACGGCTGCGGCAGCTCGGCGCGGGCGGCGTCCAGGCCCGCACGTTCCACTCGGCGGCCCTGCGGCAGCTCCAGTACTTCTGGCCGAAAGCAGTCGGCGGGGAGGTTCCGAGGCTGCTGGAGCGCAAGATCCAGCTCGTCGCCGAGGCTGCCGCCCGCTGCCGGATCCGGCTCGACCGCAATGAGCTCAGGGACGTGACCAGCGAGATCGAATGGGCCAAGGTCACCCAGACCGTCCCCGCCGACTATCCCGCCGCCGTCGCCAAGTCCCTCAGGGACGCGCCGCGCGACCCCGCGGAGATCGGCCAGATCTATGCGCTGTACGAGCAGCTGAAGCGCGACCGCTCGGTGATCGACTTCGAGGACGTGCTGCTGCTCACCGTCGGCATCCTCCAGGACCGCCACGACATCGCCGACCAGATCCGCCGCCAGTACCAGCACTTCGTGGTGGACGAGTACCAGGACGTGTCGCCGCTCCAGCAGCGGCTGCTGGAGCTGTGGCTCGGCGACCGGGACAGCCTGTGCGTCGTCGGTGACGCCAGCCAGACGATCTACTCCTTCACCGGAGCCACCCCGGACCATCTGCTGAACTTCCGCACGCGTCACCCCCAGGCGACGGTGGTCAAGCTGGTGCGCGACTACCGGTCGACCCCCCAGGTCGTCCACCTGGCCAACGGTCTGCTCGGACAGGCGCGCGGCCGCGCCGCCGAGCACCGGCTGGAACTGGTCTCGCAGCGCGATCCCGGCCCGGAGCCGTCCTACACGGAGTACGGGGACGAGCCCGCCGAGGCCGAGGGCACCGCCCGCCGGATCCGCGACCTGATCGCCGCGGGCGTCCCGGCCGGCGAGATCGCCGTGCTGTTCCGGGTCAACGCCCAGTCCGAGGTCTACGAGCAGGCCCTCGCCGACGCGGGCGTGCCCTACCAGCTGCGCGGCGCGGAGCGGTTCTTCGAGCGTGCCGAGGTCCGGGAGGCCGGTGTCGCGCTGCGGGGAGCGGCCCGCGCCGGGGGGAACGACGCCCTGCTGGACGACGCGGAGGACCTGCCCTCGCAGGTCCGGGCCGTGCTGTCCACCAAGGGCTGGACCACCGAGCCCCCCGCCGGGTCGGGTGCGGTGCGCGACCGCTGGGAGTCGCTGGCCGCCCTCGTCCGGCTGGCCGAGGACTTCGCCCGGGTCCGGCCCGGGGCCGGACTGGCCGATCTCGTCGCCGAGCTCGACGAGCGCGCCGCCGCCCAGCACGCCCCGACCGTCCAGGGCGTCACCCTGGCCTCCCTGCACTCGGCCAAGGGCCTGGAGTGGGACGCCGTCTTCCTGGTCGGGCTCACCGAGGGGATGATGCCGATCACGTACGCCAAGACGGACGAGCAGGTCGAGGAGGAGCGCCGGCTCCTCTATGTCGGCGTCACCCGCGCCCGGCTCCATCTGTCGCTCTCCTGGGCGCTCTCCCGCTCGCCCGGCGGCCGCGCGTCCCGCCGCCCCACCCGCTTCCTGAACGGGCTCAGGCCCGGCTCCGCGGCCCCAGGCACCCGAACGGCCGGTGGCGCCGGAGGAATCGAGCGAGGCGCCGGAGGCCGCCGGAAGCGACGCGGTCCGGTGCTGTGCCGGGTGTGCGGCAAGACGCTCACCGACGCCGGTGAGATGAAGCTGATGCGCTGTGAGGACTGCCCGTCCGACATGGACGAGGCGCTGTACGAGCGTCTGCGCGAGTGGCGCTCGGAGCAGGCCAGGGAGCTGGGCCAGCCGGCGTACTGCGTCTTCACCGACAAGACCCTCATGGCGATCGCCGAGACCGTGCCCGGCACCGAGGGGGAGCTCGCCGGGATCTCGGGGGTCGGCGGACGCAAGCTCGACCGCTTCGGCGCCGATGTCCTGGCCATTTGCGCAGGCCAGGAGGTCGGCGGAAGCGCTGAGGACGACTGATGCAAACTCGTCGAGAAAATGGTTTGCGCGCGCGCCGGTCGTCCCCATAGGTTCTTAACCACGGGAACGGCGGCTTCTCCGAAGCCCTGTTGCCGTGCTGTACTTATCCGAATACGCGTGATCGGCCCCGGCCGGTCCCCGAGACGCCGAGAGGAGGCGATTCCAGTGATCAGCATCAACACCAGCTTCATCCGCACGACCGTCGAAATGACCGATCGCTCGGTCGTCTCCGCCTGCTCGCTCGGCCTCTCCGGTTCGGCGTTCATTGGCACCGGTCTGTCCGGCTTCGCGGCCGCCCGTCCGGTCGCCCCCGGCGCGGGTCTGCCCGTCCGGGAGCGCAATGAGCGACCGACCAAGGCACTGGAAGCAGGAGTAGTGGCGGCAGAGGCCCAGGCCTATGCCCTCGCGGCGGCCAGTGCCGGAACCCAGAAGCAGACGACGCAGCACCACACGATGTGGGCCTTCCGTGGGCTCGAACCCTGGAGTGATCCAGCCTGATCCAGCATCAGGCCGGCGCCTTCAGGGCCGCGGAACCCCACCCGGGATCCGCGGCCCTTCTGTTTTCCCCGATGAGGAAACAGAGCGAAGGGGCCTCGGGACCAGCAAGACCCGGTACCAGCCGAAGCCCGGTCCACCGACCGGAACGAACAGACGAGGAAAACACCACCGTGCAACTCGAAGCGCACGCCCCGTCCGTACCGCCTTCCCAAACGATCCCCCCGCCCGGTCTCACGGAGGACTCCACCTTGACCCCCCTCACCGCGCTCACCGCGCTCGACGACGCCATCGAGAACCTCGGCGTACCCGTCCCCTGCCGTTCCTACGACCCGGAGGTCTTCTTCGCCGAGTCGCCCGCGGACGTCGAGTACGCCAAGTCCCTCTGCCGTACCTGCCCGCTGGTCGAGGCCTGCCTCGCCGGTGCCAAGGAGCGGCGTGAGCCGTGGGGTGTCTGGGGCGGAGAGCTCTTCGTCCAGGGTGTGGTCGTCGCCCGCAAGCGGCCGCGTGGCCGCCCGCGCAAGAACCCGGTCGCGGCATGAACGCGCACCCAGGCACCGTCGACCGTCCCCTCACGCACGACCCCCAGAAGCAGGCCCCGATGACCTCTTCCACCAGCGAGCCGTCCGGCTCCGCGACCTCAGACGTCACCACCATCGGCGCGAACGCCTCGCGTCAGAACAGGACCCGTGAAATGCAACTCATCCCAGAAGCCCTGGCCCGTGCGCATATGCACGAGCGCCTGCGGGAAGCCGACGCGGAGCGCCGGGCCCAGCGCCTGGCGACCGCTCGGCGGATGCAGCGGCGTGCCGAGCGCGCGTCCCTGCGCGCCCGCCGCGCGCTGGCCATGGCCGTCATGCAGTAACCAGGCCGTCAGGCCGCCGTCCGACGACGCCGGCCCGGCCGTCCGCACTCATCAGCGCCTCTCGCGGGGGCCGGTCCGAGGGACCGGCCCCCGCGGTGCGTTGCCCTCTCCCGCACGCCCTACGGGGTTATCGTCACGTGGTGGACGAACAGACTCATCACCCTGCGCAGCCGGGTGCCGAGAACGTCGTGTGTTCCCGGTGCGGCGCGGTCGCCGACGGCACTCCTCCCACCTGGACCTGCTCCGTCGAGAACGGGCGGCGGCACTACTTCTGCGAGGAGTGCGCACGCGC
Source organism: Streptomyces sp. HUAS CB01 (assembly GCF_030406905.1). NCBI lineage: Bacteria > Bacillati > Actinomycetota > Actinomycetes > Kitasatosporales > Streptomycetaceae > Streptomyces > Streptomyces chengbuensis. The sequence continues at coordinate 5,146,676 of NZ_CP129137.1, forward strand.
CAATATCAGGGCCATCGAGGGGCGGCTCGACTCGTCCTGGTGGTGAACGCCCCTCCGGCCGGGCGCCGTGCTCCCGGCCGGACGCCCACGCCCCCGGCCGACCGGAGGCCGGGGGGCGTGCCGCGTCCGACCGGACGGGAAAGGGTCAGGCCTCCGCCACCATGCCGCCGGCCACGGCCTCCGCGTCGGCCTCGGTGTCGATGCCGCTCTCGGCGCCCGCCAGGAAACCGGGCAGCCAGGACTCCAGTTCGTCCCGCAGCCGCACGGTCGCGTTCAGCTGGCACAGCACGCCTATCGTGCTCAACGTCACACGATGGATCAGCAGATAGGCCGGCGGCAGATTGAGCTGTTTGCCCAACTGGTGCGCGGGAGAACGGGGATCGGCTATCCGTGCCGCCTGGGTCCGCATCCAGCCGCGGGAGAAGGTGAACCGGTCCGCATCCGCGGGTTCGATGATCGGCAGCAGATACTCCAGCACCGCGTCCGGGTCGAGGTCGATCGACTCCTTGACGAAGCCCTCCTCGCACAGGACCCCGTAGACCGCCTCGGCCTCTCCCTCCAGCGTCATCCGGAGCGAGTCGCCGATGGTCCTGGGCAGTCCGCCGGGCAGCCGGTCCACCGTGCCGAAGTCCAGCACACCGAGCCGCCATTCGGCCGGATCCCCTTCGCCCTCCGCCGCATCGGCGGCGGGCAGCAGCCGGAAGTTCCCGGGGTGCGGGTCGGCGTGCAGCAGGCCCGTCCGGGCGGGGCCGGAGAACAGGAAGCGGGCCAGCAGCTGGCCGGCACGGTCGCGCTGCTCCTGCGTACCGCCGCTGATCACCTCTGCCAGCGGTGTCCCGTCGATCCACTCGGTGACCAGCACCTGGTCGGCCTGGTGCACCACATCGGGCACCACCACGTCGGGGTCGCCCGCGAACTCCGCCGCGTGCTCCCGCTGGGCCTGGGCCTCCAACTCGTAGTCCAGCTCCTCCGAGACCCGGTCGTGGAGCTCGGCGATCAGCGGCTTGATGTCCATGCCCGGGATGAGCGGCCCCAGCAGCCTGGCGAAGCGGCTCAACTGGGACAGGTCCGAGAGCAGCGCCTCGCCCGCTCCCGGGTACTGGACCTTCACCGCGACCTCGCGCCCGTCGTGCCAGACCGCGCGGTGGACCTGGCCGATGGACGCGGCGGCCGCCGGTTTGTCCTCGAACTCCAGGAAGAGCTCGCGCCAGTCCTCGCCCAGCCGCTCCGCAAGCGCCTCGTGGACCGTGCGCGTCGGCATCGGGGGCGCGGCGTCCTGAAGCTTCGTCAGTGCGGCCCGGTAGGGCCCGGCCACCTCCTCGGGCAGGGCCGACTCGAAGACGGACAGCGCCTGCCCGAACTTCATCGCACCGCCCTTCAGCTCGCCGAGCACCTTGAACAACTGCTCCGCCGTGCGCTGTTGCAGCTCTCGCGCCACGATCTCCGCTGACTTGCCGCCGATCCGCTTGCCCAGCCCCCATGTGGCACGGCCGGCGAAGCTCAGTGGCAGAGCGGCCAACTTGGCCGTACGGGTGACCGCCTTCCGGGGAAGATCAGACATGCGCCCCTCCAATTCCCAGCTGCCGTGCCGAGTCCGCCATCTGGCACTGCTCCGTCGACGCTGATACCCGGGTCATTGTGTCGTGCGGCGTTCCCGCCCCCGAGGCGCGCTCCCCCTCAGTCTGCCCAGCGGCCCCGCAGGGGCAGTCCGGATGGGCCCGGATCTGCCGCGATCGCCACTCGAGCAGCGGCATCGACAGTTCCCAGCGCGCCCCAGTGCCGGCGGGCAGTTCACCGTCCAGGAACGACAGGGCGTGCGAGGCGGCCAAGCCGGCGACCGTCGTGGCGAGCCCGAGGTCGCACGGCCCCGGGCCCGAAACCCGGTGGCGGGGGGTCCGCCACTGGGCCGTCATTCTCGGCCACACCGGATCCCGGTCGGCCCGCCGCAGCGCCAGACAGTTCGCGCACGCCGAGCCCCCGGGCAGCACCAGAGGACCCACCACGCCGGACGCCTCGACAACACCCGCGTACAGATGGGGAGTCCCGGTGGTCATCCAGTCCTCGGCGGTCCCCGGATCCGGCACGTACGCCGCGAGGCCGTCGCGCGGCGCGACGATCACCAAGGAGAGCGGAGGGGGCTCCGGTGGTCCGCCCTCGGGCCGACGCGGCGTTCGCCGCGCCCTGCTCGGGGCGGACCGGCGCACGAGCTGCTGCGCGACCACGGACCTGCGCTCACCCACGGCCTCCGCGGGCACCCCGCCCGGCGCCACGTCCCACGGCTCCACGCGCCCTCCGTCGAGCACCTCCACCTGACCCACCCCGGAGGCGGACAGCACGGCCGCCAGCGTCGCACCGACCCGGCCCGCGCCCCGCACCTGTACCCGCATCGCGCCGCGGGCGGCCAACCGGGCCGCCCCGCCGCCCGGTTCGGGATGGACCACCGACAGCGACGCCAGGTCGGGGCGCAGCCGTTCGTACGCTGCCGTCCGTTTCCGCAGCGCGGCCGCCGTCGGCCCGCCGCCCGTCACGTCGTCCACCAGGCCCGCCTCCGCCAGCCGCTCCAGCAACGCGTCGACATGGCCGTCGGGCAGTCCTATGGCCCGGGCCTCCTGGCGCAGCCGGGGCAGCCCCCGCGTACCGTCGAACAGCGACAGCAGGCTGCCGGTCGCCGTGTCGACCGGCCCCATCACCACGGCATGCGCCGCCGTCACCCCGAACTGCACATAACGCAGGTCCCGCCATGCCTGCCGAAGCGCAGGCTTCACCACCGGATGCATCATCCGCCCCCGTTCGTACACCGTTCCGTCCGCGCTCGGTTCACGCTCCGTACGCGTTCCGCCCGTTCACCGGTCCCACCGGCACCGAATCCGGCGAGCCCTTTCCGTACGGCATCAGAATGCCCGTCATCGCCGGCCGGCGGAAAAAGTTGTCCACAGGTGTGGGGCATTAGTCGTTCAAATGGTGCTCCCTGTTCCGTGGATCAAGCCCGCGCCCGTCCCGGGGCCGCCCGGGGCGGGACTTCCCCTGCTCCAGCGGGTAACGTCGGGGCGTGTCCGCCGACCGACCGCTCCGCACCCGGAGTCAGCAGCGCAGCACGACCGCCCAGCCGTCCCACCACTCCGCGACGAGCGCGGTCGAGGTCCGCCGCAGTGCCAGGCGCCGCAGAACGGTCTCCGCGTACCGGGACGGCGACCGCACCGTGGTGCTCATCCCGGCCCGGATGTCCGAGGCGGAGGAGCAGCGCTGGGTGACGGTGATGCTGGACAAGCTCGCGGCCCAGGAGAGCAGGCGGACACTCGGCGACGGGGAACTGGCGGAACGCGCGCGGCGGCTGTCCGAGCAGTACCTGGACGGGCGCGCCAGGCCGGCGTCGGTGCGCTGGGTGACCAACCAGAACACCCGCTGGGGTTCCTGCACCCCCGCCGAGGGCAGCATCCGTCTGTCGCACCGGCTGAAGGGCATGCCGGAGTACGTCGTGGACTACGTGCTCCTCCACGAGCTCGCCCACCTCCTGGTCCCGGGCCACGGGCCCCGCTTCTGGCGGCTCCTGGAGCCCTACCCGCGCACCGAGCGCGCCCGCGGCTACCTCGAGGGCGTGGTCGCCGCGGACCGACTGCCCCATCTGCCGGCCGCCCGCGCCGAGTGAGTTTCACCGATCCTGTACCGAATGCGTCCCGGCTTGGCTCAATGTCGCCGCAAGCCGTTAGCCTGGCGCGACGCAATCGCATTTCGTCGGGATGGGGGACGGTCGTTACGCATGGCCAGGGAATTCCAACGCGGCCACAAGGCCAAGATCAGTGATCTGACACCGGGGACCGATCTGTACGTGGGTGTGCAGATCTCCGCTCCCGGGCTGACCTTCGACATCAGCTGCTTCGGTCTCGACGCCAACGAGCAGCTCTCGGACGACCGCTATTTCATCTTCTTCAATCAGCCGAAATCGCCCGAGGAGTCCGTCCAGCTGCTCGGTGCGCAGGCCGGCGACACGGAGTCGTTCCGCGTCACGCTGGACCGGGTTCCGGCACACATCCACAAGCTGTCGTTCACCGCGACCATCGACGGCGCCGGTCAGATGTCGCAGATCGGCCCCGGCTACATCCGGATCGTCGCGGGCGGCGAGGAAGTCGTCCGCTACGCCTTCACCGGCTCGGAGTTCTCCACCGAACGTGCCGTGATGCTGGGCGACTTCTACCTCAAGGACGTCTGGCGGTTCGCCGCCGTCGGCCAGGGGTTCGACGGCGGCCTCGACGCGCTGCTGAAGAACTTCGGCGGTGAGGTGGCCGAGGAGGAGCCCGCTCCGCAGCAGCCGCAGCAGGGTGTGCCCGGGTTCGCCCCGCCGGCCGCCCCGGCCGTCCCTGCGCCCGCCCCCTCGTTCGGCGTTCCCGCGGCGCCCCCGGCCCCGCAGGCTCCTCAGGCGCCCCAGCCGGCTCCCGCGTTCGGCGCGCCTGCGGCGGCCCCCGCCCCCGCCCCGCAGATGCACGCGGCGCCCACGATCGCGGCCCCGATGACGCCTCCCGCCGGCACGGTGCCGCCCCAGGCGCCGCCGTCGCCGTACGGACAGCCGCAGCAGCCGCAGTTCGGGCAGGTCCCGGGTCAGCCGCCGGGGCAGGTGCCCGCGGCGCCGGCCCCCTACGGCCAGCAGCCCGCCCCGTACGGCGGTCCCGGGGCGGCGCCGCAGGGTGTTCCCCAGGGCGCCCCGCAGGCCGGCGCCGGCCTCCAGGCGGCCCTCCAGCCGTACAAGGAGCTGCCCACCGGCCAGCGGTGGACCCCGCAGAACCAGCAGCTCATGCGGGTCGACCTGGCCATGGGCGGCACGCCCGTGCTCGCCCGCCAGGGCAGCATGGTGATGTACCAGGGCAAGGTCGACTTCGGCTACAAGGGCGCCGGCTTCTCCGGCCGGATCGTCGGCAACGCCACGGGCCAGGAGATGCAGCTGATGCGCTGCAGCGGCCGCGGTCAGGTCTTCCTCGCCGAGGGCGGCGCGCATCTGCACCCCGTCGAGCTCCAGGGGGACGCGATCTGCGTCTCCGCGGAGAACGTGCTCGCCTTCGACGAGTCGCTGCAGCACGAGGTCCGCCGTATCGAGGGGCACGGCATTCCCGGCGGTGCGCTGTTCACGATGCAGTTCCAGGGCACCGGCACGGTCGTCGTCAAGACCCACGGCATCCCGGTGGTGCTCCCGGTGACGCCCACCACGTTCGCCGACTCCAACGCCGTGGTGGCCTGGTCGGCGGCCTCCCAGGTGATCCTCTCCAGCCAGGTGCGACTGCGCCGCAACGCCTACCCGGGCCACAGCGGAGAGACCGTGAACCTCCAGTTCCGGGGCGCCCCCGGCAACTTCATCGTCGTCCAGCCCTACGAGGTCTGAGGGAGCCCGGAGAATGAACCAGCAACTCGCGGGCTTTGCCCCGACGCCCGTGGTGGCCCGGATGGAGAACCACGGCCGCACGATGCTCAAGGTCGCCATGGCCTCGGGCCAGGACCTGTACGCACGTGCCGGTTCGATGGTCGCCTACGAGGGCTTCGTCCAGTACGAGCCGAACCCGCCCGCCGTCCGGCAGATCGCCGGCCAGTGGGTCACCGGCGAGGGCGCGCCCATCATGAAGTGCTCTGGTGACGGGCTCCTCTACCTGGCCGACTACGGCGCCGACGTCGTGGTCATCAACCTCAACAACGACTCGATCTCGGTCAACGGCACCAATCTGCTCGCCTTCGACGCCCATCTGCAGTGGGGCGTCGAGCGGGTCAAGGGCCTCGCCAAGTTCGCCGGCCAGGGGCTGTGGAACGTCACGGTCGCGGGCACCGGATGGGTCGCGCTCACCTCGCGCGGCACACCGATCGTCGTCGACTGCGGCCGCGGCGAGGACGAGACCTACGTCGACCCGGACGCCCTGGTCGCCTGGTCGCCGAACCTGAAGGTGAAGGGCAAGCGCAGCTTCAAGGCCTCCTCCCTCATCGGGCGGGGCAGTGGAGAGGCCTACCAGATGGCCTTCTCGGGCCAGGGCATCGTCGTCGTACAGCCGAGTGAGGACAGCACCGACCGCCTGCGCGTCCGGGGCTGAGGGGGAGCGAGAACACACCATGCAGAGCCCGCTTTTCAGCCACGCGGAACAGCAGTCCCAGGAGCGCTACGTCGTGCAGAACCCGCAGCTCCTGCGGGTCGCGCTCACCGGCCACGACGACGTCCTCGCCCGCAAGGGCGCGATGGTCGCCTACCAGGGACTGATCGACTTCGACGGCGAGTACCAGTCGAGGAGCCAGCGCAACGCCCGTGCGCGCACCGGCGAGGGCCTCGACCTGATGCGCTGCTCGGGGCAGGGGACGGTCTACTTCGCCAACCTCGCGCAGTACGTCCACGTGGTGGACGTGGACCAGGACGGCATGACGGTCGACAGCGCCTACGTGCTGGCGCTGGACTCCGCGCTGCACACGGAGGTCATCGCCGTGGACAGCCAGTACGGCATCTCCGGCTCCGGGAAGTACCAGCTCAACATCTCGGGCCGGGGCAAGGTCGCGCTGATGACCTCGGGGCAGCCGCTGATGATGCAGGTCACCCCGGACAAGTACGTCAACGTGGACGCGGACGCGATCGTCGCCTGGTCCTCCTCGCTGCGGGTGCAGATGCAGGCGCAGACCCACTCCACCGGGGTCTGGCGGCGCCGGGGCAACACGGGAGAGGGCTGGGAGCTCAGCTTCCTCGGGCAGGGGTTCGCCCTCGTCCAGCCCAGTGAGGTCCTGCCGCCGCAGAACGCCCAGATCGGGCAGGGCGCACGGGCCCAGTTCGGCATGGGCCAGCACGGATCCCACAGCCAGAACCAGAACAACGTCTGGAACTGAGCACCCGACGAAAGGTCAGGGGCCGTCCGCGACTGCGGACCGCCCCTGGCCGTGCGGGCATGTCGTCGAGGCCCGGTCCGGGGTCCTCGTCAGAGCCGGGCGCGGGTCCGCTCCAGCAGACGCACGACTGACGCGTCGGCGACCTCCGCCACCTCCGCATAGCCGAACCACCGCAGATCGAGCGACTCGTCGCTGATCGCCGGGGCCGCGTCCGGCGCCGCCAGCGCGGCGTACTGCACATCCAGGTGCCAGTGGCACGGCGCCGGGATCGCATGCCGGTCCAGCGTCACGGGACCGCCCGGCAGCAGCGTCAGCCCGGCGATGCCCGACTCCTCGGTCGCCTCGCGCAGCGCCGCGTCCGCGAGTGCGGCGTCACCGGGCTCGCAGTGGCCGCCCATCTGCAGCCACATGCCCAGCTTCCTGTGCAGGGTCAGCAGCACCCGCTCGCGCGCCGGGTCCACCACCAGCGCGCTGGCCGTGAGATGCCCGGCCTCGCACGCCTTCCACATGCCGTCGGGATGGTCCGCCAGATGGTCCAGATACGTCCGGCGAAGCTCTTCCTGCCCGCCGTCGTAGTCCTTGAGGACGCGGACCGCGTCGTCGTACAGGCTCACTTGTCGGTGTCGTCCCCGTCCCGGCCCTCGGCCGCCTCGCCGAGCATCTTGTCCAGCTCCGAGAAGTCGAGCTGCTCCCGGTGGACGAACCCGTCCGGGTCGTCGAGGTCCGTGGCCGTCGGCAGCATGTCCGGGTGGGCCCAGAGGCCGTCGCGGCCGTCCATGCCGCGCGCGTCGGTGAGCGACGCCCACAGCCGGGAGGCGTCGCGCAGCCGGCGCGGACGCAGCTGGAGACCGATGAGCGTGGCGAACGTCTGCTCGGCGGGACCTCCCGAGGCACGGCGCCGGCGAAGGGTCTCGCGCAGGGCGCCCGCCGACGTCAGCCTGTTCTTGGCCGCGTCGTGCACCACGGCGTCCACCCAGCCCTCGACCAGGGCGAGCGCGGTCTCCAGACGGGCCAGCGCGGCCTTCTGCTCGGGGGTCTCCTCCGGCTGGAACATGCCCTGCTGGAGCGCCTCCTGGATCTGCTCGGGGTGCGCGGGGTCGAACTGCCCCACCACGTCCTCGAGCTTGGACGTGTCGACCTTGATGCCGCGGGCGTACCCCTCGACCGCGCCGAACAGATGCGAGCGCAGCCACGGGACATGCGCGAAGAGCCGCTGGTGGGCGGCCTCGCGCAGCGCCAGGTACAGCCGGATCTCGTCCTTGGGGACGCCGAGGTCCTTGCCGAACGCCTCGATGTTCAGCGGAAGGAGCGCGGCCTTCCCGGCCGGTCCCAGCGGCAGCCCGACGTCCGTCGAACCGACGACCTCGCCCGCCAGCACGCCGATGGCCTGGCCGATCTGCTGGCCGAACATCGCGCCGCCCATGGAGCGCATCATGCCGATCAGCGGGCCCGCCATCGCCTGCATCTCCTCGGGCAGCACATCGCCCATGGCGACGCCCACGCGCTCGGCCACGGGATCGACGAGCTGCTGCCACGCCGGCAGGGTCGCCTCGACCCACTCCGCACGGCTCCACGCCACGGCGGTGCCGGCACCCGAGGGCAGGGACGTCGCGCCGTCGAGCCACAGGTCGGCGAGGCGCACGGCCTCCTGGACCGCGGCGCGCTCGGCGGGGCCGACGCTGGAGTCCTTCGTGCCGTCCTGAGTGCCCTGGGAGACCGTCTGGCGGGCGATCTGCTTCGCCATGTCCCAGTTCACCGGACCGCCCTCGTAGCTCAGCATCTGGCCGAGCTGCTGGAAGGCCGCACCGAGGTCGGTCGGGTTCAGCGAGCCGAACATCGCGGCGAACGGATTGTCCCCGCCGCCCGGTGCGCCCGGGAAACCGAACCCGCCGAAGGGGCTGGCCGGGCCGCCCTGGCCGCCGCCGGAGCCCTGCCCACCTCCGGCGGGGTCCTTCTTCTTGCCCTCGTCGCCGTTCTCCGGCTCCTCCGGCGGAAGGCCGAATCCGAATGGGGTGTCACTCACGGGTTTCCTCGGCTCGTAGGGCCGCCGGCTTCCTGCCGGCGGCGAATGCCCGACTACACCACCAGCCTAAGCGGCGCCCGGCAGGCGGCGGAGGCGTCGACATGTGAAGCCGGACATGGGCTGGATGCTCCACTGGCTCATGGCCTGCGGCAGGATGGACGCCACCTCCTACGTACACGTCTGTCCGCGCACGTACTGAAGACAACCGCTGGAGACACCCGGTGAGTTCCCCAGATCCGCAGGTTCGCGCAACGCGAAACCCCTCGACCCCGGTCTCGGGGCGCGGCCCCGTGGTCGCGGTGACCGGCGCCGCCTCCGGCATCGGTGACCTGCTGACCAGGCGCCTTGTCGCGTCGGACGACATCGGCCGGGTCATCGCGGTCGACGAGCGCCGGGGCGACGTGCCCGAGGCGCACTGGCACGTCCTGGACGTGCGCGACCCGGCCATCGCCGAGCGGTTCCGCGGCGCCGACGTCGTCGTGCACCTGGCGCTCGACCTGGACCTCGAGACGGACTCCGCGGCCCGTACCGCGTACAACGTACGCGGGACCCAGACCGTGCTCACCGCCGCCGCGGCCGCGGGTGTCCACAGGGTCGTGCTCTGCACCTCCGCGATGGTCTACGGGGCGCAGCCCGAGAACGACGTCCCGCTCTCGGAGGACGCGGAGCTGCGCGCGACGGCGGAGGCCACCGGCGTCGGCGACCTGCTGGAGATCGAGCGCCTGGGCCGCCGGGCCCCTCGTGCCCACCCCGGCCTCAATGTGACGGTCGCCAGGCCCGCCGTGCTGGTCGGCGGTACCGACACGGCCCTCACGCGCTACTTCGAGTCGCCGAGGCTGCTCGTCGTCGCGGGCTCCCGCCCGACCTGGCAGTTCTGCCATGTCGAGGACCTGGTGAGCGCGCTGGAGTACGCCGCTCTGGAGAAGGTCGACGGGGAGTTCGCCGTCGGCTGCGACGGCTGGCTGGAGCAGGAGGAGGTCGAGGAGCTCAGCGGCATCCGGCGCATGGAACTGCCCTCGGCGGTGGCGCTCGGCGCGGCCGCGCGGCTGCACCGCATCGGCCTCACCCCCTCGCCGGCGGGCGATCTCGCCTACACCATGCATCCGTGGGTCGTCAGCGTCGGCAGGCTGCACGACGCGGGCTGGCGGCCCCGGTGGACCAACGAGGAGGTGCTCGCCGCGTTGCTCGAGGAGGTCCAGGGCCGGCACACCGTCGCGGGCCGCCGCCTCGGCCGCAAGGACGCCACCGCGGCGGCGGGCGCGGCGGGTGCGACCGTGGCCCTGCTCGGCACGGCGGCCCTCGTGCGCCGTGCCCGCAAGCGCCGCGGGCTCTAGAGGCCCCGGCTCGCGTCGCGGAGAGGGAGCACGGTCCGGGGCAGGTCTCGTCCCGTCGTCCCGTCCGGGGCGTCTCCTTCTGTAGGAGGCTCCAATCCCTTGTGCCGCCGCCCGGGCGAATGCGCTATTCCGCGATGTCAGCGCCGTGCGGCACGATGGCTCCATGGGACGCACGAACGATCACCCGGGCGAGCAGGCGGCGCAGGACCCGATCCGGCTGCTCGCGATCAGGGACACCCCGCTCTCCGTCGACGAGGTGTTCCGCGCCGTGGGCGATGCGGCCGCCGGCGGCACGGCGCTCTTCGTGGGCACCGTGCGCAACCACGACGGCGGCGCGGACGTCGACGCGCTCGGCTATTCGTGCCACCCCACCGCCGAGGTCGAGATGCGCCGCATCGCCGAGAAGGTCGTCGCCGCGTACCCTGTCCGCGCCCTGGCGGCCGTCCATCGCGTCGGCGACCTGGAGGTCGGGGACCTGGCCGTGGTCGCCGCCGTCTCGTGCCCGCACCGGGGGGAGGCGTTCGAGGCGTGCCGGAAGCTGATCGACGACCTCAAGCACGACGTGCCGATCTGGAAGCACCAGCAGTTCTCGGACGGCACGGAGGAGTGGGTCGGCGCGTAACCGCGCCGTTCAGCGGCCCCGGGCCCGATTTGCGTAACCGCCCCCCCGGCACCAGCGTTGAAGCGGCAAATGGTTAATCTGCTGATCGGTCAGCTGCACGAGCAGCTGTTCCAGCTCATGGGGTAGGGAGGTCGTGATGGCGGCACTCGCTTGGTTGCTGATTCCGCTTTTCGCTGCCATCGGCGCGGCGATATGGGGAAGCTGGGCATCGAGGAACCGGACCACCGGCGATGTCGCGGAACTCGCGGGCTACGCCCGGTTCCGCGACGCCATGGAGAGGTCCCACTCCGGGACGGACGCCGCCTGACGCGGCCGACCGGTCCGGAGGACGCCCGCCGGACCGCCACCGGCACCCCCTTCGCGAGCCCGCGGCGAGCCGCACGGAGCACCCGGCCGGGATCCCCGTACGGCCCGGCCCGACGGGTGCACTGACGGACCAGTCCCGTACTGTCGTTCCATGCCACGCCGCACAGCGACGATGCTCGCCTCCACCCTCGTCCTCATCGTGCTGCTCTGCGTGGGCGTGTTCATCACTCCGCCGTACTCGGAGATGACGCCCGGGCCCACGGTGAACACCCTCGGCGACGCCGGCGGCGAGCCCGTTCTCCAGATCTCCGGCCGCAAGACCTATCCGACCTCCGGCCACCTCAACATGACGACGGTCCGGGTCACGGGCGCGGACTACCGGATGAACCTGGCGGAGGTCGTGTACGGCTGGCTGGCGCACGACAACGTCGTGGTGCCGCACGAGACGCTCTACCCGGACGGCAAGACCGAGGAGCAGTCGAACCAGGAGAACGCGGAGGAGTTCAGCCAGTCCCAGGAGAGCGCCAAGGTCGCGGCCCTGCGCGAACTGGGGATCCCGGTGAAGTCCCGGGTCGTCGTCTCCTCGATCCGCAAGGACAGCCCGGCGCAGGGCGCCCTGCACGCGGGCGATGTGATCAAGGCCGTCGACGGCACGCCGGTGAAGAAGCCGGACGACGTCTCCAAGGCCGTGGTCAAGCACCAGCCCGGTGACAAGGTGACCTTCACGATCGTCCCGGCCAAGGAGGCGGCCGCGGCGGAGAAGGCCGGCAAGGAGCCGACGGGGTCCCAGGACGTGCAGGTCGGAACGGTGCGGTCCGAGCAGGCCAAGCGGACCATCGTCGGCATCACGGCCGGTACGGACCACACCTTCCCGTTCGCCATCGACATCAAGCTGGCCGACGTGGGCGGCCCCAGCGCGGGGCTGATGTTCGCGCTCGGCATCGTCGACAAGCTCACCCCCGCGGATCTCACGGGGGGCAGGTTCGTCGCCGGTACGGGCACGATCGACGACCAGGGCACGGTCGGTCCCATCGGCGGCATCGAGATGAAACTGGTCGGCGCGCGGAACGCGGGGGCGCAGTACTTCCTGACGCCCAGCGACAACTGCGCCGCCGCGGCCTCCGACATCCCCGAGGGCCTCACGCTGGTCAGGGTGAAGAACATCGCCGACGCGACGAAGTCCCTGGAGAAGATCCGCAGCGGGAAGACCGCCGATCTGCCCAGCTGCTCCAAGGGCTGAGAGGAGCCCCGGGAGGGGACGGCGTCCGTAGGGAGCGAGCCCGTGGGGCCCGGGGCTCCCGCGAGGCGCGGAGAGGCCTCCCCCGAGGGACCTGGCCGAGGGGCGTGCCGCGACCGCCGCACGCCCCCTGCGCGCTGCTACGCCTCGAACGTGGCCGAGAGGGCGTCCGCCAGCCCCGGCACCAGGTCGGCGCCGGTGAGCACCTCGGTCGCGGAGTCCTTCTCCCGCAGCCGCAGGGCCGACTCACGGGCGCCGTCCCGCAGCACCGCCACCGTCATGCGGACCTCCTGGCGGTCCGGATGCGAGGCCACCCAGTCGGCCAGACCCGCCTCGTCGAGGCCCTCCGGGACGGAGGTCTCCGCGGACGGCGGCAGCATCAGCCGCTCCACGGTGAGGGCACACCCCGCCACGGCGTCGGGCCAGGCGATCGTTCCGAGGAACTCGTCCAGCGGGGTGCCGGAGGGGATCTCGTCCTGCTCGACGGGGGTCAGCGGCGCGGCCGCCTCCCCGTCGTCGAGACCGAGCTGGGTGGCGAGACCCGGCTCCTGGGCGCGCAGCTGCGCGGTGTCGACGAGGGCGAAGAGCCTGGCCGGCTGGTCCCAGCCGAGGCCGGACGCGTACTCGTCGATTTCGAGCACCGCGCGGGTGAGCGGACTCGCGGCCATCGGAGGGCCGCCGGGGGAAACGTTGGACATGGTCAATATCCTGCCTCCTTCGGCCCCGGAGTCGGGAACTAGGTAAAGCCTCAGTAAGTTGCATGAGTGGGCTCTACGATCGCGTGGGCCTACCGCAAAGGTGCCGGACGCATGGGACGGCACCTGGACAACGCTTTACACGACCGCGAACTTCGAGGGGCGCACGTTGGCTTTCCAGATGCCGGACCGCGGCGGAGGCCCGACCGGGCCACGGATGAGAGTGGGCCGGCCGTCCCGGCGCGTACGGACGCTGCTGATGACGCTCGGCGTGCTGGCCGTGCTCGCCATGGCCTTTGTCATGTTCGCCGGGTTCTGGACCGACTGGCTCTGGTACCGCTCGGTCAAGTACTCGTCGGTGTTCACCACGACCCTCTGGACCAAGATCGGTCTGTTCGCGGTCTTCGGCCTGCTGATGGCCGCCGCGGTCGGGCTGAACATCTGGCTGGCGCACCGGCTGCGACCGCCGCTGAGCGCGATGTCGCTCGAGCAGCAGAGCCTCGACCGGTACCGGATGGGCATCGCCCCGTACAAGAAGTGGGTGCTGCTCGGGATCACCGCGCTCGTCGGGCTGATCGCCGGAGCGTCCGCCTCCTCCCAGTGGCGCACCTGGCTGATGTGGGTCAACGGCGTGCCGTTCGGCCAGAAGGACCCGCAGTTCAAGATGGACGTGGCGTTCTACGCCTTCGACCTCCCCTGGTACCGCTTCCTGCTCGGCTTCGGCTTCGCCGCGGCGGTGCTCTCCCTGATCGCCGCGGTCCTCACCCACTACCTCTACGGCGGGCTGCGCGTCACCAGTCCCGGAGCGCGGGCGACCGCCGCGGCCACCGGGCATCTGTCGGTGCTCCTCGGTTTCTTCGTCGCGCTCAAGGCCGTGGCGTACTGGCTGGACCGGTACGGCCTGGCAGTGAAGTCCAGCGACTTCAAGGCCGCCGGCAACTGGACGGGCCTGCGGTACGTGGACGCGAACGCGTATCTGCCGGCGAAGACGATCCTGTTCTGCATCGCCGTCATCTGCGCCGTGCTGTTCTTCGCGACGCTGTGGCGGCGCACCTGGCAGCTGCCCGTGATCGGCTTCGGGCTGATGGTGCTCTCGGCCATCCTCATCGGCGGCCTGTACCCGGCGATCGTGCAGAAGTTCCAGGTCCAGCCGAACGAGCAGGCCAAGGAATCCCCGTACATCCAGAAGAACATCGAGGCCACGCGCAAGGCGTACGGCATCGACGCGGCGAAGTCGGAGAACTACGGGGGCAAGGGCGACCCGAAGCGCAAGGCCGAGCAGCGCGAGCAGGCCGCCACGGCTGCCAGCTACCGGCTGGTCGACTCGAACATCGTCTCGCCCGCCTTCCAGCAGCTCCAGCAGGAGCGGAAGTACTACCAGTTCCCCGCGACGCTCGACGTGGACCGGTACACCGGCCCCGACGGCAAGCCGCAGGACACGGTGATCGGTCTGCGCGAGCTCAACATCAAGGGCATCCCCAAGCGCAACTGGATCAACGACCACTTCACCTACACCCACGGCTACGGCGCGATCGCGGCCAAGGGCACGAACACCATCACCAACGAGGACCAGGGCACGATCGGCGCCCCGGACTTCACCGAGTCCGGTCTGCCCACCACGGGCCGGCTCGGCACGTACGAGCAGCGGATCTACTACGGCGAGAAGACCGAGCAGTACTCGATCGTCGGCGGTCCGCAGAAGGAGCTGGACTACGAGAAGAACGGTGAGGTGACCACCAGCTACAAGGGCAAGAGCGGGGTCGACCTCTCCGGAGCCTTCAACCGGGCCGCGTACGCGGTGGCGTTCAGCGAGCCGCAGATCCTCTACTCCGGAGCGATCGGCGACGGTTCGCGGATCCTGTACAACCGCACGCCCAAGGAACGCGTCGAGGCGGTGGCCCCCTGGCTCACCATCGACGGCGACGCCTACCCGGCGGTGGTCGACGGCCGCATCAAGTGGATCGTCGACGCCTACACCACGACGAACGGGTACCCCTACGCATCGCGTACGACGCTCGGGGACACCACGGCCGACTCGCTGACCGACAGCCAGCGGGCCGTCGTCGCCCAGCAGAACCAGGTCAACTACATCCGCAACTCGGTGAAGGCCACCGTCGACGCCTACGACGGCACGGTCGACCTGTACCAGTGGGACACCAAGGACCCGGTCCTGAAGACCTGGATGAAGGCCTTCCCGGACACGGTCAAGCCGAAGGCCGAGATCAAGCCGGACCTGCTGGCCCATCTCCGGTACCCGCAGGACATGTTCAAGGTCCAGCGCGAGCTGCTCACGCGGTACCACGTGACCGACCCCGAGCAGTTCTACAGCGGCAGTGACGCCTGGCAGGTGCCGGCCGACCCGACGCAGAAGGACGGCAGCGCGGTTCCGCCGTACTACCTGAGCCTGAAGATGCCGGGCGAGCAGGACCAGAAGTTCTCGCTGACGACGACGTTCACGCCCAGCGGGCGGCCCAACCTGGGCGCGTTCATGGCCGTCGACGCCGATGCGAACAGCAAGGGCTACGGCTCGATCAGACTGTTGCGGGTGACCTCGACCGTGCAGGGCCCCTCGCAGGTGCAGAGCGAGCTCAACAGCGTGCCGGAGGTCGCGACGTTCGTCCGCGACCTGCGGGGCACCGACTCGGAGATCGACTACGGCAACCTGCTGACGGTCCCGCTGGACGGCGGCTTCCTGTACGTCGAGCCGGTGTACGCCCGCGGCGGCGCCGCCAACTACCCGCTGCTGAAGAAGGTGGCGGTGTCCTACGGCGGCAAGCCCGTCTTCAAGGACAGCCTGGCGGAGGCGCTGAACGCGGTCTTCGGAGTGGAGGGCGCCGAACCTCCCACGACGCAGCCGCCGACGGAGCCGGGCGACACCACGCCCCAGCCGCCGGCGACCGGCACCGCGGCGCTGAAGCAGGCCATCGCGGACGCCCAGAAGGCGTACGACGCGGGCCAGGAGGCGCTGAAGAAGAACGACTGGACCGCTTACGGCAAGGCCCAGGCGGATCTGCAGGCGGCGCTCGAGCGGGCGGCGGCGGCACAGTCCCAGGCGCCCGGGGCACCGGCGAGTAAACCCGGAGGCTGACCGAACGGGTGGTTCACCGGACAGGCTCCACTCCGCACCGTGGTACTGTAGGTACACAACGACGCGGGGTGGAGCAGCTCGGTAGCTCGCTGGGCTCATAACCCAGAGGTCGCAGGTTCAAATCCTGTCCCCGCTACTGAGATCGAGGGCCCGGATCCATCAGGATCCGGGCCCTCGGCGTGTGTCCGGGCCGGTTGTTCCCGAAGTGTGTCCCGACAGGGGCGAGTTGAGTCCGGCGTCACGGGGCGACGCGTGTTTGACTTGTCTCTCTGTGGGCATGTCGACAAAACGCTGAAGTGACCTCACTGGCTGCGGTATACCAGGTGTACGCGGGTTGCAGGTGGTGCGACGATGGAATTTATGGGGGACGGGACAACTCTGTTGGAGACGGGGCGGTTTGTGCACGAGCACGCCGTCACCGCGGTGGCCGCGGTGGGCGTGACCGATGCGACGGCCGTCGACGCCGTGGATCCGCTCGAGTCCCTGACCCCCGTGGAGCCCCTGCCCGTCACCGACGCCGAGGCGGAGACCGAGGCCAGGCACCGTCGCGCCGCCGAGGCGGGGGACGTGACGTCCATGAGCGTCCTCGGGTCGATGCTCCTGCGCCGCGGCGACCTGGACGGGGCGGAGCCGCATCTGCGCGCGGCCACCGCCGAGGGCGACCGCGCAGCCGCGAACAATCTGGGAGTGCTGCTGCACCAGCGCGGCTACGCCGACGAGGCGGCCGGCTGGTGGCGGATCGCGGCGGTCGCCGGTTCCGCGGCCGCGGCGCACGCGCTCGGCCGGCACTTCCGGGAGCGGGGCGACGAGCCGGCCGCCGAGTACTGGCTGCGCCAGTCCGCCGAGCAGGGCCACGCCCTCGGCGCCTACGCGCTGGCCGATCTGCTCGAGCACCGCAGTGAGCCGGGCGCCGAGCGCTGGCTGCGCGCGGCCGCCGAGCAGGGCC
This sequence comes from Streptomyces sp. HUAS CB01, assembly GCF_030406905.1. Classification (NCBI taxonomy): domain Bacteria; kingdom Bacillati; phylum Actinomycetota; class Actinomycetes; order Kitasatosporales; family Streptomycetaceae; genus Streptomyces; species Streptomyces chengbuensis. The sequence goes on from NZ_CP129137.1 coordinate 5,163,764, forward strand.
ACCGCGAGGCCGCCTACCGGCTGGCACGGGTGCTCGAGCGACAGTCGCCGGGCGGGGGCGCTCCGGCGGGCCGCCGCCCTGCCGCCGTCGCGGCTCCCGGTGACAGGAGCGCCGGTGCGGCGGACCCCGGTGCGGTCGGGGGAGCCGCCGCGGTGAAGAGCACCGGAGCGGCCGGGAACCCCGGTGCGGCCAAGGATTCGGACCAGCCCCAGGGCACGGGGACGGGCGGCCGCGGCGCCGGAGCCGCCCGCATCCCCGCCGCCCGACGCGCCCCGGATTCCCCGGCAGCCGTTTCCGCGGTGAGGGAGGGCCCCGCCGTGGGCACGGCACCCGGAGCGTCCGAGCACCTCGGCGACGCCGAGCAGTGGTACCGCCAGGCGGCCGCCCGCGGGCACCGCCGGGCCGCGCTGCACCTCGGCGGCATCCTGGAGCGCCGTGGCGAGCTGAAGGAGGCCGCGCGCTGGTACCTAACCTCCGCCAAGGACGGTGAGGCCCGAGCCGCCTGCGCGCTGGGGTTCCTGCTGAAGGACGCCGGTGACGAGGAGAGCGCCGCCGTGTGGTGGCTGCGGGCCGCGCAGGAAGGCGATGGCAACGCTGCCAATGCGCTCGGTGCCCTCCACGCCGCACGCGGTGAGCAGCAGTCCGCCGAGCGCTGGTACCGCGCCGCCATGGACGCGGGTGACGTGAACGGCGCGTACAACCTCGGTCTGCTGTGCGCGGCCCAGGGCCGCACCGGGCAGGCCGAGCAGTGGTACCGCCGTGCCGCGTACGCCGGGCACCGCGAGGCCGCCAACGCCCTCGCCGTCCTGCTGCTGCAGGCCGGGGACCCGGTGGGCGCCGAGCCCTGGTTCTCCAAGGCCGCCGAGGCGGGCAGCGTGGACGCCGCGTTCAACCTCGGCATTCTGTACGCCGGCCGGGACGAGGACCGTACGGCGCTGCGCTGGTACGAGCGTGCGGCGGCGGCCGGGCACACGGAGGCGGCCCTGCAGGTCGGGATGGCCTGTCTGCGGGACGGGGACGAACAGGCCGCCGAGCGCCACCTGCGCTGCGCCGCGGGCGGCGGGAGCGCCGAGGCGGCGTTCCGGCTCGCGACGCTGCTCGACGCGCGCCAGCCGCCGCCCGGCGCCCCCGCGCTCGGTGAGCCCATCGGCGAGAAGACCGAGTGCGAGGAGTGGTACGAGCGGGCCGCCGAGCAGGGGCACCGCCGGGCGCAGGTGCGTATCGGCATGCTCGCCGCGGCCCGTGGCGACGTCACCGAGGCCGCCCGCTGGTACCGGGAGGCGGCGGAGGCGGGCAGCCGGAACGGCGCGTTCAACCTGGGACTGCTGCTGGCCCGCGAAGGAAACGAGCGCGAGGCCGCCCTGTGGTGGGCCCGGGCCGCCCGTGCCGGACACGGGCGCGCGGCGCTGCGGCTCGCCCTGCTGGCCGCGCGCCGCGGTGAGCTGGCGGAAGGCCAGCGCTGGTGCGCCCGTGCGGTGGAGCTGGGGCCCGCCGAGGTCGCCGACCGGGCGGCCGCGCTGCGTGAGGCACTGCACCAGGAGCTCACGGCCTGAGGAGCCAGCCTCACCCCGCTCACCTGGGCGAACGGGTGAACGGACGGGGATTTGCTCTGGTCCTCGGGGTGACGTACTGTTGGGTTCACCGACGCGGGGTGGAGCAGCTCGGTAGCTCGCTGGGCTCATAACCCAGAGGTCGCAGGTTCAAATCCTGTCCCCGCTACTCAAGGCCGAAGGCCCGGATCCCATGGGATCCGGGCCTTCGGTGTTCCGCCGTGGTGTAAGCGGCGACAGGTGGGACGCGGAATCGAAGAGCGGGGCGCGGGAAAGAAGAACGGGCGGGCCGTGGCGGCCCGCCCGTCGACCCGTGCGCGGGCCTCGCTCCGCCGTACTAGGCGCTCGCGCAGTTCGGGCAGATGCCCCGGTACGTGACCTCGACGTCCGACACCGTGAAGCCGAAGCGCTCCGAGTCGGGCAGGTCCGACAGCGGGTTGCCGTTCGGGTGCACGTCACGGATCGCGCCGCAGCGCGCGCAGACCAGGTGCTGGTGCGGGCGGTGGGCGTTCGGGTCGTACCGCTTGGCGCGGTGGTCCGTGGCCACTTCCAGGACCTCGCCCAGGGAGACGAGCTCACCCAGCGTGTTGTACACGGTGGCCCGGGAGATCTCCGGCAGTCGCTCGACGGCGCGGGCGTGCACCTCGTCGGCGGTCAGATGGACGTGCTCACCGTCGAGGACCTCGGCCACGACGCGCCGCTGCGCGGTCATACGCCAGCCGCGTCCGCGCAGTCGTTCCAACAGGTCGCTCATACGTATCAGCCTAACAGTCGGGGGAACGGTTCCCGAACGGATGTGATTTTGGAAGCAAGCTTGACTTAGACAATGTCCATTGTAGGATCGTGCACACCATTGGCCAAGGGGCAGGACTGGCCGGCAATGACGCAGTTTTCGCAGGAGGCGCACGTGACGCAGGGACCGCTCACCACGGAGGCCGGCGCGCCGGTCGCCGACAACCAGAACAGCGAGACCGCGGGCGCCGGCGGGCCTGTCCTGGTCCAGGACCAGCTGCTGCTCGAGAAGCTCGCGCACTTCAACCGCGAGCGCATCCCGGAGCGCGTGGTCCACGCCCGGGGCGCCGGCGCCTACGGCACGTTCACCGTGACCGCGGACGTCACCTCCTACACCCGCGCGAAGTTCCTCTCCCAGGTCGGCAAGCAGACCGAGACGTTCCTGCGCTTCTCCACGGTCGCGGGCAACCTCGGCGCGGCGGACGCGGTCCGCGACCCGCGCGGTTTCGCGCTGAAGTTCTACACCGAGGAGGGCAACTACGACCTCGTCGGCAACAACACCCCGGTGTTCTTCATCAAGGACGCCATCAAGTTCCCGGACTTCATCCACACGCAGAAGCGCGACCCGTACACGGGCAGCCAGGAGGCGGACAACGTCTGGGACTTCTGGGGTCTGTCGCCCGAGTCGACCCACCAGGTGACCTGGCTGTTCGGCGACCGCGGGATTCCCGCCTCGTACCGGCACATGAACGGCTACGGCTCGCACACCTACCAGTGGAACAACGAGGCCGGCGAGGTCTTCTGGGTCAAGTACCACTTCAAGACCGACCAGGGCATCAGGAACCTCACCCAGGCCGAGGCCAACCGCCTCGCCGGTGACGACCCGGACAGCCACCAGCGCGACCTGCGCGAGGCCGTCGAGCGCGGCGACTTCCCGTCGTGGACGGTCCAGGTGCAGATCATGCCCGCGGCCGACGCGGCGGCCTACCGCTTCAACCCGTTCGACCTCACCAAGGTGTGGCCGCACGAGGACTACCCGCCGATCGAGATCGGCCGGCTGGAGCTCAACCGCAACCCGGACAACATCTTCGCGGAGGTCGAGCAGTCGATCTTCAGCCCCGCGCACTTCGTGCCGGGCATCGGCCCGTCCCCGGACAAGATGCTCCAGGGCCGCCTCTTCGCCTACGGCGACGCCCACCGCTACCGCGTCGGCATCAACGCCGACCACCTGCCGGTGAACCGCCCGCACGCCACCGAGGCGCGCACCAACTCCCGTGACGGCCTCCTGTACGACGGCCGCCACAGGGGCGCCAAGAACTACGAGCCGAACAGCTTCGGCGGACCCTTCCAGACGGACCGGCCGCTGTGGCAGCCGGTTCCGGTCTCGGGCGTCACCGGCGACCACGAGGCCCCGTCGCACTCCGAGGACGACGACTTCGTCCAGGCGGGCAACCTCTACCGGCTGATGTCCGAGGACGAGAAGGGCCGTCTGGTCGAGAACCTGGCGGGCTCCATCGCCAAGGTCTCCCGGGACGACATCGCCGAGCGGGCGATCGGCAACTTCCGTCGGGCCGACGGAGACTTCGGCAAGCGGCTGGAGGCCGCGGTCCAGGCCCTGCGCGGCTGACGAAACCAGCACTGGACCGCTTGTCGTAGGAGAGCGGGCCGGACCTCCCTCGGGGGAGTTCCGGCCCGCTCGCGTGTCCGCGGTCAGCCCGCCAGCGTCGTCGCCTCCGCCCGGTGCCGGGCCGGGGCCCAGCAGCGGATGATGTCGCGTACGGAGACGATGCCGACGGGTCCTTCGGCGTCGAGCACGATGAGATGACGGAAGCCGCCGTGGGTCATGGCGTCCGCGGCCTCCTCCAGGGTCCACGAGGGGGCGGCGAAGACGACGTCGGTGGTGGTGTGGGCGGCGGCGGATTCGTGGTCGGGGTCCTGGCCCGCGCCGAGCGAGTTGAGTATGTCCCGCTCGGTGAGGATGCCGAGGCCGCTGGTGTCGGTGTCGAGGACGACGGCCGCCCCGACACGTCGTGCGGCCATCAGCCGTGCGGCCTGCCTGAGGGTGTGGGCCGGGCCGATGGTGAGGACCACCGTGCTCATGGCGTCACGGACGAGCATGGATGGAGCCACCTCCTTGATGAATCCTTCAACGAGAAGTGATTCACAAGTTCACAAATGGGGGGACTCTCAGAGTCGCAGTGATTCGGCGGCGCAACAAGAGGGGGCGCGATGCCCGCGGGGGGAGTGCGAGGGGCGTACTGGCCGGTAAGTACCGTCGGTGGCCGCGGCTCAGCCGCGGTTGAGGTACTCCAGCAGTTCCTCGTGCAACAGACCGTTGGAGGCGGCCGCGTTTCCGCTGTGCGGCCCGTGGAGCCCGTCCAGGCCGGTGAACGTGCCGCCCGCCTCCTGGACGACGATCGCGGGCGCCGCCATGTCCCAGAGGGACAGTTCCGGCTCGGCGCAGATGTCGACCGAGCCCTCGGCGACCATCATGTACGGCCAGAAATCGCCGTAGCCGCGGGTCCGCCAGACCGCCCGGGTCAGGTCCAGGAAGCCGTCGAGCCGGCCCCGCTCCTCCCAGCCGCCGAGCGAGGAGTACGCGAACGAGGCGTCGGACAGGTTCGCCACCTTCGAGACGTGGAGCCGTGTCGCGGAGGTCAGGCTCCGTCCGGTGTACGCGCCCGCGCCCTTCGCCGCCCACCAGCGGCGGCCCAGCGCGGGGGCCGAGACCACGCCCACGACCGGCTGGTAGCCGCCCTCACCGGCCTCCATCAGGGAGATCAGCGTCGCCCACACGGGAACCCCGCGGACGTAGTTCTTCGTGCCGTCGATCGGGTCGACGACCCAGCGCCGGGGGCCGGTGCCCTCGATGCCGTACTCCTCGCCGAGGATCGCGTCGCGCGGCCGGGCGCGCTGGAGCTGGTAGCGGATCAGCTCCTCGGCCGCCTTGTCGGCCTCGCTCACCGGGGTCATGTCCGGCTTGGTCTCGACCTTGAGGTCGAGTGCCTTGAACCGGTCCATGGTCGCCGCGTCGGCGGCGTCCGCGAGGACATGGGCGAGACGCAGATCATCGTGGTAGTCGGCCATGTCCGCACTCTATCCCCGGGCCGCCGCAGCCCGTTCGGCCTGTCCGGGTCCCCGGTCCGTGCGCGCGGGGGCGCCCCTCGCGCCCCGGGTGCCCTTGACAGTGGGTGCCCGGGCGTCAACTCTGAGCGAAGAGCAGCGGGGCCGCGGAGGCACCGCGCCCGGGAGGCCACGATGCCCACAGCGCGCGAGGCACTGCTGCACGCCGCTCTCACCGCTCTCGCCGGCCGGCCCTGGGCCGCCGTCCGGATGGTCGACGTCGCTTCGGCGGCGAGCGTCTCCCGGCAGACGCTCTACAACGAGTTCGGCAGCAAGGACGGCCTCGCCCGCGCGCTGGTGCGGCGCGAGGCCGACGCCTTTCTCAACGGCGTGGACCGGGTGCTCGCGGAGCGGGCCGGGACCGCCGAGCAGCTGGTCCGCCTGGCGGAGTGGACCGTGGGGGAGGCGCGCTCCCGGCCGCTGCTGCGCGCCCTGCTCACGGGTTCCTGGAGTGATCGGCTCCCCGCGCCGAGGCCCGTCGTCCGGTCCGCCGCGGGGCCGGGTGTCCCCGCCCAGCGGCGGGCGGACGCGGGTCACCCCGCCCCCGGTGAGCTGGTGGCGGCGGTGCGGGACCGCGCGTTCGCCGCGCTGGAGCAGGGCTGCGGCCGTCGGCCGGAGGAGGAGGCCGCGGAGGCCGCCCAGCGCTGTGAGCTGGCCGTGCGGCTCGCGCTGTCCTGTGTGGTCGCGGGGCCGCCCGAGGCTGTCGGCCGGCTGGTCCGTGCGGCGATCAGTGGGCCGGGCTGGAGAGCTGCAGGCCGATGACCCCGGCGATCACCAGCCCGATCGAGACGATCTTCAGCGTCGAGGCGACCTCACCGAGGAAGATCATTCCGTAGATCGCCGTGCCCGACGCCCCGATGCCCGTCCACACGGCATAGGCCGGGCCGACGTCGAGCTTCCGGAGGGAGAGCGTCAGCAGCCCGAAGCTGCTCATCGCGAAGATCGCGAACGCGATGGTCGGCCAGAGCCGGGTGAAGCCGTGCGACAGCTTCAGGCAGATGGCGAACCCCGTCTCGAGGAAACCGGCGACGATCACGAGCAGCCACGCCATGGTCAGTGCCTCCCGCGTCCCCGGTCCCGCGTCCAGTGACTGCTTCGCATCACTCGGTGCGATTATGCACTTACCGGGAGCAGTCGCCCGCAAACGTGCGCGGGTCAGTCGCCCTCGCGTCGCTCCCGCGTCGCGAGCAGTCGCCTCAGGGAGTACAGACGCGCCGGATCGGCGTGCCCCTGGGCCACCCACTCGTCCAGGGCGCAGTCCGGTTCGTCGTGCGAACACGCGCGAGGGCACTGCTCCGTGCCGGGCTCCAGATCGGGGAAGGCGTGGATGACGCGGGACGGGTCGACGTGGTGCAGCCCGAAGGACCGCACGCCCGGGGTGTCGATCACCCAGCCGCCCGCGCCCGCGAGCGGCAGGGCGAGGGCGGACGTCGTGGTGTGCCGGCCGCGGCCCGTGACGGCGTTCACGTGACCGGTCGAGCGCCGCCTCTCCTCCGGCACCAGCGCGTTGACCAGCGTGGTCTTCCCGACTCCCGAGTGGCCGACGAACGCGGTGATCCGGCCGTCGAGGTGCTCGCGCACCACGTTCGCCGCCTCGCCGGCGTACAGCTCCTCGCGCGAGGTCACGACGTACGGGATGTCCAGCGCGCCGTACAGGTCCAGCAGAGTCGACGCCGGTGCCAGGTCCGACTTGGTCAGCACCAGCAGCGGCTCCAGGCCGCCGTCGAAGGCGGCGACCAGACAGCGGTCGATCAGCCGGGGGCGGGGCTCGGGGTCGGCGAGGGCCGTCACGATCGCCAGCTGGTCGGCGTTGGCGACGACCACCCGCTCGTACGGATCGTCGTCGTCGGCGGTCCGCCGCAGCACGGAGGCGCGCTCCTCGATGCGCACGATGCGCGCGAGCGTGTCCTTCCGGCCGGACAGATCGCCCACCAGACTCACCCGGTCGCCGACGACGGCCGCCTTGCGGCCCAGCTCCCGGGCCTTCATCGCCATGACCGTGCGGTCGTCGACGAGGCAGGTGAGACGGCCCCGGTCCACGGTCAGGACCATGCCCTCCGCGGCGTCCTCGTGCTTCGGCCGGATGCTCGTCCGGGGCCGGTTGCCCTTGCGGTTCGGGCGGACCCGGACGTCGTCCTCGTCGGTGTGCTTGCCGTAGCGGCGCATCGCGTGCCGTCCCGCTCAGTTGCCGGCGAGCATGTCGGTCCACATCCTCGGGAAGTCGGGGAGGGTCTTGGCGGTCGTCGCCACGTTCTCGATCTCCACACCCTCGACGGCGAGACCGATGACCGAGCCGGCGGTGGCCATCCGGTGGTCGTCGTACGTGTGGAACACCCCGCCGTGCAGCGGGCGCGGCCGGATGTGCAGGCCGTCCTCCGTCTCGGTGACGTCGCCGCCGAGCTCGTTGATCTCCTTGGTCAGGGCCGCGAGGCGGTCCGTCTCGTGGAGTCGCAGGTGCGCGACACCGCGCAGCGTCGAGGGGGAGTCGGCCAGCGCGGCCACCGCGGCGATGCCGGGGGTCAGCTCGCCGACCTCGCCCAGGTCCACGTCGATGCCGTGGATCCGGCCGGAGCCGGTGAACGTCAGCCCGGCGTCGGTCAGCTCACAGGAGCCGCCCATCTCGGTGAAGATCTGCCGCAGGGCGTCACCGGGCTGGGTGGTGCGCTCGGGCCAGTCCGGGATCGTGACCCGGCCGCCCGTGACCAGCGCCGCCGCCAGGAACGGCTGGGCGTTGGACAGGTCCGGCTCCACGGTCAGGTCCCGGCCCAGCAGCGCACCGCTGCGGACCCGCCAGACGTCCGGCTCACCACCGGTCTCCGGCTCGTCGACCTGTGCCCCGACCGTGCGGAGCATGTCGACCGTCATCCGGATGTGCGGCATGGACGGCAGCCGCGAGCCCACGTGCCGTACCTCGACCCCCTGGTTGAAGCGGGGCGCCGAGAGCAGCAGGGCGGAGACGAACTGGGAGGACGAGGAGGCGTCGATCTCCACGGCGCCGCCGTCCAGCGCCCCGCCGCCGTGCACGGTCATGGGGAGCGCGCCGCGGCCGTCGTCGTCGATCCGGGCGCCCAGGACGCGCAGGGCGCCGATCACCCCGCCGAGCGGCCGCTCGTAGGAGCGGGGGTCGCCGTCGAAGCGGATGGGGCCGTCGGCGAGCGCGGCGACCGGCGGCAGGAAGCGCATCACCGTCCCGGCGTTGCCGACGTCGACCGTCGCGGGCCCGTGCAGTCCGGCCGGGATGATCCGCCAGGCCTCGCCGCTGTCGGGGCCGCCGGTCGCGGTGGAGCTGGAGGAGACCTGCTCCTCGATGCCGACGCCCATGGCGCGCAGCGCCTCCGCCATCAGCAGCGTGTCCCGGGACCTCAGGGGACGTCGCAGCCAGCCCGGCTCCGCGGCCAGGGCGGCGAGGACCAGCGCTCGGTTCGTGACCGATTTCGATCCGGGAACGGTGACCGTCGCATCGACGGGCCCACTCGCGTGGGGGGCGGGCCAGAGGACGGTCTGCACGGGGCTCTCGGTCATGGCCCTCACTTTAGTGGGCCCGCGGGGCACCGGTTGTTCGCCGACCGGTCACAGGGCATCCCGAGCGGTCACAGACCGAGCAGCCAGCGACCGCCTCCGATCAGGGAGCACAGCGATACGGCATGGAAGAGGAACAACCACATCGCGGGCGGAACGTGCGTCAGCCTCGCCAACTGGTCCGCGTCCGAGTCCGGCGCACCCCCGTGCCGGCGCTTCGCCTGCAGCTCGAAGGCCGGCCGGACGCCGCCGAGCAGCAGGAACCACACGGCCGCGTAGGCGAACGCCGCCTGCACCTCCGGTTCGGTGAGCCAGGACACCAGGAGGAACGCCGTGCCGGTGAGGATCACGGTGAGCGCCCCGTACGCGTTGCGGATCATCACCAGCATCGCGATCAGCAGCGCCGTGGCGATCCACAGCAGCAGCGTGATGCGGTGCGCGGCCAGCAGCCAGGCGCCGCCGAGGCCCAGCAGCGGCGGCGCGGTGTAGCCCGCGGCCGCCGTGAGGATCATGCCGAGGCCGGTCGGTCTGCCGCGGCTGACCGTCAGCCCGCTGGTGTCCGAGTGCAGCCGGATGCCCTCCAGCCGCCGGCCGGTGACCAGGGCGATCAGGCCGTGCCCGCCCTCGTGGGCGATGGTGACCGCGTTGCGGGACAGCCGCCACGTCGCGTGCGGGACCACGGCCGCAAGGGCGAGCACGGCCGTGCCTATGACCAGCCAGCGGTCGGGAGCGGGCTGGGTACCGAAGATTTCGGGTGTGACCATTTCCGGGGTGGCTCCTCGGGAGGCTCGGGGTCGTGGCAGTGTGGCACTCATGTGCGGACGGTATGCAGCGAGTCGCAGGCCCGAGGACCTCACCGGACTCTTCCAGATCGAGAAGTGGGAGCCGACGGAGACCCTGGCCCCCGACTGGAACGTGGCCCCCACGAAAGAGGTCTACGCGGTACTCGAACGCTCTCTGAAGGACGCGGACGACCGCCGTCCGGTTCGTCAGCTGCGGAAACTCAGGTGGGGACTCGTCCCGTCCTTCGCCAAGAACCCCGAGGGCGCGGCACGGATGATCAACGCCCGCGCCGAGACCGTGCACGAGAAGCCCTCCTTCCGCCGGCCCTTCCTGGCCCGGCGCTGCATCCTGCCCGCGGACGGCTACTACGAGTGGGTCACCGGCACCGAGGAGCGGGAGCTGGAGGTGAAGGGCAGGAAGAAGCGGCCCCGCAAGCAGCCGTACTTCGTCACTCCCGCCGACGGCTCCGTCTTCGCCATGGCCGGGCTGTACGAGTTCTGGCGTGACCGGACCCTGCCGGACGACCACCCGCAGTCCTGGTGGGTGACCTGCTCCGTGATCACCACGGAGGCGGAGACCGGTCCGCTGGGGGTGGCCCCGGCCGAAGGCCCGCGCTCGCTGTCCGACATCCACCCGCGGATGCCCCTGATGCTCACCGAGGACCGCTGGGACGCCTGGCTGGACCCGGCCCGCACCGACCCGGACGAGGTTCGTGAGCTGCTCACGCCGCCGCCCACCGGGCTGATGCGTGCCTACCCCGTGGGCACCGCCGTCTCCAACGTCCGCAACAACGGGCCGGAACTGCTGGAGGAGCTCGACGCCCCCGAGGTCGGCACGCTCTTCTGAGCTTTCCGTGGTTTCCCGGGCCCGCGATGTGACACTGCTCCCGTGACAGAGAGCGAGATCGTCGGGACACCCGCCGGGGACGCCCGCATCACCTGGCACCCGGCCGCCGGCCGGGCCCGGCTGGTGCTGGCGGTGAGCCACGGCGCGGGCGGTGGCATCGGCGCACAGGACCTGCAGGCCCTGGCGGCCGCCCTGCCCGCGGCCGGGGTCACGGTGGCCCTGGTCGAACAGCCGTGGCGGGTGGCGGGCAAGAAGGTCGCGCCCGCGCCGAAGACCCTGGACGCGGGCTGGCGCGGCCTGTGGCCGTCCTTGGGGGAGAAGGGGCTGCCGGTCGTCGCCGGCGGGCGGAGCGCCGGTGCGCGGGTGGCCTGCCGGACCGCGCGTGAGCTGGGCGCCGCCGCCGTCCTCGCCCTGAGCTTCCCGCTGCATCCGCCGGGGAAGCCGGAGAAGTCCCGAGCGGACGAGCTCCTCGGCGCCGGGGTGCCGGTCCTGGTCGTCCAGGGCGGCAACGATCCGTTCGGCAGGCCGGAGGAGTTCCCGGACGGTGCGTACGAGCTGATCGAGGTGGCGGACGCCGACCACGGGCTCTCGGTGCCCAAGCGGGCCGCGCTGACCCAGGAGGAGGCGCTGGCGACCGTCGTGGACGGCGTCCGGGAGTGGATCGCCACCCAGAGGTGACGCCCACGGCCGGCCGGTGCGGCGGGCGGGAATAGCGGAGGGCGCGCTCTCTGTTGTGCAGCACGTCAGCACAGGAGAGTGGAGAGGGAGTCCGTCGCATGGGTTCGACCATCTGCCCGAACCGGTCGCAGGCCGCCGACCTGGACTGGAGTGTGCTGCCCGCGCCGAAGGCGGCAACGATTCGGGCGGCGGGCGGAGCGGTTGGTCGTCTATCCTCCGATTCGAGCGGGTCCGGTCTCGGCCTCGCCACAGCGTTGGAGGAGGTGGGTCCGGTCACTGGGACCGACGACGGCCACACGGAAGAGACGGCCGCCGAGCGCAACGCGCGGTTCGAGCGGGACGCTCTCGGCTACCTCGACCAGATGTACTCGGCCGCGCTGCGCATGACGCGCAATCCGGCGGACGCCGAGGACCTCGTACAGGAGACGTACGCGAAGGCCTACGGTTCGTTCCACCAGTTCCGTGAGGGCACGAACCTCAAGGCGTGGATGTACCGCATCCTCACGAACACCTTCATCAACTCGTACCGCAAGAAGCAGCGCGAACCGCAGCGCAGTGCCGCCGAGGAGATCGAGGACTGGCAGCTCGCCCGCGCCGAGTCGCACATGTCGACCGGTCTGCGCTCGGCCGAGTCCCAGGCACTCGACCACCTGCCGGACTCCGACGTCAAGGAGGCCCTGCAGGCGATCCCGGAGGAGTTCCGCATCGCCGTCTATCTGGCCGACGTCGAGGGCTTTGCGTACAAGGAGATCGCGGACATCATGGGGACACCCATCGGTACGGTGATGTCCCGACTGCACCGTGGCCGCCGCCAGCTGCGCGGCATGCTCGAGGACTACGCCCGTGAGCGCGGGCTCGTTCCCGCGGGCGCCGGGGAGTCGACGAACGATCGGAAAGGCGCGGGCTCATGAGCTGCGGAGAGCCGCACGAGACTGACTGCGCGGAGGTGCTCGACCATCTCTACGAGTTCCTCGACCGTGAGATGCCCGATGCCGACTGCACCAAGTTCGAGGTGCACTTCGAGGAGTGCTCGCCGTGCCTGGAGAAGTACGGCCTGGAGCAGGCGGTGAAGAAGCTCGTCAAGCGCTGCTGCGGTCATGACGACGTGCCCGTGGACCTGCGGGCCAAGGTCATGGGGCGGATCGAGCTCATCAGGGCCGGCGAGGCCGTGCCCGACCACGACGTGACGGCGGGTCCGGCGGACGTGCCGAGTCCCGCCGAGTAGCCGGCCCGGCCGGCGAGCGGACACAGGGGCGGTCCCGTGGGGTCGCGCCCCTTCGCCGTACCCGGCCCCGGTGGTTCCCCGCCCGCCCGCACGGGCACCCGCGCGCACCCTGTCACCCGATGGTGCCAATCGGCCGCAACCGAACGCCCTGACGCGGACAACTCGCTAGCCTGACGCTCTGTTTGGGGCTGCCGAGGAGGCTGACGGCGGGTGAGACGCATTCCCGGTACGGCACGCGCGTACATCCTGTGCGTTGTGGTGGGCGCCGGAGTGTGCGCCCTGCCCGCCGTGCGTCCCGGGGCGGACACGCCCTGGACCACCGTGGTGCTGCTGGCCGGGCTCTACGCCCTGTGCGAGGCGCCGGGCCGCTGGCCCTTCCCGGGGCGGATGCCCGGCGCGCCCGTACCGGTCGGCGCCGGATCGTTCTTCCCCGTCCTGCTCGCCGCCGCGCTGCTGCTGCCGCCCGCCGGCGCCGTGCTCGCCGCGCTGCCGGGCGCCCTGCTCGCCCGTGTGGAGCAGCGCCCCGGAGGAGTCCGGCGGGTCTGGCGGGCCGCCCGGCTCGCCGTGGCGGCCGGGGCCGCGTCCGGTGCGGCGGCCCTGTGCGGCGGTCCCGCCGCCCTGGAGGGCCCCGCCCTTCCGTACGCCCTGGTCCCCGCCGGTGCCGCGGCGCTGACGTTCTGCCTGGTCGTGGCCGCGCTCGACGGGGGCATCCTCGCCACCGCCGAGCGGGTGCCGCTCCGGGCCGCCTGGCGCGGGCTGCTGCCGGATTCGCTCGGTCCGCACCTCGTGCACGGACTGGCGGGGCTGATGACGGCGGTCCTGTGGCGGAGCCCGTACGGTCCCCCCGCCGCGCTGTTCGTGCTGCTGCCCACGTACATCTCCTGCTGGGTCTTCGCGCAGTACCACCGCGAGCAGGGCGCCCACCGGTCCACCATCCGCGCGCTCGTCCAGGCTGTCGACATCAAGGACCGCTACACCCGCGGCCACAGCGAGCGGGTGGGACGGGCGAGCGTGCTGATCGCCCGCGAGCTGGGCATGGACGAGGAACGGCTCGAAGTGCTCCGCTTCGCGGGCATCCTCCACGACGTGGGCAAGCTCGGCGTCCCCACCCGGGTGCTCCGCAAGGACGGCCCGCTGACCCCCGAGGAACGCCGGGTGATCGAGCTGCACCCCGAGTACGGGCACGAGATCGTCCGCGGCATCGGTTTCCTCGGCGAGGCCCGTGCCGCGATCCTCCACCACCACGAGCGGCTCGACGGCAGCGGCTACCCGTACGGTCTCGCCGGACGCCAGATCCCGGAGGTCGCCCGCGTCGTGGCCGTGGCCGACGCCTTCGACGCCATGACCTCGACCCGTTCGTACAGCAGGGCGCGGCCCGTGCCGACCGCGGTCGAGGAGCTCAAGCGGTGCGCGGGGACCCAGTTCGACCCCCGGATGGTCCGGGCCCTCGTCCGCGCCCTGGACCGCCACGGCTGGGAGACCGCCGTCACGGCGGACGAACCCGCCGTGCCCGCCCAGCCACCGCGCGGGCGGGCGGACGCCGGGGCCCCGCGGAAGGCGGCGCCGGCCGCCCGGCACCGGCGGGGCGGATGAAGGCGCGGGCGCCCGGCGTCGTCACCGGCGTCCACGCGGCGGCGGCCGTGCTCGCCGCCGCCGGGCTGGGGTGGACCGGGTGGCACGGGGTCGCGGAACCCGTGGTCGCCCTGGCCTTCGGACTGCTGATCGCGGCGGGGGAACTCGCCCGCTGGGGAGCCCTGCCGGGGGAGCGGGAACCGGCCCCGCTCGGTGCCGCGGGCGGGCTCGCCTACGCCCTGCTCGCCGAGAACGCCGGACAGGCCACCACGCACGGCGTCCCGCAGGTCGTGGCCGTCGTCACGGCCGGCGCCCTCGCCGGCGCCGTCCCGCACGTCGCCCGCGGCCGGGGCCCGGTGCTGGACCACGTGGCCCGCAGGGTGATCACGGTCACGTTCGCCGCGGTCTGCGTCCAGCCCCTCCACGGTCCGGGCGCCCCCGTGGAAGCCCTCGCGACCGGACCCGGTCACGCCCTGGTGATGCTGCTCGTGCCGGTGCTCACCGCCCTGTGCGACGCCGTGCTCGCCGCCCTGATGGTGCGGGCCCGCACCCGCTACCCCTTCGGGCCGCTGCTGCGCGAGGAACTGCGCTCGCTCCCCGGCATCGGCTCCGCGGTCTGCGCGACCGGGGCCGTCATGGCGCTCGGCACGGCCGTCGCCGGGCTGTGGGCGCTGCCGGTGTTCTGTCTGCCGCTGCTGCTCACGCAGTTGTCGTTCCGCCGGTTCGCGGCGGTCCGTACGACGTACCGGCAGACCATCGCCTCACTCGCACGGGCGACCGAGATCGCCGGCTACACGCCCCACGGGCACGCGCACAGGGTCGCGGCCCTGAGCGCCGCGGTCGGCCGGGAGCTGGGGCTCTCCGGGCCGGACCTGACCGTCCTGGAGTACGCGGCGCTGATGCACGACATCGGCCAGCTCTCCCTGGTGGATCCCGTGCCGGACGGGGCGACCGCCCTGCTGCCGGCGCAGGAGCAGCGCAGGATCGCCCTGCTGGGCGGTGCCGTCGTCCGCCAGACCGGGGTGCCGCGGGCCGTCGCCGTGGTCGTGGAGCGGCAGGCGGACCCGTACCGCGAGCAGTCGCTGCCCGCCCGTATCGTCCGCACCGTCAACGCGTACGACGATCTCACCGGTGAGAGCGCGGGAAGCACCCTCGCCGCACTGGAGCAGCTCCGGCTGGGAACCGCGCACGACCACCACCCGGAGGTCGTGGAGTCCCTGGCCCGTGTGCTGTCGCGCGGGGGTCTCGGTCCCGCTCAGCCTGGGTAACCCATGGGTAATGAGCGGGCGTCCGACCGGGCATGGTTGGATGCGAAAGAAGGACCACTGAGAGATATCGGCACACAGACACTGAGGCAGTGTCCGGGGGCAATGACCCGAGCGACCGGCAGGCGGGAATCGTGAGGATCTTCGGGAAGGTACGGCATCGGCCCTCCGCCTCTTGGCGGCAGGCCACCGACCGCGCGTTCACGCTGATCGGCGACGGCCGGTACGAGGACGCGGGCGCGCTGCTCACGCGCGCGGCGGACCTGGAGCCCTGGCTCTCCGAGTCCTGGTTCAACCTCGCACTCCTCCACAAGTTCCGTCACGACTGGGAGCAGGCCCGCGCCGCGGGCCTGCGGGCCGTCGCCCTGCTGGACAAGGAGACGGGCGCCCCCGACTGGTGGAACGTGGGGATCGCCGCCACGGCCCTGCAGGACTGGCCGCTGGCCCGGCGTGCCTGGCAGGCGTACGGGCTGAAGGTGCCCGGCGGTCCCCGGTCCGCGGGCGGCGGGGCGGCCGCGGCGGGCGCGGAGCCCGTCGGGATGGAGCTGGGCAGTGCCGCCGTACGGCTGTCGCCCGAGGGCGAGGCCGAGGTCGTGTGGGGCCGCAGGCTCGACCCCGCACGGATAGAGGTGCTGTCGATCCCGCTGCCGTCGTCCGGCCGGCGCTGGGGCGAGGTCGTCCTCCATGACGGCGTCCCGCACGGCGAACGCACCACCGCCGCGGGACACAGCTTCCCCGTCTTCGACGAGATCGAGCTCTGGGCGCCCTCGCCCGTGCCGACCTGGGTGGTGCTGCTGGAGGCCGCGACCGAGGAGGACCGGGACGCGCTGGAGCAACTGGCCGCCGACGCCGGGTTCGCGGCCGAGGACTGGTCCTCGTCGGTGCGGCTGCTGTGCCGGGCCTGTTCCGAGGGCGTGATGCCCAGCGCCGAGGGGGACGGGGAGCACCTGGACCCGCACGACCACAGCGAGCCGGGCCACCCGGGCCCGCTGGGACACCGCACGGCCGGTGAGCTCTGGGTGCCGGAGCGGGAGTGCGGAATCGCCGCCCCCGCCGCGCTCGTCCGCGGTCTGCTCGACGGCTGGGTGGCCGACAGTCCCGACAGCCGCGAGTGGCGCGATCTCGAGGAAGTCTGCTGACCACTGCCGCAGGGCCGTAGGCTGTACGGGTCATCGAGACGGTTTTGAGGAAGGCTTACGGCGGAAATGGCGCAGCAGGAGACGGACGAGCAGATCAACGACGGCTTCGTCGTCGACACGGAGGACTGCGAGGAGCGCGAGCGGGCTCACCGCGAGCGCGGCAGTGCCCGTCCCATCACCGTCGTCGGCAACCCGGTGCTCCACAGGGAGTGCCAGGAGGTCACCGAGTTCGACGACAAGCTCGCGGCGCTGATCGACGACATGTTCGCCAGCCAGCGGGCGGCGGAGGGTGTGGGCCTGGCCGCCAACCAGATCGGCGTGGACCTCAAGGTCTTCGTCTACGACTGCCCGGACGACGAGGGCGTGCGCCACGTGGGCGCCGTGTGCAACCCGGTGCTGCAGGAGCTGCCGCCGGAGCGCCGGGTCCTCGACGACTCCAACGAGGGCTGCCTGTCGGTCCCGACGGCGTACGCCTCGCTCGCCCGCCCGGACTACGCCGAGGTGCACGGCCAGGACGCCGAGGGCAAGCCCATCAAGGTGCGCGGCACGGGCTACTTCGCGCGCTGCCTGCAGCACGAGACGGACCATCTGTACGGCCGGCTCTACATCGATCGGCTGTCGAAGCGGGACCGCAAGGACGCGCTGCGGCAGATGGCGGAGGGTACGCCGCGCTACGAGACCGTGCCCAACGACTGACCCGCCCTTCGGCCGTCGCGCGCTCCGCAAGCGCTTGTCCGCGCCCCGCACCGAACACCGGTGCGGGGCGCGGCCGTTACCGCCAATGGGCCGACAAATGTCATCTCCCCGGGCCCTGTTGACGCGCGTCGACCGTCACGTCAGTCTCGGGCGTGCACTCCCTCATCCGGTGGACCCGTCATGGAGGGCCGATGTCCAGACGTACCGCTCGACTCCTGCTGTCGTTTGTCATGCTCATGGTTGCATCGCTGGGCGGGGTCGTGGCCACCGCCGGCACCGCGCACGCCGACGGCTGCTACACCTGGTCCCGCACCCTCTCCCAGGGCGCCACGGGCGCCGACGTCACCCAGCTCCAGATCCGTGTCGCCGGCTATCCCGGTCACGGGGCGGTCCTGGCCGTCGACGGGGACTACGGCCCGGCCACCACGGCCGCCGTCAAGCGCTTCCAGTCCGCCTACGGCCTCGCCGCCGACGGTGTCGCCGGCCCCGCCACCTTCAGCAAGATCTACGCCCTCCAGGACGACGACTGCACCCCCGTCCACTTCAGCTACGCCGAACTGAACAACTGCAACTCCACCTGGGCAGGGGGCGCGGTGAGCGCCGCCACCGCCAGGTCCAACGCCCTGCGCACGATGTGGAAGCTCGAGGCCATGCGGCACGCGCTCGGCGACCAGCCCCTCCGGGTGACCAGCGGCTTCCGCTCCCACGCCTGCAACGACGCGGTCGGCGGTGCGTCGTCCAGCCGGCATCTCTACGGCGACGCGGCGGACCTGGGCGCCGGCCCGCACTCGCTGTGCACCCTCGCCCAGCAGGCCCGCAACCACGGCTTCAACGGCATCCTGGGCCCCGGCTACCCGGGCCACAGCGACCACGCCCACGTCGACCACCGTGCGAGCCGCTTCTGGTCGGCGTCCGGCTGCGGGATCTGAACCGCGGGGCTCAGGCGGCACGGACGGGGCCGCGGAAGGTCCTCCGGTACGCGTTCGGCGTCGTCCCCAGCGTCCGCAGGAAGTGGTGGCGCAGGGCCGCGGCATTGCCGAAACCCGCCCGGCCCGCTATCGCCTCCACCGTCTCGTCCGTCGCCTCCAGCAACTCCTGCGCCAGCAGCACGCGCCGGCGCAGGAGCCAGCGGTACGGCGTCGTGCCCGTCTCCTGCAGGAAGCGGCGGGCGAAGGTCCGCGGCGCCATGTGCGCCCGCCCCGCGAGCTGCTCCACGGTCATCTCCCGGTCCGGATGCCGTTCCATCCACGCGAGCACCTCGCCGACGGTGTCGCAGCGGCTCCGCGGCAGGGGCCGCTCGACGTACTGCGCCTGGCCGCCGTCCCGGTGCGGGGGGACGACCATCCGCCGCGCGATGGTGTTGGCGACCTCCGGGCCGTGCTCCTGGCGCACCAGATGGAGGCAGGCGTCGACGGCGGCGGCGGTGCCGGCCGAGGTGACCACCGGCCCCTCGTCCACGTACAGCACGTCGGCGTCCACCCGCGCCCTCGGGTGGCGCAGGGCCAGCGCGTCCGCGTGCCGCCAGTGGGTGGTGCAGCGGCGCCCGTCGAGCAGTCCCGCGGCACCCAGCACGAAGGCGCCGGTGCAGACGGAGAGGACCCGGGCGCCGCGGTCGACGGCGTCGCGGAGAGCCGCGAGCAGTGGCTCGGGATAGTCGCGCGACGTGTAGTCGCTGCCGGTCGGCACGGCGACGAGATCGGCCTCCGCCAGCCGCTCCAGGCCGTGCTCCACCTCCACGGTGAAGCCCGCGTGGGTCCTCAGCCGGCGGCCCTCGGCCGAGACGACGGCGAAGTCGTGGACGGGCAGCCCGTCGTCGCTGCGGTCGAGGCCGAACACCTCGCAGAGCACCCCGAGTTCGAAGCAGTGCACGCCGTCGAGCACGACGGCCGCCACATTCTCCAGCATGGGCCGAGTGTGGCAGTAATTCGACGGTTGTCGACAGTCCTGCCACTGACTTTTCCGTGCCGGGCCCGCGACAGTGAATTACATGAAAAGCGTCCTCGACCATCTGACCGCCGGCGGACTCCTCCTCCTCGTCGCCCTTCCCGCGCTCCTCGGCCATGCCCGCGACCGGAGGACCGACCGCGAGCTGCGCCGGGCGGAGCGCCGTGACGACGACACGGGCGGGCGCCCGGACCGATCCGTGGTCCGGGCGCCCGCCCGCGCTCACCCGGCTCCGCCGGGAGGCGCCCTCAGAAGTCCTCGTCCAGGTCGACCGTGCCCTCCACGGCGACCTGGTACGCCGACGGCCGGCGCTCGAAGAAGTTCGTCAGCTCCTGCACACCCTGCAGCTCCATGAAGGAGAAGGGGTTCCGGGAGCCGAACACCGGGGCGAAGCCGAGCCGGGTCAGCCGCTGGTCGGCGACGCACTCCAGGTACTCGCGCATCGACTCGGTGTTCATGCCGGGCAGACCGTCGCCGCACAGGTCGCGGGCGAACTGCAGCTCCGCCTCGACGGCCTCCTTCAGCATGTCCGTGACCTGCTGCCCGAGCGCGTCGTCGAAGAGCTCCGGCTCCTCCTTGCGGACCGTGTCCACGACCTCGAACGCGAAGTTCATGTGCATGGTCTCGTCCCGGAAGACCCAGTTCGTCCCGGTCGCCAGCCCGTGCAGCAGCCCCCGCGAACGGAACCAGTACACGTAGGCGAAGGCCCCGTAGAAGAACAGCCCCTCGATGCAGGCCGCGAAGCAGATCAGGTTCAGCAGGAAGCGGCGGCGGTCGGCCTGCGTCTCCAGCCGGTCGATCTTCTCGACCGAGTCCATCCACCGGAAGCAGAACCGGGCCTTCTCCCGGATCGACGGGATGTTCTCCACCGCTGCGAAGGCGGCGGCGCGGTCCTCCGGGTCGGGCAGGTAGGTGTCGAGCAGCGTCAGATAGAACTGGACGTGCACGGCCTCCTCGAAGAGCTGCCGCGAGAGGTACAGGCGCGCCTCGGGGGAGTTGATGTGCTTGTACAGCGTCAGCACCAGGTTGTTCGCGACGATCGAGTCGCCGGTCGCGAAGAAGGCGACCAGACGGCCGATCAGGTGCTGCTCGCCCGGGGTGAGCTTGGCGAGGTCGGCCACGTCCGAGTGGAGGTCGACCTCCTCCACCGTCCACGTGTTCTTGATGGCGTCCCGGTAGCGGTCGTAGAAGTCCGGGTAGCGCATCGGGCGCAGCGTCAGCTCGAAGCCCGGGTCGAGCAGGTTCTTGTCGTTCATAGCAGTCGGCGCGGGGCGCCGTCCTCCAGAGGTGGTGTGCGGGGAGCGGGGGGCGGAGTTACTGGCAGGCCTCGCAGGACTCCGGGTTCTCCAGCGAGCAGGCCACGGCGTCGGGGTCGGCGGCCTGCTGGACGGGGATGGTGGCGGCCGGCGCCGCGCCCGAGGCGGCCCGGGCGATCCTGGTGGCGGGGCGCGAGCGCAGGTAGTACGTGGTCTTCAGGCCCTGCTTCCAGGCGTACGCGTACATCGAGGAGAGCTTGCCGATGGTCGGCGTCTCCATGAACAGGTTCAGCGACTGCGACTGGTCGAGGAACGGGGTGCGGGCCGCCGCCATGTCGATCAGGCCGCGCTGGGGGATCTCCCACGCGGTGCGGTACAGCTGCCGGACCTCCGCCGGGATCCAGTTCAGGCCCTGCACCGACCCTCCGGAGTCGCGCAGCGCCTCACGGGTCTGCGCGTCCCACACCCCCAGCTTCTTCAGTTCGTCCACCAGGTAGGAGTTCACCTGGAGGAACTCGCCCGACAGCGTCTCGCGCTTGAAGAGGTTGGAGACCTGCGGCTCGATGCACTCGTACACACCGGCGATCGAGGCGATCGTGGCGGTCGGCGCGATGGCGAGCAGCAGCGAGTTGCGCATGCCGGTGGTGGCGACGCGTTCGCGCAGTGCGGCCCAGCGCTCGGGCCAGGCGAGCTCCGTGTCGTAGTGGTCAGGGTGCAGCACGCCGCGGGCCGTACGCGTCCGCTCCCAGGCAGGGAGGGGCCCGTTGCGCTCGGCGAGGTCGCAGGACGCCTCGTAGGCGGCCAGCATGATCCGCTCGGCGATCCGCGTCGACAGGGACTGCGCCTCGGCGGAGTCGAAGGGCAGGCGCAGGCTGAAGAACACGTCCTGGAGGCCCATGGCGCCGAGGCCCACCGGGCGCCACTTGGCGTTGGAGCGGCCGGCCTGCTCGGTCGGGTAGAAGTTGATGTCGACGACCCGGTCGAGGAAGGTCACGGCGGTACGGACGGTGTCGTCCAGCCGCTCCCAGTCGATCACGTCCTCGCCGTCGGCGGCGTCCCGCACGACGAACGCGCCGAGGTTGACCGAGCCGAGGTTGCAGACGGCGGTCTCGCCGTCGTCGGTGACCTCGATGATCTCGGTGCAGAGGTTGGAGGAGTGGACCACGGCGCCGGGCTCCGCCGTCTGGTTGGCCGTGCGGTTGGACGCGTCCTTGAAGGTCATCCAGCCGTTTCCGGTCTGGGCGAGGGTGCGCATCATGCGCCCGTAGAGCTCACGGGCGGGGATGGTGCGGCGGGCGAGCCCGGCCTCCTCCGCCCGGCGGTAGGCGATGTCGAAGTCCTCGCCCCACAGGTCCACGAGGTCGGGCACGTCGGCGGGGGAGAACAGCGACCAGTCGGCGTCGGCGTTCACCCGGCGCATGAACTCGTCGGGGATCCAGTGCGCCAGGTTGAGGTTGTGCGTGCGACGCGCCTCCTCGCCCGTGTTGTCGCGCAGTTCCAGGAACTCCTCGATGTCCGCGTGCCAGGTCTCCAGGTAGACGCAGGCCGCGCCCTTGCGCCGGCCGCCCTGGTTGACGGCCGCCACCGACGAGTCCAGCGTGCGCAGGAACGGCACGATGCCGTTGGAGTGGCCGTTGGTGCCCCGGATGAGCGAACCTCGGGAGCGGATGCGGGAGTACGACAGGCCGATGCCGCCCGCGTGCTTCGAGAGACGTGCCACCTGGTGGTAGCGCTCGTAGATGGAGTCCAGCTCGTCCAGGGGCGAGTCCAGCAGGTAGCAGGACGACATCTGGGGGTGCCGCGTGCCGGAGTTGAAGAGCGTCGGGGACGACGGCAGATAGTCGAGGCGGCTCATCAGCCCGTACAGGGAGGCCACTTCGTCCAGCGCCCGCAGGGACTCGTCCTCGGCGAGACCGCAGGCGACGCGCAGCATGAAGTACTGCGGCGTCTCGACGACCTTGCGGGTGATCGGGTGCCGGAGCAGGTAGCGGCTGTAGAGGGTGCGCAGTCCGAAGTAGCCGAAGCGGTCGTCGGCGGCCGGGTCGACCAGCGAGTCGAGGCGCTGGGTGTGGGCGTGGACGAAGGCGGCCGTGCGGTCCGCGATCAGTCCCTCGCGGCTGCCGACGGCGATGGAGGCGGAGAACGCGGTCGCTCCCTGCCCGGCCGCCTCCTCCGCGATGGTGAGGGTGAGCAGCCGGGCCGCGAGCCGGGAGTACGCCGGGTCCTCGGAGATCAGACCGGCGGCCGCCTCGGTCGCCAGTTCGCGCAGTTCGGCCTCGTCCGAGCCCGCGTGCCGGCCGCGGAGGGCGGCGGCGGCGACCCGGCCGGGGTCGGCGTCGGGCAGGTCGGCGGTGAGCTCGGTCAGGGTCCGCAGGAGCGCGGTGCCTGGTCCGTCGGCGAGCTGTGCTGCAGCAGGATCGGGCGGCGCGATGGTCACGGGGTGCTCTCCCTCGCTCGGCTGGGGCCGGCGGGGCAGGGGGCACGGACGCACACCCGGGCAGGGCGGACCGCGTCCACCGGCCTTTTCCGCGAGGCCCGGACGTCTGGGCACCCGGGCCGGACGGTCCGGGCGCACCGTCGGCAGGTCCTCGGACTCACGGACGTACGAGGCCCTGGAGCGGACCCGCGCACACCCTTACACCGTTGCGGGACAGTTCCGGATTCGCACCGGATTCCCCTGCGGCGACAGCGAGCATGAGCATACATGTGGGGGCGGTGAGTTGCGGAACCCCCCACATGTTGTGTCGTGACCCGCTCGGAGCTTCCGGGCGTCGGCCGGCCGGGGCGGCGGGCGGGGCAAGGGTTTCCGGCCACCTCCGGGTGTTTCCGCCACCCGCCGGGGGCGGCACCCCGCCGACGAACCGCCCCTCGTGTTCCCGCATTCTCCCCGGGTTCCGTCATGGCCCTCGTGGTCCGCCGCGACCGCCGTGCCGGCAACGGCCGGGTGCCGCACGGACACGGCGACGGGCCCCCGCGTCCTCCCCGGAGGGAAGCGCGGAGGCCCGTGGGCGTCCGTCGCTGTGCGCGGTCAGCAGCAGCGGAATCCCTTGCGGGGGTCCGCCTCCCGCTCGTCCATGCGGCAGCGCTCGAACTCGCGGCGGGTCATCACCTTCGCGTCGGGGTCGTGCGAACGGGCGTGGGCCACATAACGGTCGTACACCGTCTCGCCCGAGACCTCGCGCACGTACCAGCGGACCCAGTCCACCGCGCGCCGCACTCCGCTCACCGCCGTCATGACCGTCACCGTACTCAGCCCTTGCCGCTTCCGGCGGCCTCGTGGTCCGAGGTGCCGGCCGACGCGTGGTCCGGTGCGCCGGCGCCGACGGCGGCGAGCTCCGCCTTCTCCGCCTTGGTGGCGAACAGCCCGGCCGGTGCGACCAGCTTCGACTCGACGTACGGAACCTCGGCGAGCCGGACGGTGTCCGGCTTGCTGATCGCCGTGAAGCACACCCTGGCGGCGTCGGCCAGGACCACGACGATGAGGAGGGCGAACAGCGCGCAGAGCACGCCGTCGACGGTCGAGTTGGTGACGATGGTGTGCATGTCGTCCATCGACTTCGCCGGAGCAAGCACCTCGCCGGACTCGATGCCCGCCTGGTACTTGTCGCGCTGGGCGAAGAAGCCCACCTTCGGGTCGCTGGAGAAGATCTTCTGCCAGCTGGCGGTGAGGGTGACGGTGGCGTCCCAGGCGAGCGGGACGGCCGTCACCCAGGCCCACTTGAGGCGTCCGGACTTCACCAGCAGCGTGGTGCAGACGGCGAGGGCGACGGCCGCGAGCAGCTGGTTGGCGATGCCGAAGAGCGGGAAGAGCTGGTTGATGCCGCCGAGCGGGTCGTGCACGCCGACCCAGAGGAAGTAGCCCCAGCCGCCGACGACGACCGCGCTCGCGAACCAGACGCCGGGCTTCCAACTGACCTGCCGCATCGGCTTGTAGACGTTGCCCAGCATGTCCTGGAGCATGAAGCGCCCGACCCGGGTGCCCGCGTCGACCGTGGTGAGGATGAAGAGCGCCTCGAACATGATCGCGAAGTGGTACCAGAACGCCTTCAGCCCGGCGCCGCCGATGACCGCGGAGAAGATCTCCGACATGCCGAGGGCGAAGGTCGGCGCACCACCCGTACGGGAGAGCAGGCTCGCCTCCTCGACGTCCTTCGCCGCCTGGGCCAGTTGCTCCGGGGTGACGGTGAACCCGAGGTTCGCCACGGCCTGGGACGCGGAGTCCACCGTGGTGCCGATGACCCCGGCGGGGGAGTTGATGGCGAAGTACAGGCCCGGGTCGAGGATGCAGGCGCAGATCATCGCCATGACCGCGACGAACGACTCGGTCAGCATGGCGCCGTAGCCGATCATCCGGACCTGGGTCTCCTTCTGGATCATCTTCGGGGTGGTGCCCGAGGAGACCAGGGAGTGGAAGCCGGAGAGGGCACCGCACGCGATGGTGATGAAGACGAACGGGAACAGCGAGCCCGCGAAGACCGGGCCCTGGCCGCTGCCCGCGAACTCGGTCACCGCCGGCATCTTCAGCGTCGGCAGCGCGATGACCACGCCCAGCGCGAGCAGCACGATCGTGCCGACCTTCATGAAGGTGGACAGGTAGTCGCGCGGCGCCAGCAGCAGCCAGACGGGGAGCACGGAGGCCAGGAACCCGTAGATCACCATCCAGATGACCAGCGTGCCCGGCTCCAGGGTGAAGAAGCCCGCGAGGGAGGAGTCGGCGACCCAGCCGCCCGCGACGATGGCGAGCAGCAGCAGCGCGACGCCGATGACCGACACCTCGGTGACCTTGCCCGGCCGCAGGGTGCGCAGGTAGACGCCCATGAACAGGGCGATCGGGATCGTCATGCCGATGGAGAAGACACCCCACGGGGAGTGCGCCAGGGCGTTGACGATCACCAGCGCCAGCACCGCCAGCAGGATGATCATGATGGCGAAGACGGCGATCAGGGCCGCGACGCCGCCGAAGGGGCCGATCTCGTCCCGCGCCATCTGGCCGAGCGAGCGGCCGTCCCGGCGGGTGGAGAAGAACAGGGTGACCATGTCCTGCACGGCACCGGCGAAGATCACTCCGACGATGATCCAGATCGTGCCCGGCAGGTAACCCATCTGGGCGGCGAGGATCGGGCCGACGAGCGGTCCGGCTCCGGCGATCGCCGCGAAGTGGTGGCCGAAGAGCACCCGCCGGTCGGTCGGGTGGAAGTCGACACCGTTGTCCAGCCGTTCCGCGGGGGTGGCGCGGGTCCTGTCGGCCTTGAGGACGCGGTACTGGATGAAGCGTGCGTAGAACCGGTAGGCGATGGCGTACGAGCCGAGCGCGGCGGCCAGCATCCAGACGGCGGAGACCTCCTCGCCCCGTGAGAGGGCGAGCACGCTCCAGCCGGCCGCGCCCACCAGCGCGACGAGTACCCAGACTCCGATGGACTGCGGAGTGGTTCTCCGCGTGGTTGTGTTCGATGGTGCCGGCTCGGCCATGGTGTGGCTCCCGTCCCGTCGTGATCACCTGTAACGCGCAGGCAATCTAGGCGACGGTTCCGCCAGCGTCACCCCCGGCTCACATATCGGTACGGCAACGACTGCCGCGGCGGTCCTGCGGGAGGCCACTGCGCGGAGCGGGACGGCGGAGGCCGTGGCCACCCCTGGGGTGACCACGGCCTCCGCCGGCGCCCGTGCGGAGGCTCAGCCGGCCTCCGGCCGCTTCAGCCTGGCGACGAACTTGTAGCGGTCGCCCCGGTAGACCGAGCGCACCCACTCCACGGGCTCGCCGTTCGCGTCCAGCGAGTGCCGGGAGAGCATCAGCATCGGCAGGCCGACGTCCGTACCGAGCAGCCCGGCCTCTCGGGGGGTGGCCAGTGAGGTCTCGATCGTCTCCTCGGCCTCGGCGAGGTGGACGTCGTACACCTCGGCCAGCGCGGTGTAGAGCGACGTGTACTTCACCAGCGACCGGCGCAGCGCGGGGAAGCGCTTGGCCGACAGGTGCGTGGTCTCGATCGCCATCGGTTCGCCGCTCGCCAGCCGGAGGCGTTCGATGCGGAGCACCCGCCCGCCCGGCGCGATGTCCAGCAGTCCGGCGAGGGTGTCGTCGGCCGTCACGTAGCCGATGTCCAGCAGCTGCGACGTGGGCTCCAGGCCCTGTGCCTTCATGTCCTCGGTGTACGAGGTCAGCTGCAGCGCCTGGGAGACCTTGGGCTTGGCGACGAACGTGCCCTTGCCCTGGATGCGCTCCAGGCGTCCCTCGACGACGAGTTCCTGCAGTGCCTGACGCACCGTCGTGCGCGAGGTGTCGAACTCGGCCGCGAGCGTGCGCTCAGGCGGGACGGGCGTGCCGGGCGGCAGCGTCTCCGTCATGTCGAGCAAGTGCCTTTTGAGCCGGTAGTACTTGGGCACGCGCGCGGTCCGGGTCGCCGTCCCGTTCTCCGGCTCGGTGCCGGCCCCGTCCGTGGCCATGGCCTGCCTTCCCGACTCGTGTGGTGCTGCCGTCACCGGCTCCTCCGTTGCTTGCGGCTCACATGGTGGCACGGTCCGGTCACGGGTCGTCGCCCTCCCTCAGGTGTCGGTCCGATAACGGACACGACAGCCCTTCTTATACACCCTTGACACCCCTAAAGGTCTAGGCCAAGCTCCCGGGTACTGGTCTAAACCATTAAAGACCAAGTCCCAGCCCCACGAGCAGTACTCGGCGTATGGCTCCGTATGTCCTCGCGGTGGGCGGGGGGTTGCAGCATCCCTGAGGAGGGTGGCGTGAAGCGCAAGCTCATCGCGGCGATCGGCGTCGCGGGCATGATGGTCGGTCTTGCCGCGTGTGGTGACGGCGACAAGGGCGGGGACAAGGCGGGGGCGGACGTCAAGGAGCTCACCGTCTGGCTGACGGTCGACGCCCAGAACAACTGGCCCGAGCTGGTGAAGGCCGCCGACGAGGCGGTCGTGAAGAAGCACCCCGGCATCAAGATCAAGCACGAGTACTACGGCTGGCCGGACAAGAACGCCAAGCTCGACGCCGTCCTCGCCACCGACAAGGCGCCCGACGTGGTCGAGATGGGCAACACCGAGATGCTCGGCTACATGGTCAAGGGCGCCTTCGCCGAGGTCGACCCGAAGCAGTTCGACCAGTCCGACGCCTGGCTCGACGGCCTCAAGGAGTCCGTCACCTACGAAGGCAAGACGTACGGCGTCCCGTACTACGCCGGTGGCCGTGTCGGCACCTGGCGCAAGGACATCGCCGCCGAGGTCGGCGTGAAGGCCACGCCGAAGACGTACGCCGAGCTGACCGCCGCCCTGGACAAGATCCAGAAGAAGAAGGGCGCCAAGTTCAGCGCCTGGTACCAGCCTTCGCCCGACTGGTACGCCGCGATGTCGTTCGTCTACGGCGCCGGCGGCTCCATCGCCGAGAACGAGGGCGGCCAGTGGAAGGCGAACCTCTCCTCGCCCGAGTCCGTCAAGGGCCTCAACGAGTACAAGTCGATCCTCGACAAGTACATGCACGGCGACAAGACGAAGGACGAGTCCGACCGTCACATCGTCTTCGGCCAGGGCAACTCGGCCGCCATCTTCGGCGCGGCGTGGGAGGGCGGTGCCGCCGCGGCCCCGGAGACGGACAAGGTCGGCAAACTCGCCGACAAGCTCGAGACCTTCGTGATGCCCGGCCCGTCCGGTCAGCCGCTCCCCGTCTTCCTCGGCGGCTCCGACCTCGCCATCCCGGTCAAGTCCAAGGCGCAGGGCGTCGCGGCCGAGTGGATCAACGCCTTCACCGGAGCCCAGGGCCAGAAGGGCCTGCTCGCCAAGGGCAACCTGCCCAACAACAAGACGGACCTGGCGACGCTGAAGAACGACCCGAAGACGGTCGTCCCGGCCACGGCCGCCGAGTCCAACTGGTTCGTCCCGATGGCACCGGGCTGGGGCCAGGTGGAGAAGGCCCAGACCCTGAAGACGATGCTCCAGGAGATCGGCACCGGCAAGAAGTCGGTCGAGGAGGCCGCGAAGGCCGCCGACGAGGCGATCGACAAGGTCATCAACACCAAGTGACCTTCCGGCAGGGCCCCGTCGTCGGACGACGGGGCCCTGCTCCCGTACGAGGAGAGGGACCGCTAGGAGCGCCCCATGAGTGCCGCAGACACAACCACTGCCAAGGTGCCGCCGACGCGGCCGTCAACCGTCCCGGGCGCCGGCGGGGGGACCGGGGGAGCCGGGAGGCCGGCCGTGCCGCGGCGCCCGGGCGGCGGGGCCGCGCTCCCGTGGACCCTGCTCGCCCCCTGCCTGCTCGTCCTGCTGCTCGTCCTCGGCTATCCGCTGGCCCGGCTGGTCGCCCTCTCCTTCCAGAAGTTCGGGCAGCCGCAGCTGTGGGGCTTCCAGGAGCCCGAGTCGGTCGGATTCGCCAACTTCACCAAGATCCTCGGCGACGGGGAGTTCTGGGCGGTCGTCGTCCGGACGGTCGTCTTCGCCGGCGGCGCGGTCATCCTCACCATGGTCCTGGGCATGCTGGTGGCCCTGCTGCTGCAGCGCGTGTCCGGCTGGGTGAAGACCCTCGTCAACATCGCGCTCGTGGCCAGCTGGGGCATGCCGATCATCGTCGCCACAGCCATCTTCAAATGGCTGTTCGACACCGACTACGGCGTCCTCAACTGGCTGCTCAGCAGGCTGCCGGGGGTCGACATGATCGGGCACAACTGGTTCGCCAGCGGCCCGCAGGGCCTCGCCGTCATCATGCTGCTCGTCGTGTGGGGCGCCGTCCCCTTCGTGGTCATCACGCTCAGCGCGGGACTCACCCAGGTGCCCAAGGAGCTCGAGGAGGCCGCCCGGCTCGACGGCGCCGGGTCGTGGGGCGTCTTCCGCTACGTCACCCTGCCGGTGCTCAAGCCCATCATCGTCATGCTCACGACGCTCTCCGTCATCTGGGACATGGGCGTCTTCCCGCAGGTCTTCGTGATGCGCAACGGCCACCCGGAGGCCGAGTTCCAGCTGCTGACGACGTACTCGTACGACAAGGCCTTCGTGGTCAACGACTACGGCGGCGGCTCGGCGATCGCCCTGGTGACGGTCGTCCTGCTGCTCGGCGTGGTCGCCGTCTACATGCGCCAGATGCTCAAGATCGGAGAAGTCGAGTGAGCGCCGTGACCAAGAGCGCCGCCCTGAGCCGGCCCGGCAGGCCCGGCCGCGGCAGACTCGGCTGGAACCTGCTCGGTCTGCTCGTCTTCGTCACCGCGGGCTTCCCCGTCTACTGGATGCTCAACACGGCCTTCAAGCCCGCGAAGGACGCGATCGACCCGGACCCGCACTTCTTCCCGAAGACGTTCACCCTGGAGAACTTCTCGCGGGCCTTCGACGTCGCCGACTTCTGGGGCCCGGTCGGCCGCAGCCTCGTCGTCTCGCTGGTCGTGGTGCTCATCGGCATCGTGGTCGGCATGCTGGCGGCGCTGGCGATCTCGCGCTTCGCCTTCCGCGGCCGCAAGATCGTGATCGTGGGCATCCTGGCCGTCCAGATGGTCCCGCTCGTAGCGATGATCATCCCGGTCTTCCTGCTCCTGAACGACCTCGGTCAGTACGACAAGCTCACCGGCCTGATCATCACGTACCTGACCTTCATCCTGCCCTTCACGGTGTGGACGCTGCGCGGGTTCATCGTCAACATCCCCAAGGAGCTGGAGGAGGCGGCCATGGTCGACGGGTGCACCCGCACCGGCGCCTTCGTGCGGGTGGTCTTCCCGCTGCTCGCCCCGGGCATGGTGGCCACGTCCGTGTACGGCTTCATCCAGGCGTGGAACGAGTACCTGTACGCCCTGATGCTGATGAGCCAGCAGAACCAGACCGCCACCGTCTGGCTCGGCAACTTCACCACCAAGCACGGCACCGAGTACGCGCCGATGATGGCCGGCGCCACGATGATGGCCGTCCCCATCGTGATCCTCTTCCTCCTCGTCCAGCGCAAGATGGCCGCGGGTCTGACGGCCGGCGCAGTGAAGGGATGACGCCTTTCATGACAACGCTCGTGGACCGCACCGACACGCTCACCCGTGACGCCCTGGCCGTGCTGCAGCCCGGCTTCGTCGGCACCACCGCCCCCGACTGGCTGCTGCGCAGGATCGGCGAAGGGCTCTCCTCGGTCGGGTTGTTCGGCCGCAACATCACCTCGCCCGGCCAGCTCGCCGCTCTCACGGCCCAGTTGCGGGCCGAGCGCGAGGACGTCCTCGTCGCGATCGACGAGGAGGGTGGCGACGTCACGCGGCTGGAGGTCCGCACCGGCTCCTCCTTCCCCGGCAACTACGCGCTCGGGTCGGTGGACGACGTCGAGCTGACCCGGGCGGTGGCCGCGGAGCTCGGCCGCCGGCTCGCCGAGTGCGGGGTGGACCTCAACTGGGCGCCATCGGCCGATGTCAACTCGAACTCGGACAATCCGGTCATCGGGGTGCGTTCCTTCGGGGCCGACCCCGACCTGGTCGCCCGTCACACCGCCGCGTACGTCCGGGGTCTCCAGTCCGCGGGAGTCGCTGCATGTACCAAGCACTTTCCGGGGCATGGCGACACCGCAGTCGATTCGCACCACGCCCTGCCCCGGATCGATGTGGAGTTGGCCACGTTGCACTCCCGTGAGCTGCAGCCTTTCCGGGCGGCCATCTCGGCGGGTTCCAAGTCCGTCATGAGCGCGCATATCCTGCTACCCGCGCTCGACCCCGATCGCCCGGCCACCCTGAGCCCGCACGTCCTCACCGGACTGCTGCGCCAGGAACTGGGCTACGACGGACTGATCGTCACCGACGGCATGGAGATGCAGGCCATCTCCGCGGTCTACGGAATCGAGCGCGGCAGTGTCCTCGCGATCGCCGCCGGTGCCGACGCGATCTGTGTCGGCGGCGGCCTGGCCGACGAGGACACCGTGCTGCGACTGCGCGACGCGCTGGTCACCGCGGTACGCAAGGGCGAGCTGCCCGAGGAACGACTGGTCGACGCGGCCGCGCGGGTGCGCGCGCTCGCGGACTGGACCAGGGGGGCCAGGGGGGCGGCATCGGAGCCGGGCGCGGCTTCACAGGAGGGGACCGCGCCCGGCACCGAGATCGGCCTGACGGCCGCGCGGCGGGCCGTGCGCGTGACGGTGGGGGACCGGCCCCACGAACCACTGACCACGGCCCCGTACGTCGCCGCGTTCACGCCCGTGGCCAACATCGCCGTCGGTGACGAGACCCCGTGGGGCGTCGCAGCGGAACTCTCCCGCCTCCTCCCCGGTACGGAGACCGGAACCTACGCGGACGCCGCCGTCGACGACGTCCTCCTCGCCGCCGGCGGCCGCCGCATCGTGGCCGTCGTCCGTGACGCCCACCGCCACCCGTGGATGTCGCGGTCGCTGGACGCCCTCGTCGCCGCCCGCCCGGACACGATCGTGGTGGAGATGGGCCTCGACGCCGCACCGCCGAGGGGAGCCCTCCACGTGGCCACGTACGGCGCGGCCCGGGTCTGCGGGATCGCGGCCGCGGAGGCTGTCACCGGAACCTGAGACCACGCGCCCGAAGGCCCCGCAAGGGCGTGTCCGGCGGGCCGGGCCGGGCGGTGCCCCGCCCCGGCCGGGCACCGGACCGGGGGCCCGGACGCCACGGCGACCGGACACCGGAGGAGAACGGCCGCACCCGGCCGTCGAACCGGTCGCGAAGACGGCGATGCCGGTTCGCCCGATCATCGGGCGGACCGGCATCACCGTTCCCGCGGGCCGTTGCCGCACGGCGTCCCGCGACACCACGAGGCCACGGGGGGATGCCCCGGTGGCCTCGTGCCTGTGCGGCCCCCGCCCCGATCCGATCCGATCCGTGCCCGGACCGGAGCCGGGGCCGGGCTCCGGGGGCGCCGGTTTCCGGCACGTCGCCGCCGCACGCCGTGGGCTGCACGTCGCCGGGCGCGTCCACGCGGCGCAGCGCTCGGCCCGGGCCCGGCGCGCCACGCGCCGCCCGGGCCGAGCCGCGTCGCCGCCGAGCTGCGCCCGACCCCGACCTCCGGCCGATGCCCGACCCCGACCGACGTGCGCCCGCCGTTCGGCGTTCGGCGTTCCGGAGCGTCCGGCTCCTGCGGGGCGGGTGGCGCACCGGCGGGCATCCCACGGAGCCCGGGGCCGGAACCGGGGCCCCGTAGGCGCTCCGGCGCGGCGCTGACCCCGTGCGTGCCGGTGCCTGTGCGCCGGCTCGTTCGTCGGTGGAGCGGGTGGGGTGTCCGGGGCGGTGTGCGGGGTCGCGGCCGTTTCGCCGAGGGGCCGGGCCCCGGGGCGTCGAGGGGTTGCGCCGGCTCGTTCGTCGGTGGAGCGGGTGGGGTGTCCGGGGCGGTGTGCGGGGTCGCGGCCGTTTCCCCGAGGGGCCGGGCCCCGGGGCGTCGAGGGGTTGCGCCGGCTCGTTCGTCGGTGGAGCGGGTGGGGTGTCCGGGGCGGTGTGCGGGGTCGCGGCCGTTTCCCCGAGGGGCCGGGCCCCGGGGCGTCGAGGGGTTGCGCCGGCTCGTTCGTCGGTGGAGCGGGTGGGGTGTCCCGGGCGGTGTGCGGGGCCGCCCCCGTCACCCCGAGGGGCCCGGCCCCGGGGCGTCGAGGGTCCTACAGGCCCTGCCAGTCCGGCTTGCTCGCGTACGTGTGGCGGAAGTAGTCCGCCAGCTTCAGCTTCGACGCCGCGGCCTCGTCGACCACCACCGTCGCGTGCGGGTGCAGTTGCAGCGCCGAAGCGGGGCACACGGCCGCGACGGGGCCCTCCACGCTCGCCGCGACCGCCTCCGCCTTGCCCTCCCCGGTGGCCAGCAGCACCAGGTGCCGGGCCTCCAGGATCGTGCCGATGCCCTGCGTGATGACGTGGTGCGGGACCTGCTCGATGTCGCCGTCGAAGAAGCGCGCGTTGTCCACGCGCGTCTGCTCGGTCAGCGTCTTGATCCTCGTCCGCGAGGCGAGCGAGGAGCACGGCTCGTTGAACCCGATGTGCCCGTCGGTGCCGATCCCCAGCAGCTGCAGGTCGACGCCCCCCGCCGCCGCAAGCGCCGCGTCGTACGCCTCGCAGGCGTCCTGGACGTCCTCGGCGGAGCCGTCGGGGCCCATGAACGAGTCCGGGCTCAGCCCGAGCGGCTCCACGACCTCGCGCAGCACCACGGACCGGTACGACTCGGGGTGCCCGGCGGCCAGGCCCACGTACTCGTCGAGCTGCGCTATCCGGGCCCGGGAGACGTCCACGGCTCCGGCCCGCACCTCGGCGGCCAGGGCCTCGTAGACGGGCAGCGGCGTCGATCCGGTGGCCACCCCGAGCAGTGCGTCCGGCTTGCGGCGGAGCAGTTCCGCGATGCCCCGCGCGACGAGCTCCCCGCCCGCCTTGGCGTCCTGGACGATGACAACTTCCACGCTGGGCCCCGATCGATTGAAAGGTCATGTGGTATAGACCAATCTAGCAGAATGGGGTGGCGCCCCGGTGAATCCCGGCTGGCGGGGGTGTGGTCCCCCGTGGTCGACTGACCCCGGACGGCGCCCGGACCGCAGGGGAGGCACACGCCATGTCCACCACGACGTCCGAGGGGCACAGCGACCAGCCGGGCCGGATCATGTCCGGGGAGATCGACGAACAGCCCGCGGTCCTGCGCCGGATCCTCGCCGAGGGCGCGCCGCGCGTCCGCGAGGTCGCCGCCGCGATCGCCGGGCGGAAGCCCAGGTTCGTGCTCCTGACCGCCCGCGGCACGTCCGACAACGCCGCTCTCTACGCCAAGTACCTGCTGGAGATCCGGCTCGGGCTGCCCTGCGGGCTGACCTCGATGTCCACGACGACCGCCTACGGGGCGAAGCCGGACCTCACCGACGTGCTCGTGATCACGATCAGCCAGTCCGGCGGTTCACCGGACCTGGTCGCCTCCACCAGGGCGGCGCGCGAGGCCGGTGCGGTCACCCTCGCGGTCACGAACAACCCGGACTCGCCGCTGGCCGCGGTCTCCGAGTACCACGTCGACATCCTGGCGGGCCCGGAGAAGGCCCTGCCGGCGACCAAGACCTACACGGCCTCGCTCCTGTCGCTCTACCTGCTCGTCGAGGGGCTGCGCGGCGGGGACGGCGGGCCTGCGCACGTACTGCCCGGCCTGGTCGAGGAGGTCCTGGCCCGCAGGGACGAGGTGAGGCAGCTGGCCGCCCGTTACCGCTTCGCCGAGCGCATGGTCATCACCTCCCGCGGCTACGGCTACCCGACCGCCAAGGAGGCCGCGCTGAAGCTGATGGAGACGAGCTACATCCCCGCTCTCTCCTACTCGGGCGCCGATCTTCTGCACGGCCCGCTCGCCATGGTCGACAACATCTCCCCGGTGATCGCGGTGGTGACGGACGGCCGCGGCGGCGAGGCGCTGCAGCCGGTGCTCGACCGGCTGCGCGGCCGCGGCGCCGATCTCTTCGTCGTCGGGCCGAAGCCGCAGGTCGAGGCAGCCTCGGCGGGTTTCGTGCTGCCCACCGAGGGGGTGGCGGAGGAGGTCCAGCCGATCCTGGAGATCCTGCCGCTCCAGCTGCTGGCCTACGAGGTGACCATCGCCCGCGGCCAGGACCCCGACGCCCCGCGAGCCCTCGCCAAGGTGACCGAGACGCGCTGACCCGCACGTCACGGGCCGGAGCCCGCCGGGTCCGCACCCGGACCCGGCGGGCTCCGGCCCGTGAAAGACCCGCGGGCCGCGGCGCCGGGACGGGACCCTCAACCCGTCCGGCACCGCAGCCCGGAGTTGCCGGCCGGCGGGTGTGCGGTCCCGATCGGCCGTGTGGAGGTCCTCGGCGCAGTCAGGGCAGAGAGCGCCGGGTCCTCGGTCCACCCTCCTGTGCGGGGAGGGCGGAGGTCTTCTGTTCGTCCGTCGTCCGGATCGTGATCCGGTACAACGGTGTCATTCTGGACTAGACCATTCTGCCGTGTCCATCCATCTGCACACGCAGTTTCCGGGCCCATCCTCCACCACGGAGGCCCGTCCCGTCAGGTCCTCACCAAAGGTACGCTCACAACGTGCCCTCCATGAACGACCTCGTACGCCAGCACACCGCTCTGAGTGAGTCCGACCTCGAGTGGCTGCACCTGCTGGTCTCGGAGTGGCAGTTGCTCTCCGACCTCTCCTTCGCGGACCTCGTCCTCTGGGTCCCCACCCTGGACGGCACACGATACGTCTCCGTCGCCCAGATGCGGCCCAACACGGGCCCCACCTCCTACCAGGACGACATGGTCGGGCATCTGGTTCCCCGCGGCCGCCGTCCGCTGCTCGACGCCGCGCTCGACGAGGGCCGCATCGTGCGCGAGGGCGACCCCGAGTGGCGCGAGGAGGTCCCGGTACGGGTCGAGTCCATCCCCGTACGGCGTGACGGCCGGGTCCTCGGTGTGATCGCGCGCAACACCAACCTGCTCACGGTGCGGACCCCGAGCCGGCTCGAGCTCACCTATCTGCAGTCCGCGTCCGACCTCGCCCAGATGATCGCCGCCGGCGCGTTCCCGTTCCCCGAGCAGCAGGTCGACATGGACGCCTCGCCGCGCGCAGGTGACGGACTCATCCGCCTCGACGCCGACGGGGTCGTCCAGTACGCGTCGCCGAACGCGCTGTCCGCGTACCACCGGCTCGGCCTCGCCGCCGACCTGGTCGGACAGCACCTGGGCC
Organism: Streptomyces sp. HUAS CB01; assembly: GCF_030406905.1. Taxonomy (NCBI): domain Bacteria; kingdom Bacillati; phylum Actinomycetota; class Actinomycetes; order Kitasatosporales; family Streptomycetaceae; genus Streptomyces; species Streptomyces chengbuensis. The sequence goes on from NZ_CP129137.1 coordinate 5,199,683, forward strand.
AGATCACGGCCGAACTCGCCCCGTCGCGGGGCCCCGTCGACGAGGCCCTGGTCAAGCTCGCCAGCGGCTACGCGCCCCGGGAGGCCGAGGTCGAGGGCAACGGGGGAGTCATCCAGCTCCGCGCCATCCCGCTGAAGCCCAAGGGCACCCGCATCGGCTCCCTCGTCCTGCTCCGCGACGTCACCGAACTCCGCCGCCGCGAACGCGAGTTGATCACCAAGGACGCCACCATCCGGGAGATCCACCACCGGGTGAAGAATAACCTCCAGACGGTCGCGGCCCTGCTGCGCCTCCAGGCCCGGCGGATGGACTCCGTGCGCGGCCGGGAGGCCCTCAACGAGGCGGTCCGCCGGGTCGGTTCCATCGCCATCGTCCATGAGACGCTGTCCCAGAACCTGGACGAGCGGGTCGAGTTCGACGAGATCGCCGACCGGGTGCTCGCCATGGTGGCGGAGATCTCCCCCGGCAAGGTCGAGTGCCGGCGCAGCGGTCGCTGCGGGATCCTCGACGCCGAGGTCGCCACACCGCTCTCCATGGTCCTGACCGAAGTCCTGCAGAACGCGCTGGAGCACGCCTTCGCGCCGGGGGAGCACGGCACGGTCGAGGTGTCGGCGGTGCGCGGCGGCCCCCGCTCGGCCGAGCGTCTGCTGATCACCGTGCAGGACGACGGCCGCGGGCTGCCCGAGGACTTCGACCCGCAGACGGCGGGAAACCTGGGACTCCAGATCGTCAGGACCCTGGTGGAGGGGGAGTTGGGCGGCACCTTCGACATGAAGCCGGCCGCCGGGCGGGGGACGCGGGTCGTCCTCGACATTCCCGTACAGAGCCAGAAGTAGCCCCGGACCTCCCGGGCACCGCGGGCTTCCGGGCCGTTCGTTCGCCGAGCCGCTCGTTCGCCCGTGCACAGCAGCGAGCCCCGGACCGTTCGTGATGGTCCGGGGCTCGAGAGCTTCGGGATACTGCTGCGCGCTGCGGCTCGGGGGCGGTGAATGCGTACTCGCCGTACGCGCCGCCGGGCTCAGGCTGTTAGCAGGGGGCCGTTCAGGCGCTGGCGTTGCGCGCCCGGTTGCGGGCGGCGCGGCGCTTCATAGCGCGGCGCTCGTCCTCGCTGAGGCCACCCCAGACGCCGGAGTCCTGGCCGGACTCGAGCGCCCACTGCAGGCACTGCTCCATGACGGGGCAGCGACGGCAGACGGCCTTGGCTTCCTCGATCTGCAGCAGCGCAGGACCGGTGTTGCCGATGGGGAAGAACAGCTCGGGGTCTTCCTCGCGGCAAACGGCGTTGTGACGCCAGTCCATGGCTGCTACCTCTCTTGGTATTACGTGCAGGTTGCTTGTGAATGTGAACGCTTTCACGAATCCCCCCGCAAGTGAAGGGCCGACACCCAGGTGAACTGGTTGTGGTCCAGGTTGAGGAGGGGTTCTGGCTCTCCGTGGAGGCCGGTCCTGCGGGCCGTCCCGATCGCCATGTAGAGATTCGCAAACCTCGGCGGCGGATACAACCCCTTCCGGAAAGTTTTTTTTGATTCCTCGGTGTCGACTAGGTCACAGCCGTACTTCCATGGGGTGGACCCGCGCCTAAACGTTCGAGTGGAAGGACTTTTGCCCCTTCCGCTCACACAATCACACGCAGTGCACGGCGTACGCCTGTGAACGTCACGCTGCTGCGCAGTCCCAGGTGGTCGCCGTCCATCTGGAAAGGCAGTGCCACCTTCGAATGCAAGGTGAAGTCGGTGAGGTCGTGAAAAGAGCCCACGTGCTTTCCGCGCGGCCCCCGATCCGGGGTCGAGGTGAGCAGCTGGGTCGCGTAGCGGGCCAGGGCGGCGGTCGACAGCCGGCTCAGGCCGAGGACGTCCAGGGCGGTGTCGAAGGAGGCCGCCGGCGCCGCGTACACCGGACGATTCCCCAGGTAGGTCCAGGGGGAGGTGTTGCAGACGATGGCCAGCACCAGCTCGCGCACGGGGTCCGCCCCGGGGCGTTCCAGGGTGATCGCGCCGCTGCGGCGGTGCGGGTCGGCGAGGAACTGCCGTGCCGCCTGGCGTATGTAGAGGGAGTGCGTCGAGATCCTGCCGCGCTCGCGCTGCTGTTCGACCCGGCCGACGACGCCGGCGTCGAAGCCGAAACCGGCGCAGAACGTGAACCAGCGGGGCGGAACGCCCTCGTCCGGGGTGCCCGGCGTGCCGGCCGCTATGCCGAGACCGACCGTCCGGCCGCTGCCCGTCTCCAGGGCGTCCAGGATCGCGCCGGTGGCCTCCACGGCGTCGTTCGGCAGACCCAGGGCACGGGCGAAGACGTTCGTGGATCCGCCGGGCACGACGGCGAGGCGCGGCAGGCCGTCGGGATCCGGGCCGGCGTGCAGCAGCCCGTTCACGACCTCGTTGACCGTGCCGTCGCCGCCCAGCGCCACGACCAGGCCGATGTCGTCGGAGTCGGCGGCGCGGCGGCCCAGGTCGCGGGCATGGCCCCGGTACTCGGTCGTGACGGCCTCCAGCTTCATCTCGCTCGCGAGGGCGTGGATGAGGACGTCACGGGTGCGGGCACTGGTGGTGGTTGCTGCCGGATTGACCACGAGGAGTGCGCGCATGGCCGCCAGAGTACCTACCACGGGGTACACGTCCCAGTCCGGGGCGAGCGGCCCTCCCCGGACCGTCCCGCGGGGCGGCCCGGGTACGGGGCTACCCTGCAGGGGTGAGCAGTGCTGAGCAGACCCCTGAGACCCTCCCCGGCGCCCCCGCGAAGCGGCCGGGCCGGCTGACCGCGGCGGCGGGCCTGTGCGGGCTCGAGGCCCTGGCCCTGTTCGCCGGTGGCCTCTACATGCTGGTCTCGGGCCTGACCGGCGACCCCGAGAGCACGTCGCAGGCCGAGACCGGTGGCGTGACCCTGATCGCGCTCGGCGTCATCCCCCTGCTCGCGGCACGCGGGCTGCTGCTCCGGCGCAGCTGGAGCCGCGGCCCCGCACTCATCACACAGATCATGGCACTGCCGGTGGCCTGGACCCTGCTGCGCTCGTCGGGCGCGCTGATCCCCGCGGGCATCGTCCTCGCGGTCGTGGCCGTCACCTCGCTGGCCCTGCTCCTGAACCCGCGCACGACGGAGGCGCTGGGCATCCGCGGCCGCGCGTAGCCCCCGGCGGCCGGGGCGGGTGCGTGGTCGCCCGTCCGCAACCGCCGGAGGTCGTCACTCCTCGACGAGGAGCTTTTCGCGGAGCTGTGCGAGCGTGCGCGCCAGGAGGCGGGAGACGTGCATCTGGGAGATGCCGACCTCCTGGGCGATCTGCGACTGCGTCATGTTGCCGAAGAAGCGAAGGAGCAGAATCCGCTTCTCCCGGGGCGGCAGGTCCTCCAGCAGCGGCTTCAGCGACTCGCGGTACTCGACGCCCTCCAACGCCTCGTCCTCGGCGCCCAGGGTGTCCGCGACCGCCGGGGACTCGTCGTCGGTGTCGGGGACGTCCAGGGACAGTGTCGAGTACGCGTTGGCGGACTCCAGGCCCTCCAGGACCTCCTCCTCCGAGATGCCGAGGCGCTCGGCGAGCTCGTGGACCGTGGGGGAGCGGCCGTGCTGCTGGGACAGTTCCGCCGTCGCCGTGGTCAGCGCGAGCCGCAGTTCCTGCAGACGCCGCGGCACCCGCACCGCCCAGCCCTTGTCGCGGAAGTGCCGCTTGATCTCGCCCACGACCGTCGGCGTCGCGTACGTCGAGAACTCGACGCCCCGGTCGGGGTCGAACCGGTCCACGGACTTGATCAGCCCGATCGTCGCGACCTGGGTCAGGTCGTCGAGGGGCTCGCCGCGGTTGCGGAAGCGGCGGGCCAGGTGCTCCACCAGGGGCAGGTGCATCCGCACCAGCTGGTTGCGGAGCTCGGCGCGCTCGGGGGAGCCCTCCGGGAGTTTGCGCAGCGCGATGAACATCGACCGCGCCTCGCTCCGGTCGTTCGGAGCGTGGTGACCGTGTTCCTTGAGGTCGTGCTCGTGCTCGCTCATGGCCGCCCTCTGCCAGTGCTTCGCCTGGGAGGTACCCCCAGCCTGCTTCTGCTCCGCCGCGGCCGGGAGGCCGTCACGCTCGTCCACCGGGTGCGGCCTGGCCTGCTGCTCCGGGATGCCCGCCGGCGCGCCGCCCGGCTCCGCAGGAGCCGTGCGCCCGCTGTTCGGCGTTCCGGGAATCCGCTCCTCGTCGCGCACCGGACCGTCCCCGTCCCTCACGCCGGCCCGGGTCCCGCGCCGCGCTGTTTGTACAGGCTGATGGAGACCGTACGGTCGTCCGCCACGGAGGAGTCGACCTTGCCGGCCAGTGCCGAGAGCACCGTCCAGGCGAAGGTGTCGCGCTCCGGGGCCCGGCCGTCGGTCGTCGGGGCCGAGACCGTGACCTCCAGGGAATCGTCGACGAGCCGGAAGACGCAGCTGAGAACGGATCCGGGGACGGCCTGCTGCAGCAAGATCGCACAGGCCTCGTCGACCGCGATGCGCAGGTCCTCGATCTCGTCGAGGGTGAAGTCCAAGCGCGCCGCGAGGCCGGCCGTGGCCGTACGCAGCACGGACAGGTAGGCACCCGCAGCGGGCAGCCGGACTTCCACGAAGTCCTGAGTCCCGGGCTCGCCTGCGATCTGGGACACCCTCACCTCCAAGGTGGCACAAGGTCGATCGAGGCTCCGGGAGGGCGATCCCGGAGCCGAGTGCTACGCGTCGGTGCGCAGCCAGTACCTGGACTGGCGACGCTATCGCGATCCATGGTGCCGTGTCGCCGGGACCCCTACCCGGCTCTGTCACTCATGGTAAGCCCATGAGTACGCACAGTGGCTAGTGCTCTGCGGTCCTCAATTGCGAGAAATCGGCGGAGCTTTGACGTACCCGGACGTCAGACGATCGAACCGTCCGGAAAACACCATCGCCAGCTCTCTCCCTGCTCAAGGGTACGCATCACCGGATGTTCCTCCTGCTCGGCGTGCTGGGTCGCGTGCCGGCCGGGCGACGAGTCGCAGCACCCCACGTGTCCGCACGAGAGACAGATCCGCAGCTGCACCGGGTGCGTCCCCGCCGCCTGGCACTCGACGCAGGTGTCGCTCAGAGGCGCGGGTTCGGGGCGCGGCAGGTCGAGAACGTGCGGGCACTCGCTCATGATGGCCAGGTTACGACGTGGGTGAGCGTGTGAGGGGCGGATCATGGAGGCGTTGTCGGTGGTGGCGCTGGTCGCGGCGAGCGCCGCGATCGCGGGAATCGCCCGCAGGACGGTGGTGCCCGCCCCGCTGCTGCTCGTCGCGGTCGGGCTCGTGGCCTCGTACCTGCCCGGTGTCCCGGAGTACGCGCTGGACCCGCACATCGTGCTGCCGCTGATCCTGCCGCCACTGCTGCACATCGCGGCCCTCGACAGCTCGTACCTCGATCTGCGGGCCAACATCCGGCCGATCGCCCTGCTCTCCGTCGGCTACACCCTGTTCGCGACCGTCCTCGTCGGGTGGGTGGCGCACCTGGTGATCCCGGGCCTCCCGCTGACCGCGGCGCTCGTGCTCGGCGCGGTGGTCGCCCCGCCGGACGCGGTGGCGGCGACCGCGGTCGCCCGCAAGCTCCGTCTGCCGGGCCGGATCACGACGATCCTCCAGGGCGAGTCCCTGGTGAACGACGCCACCGCGATCACCGCCTACCGGGTGGCGCTGGCGGCCGCGGTCGGCGAGGGCATCACCTGGGGCGAGGGCGTCGGGATGTTCCTCGTCGCCGCGGCCGGCGGCATCGGCGTGGGCCTGGTGCTGATGGTGCCGATCCACTGGCTGCGGACCCATCTCAGGGAACCCCTGCTGCAGAACACCCTGTCCCTGCTGATCCCCTTCGTCGCCTACTCCGCGGCCGAGCACGTCCACGCCTCCGGAGTGCTGGCCGTGGTCGTCGTCGCCCTCTTCCTCGGGCACCGCTCCTGGCAGGTCGACTTCGCCACCCGGCTCCAGGAGGAGGCGGTCTGGCGGATGGTCGCCTTCATCCTGGAGTCGGCCGTCTTCGCGCTGATCGGACTGCAACTGGCGCACGTGGTGCGCAAGCTCGGCTCCTTCTCGGTCGGGGAGGCCGCCTGGTACGCCGTCGTCATCTTCGTCGTCGTGGTCGTGTCCCGCTTCGTGTGGGTCTTCCCCGGGACCTTCCTGCCGCGCATGATGTCGAAGCGCATCAGGGAGCGCGAGCCCGGCGTGGACTGGCGCACCCCGGTGATCGTCGGCTGGGCCGGGATGCGGGGCGTCGTCTCGCTGGCGATCGCCTTCTCCATCCCGATCCTCATGGCGGACGGGGAACCCTTCCCGGCGCGCAACCTGATCCTGTTCCTCACCTTCACCACGGTGATCGGCACCCTGGTCGTGCAGGGGCTCACCCTGCCGGCCCTCATCCGCGTGCTGAAGCTCCCGGAGCGCGACCCGCGGAGCGTCACCCTGGCCGAGGCGCAGGCCCAGAGCGAGGCGTCCGCCGCCGCGGAGCAGCGCCTCGAGGAACTCCTCGCCGACCCGCGCAACGCCCTTCCCGGCCCGCTGCTCGACCGGCTGCGCACCGTCCTCGAACGCCGCAGGAACTCGCCCTGGGAGCGGCTCGGGGCGGTCAACCCCGTCACGGGCGAGTCCGCGGACGACACCTACCGCCGCCTCACCCGCGAAGTGATCCAGGCCGAACGCGAGGTGTTCGTGCGCCTGCGCGACGAACGCCGGATCGACGACGAGATGATGCGGGCGCTGCTGCGGCGGCTGGACCTCGAGGAGGCGGCCGCCTACCGCGAGGCCGCGGACTGAGGCCGGCCGGTGATCACCGCCGCGACGGTGGTCCCGGGCGGGAAGGCGCCCTCGCCGGCGAGGACGACAAGTCCGTAGAGCATTTTGGCGACATAGAGACGTTCCACGGGCAGTCCGTGACGTGCTTCGAAATCCTGCGCGAACGCGTCGAGGTCGGGCGGGACCCGGGCGTACCCGCCGAAGTGGAACCTCTCGTCCAGCGACCAGTCGCCCGCCGGTCCGCCGAACGCCTCCTGCTGGAGGGCGGCCGTCCGCTCGCCGAGGCAGGCCCCCTTGAGCACGGGGATGCCCAGCGCCCGCGCTCCGTCCCCGAGTCCGGCGGCGAGTCCCGCGAGCGTCCCGCCGGTCCCGCACGCCACGGCCGCCACGTCGGTCTCGCCGCGCAGCTCGCGGCCGAGCTCCGTACAGCCCCGCGCTGCAAGGGCGTTGCTGCCGCCCTCCGGCACGACCCAGCACCCCTCGGGCTCCCCGATGCGCTCCAGGAGCTCGGCCAGCACCTCCGGTTCGGACGTGCGGCGGTACGTGGCGCGGTCCACGAAGTGCAGCCGCATCCCGTCGGCGGCGCAGGCGGCCAGTGACGCGTTGAGGGGCTTCCCGGCGAGCTCGTCGCCCCGGACGACGCCCACGGTGGGGAAGCCGAGCAGCCGCCCGGCGGCGGCCGTGGCGCGCAGATGGTTGGAGTACGCGCCGCCGAAGGTGAGCACGGTGCGGCCCGCCGCCGCGCGGAGGTTCGGCGCCAGCTTGCGCCACTTGTTGCCGGGCAGGTCGGGGTGGATGAGGTCGTCCCGCTTGAGCAGCAGCCGCACCCCGTGCCGTGCGAAGCGCTCGTCGGCCACCGGCACCAGGGGCGACGGGAGCCGGGGTCGCAGGACGGCGGGGTCGAACGCGTTCACCCCGCCATTGTCGCCGCCCCGGTCGGGCGCCCTCACGGGGGCGTCCCGCGGGCCGGACGGGCACGTCCACCCCGCCGTTCCCGCCGCCCCGGCAGAGCGCGCTCACCGGGGCGGTCGCGCACGGCCGGGCCCGCTCACGCGAGCCGTTCGGTGATCCGGGCACGCATGGCGTGCATGGTGAAGCCCCGAGGGTCGATCTTCCCCGGCTGCCACTCCAGGTGCCCGATGACCGACCGGGCGTTCCAGCCGTGGCGTCGGCAGACGGCGGCGGCCGCCTTCTCGATGGCCTCCAGCTGGACCTCCGGCCACGGATCCCTGCCGTCGCCGAGGTTCTCGCACTCGAATCCGTAGAAGTGCCGGTTCCCGTCGGTGTTCGCCTCGTCGTCGGGAGGCAGTGCCCGCTCGGCGATGACGGCGCGCAGGACGTCGTCGTCGCCGAGCCCGGCGTGGTTGGCTCTGCCGTAGCCGACCAGATGGACCTTGCCGTCCTTCGCGATGACGCCGTGGCACAGCGGGCCGGGCAGGCCCTCGTAGCCGTCGCGGCAGATGCGTACGGTGTCCGCGGTGCCCCTGGTGGCGGTGTGATGGATCATCACCCCGTGCACGGGGCCCCAGGGGCCTTTGTGGTTGCGGTTGTGGGTGCGCCAGTCGCCGACCTGGACGACCGTCAGCCCCTCGTCGCGCAGGGCGTCGAGGAAACTGTCCGCGGACATGGGTGGGGCCATGGCCGACTCCTTCACGGCTGGAAGTGTTCGTACGGGGCTTCTACCCCAACCCCCTTGACCAGGCGATCCGTTCGCACGGTGTGCGAGCCGATCCGGCCAGGGCGCCGAGCGGACGGACAGCGCACGCGATGCCCCGCACATCCCGCTCTAGTCCCACTCATTTGTGTAATGGCGCGCCTACTCACCGTGCTGGAAGGCTCTTCGTCGCAGGTCAACCCATGATTGCGAAGGAGTCCCATGTCGGTTGGTTCGGTTGGTGACGGGGTGCGTGAGGGCGGCCAGGACGCGGCACTGCCACAGCAGAGTCTCGGTACGGCGGCCGCGCGGAACCTGGCGACCACCACCAAGTCGGCGCCCCAGATGCAGGAGATCACCTCCCGGTGGCTGCTGCGGATGCTGCCCTGGGTGCAGGTGCAGGGCGGCGCGTACCGGGTGAACCGTCGGCTGAGCTACTCGGTGGGCGACGGGCGCGTCACCTTCGTCCAGACGGGCAGTCAGGTCGAGGTGATCCCGGCCGAACTCGGCGAGCTTCCGCCCCTGCGCGGTTACGGCGACGAGGCCGTGCTGCGCGAACTGGCCCAGCGCTGCCGCCAGGTGCGGTTCGCGCCGGGCGACGTGCTGGCGGCGAAGGGCGACGCGGCGGACCGGGTGTTCCTCCTCGCGCACGGCCGGGTGGAGCAGATCGGTTCCGGCCCCTACGGCGACGAGGCCGTGCTCGGCGTCCTCGCCGACGGCTCCTACTTCGGCGAGAGGTCGCTGGTCGACGGCGACGCCGTATGGGAGTTCACGGCCCGGGCCGACACCGCGTGCGTCGCGCTGGAGCTCACCCGGCAGGACGTGCTGACCCTCGCGGACCGCGCCGAGTCCCTCGGCAGCCACCTCCTGTCCGTGGTGTCGATCCCCCACCAGCGGACCAACAAGTACGGGGAGGCCGCCATCGACCTCTCCGCCGGCCATGTCGGCGAGGCCGTGGTCCCGCACACCTACGTCGACTACGAGGCCGCCCCGCGCGAGTACGAACTGAGCGTCGCCCAGACCGTGCTGAAGGTCCACAGCCGGGTCGCGGACCTCTACAACCAGCCGATGAACCAGACCGAGCAGCAGTTGCGGCTGACGGTCGAGGCGCTGCGCGAGCGCCAGGAGGACGAGCTCGTCAACAACAAGGAGTTCGGGCTCCTGGCCAACTGCGACTACGGCCAGCGGCTGCAGCCGCACGACGGCGTGCCCGGCCCGGACGACATGGACGAGCTGCTGTCCCGGCGGCGCGGCTCCAAGCTCTTCCTCGCCCATCCGCGGGCCATCGCGGCCTTCGGCAGGGAGTGCAGCCGGCGGGGCATCTACCCGGACACCGTCGACATCGGGGGGAGCCGCATCCCCGCCTGGCGCGGAGTGCCGATCTTCCCGTGCAACAAGATCCCGATCTCGGACGCCCGTACCACCTCGATCATCTGCATGCGTACGGGTGAGGAGGACCAGGGCGTGGTCGGCCTGCACCAGACCGGCATCCCCGACGAGATCGAGCCCAGCCTCTCCGTCCGCTTCATGGGCATCGACGAGCAGGCGATCATCTCGTACCTCGTCACGGCCTACTACTCGGCCGCCGTCCTGGTGCCGGACGCCCTCGGCGTACTGGAGAACGTCGAGGTGAGCCGCTGGCGCTGACCCCGGCGCCGCTCGTCCGGCACCGAACCGGCGGGGGCGGCCCGGCGCCGCCCCCGCCCTAACCCCTTCAGCAGAGGACGTGACCGTGACCATGACCAGTCCGGACGCCGCCGCCACCGATGCCCCCGAGGCGGCGCGGCTCCTGGAACGCACCCGCAGCGCCGTCGACCCCCGGCTGCGGGACACCGTCGAGTCCCTCCCCGGCTCCATGCGCCGCGTCGCGATGTACCACTTCGGCTGGGAGCACGCCGACGGTACGCCCGCCGCCGGCTCGGCCGGCAAGGCGATCCGGCCGGCCCTGGTGCTCGCGGCCGCCAGGGCGCTCGACGGGGACCCGCAGCAGGCGGTGCGCGCGGCCGCCGCCGTGGAGCTCGCCCACAACTTCACCCTGCTCCACGACGACGTCATCGACGAGGACCCCACCCGCCGGCACCGGCCCACCGCGTGGACCGTGTTCGGCACCCCGGACGCGATCGTCGCGGGCGACGCCATGCTGGCCCTGGCGCTCCGGCTGCTCGCCGAGGACCGGCACCCGGCCGCGCCGGCGGCCTCGGCACGGCTCGCGGCCTGTGTGATCGAGCTCTGCGCCGGCCAGCAGGCGGACTGCGCGTTCGAACAGCGGGGGCCGCGGGAGGTCTCGCTGGACGAGTGCCTGGCCATGGCCACGGCCAAGACCGGGGCGCTGCTGGGCTGTGCCTGCGCCCTCGGCGCGCTGTACGCGGGGGCGGGGGAGGAGGAGATCGCCGCGATGGACGCCTTCGGCCGGGAGGCGGGGCTGGCCTTCCAGCTGATCGACGACCTCATCGGCATCTGGGGCGACCCGGACCGCACGGGCAAACCGGCGGGTGCCGACCTGGCCGCGCACAAGAAGTCGCTTCCGGTGGTGGCGGCCCTGAGCTCGGGCACCGCGGCGGGGTCGGAGCTCGCCGAGCTGTACGCGGGGCCGATGGACGCCGGGGCGGTCGCCCGGGCCGCGGACGCGGTGGAGCGGGCCGGCGGCCGGGACTGGGCCCAGCTGCAGGCCGCGGACCGCATGGCCAGGGCCGTGCAGCAGCTGTCCCGGGCCGTTCCGGACCTCACGGCGGCGGGGGACCTGCTGTCGCTGGCGGAGTTCGTCACCCGCCGCAGCCGCTGAGCCCGGGCGGGGCCGGTGCGCGGACCGGGCCGCAACTCTAGGATCACAGCCGCCAGTTGACGATCTCGGAGAGGCGGCCCGGACATGGGCGTACGGATACGGCAGGCGGGGGAGCGGGACCGTGAGGCGGTCGTGCGACTGCTCGACGAGGCATTCATGCACGACCCGGTCAGCAGCTGGGTCTTCCCCGACGAGGCCCACCGCCGCCGGGTGCACGGGGTCTTCCTCGGGGTCTTCCTCGACGCCGCGCTGTCCGAGGGGCGGGTCGACATGACCGAGGACGGGACCGCCGCGGCGCTCTGGCTCCAGGTGCCCGCGGAGGCGCCCGGGGAGGAGGACGACACCCCGGCCCGGATGCGGGAGATCGCCGATCCCGACAACGAGCGCGCCGAACTCGTCGGTCGGCTGACCGGTGCGGTGCATCCGCAGGGCAGGGCGCACGAGTACCTGCTGCTGATCGCCGTCTCGCCGGAACGGCAGGGCGAGGGGCTCGGCACCGCGCTGCTCGCGCCGGCTCTGGAGCGGTGCGACCGGGAGGGGGTCCCCGCCTATCTGGAGGCCAGCAGCGCCCGTAGCTGCCGCCTCTACGAGCGGCTGGGCTTCTCGTTCACGGACCGTACCGTCCAGCTGCCCGACGGCCCGCTGATGTGGCCCATGTGGCGGGAGCCCGTCGCACCGGGGACCGTGAGCGAGGGGCTGACGCCCACTCCCTGAGCCGCCGTGCGGGGCGCCGGCCCCGGACATGCTCGGACGCGCACGGCCCGGCGGGAGCGGCGGCCGGGGTCCGGCGCATGGCGGGGTGCGGGCGGGGTCTCGGCCTCCGCGGGCCGGTATCCGGGCCGGGCCGGCTTCCGGGTGGGGTCTCGGCCTCGGGCGGGGCCGGTATCCGGTGTCTGCTTCCGGGTGGGGCCTGCTTCGGGCAGGCGGGAGCGGCGGGCCGGGTCCGGCGCATGGCGGGAGCGCGGCGGCGCCGGCCCCGCCCGTGGGCCCCCGTAACCGCTCCCCGCCATGCGGGAGCAGATCGCGGCGGTGCCTGCTTCCGGGCCGTGCCGCCCGCCGGGCCGTGGCCGACCCGCGCTCGGCGGGGCACGTCATTCCACGGGGACGATCCGGGTGACGACGGTCTCCACCAGCTCGTCCACGTCCCTGTCGGAGAGCACGTCGGGCAGGGTGAAGTGCTCGAGCAGCAGCCCTGTCATGGCCAGGTAGAGAGCGAGGAAGGTGTCGGCGTCGCCCGGCAGGCCGGAGTCGAGGTGGTGGCGCAGATTGGCCTCCAGTTCGGCTCCGACCGCACGGTTCAGCTCCGCCTGGAGCGCCGGGCGGCGGGTCGCTTCCAGTCGCAGTTCCAGCATCGCGAGGTAGCCCGTCCGCTCCTCGGTCATGCGCCGCACCAGCCACTGCATCAGCCGCACGTACAGCTCACGCGTCGGCGCGGGCCGCATCGCCTCGTCGACGTCGGTCTGCGCGGGTGTCATCCGCACATGGATCCGCGCGCCCGCCTGGGTGAACAGGTCGTCCCGGCTGGTGAAGTAGTTCGACGCCGTCCCGGGCGGCACCCCGGCCTCGCTGTCGACCGCGCGGAAGGTGAGGCCCCGTGCCCCCTCGCGCGCGAGGACCTCGATCGCGGCGTCCACGAGTGCGGTCCTGCGTCCCGGGTTACTGGCCATGCCTTCCTCTTCTCCTCAATGCGCCCTCCGGAAAAGGCACTTGCGCAACCACTACGCCTGGAGCACTATAGCCGGAGTGGTTCGGTTGCAACGGGCCGGGCCCGCGTCCCCGACTGAAAAAGAGGACCGGTTTGCGCAAGCTCACGTACTTCATCGCCTGCTCCATCGACGGCTTCATCGGAGACCCGGACGGCGACGCCTCGTCCATGTTCGGTTTCGTGGAGAACGACTACCTGGAGTTCCTCAAGTCCGAGTATCCCGAGACCATCGCGGTCCTGGGGCGCGAGGCGCTGGGCCTCCAGGACTCGCCGAGCAGGCACTTCGACACCCTGATCCAGGGCCGCGCCAGCTACCAGCTGGCGCTGGACGCCGGCATCACCAGCCCGTACGGGCACCTGCGCGAGTACGTCGCGTCCCGCACGCTGGAGAAGTCCCCGGACGCCGGCGTGGAGATCATCGCCGACGACCTGGTCGGGAGGGTGCGCGCCCTCAAGGCCGAGGACCGCGAACTCGACATCTACCTGTGCGGCGGCTCACGGATCGCCGGTGAACTGCTCGACGAGATCGACGAACTGGTGATCAAGACCTATCCGCAGGTCTACGGGAGCGGTATGCCCATGTTCGGTGCCGGGTTCGCCGTCACCGACTTCACCCTGGACTGGGTTCGTACCTTCGCCAACGGGGTGGTCGTACGGAAGTACAGCAGGAAGCGGTGACCCGCAGGCAGGCAGGCCCGACGGGCGCCGCGCGAGCGCTGTTCGTCCTGGGCATGCCGACCTATCCTGGACCCATGGGCAGCGAAGGACGTCGGACCGTCCGCCGCCCGCAGGACGACTACACGTGTCCGGCCTGCGGACAGCCTGTCGGTTCCGCCATCAGACGACGCAAGGTGCTCGGAGTGTTCGTCCCCGAGTGGGGTCCCGGCCCCTGTCACAACGCCGCGTGCGCGCGCAGTACCGGGGAAGCCCCCGGGGCGGGCCGCCGAGGGAGGGCGGACGACGCGAAGGGGACGAACGAGGAGCCGGCCGCGGGCCCGACCGCCTGAGCCCGGGCGCTGAACCGTTCGAGAGCCGACCGGCTGTACAGCGCGGCCGGTCGTACCGCTACAGTCCGCGCCATGTCATCGGAGTCGACGGACGTGTGGACCGGCTGGTACCGGGACCGCCGGGGTGCGGAGGCGATCGCCCTGACGATCGCCGCGAGCGGGCGCCAAGTGAGCACCCGCATCAGGGGAGTTGGGTACGAAGGGGCGAGCTTCGCCGCCCTCCGCGCGGAGGGGTCGGGCGACCGCCTCTCCGGCTGCGTACTGGAATGGGACATGCCGCTGCCCGTCACCCTGGACGGAACGGCGGAGCAGGCCACACTCAGCTGCCTGCTGACCCTGGGTGAAGCCGGGCCCGAGGGCTTGCCCGGCCGCGCGGATCTGAACCTCACCCTGCATCTCGGCGGGGCGGCGTACGAGTCCGGAGTGGCCGGCGGCGACTTCGACGAGGCGCTCGGGCGGATCAGGCAACAGTTGCCGGGAGGCGCGGAGCTGGGGCGGAAGCTGCTGGAAAGCGCCTGAGTCACCCGGCGGGCGGGACGGGGCGGGGTGCCGGAACCGCCTCACCGCCCCGTCGCTCACCCGCTCCGGACCACCCGCCGCCGGACCGGGAACGACGGAACCGTGCGTCCGCGAGGCGCCGGCGACGGGAACGCCCCGTGCCGGCCGGGAAGCCGGGCACGGGGCGCCGTGGGCGCGTGGGTCAGGAGACCCTGGCGAGGGCGGCCGCGAGGCCGTTCGCCCAGAGCTGGTTCACCCTCGCCCGCTCGGCCGCGTTGGGGTACGCGTTCTGGCAGGAGGTGCCGGGACCGCCGCCCGACATCAGCTCGCTGCACGGGCCGGAGTAGTGGTCGGGGAGCCCGAGGACGTGACCGGTCTCGTGGGAGGTGACCCGGGTGGAGTTGTACTGCTGGTTCTGCCGGTAGTCGAGGAAGATGTAGCCGCGGCCGTGCCCGTCGGTGCTGGCGTACGATCCGCGCGGGTCGTTGCCCTCGTAGTACCGGAAATCCGGGTTGGAGCCCTCCTGCAGCCGCACGTTGGACACGGAGCTGTTCCATATCTGCGTGCTGCCGGCTATCTGGGAGCGGAAGCTCGGCGCGCTGCTCGCGCTGTAGACGACGGTGACGGCCTGGGCGCCCGGGTTCTGTGCCCGCTTCTCGGCGACCGACTTCATCACCGCGTCGAAGAACGCCCTGGTGGCTCGGGCGTCCTCCGCGGAACCGTCGTACGCGGCGGCAGACGCTGCCCGGCCGGTGGGG
The DNA here is from genome assembly GCF_030406905.1 of Streptomyces sp. HUAS CB01. Lineage (NCBI taxonomy): Bacteria > Bacillati > Actinomycetota > Actinomycetes > Kitasatosporales > Streptomycetaceae > Streptomyces > Streptomyces chengbuensis. The sequence goes on from NZ_CP129137.1 coordinate 5,214,818, forward strand.
ACGGCGGGGCTCGCGGCGTCGGGCGCCGGGGCGGCGGTGGCGGGTACGGCGGAGGCCAGGGCGGCGGCGAGGCCCAGACCGAGTGCGGCGGAGAGTAACGCCCTGGGGCGTCGCTCGGTGTGTCTCATGGGGGGTTCTCCTCATCCGAGTGGGGATCGGTGAGGAGAGTGTCGGGGAGCCGGCCCGTCGGCGGATGATGCCAACTGGCGATAACGCCAAGGCATCACGCGCGTGACCAGGTCCAACTACCTTGTTAATCAAGGAAATTGGTGCGACACGGGTGTCTGGTGTGACGAGGGGTGCCGTCCTACTCTCGCAGTATGGAGCTGGAGGTGAGGCATCTGCGTGTGCTGTGCGCGATCGCCGACGCGGGCAGTCTGCACAAGGCCGCCCGTCGGCTGGGCATGAGCCAGCCCTCCCTGACGACGCAGCTGCGCCGGATCGAGAACGCCCTCGGCGGCGAGCTCTTCCTCCGGGAACGCACGGGCTGCCGGCCCACCCCGCTGGGCCGGGCCGTCCTCAGCCGGGCCCGTCCGCTGATCGCCGGGATGTCGGCGCTCGTGACGGAGACCCGGGCCGCCGTGGCGCGGGCGGGCGACCGCCGGCTCCGCATCGGCTCCACGGCCAGCCGCGCCCTCGCGGGCTGGCTGCGACGGCTCAGACAACGGCTGCCCGACGGCACGGACCTCTCCCTGCACATGAACGTGTCCGCCAACACGCTGCTGCGCATGGTCGACGCGGGACACCTGGACGTGGCGTTCGTCCACGAGGTCGAGGGCTGCCCGCTGCTGGTGCCGGAAGGGCTGGAACGGCGGGTCCTCGTCGAGCGCGAGCCGCAGTTCGTCTCCATGGCCCGCGACCACCCGGCCGCCGCCGCCCCGGTGGTCGACCTCACCGACCTCGCCGAGGACCGCTGGATGGTGGACCCCACGGTCGACGGGGAGTGGGACGGACTGCGCCGGGTCCTCACCGCGGCGGGGATCGACCCGCCGGTGCTGCACGCCGACTACCACACCGCCACGTCACTCATCGTGGTCGGCGAGGCGGTCGCCCCCTGCCAGCCCACCTCCGGCCCGCGCGAGGACATGGCGATACGCCCGCTGCGCGACGACCCGCTCGCGGTACGGCTGTTGCTCTACCGGCGACCCGGCCCCGGCGCGGAGACCTTCGCCCTCGCCTACGCCGAACTCCTCGCCGCCTACCGGGAGGCGGCCCTCCGCGCCGCCCCGTACCGACAGTGGCTGCTGCGCAACAAGAGCCCGCTGCTGCACACACCGGCGGCCTGAGCGCCGTCCGACGGCGGCCGCACCTCGCAGACGACGCGCCCGTGGCTCACCCCGGAAGCCGGGCGTGCTCCCGCGCGGGAGCGCCTGCCGGGTCCTCGGTGGGGTCTTGTGAGGACGACAGAGGGCGGCACTCCGCGGATTCGACCGGGGCCGGCCCCGTACGCGGACGGCCGACGGCACTGCCGCGCGGCCGGACCCCACGGAGGCGGACCGTCCGCCGGGCTCGGAGCACGACGCGGCCGTGCCGCCGTCGCCACGGCACACTCCGGGCGGACCGCCGCCCCTCACGAAGACCGCACCCGGCCCTGCACCACCGGCGCTGTGCGCGGGAGGTGCGGACCGGGTGCGGGTGCGTCTGCGGGGAGAAAGCCCGGCTTCAGGCCTTCTTCGTCTCCCAGAAGATGCGGTCGATCTCGGCGATGAGCTCCAGGGCCTTCTCGCCCGTCTTCGGGTCGGTCGAGGCCTTGGCCGCGGAGAGCGCCTTCAGGGTCTCGTTGACCAGCTGGTGCAGCTCCGGGTACTTCTCGAAGTGCGGGGGCTTGAAGTAGTCGCTCCAGAGCACCGACACGTGGTGCTTGGCGAGCTCCGCGCGCTGCTCCTTGATCACCGTGGCACGGGCCTGGAAGTGGGGGTCGTCGTTCGCGGCCATCTTCTCCTGCACGGCCTTGACCGACTCGGCCTCGATACGGGCCTGGGCCGGGTCGTAGACGCCGCAGGGCAGGTCGCAGTGCGCGCTGACCTTCACCTTGGGGGCAAACAGGCGGGAGAGCATTGAGCTGTCCTTCCTCGTGATCGTCTTCTCAGGTGGGACATTACTCCGTGAGTGGCGCGTTTTCGCGAGTGCCCCCTGCGGCTTAGGCCAAAAGTCCAGGGTGACCATGGGACGTGTGGCGGAACATACCGAGGGACCCGGAGGTGGCCGATGACGGAGCAGGGGCGGGAGCCGAGTGCGCCCTTCGGGGTCGCGGAGGTGACCGGGCCCTCCATGCACCCCACGCTGGCGCACGGGGACCGGCTGCTGGTGCAGTACGGAGTCGCCGTGCGGGCCGGGGACGTGGCCGTGCTGCGGCATCCGCTGCAGCAGGACCTGCTGATCGTGAAGCGGGTGGCCGAACGGCGCGAGGACGGCTGGTGGGTGCTGGGCGACAACCCTTACGCGGAGGGCGACAGCCGGGTGTTCGGCACGGTGCCCGAGGACCTGCTGCTGGGCCGGGTCCGGGCGCGGTACCGCCCGCGCCCGCAGGGTCAGAGGTCGGCGCTCGGGCTGCTGGCCTGGGCGTTCTCCGCCGTGCGGCCGGTGCTCTCCGACCGCTCGGTCTCCAGGCGCTTGCGGGCCCGGTAGGCGGCGACGTTGGCGCGGGTGGCGCAGCGGTCCGAGCAGTAGCGGCGCGAGCGGTTGGTGGACGTGTCCAGGTAGGCGTTGCGGCAGGGCGCGGCCTGGCAGAGGCCGAGCCGGTCGACGCCGTACTCGGTGAGGTGGAAGGCGAGTCCCATCGCGGCGATCGCGGCGTAGCCGGAGGTCGCGTTGGACGGGTGGTCGGCGAGGTGCATGTGCCAGCGCGGCCGGCCCTCCTCGTCGAGGAAGTCGTGGCCGGAGATCTGCGGGCTGACCGGGAACTCCAGGAGCAGCGAGTTGAGCAGGTCGACGGCCTGGGTCTGGTCTCCCGCGTCCGCGGCGGTGAAGACCGCGCGGAGCCTGGCCCGCACCGACCGGAACCGGGTGACGTCCGCGTCGGTGGCCCGGCGCGCCATCTGGGAGGAAGCGCCGAAGAGCTCGCGGACGGTCTCAACCGACGTGAGCGTGTCCTTGCTGCGGGCCGGCTCCTCGGTGTTGACCAGACGCACGGCGTAGTCCGAGTAAGAGGCCAGTTCCACTTGTAGTCCTTACGGATGAGGTCTAGTGTCGGCGATGGATGAGGTAAGTGATGCTCTATGTTCGAGGGTATTACGGACTGGAGGAGTGCGGATGACCGAGAGCGCGGCCGTCACCGGAACCGACTGGCGGGCCTGGCAGGAGAGCTGGGACCGCCAGCAGGAGTGGTACATGCCCGACCGCGAGGAGCGGTTCCGGGTGATGCTGGACATGGTCGAGGCCTTCGCCGGCCCCGAGCCGAAGGTCCTGGACCTCGCCTGCGGTACGGGAAGTATCACGGACAGACTGCTCAAGCGGTTCCCGAAAGCGGAGAGTGTCGGCGTCGACCTCGACCCCGCGCTGCTGACCATCGCGGAGGGGCACTTCGCGGGCGACCGGCGCGTCACCTTCGTCACCGCCGACCTCAAGGACCCGGACTGGACCGCGGCCCTCCCGCACACCTCGTACGACGCCGTACTGACCGCCACAGCGCTGCACTGGCTGCACGCCGAACCCCTCGCCGCCCTCTACGGGCAGCTCGCCGGGCTGGTCGTGGACGGCGGCGTCTTCATGAACGCCGACCACATGAAGGACGACACCACCCCGCGCATCAACGCGGCCGAGCGCGCCCACCGGCACGCCGCCATGGAGCGGGCCAGGGCCGCCGGGGCGCTCGACTGGGCCGACTGGTGGGCCCTGGCCGCCGGGGACCCCGTCCTGGCCGCCCCCACCGCACGTCGCTTCGAGATCTACGGCGAGCACGCGGACGGCGACACCCCGTCCGCCCAGTGGCACGCCGACACCCTGCGGGCCGCAGGCTTCGCCGAGGCCCGGCCGGTGTGGGCGTCCCCCTCGGACGCGCTGGTGCTCGCACTGAAGTGACCCGTCCCGGACGGGCGAACGCCGGAGGCGGCAGGGCATGCCCTGCCGCCTCCGGCGTTCGGTACGACGGTCCACCGAGCGTTACAGCACCTTGGAGAGGAAGGCCTTGGTCCGGTCGTGCTGGGGGTTGGTGAGGACGTCGCGGGGGTTGCCGGATTCGACGACGACGCCGCCGTCCATGAAGACGAGGTTGTCGCCGACTTCGCGGGCGAAGCCCATTTCGTGGGTGACGACGACCATGGTCATGCCGTCCTCGGCGAGGCCGCGCATGACGTCGAGGACGTCGCCGACGAGTTCGGGGTCGAGGGCGCTGGTGGGCTCGTCGAAGAGCATCAGCTTGGGTTCCATCGCCAGGGCGCGGGCGATGGCGACGCGCTGCTGCTGGCCGCCGGAGAGCTGGGAGGGGTAGTTCCCGGCCTTGTCGCCGAGGCCGACGCGGTCGAGGAGCTTCAGGGCCCGTTCCCGGGCGACGGCCTTGGCCTCGCCCTTGACCTGGACGGGGGCTTCCATGACGTTCTCGACGGCGGTCATGTGGGGGAACAGGTTGAAGCGCTGGAACACCATGCCGATGTCACGGCGCTGGAGGGCCACCTCGCTGTCCTTGAGCTCGTAGAGCTTGTCGCCCTTCTGGCGGTAGCCGACGAGTTCGCCGTCGACCCAGAGCCGGCCCGCGTTGATCTTCTCCAGGTGGTTGATGCACCGCAGGAAGGTGGACTTGCCGGAGCCGGAGGGGCCGATGAGGCAGAACACCTCGCGGGGGGCGACTTCGAGGTCGATGCCCTTGAGGACTTCGATGTGGCCGTAGGACTTGTGGACGCCTTCGGCCTTGACCATGGCGGTCATGCCGCGACTCCCTTCGGGCGGCGCACCGTGAGGAGGGTGGCCTTGATCTTCTGGAGGGGGGTGGGCGGGAGGCTGCGGCTGGAGCCCCGGGCGTAGTAGCGCTCGAGGTAGTACTGGCCGACGCTGAGGACGGAGGTCATGATCAGGTACCAGGCGGCGGCGAGGAAGAGCATTTCGACGGGGGCGCCGGAGGTCTGGCCGATGTCCTGGGCCTGGCGGAGGAGTTCGTAGTACTGGACCGCGGCCACCAGGGACGTGGTCTTGAGCATGTTGATGACCTCGTTGCCCGTGGGGGGCACGATGACGCGCATGGCCTGGGGGATGACGATGCGGCGCAGGGTCTTGCCGTGGCTCATGCCGAGGGCGTGGGAGGCCTCGGTCTGTCCTTCGTCGACGGCGAGGAGGCCGGCGCGGCAGATCTCGGCCATGTAGGCGGCTTCGTTGAGGCCCAGTCCCAGGAGTGCGGTGAGGAACGGGGTCATGAAGTCGGACCATTCGTCCTTGTAGAACGGTCCGAGGTTGATGAACTCGAAGACGAGGCCGAGGTTGAACCAGACGAAGAGCTGGACCAGGACCGGGGTGCCGCGGAAGAACCAGATGTAGAACCAGGCGATGGAGGAGGTCACCGGGTTCTTCGACAGGCGCATGACCGCGAGGAGGATGCCGCCGATGATGCCGATGGCCATCGACAGGACGGTCAGGGTCAGGGTCTGGCCGACGCCGTCGAGGATGCGCTGGTCGAAGAAGTAGTCGGGGACCGCTCCCCAGTTGATCTTGCCCTGGGAGAAGGCGTAGACGATCGCGACGAACAGCGCGATCGCCACGACGGCGGAGACGTACCGGCCGTAGTGCCGCACCGGAATGGCCTTGATGGCCTCCGGTCCGGCCTTGGGCGTGGGCGGCGTGTCCTCCGGACCCGTCTTATCGATGTCGACAGTCACGTGGAGCCTTTCAGTGCTTCAGTGCCGAGGTCAGATCCCGACCGGGATCAGGAACCGCCGTTGATCTTGGCCTCGGTCACCGCGCCGGCCTGGACGCCCCACTTGGCGATGATCTTCTGGTACTCGCCGTTCTTGATGATGGCGTCCAGCGCGGCCTGGAGCGCGTCACGCAGCTCCGTGTTGCTCTTGGCCACCGCGATGCCGTACGGGGCCGCCTCGACCTGCTCGCCCACGATCTGGAAGTCCTTGCCGCCGCCGGAGGTCTTCACGGCGTAGGCGGCGACCGGGAAGTCCGAGGAGCCGGCGTCCGCGCCACCGGCCCGCAGGCGGGTCTGGGCCTGCTGGTCGTTGTCGAAGGCCTCGATCGTGATCTTGCCCTTCTTGGCCTTGACGCACTTGTTGTTCTCGGCCTTGGCGAGGTCCTCGGAGACCGTGCCGCGCTGCACGACGATCTTCTTGCCGCACAGGTCCGACCAGGACTTGATGCCCTTGTCGTCGCCCTTCTTGGTGTAGATCGAGACACCGGCGGTGAAGTAGTCGACGAAGTCGACGCCCTCGCCGACCTTCTTGCCGGTCTCGGAGTCCACGCCCTCCTGGCGGTCCTTGGTGTCCGTCATCGCCGACATGGCCATGTCGTAGCGCTTGGAGCGCAGACCCGTGATCAGCGTGTCGAACGTGCCGTTCTCGAACTCGAACTTCACGCCCAGCTGCTTGCCCAGGGCGTCCGCGATGTCGGGGTCGATGCCGACGACCTTGCCGGAACCGTCCTTGAACTCCACCGGCGGGTAGGCGATGTCCGAGCCGACCTTGACGACGCCCTTGTCCCGGATCGACTGCGGCAGCTTGTCCGCCAGCGGCGCCGCGGAGGTCGCCGCGCCGTCCTTCTCCTTGGTGCCCGAGCCGGAGTTCGTCTGGTCACCGCAGGAGGTGAGCAGCAGGGCACCGGCGACCGCGATCGCGCTGACCGCGGCGATTCGGGACGTGGCGGCGGTCGAGCGGCGGGTGGTGCTTGCGGTCATGATCGTGGTCCTCCGGCAGGTGTGGGTTTGCCAGGCGTCGCGCACTCATCTTCGAGTGTCGACCTTGTGTGTTTCCGGCATCTTGCCATTCGGACTAGCCCATTCAGTGGGCTACGCATGTCAAAATCGGATAACGGGTGACCCCCGAAGCGCTACGGGCCGGTACATCAGGGCCGTACCAGCCGCATCATCTGCGGCCTTTTCTTCTTCCGACCGGAAGATCTTCGGACCGTCTCGGGATGCGGACGGCATTCATCGTGCTTTTCGCCAAGTGTTCCTGTCTTGTCAGCATATGTCGCTATGAGTCAGGTCACTGGGAGATCATGGACGGGCCAATGGGCTCGTCTCCGGTGCCGTCCGTCCGGTAAGAAGGATCCTTACACCCCTCATCCGGGGCTCAGGGCGCGTTGTGCGGCGCGCCCGCGCGTGCGTACCTCACCCCTGCCAGGGCGGGCCAACCACCCAGGACAGGGAACGGACGCGGTGCCCGCCCACCCCTCCTCAACCAGGAGTGGCCACCCTCAACTGATGAAGACTTAAGGGGTCAAACGAACATGGCAGCGGAGATCGTCAATCCTGGCAGCGCCAGCCGGACGGACAGTGCACCCGGGGACTCCGGGGAACCCTTCGATCCGGCCTTCGCTCTGCACCGCGGCGGCAAGATGGCCGTCCAGGCCACGGTGCCCGTCCGCAACAAGGACGACCTGTCCCTCGCATACACGCCCGGTGTCGCCAAGGTGTGCACCGCCATCGCCGAGAAGCCCGAGCTCGTCCACGACTACACCTGGAAATCGCAGGTGGTCGCGGTCGTGACCGACGGTACGGCGGTCCTCGGGCTCGGTGACATCGGACCGGAGGCCTCGCTCCCCGTGATGGAGGGCAAGGCGATCCTTTTCAAGCAGTTCGGCGGCGTGGACGCCGTTCCCATCGCCCTCGCGACCACGGACACCGACGAGATCGTGGACACGGTCGTGCGGCTCGCCCCGTCCTTCGGCGGAGTGAACCTGGAGGACATCTCGGCGCCGCGGTGCTTCGAGATCGAGCGCAAGCTCCAGGAGCGCCTCGACATCCCGGTCTTCCACGACGACCAGCACGGCACCGCCGTGGTCACCCTTGCGGCCCTGCGCAACGCGGCCAAGCTGACCGGCCGGGGCCTGGGCGACCTCCGCGCCGTCATCTCGGGCGCGGGCGCGGCCGGAGTCGCCATCGCCAAGTTCCTCCTCGAGGCGGGGCTCGGCGACGTGGCGGTGGCCGACCGCAAGGGCATCGTCAGCAGGGACCGCGACGACCTGACCCCGGTCAAGCGGGAACTCGCCGAGATCACCAACCGGGCCGGCCTCAGCGGCTCGCTGGAGACGGCGCTGGCCGGCGCGGACGTCTTCATCGGCGTCTCGGGCGGCACGGTGCCGGAGCCCGCCGTCGCCTCGATGGCGCCGGGAGCCTTCGTCTTCGCGATGGCCAACCCGAACCCCGAGGTGCACCCGGACGTGGCGCACAAGTACGCGGCTGTCGTGGCCACCGGCCGCAGCGACTACCCCAACCAGATCAACAACGTCCTCGCCTTCCCGGGCATCTTCGCCGGCGCGCTGCAGGTGCGGGCCTCCCGCATCACCGAGGGCATGAAGATCGCCGCTGCGAACGCGCTGGCCGACGTGGTGGGCGACGCGCTCGCCCCGGACTACGTCATCCCGTCGCCGTTCGACGAGCGGGTCGCCCCGGCGGTCACCGCCGCGGTGGCCGCGGCGGCGCGAGCCGAGGGAGTGGCCCGGCGCTGACGACGCCTGTCGTCGGGGGCCGCGCCCCCGACCGCTCCTTTCACGGCCCCGACGCGCTGGACGCGTTCGGGGCCGTGGCACGTCCGGGCCGGGTCGTTCCGTCGGCGGACGGTCTCGGCCGTTCGGGGGATGAGGTCCTCCGGGGGCTCCTCCCGGGGCGGCCGGGGTCCGTGTGCGGCCGCCCCGCGCTTCCCGGGACCGGCCGGGATCCGGGCCTGGCCCGCGCCGGTTGCCAGGGGACGGACGGTACGGCCGGACGGGGGAGCCACGTCCGGCCCGCGGCCGGGTGGTTCCGTGGCGCGGCGGCTTCGGTCGGGTGAGGGTGCGGCCTCGCGCGTGCTCCCGGACCGGCCGGGATCCACGTCTGGCCCGGTGGTGCCGTGGCGCGGCGGCTTCGGTCGGGTGGGGGATGCGCGGCCCTTCCCCCGCACCCTCCCCGGACCGGCTGGGATCTCGGCCCGGCGCCGTGGGGTTCCGCGGCGCGTACGGCTTCGGCCGTACGGGGGACGAGGCCGCGGGGTCCCGAGCCGGCCGGGTTCCGCGTTCCGGCCCGTGCCGGGCGCCGCCGCCGGCCCCGGCCCGGGACGGACGCCGTCCGCTCCGGCCCGGCGGTTCCGGCGCCGCGCCCCCACCGCCGCGTGTCCCGCGGACGACCCGTCGCATCTCAGGGACCCCCGCCTGTTACCCGCGCCGTCTTCCCTGGTTCACCGCCAACTGCTGGGATGCGCACGCCGAATGGAACAGGGGAGGCGTGTGTGAATCTCGTGGTGAACGGCGACGCGGAGAGCGGGCCGGGCGGGTCCGCGGATCCGGTGGTGGACGTGAACGGCTGGGACGTGTGGGAGGGGGCGCCCGCGCTCGTCGCCTACAGCCTCGGGGGCGGCTACCCGACGGCGTCGGACCCCGGCCCCGCGTCCCGGGGCAGCCGGTTCTTCTCCGGCGGCAACAGCCCCCGCACCGCGCTCGTGCAGGACATCGTGCTGCCCGCTCACGGCCGCACGGGGCGTCGGGCCGTCGACGCCGGCCGCGTCCGCTACACGCTCGCCGGGTGGCTCGGCGGCTACGCGGCGCAGGAGGACGGCGCCCGGCTGTCCGTGGAGTTCCGGGACGGCAGGGGCACGCCCGTCGCCCTGTCGGTGCTCGGCCCGGTGACGGCGGCCGAGCGGCAGTCCCGTACCGCGCTGCTGGAGCGCACCGCGTCCGCCGCGGTGCCGCCCGGTGCCCGTACCGCACGCGTGCTGCTCGTCTTCACCCGAAGCGGCGGCGGCACCTCGAACGACGGCTACGCCGATGCCGTCTCGCTCACCCTGACCGCCACCGCGAAGCCTTCCGGGGGACACCAGTGACCAGGCTGAACCGTCGTGATCTGCTCAAGGCCGCCGGGGCCGCCGGTGCGCTGAACCTCGCCTGGCCGCTCAGTGCCGGCCTCACGCCCGCACAGGCCCGCGAGGCGGCGGAGGCGCTCGGCGCGGACTACGACCCCGCGCCGTTCACCCTCGGTGTCGCCTCCGGCGACCCGCAGACCGGCAGCGTCCTGCTGTGGACGAGGCTCGCGCCGGAACCGCTGGCGGCCGAGCAGGCGCTGCCCGAGATCGTCGAGGTCGACTGGGTCGTGGCCACCGACCCGGCGCTGCGCCGCGTCGTCGCCCGCGGCACCGCGCCCGCCTCGGCGACCCTGGGCCACAGCGTCCACGTCCCCGTGTCCGGGCTCCGCCCCGGTACGCGCTACTGGTACGCCTTCACGGCGCTCGGCCGGACGAGCCGCGTCGGCCGTACGAGGACCGCGCCGGCCGGGCACGTCGCCTCCGTCCGCTTCGCCGCCGCCAACTGCCAGGCGTTCCACGACGGCTTCTACGCGGCCCACCGCGGGATAGCCCGGGAGGACGTCGACTTCGTCGTCCACCTCGGCGACTACATGTACGAGCACGGCGAGGTCGGCGGAGTCCCCGCCGACCACGTCCGCGACCACGAGGGCGGCGAGATCTTCACCGTCGCCGACTACCGTCGCCGGCACGCCCTCTACAAGGGCGACCGCTCCCTGCGCGAGGCCCACGCCGCCCACCCCTGGTTCCTCACCTGGGACGACCACGAGGTCGTCAACGACTACTCGGGCACCGGCGGCGGCGCCCCGTTCATGAAGCGCCGCGCCGCCGCGTACCAGGCCTGGTACGAGAACATGCCGCACCGCGACGCCGGGGCCTCCGCGCTGCCCGACCCCGAGATCCACCGGACCCGACGCTGGGGCGACCTGCTGGAGCTGACCGTCCTCGACCTGCGGTCGTACCGGTCCGCACAGAACCTGTCCGACGGGACCATCCTCGGCGCCCGCCAGAAGTCCTGGCTCAAGAGGAACGTCGACCGGGCTCCCGACAGTTGGCACGTGTGGGCCAACTCGATCATGCTGAGCCAGCTCCGTGGCCGCCCCGGCGGCCCGTACATGTTCACCGACCAGTGGGACGGCTTCCTCGCCGAGCGCAAGGAGGTCCTGAGCCATGTGCACGGCAGCGGCCTGGAGGACCTCGTCGTCATCACCGGAGACTGGCACTCCGCATTCGTCGACGACATCCGGCCCGACTACGACGACACCTCCTCGCCGGTGGTCGGCACGGAGTTCACGGCCCACTCCGTCACCTCGGGGGCGTACTCGGCCGACTGGAACAAGGCCAACGGCCCCCTGATGGGCGCGGCGAACCCGCATCTGAAGTACTTCGAGGGCAACCGCTACGGCTACGACGTCTACGAGGTCACGCCGCGCCGGTTCAGCGCCCACATGAGGGTCATCGCCGACCGGCGGGACCCGGTCTCGCCCGTGACGACCCTGACCACGTTCCACGTGGACCGCGGCAGGACGGGCTCGTACGAGGACCCGGCGACGAAGAACTCGCCCGCCCAGTGGCGGAGGGACCGGTAGGCGAAACCCGGTGGCTTCCTCCGCACGGGGAAGCCCAGGGACGCGTGTCACACCGGTGCGCGGTTCCGCCGCGCACCGGCCCGCCCTACGCTCAAGGTCATGTTCGCCGCATACGCCGCCCGCATCGACCGCGACCAGCCGCTCAACGGCCTGGAGCTGGGTGACCGCCCGGCCCCCGAGGCCCGACCCGGCTGGGCCACCATCAACGTCAAGGCCGCCTCCCTCAACCACCACGACCTGTGGTCGCTGCGCGGAGTGGGCCTCGCCGAGGACAAGCTCCCGATGATCCTCGGCTGCGACGCCGCCGGCGTCGACGCGGACGGGAACGAGGTGGTGCTCCACTCGGTCATCGGCCAGAGCGGGCACGGCGTCGGCCCGGACGAGCCGCGTTCCATCCTCACCGAGAGGTACCAGGGCACCTTCGCCGAGCAGGTCGCCGTCCCGGCCTGGAACCTCCTGCGCAAGCCGAAGGAGCTCTCGTTCGAGGAGGCCGCGTGCCTGCCGACCGCGTGGCTGACCGCCTACCGCATGCTCTTCACCAACGCCGGCGTCCGGCCCGGTGACTCGGTGCTCGTCCAGGGTGCCGGCGGCGGTGTCGCCACCGCCGCGATCGTGCTCGGCAAGGCGGCCGGACTGCGCGTCTACGCCACGAGCCGCGACGAGGCCAAGCGCAAGCGCGCCGTGGAGCTGGGCGCGGTCGACGCGTTCGAGCCGGGTGCCCGGCTGCCGCAGCGTGTCGACGCGGTGATCGAGACCGTCGGCGCGGCCACCTGGTCGCACTCGGTCAAGTCGCTCCGACCCGGTGGCACTCTGGTCATCTCCGGCGCGACGAGCGGCGACCGGCCGTCGCACGCAGAGCTGACCAGGATCTTCTTCCTGGAGCTGAAGGTCGTCGGATCCACCATGGGCACCAAGGACGAGCTGGAGGACCTGCTCTCCTTCTGCGCCGCGACGGGTGTGCGACCGGTGATCGACGAGGTGCTTCCGCTGGACCGGGCGCGTGAGGGCTTCGAGAGGATGGCCTCCGGAGAGCTCTTCGGCAAGATTGTCCTGACCAACTCTTGATGGCTCGTCAGTTCCGCTGATGGGATCTCCGGCACTGCCGATCCGCGCCGTGCCGGAGGTCCCGTATGCGCCGCACACTCGCCGCACTCGTCTGTTCGTTACTGCTCCTGTTCCCGCTCCCGTCCATGGGCGGGAGCGCCCCCGCCGCCGCTTCCACCGGCCGCACCCCGCCCGCCGTGCCGCGACTGACCGACGACCTCGGCCGTGTCCTCACCCTGCGCGGCTGGAACGTCGAGGACAAGACGCACCGCGGTGAGCAGGCCCTGTCGGCCATCACCGAGCGGCACTTCCGCGACCTGCGCGCGCAGGGCTTCGGCTTCGCCCGGCTGCTGGTCTTCTGGGACGACCTGGAGCCGGTCCGCGGCCGCTACAGCGAGCGGTACCTCGACAGGATCGAACGGATACTGGACTGGGCGCGGAAGCACCGCGTCCAGGTGGTGATCGACGCCCACCAGGACGTCTTCGGCCCCGCCTTCGGGCACCGGGGCATCCCCGCGTGGGCGACCCGAACCGACGGCCTGCCGTTCACCCCGCACCCCGACGACTGGTTCGCCGAGTACTTCGAGCCGGCCGTGCAGCGCGCCTTCACCCATCTGTACGAGGACGCCGATCTGCGCCGTGCGCAGGCCCGGATGTGGCGGGTGCTCGCCGAGCGCTTGGGGGGCCATCCGGCCGTGCTCGGCTACGACCTCGTCAATGAGCCCATGGGTGAGCTGCGCGAGGGCGAGGACCTGGCGACGGCCGCCCGGCGCATCGAGCGCGACCAGCTCACCCCGATGTACAACCGCCTGGCCCACGCGGTCCGTTCGGTCGACGACGACAGCCTGCTCTTCGTCGAGCCGACCCCGATCGTCGGCGAGGGCGTCCCCACCGGACTCGGCAGGATCCACGACCCGAAGGTCGTCTACGCCCCGCACTTCTACAACGCCGCGATGGAGGCGGGGGCGGACTACGACCCCGAGGCCGGCTGGATCGAGTCCTACGAGGCCGCGGTCACCGAGTACCCGCGCCGGTACGGGGTGCCCGTCGTCGTGGGGGAGTGGGGCCCGCTGAACACCTCGCTGCCGAACACGGGCCGCTTCTACCGCGACGCCCTGGCCTCGATGGGCCGGTACGGCTCGGGCTGGGCGGGCTATGTGTGGTGCTACGGGGGCGGGTACTGCGCGCTGGACGAGTCGGGCCGCTTCCGTGTGAACAAGGAGCGCACGGTGGCGCCGTACGCTCCGGCGGTCGCGGGCGCGGTGCGGGAGGAGCGCTGGGACGCGGAGCGCGGGGCGTACCGGCTGGAGTACGAGGCCCGGGGGGCGCACCCGACGGAACTGTCGCTGCCGCCGGCGGAGCGGGGCTGGCGGGTCACGGTGACGGGCGGGGTGCGGATCGGCGATCGCGTGTTCGCCCGGCCGGGGGCGCGGGTCGAGGTGCGCGTCAACCGGCGTTGACAGCCGACGACTGTCAACGTAAGTTGACAGTCATGACCGAAGCAACCGATCTCGCCGAACGGGCGGGCGACCGCGACCCGCGCGTCGGACTGCGTGCCGTCGCCGCGCTGCGGCGGCTGCTGGAGCAACTGGAGGCCGTTCAGGTCCGAAGCGCCCGCAATCAGGGCTGGTCGTGGCAGGAGATCGCGGCCGAGCTGGGCGTCAGCAGGCAGGCCGTGCACAAGAAGTACGGGAGGCAGTGATGTTCGAACGGTTCAGCCGAGGCGCACGCGCCGTCGTGACCGGCGCGGTCGGGCACGCCGAGCGGGCGGGCGTCGGTGCGATCACCGAGGAGCACATGCTGCTCGCCCTCCTCGACCAGGAGGGCACGAAGGCGTCCTTCGCCTTCAGCGCGCTCGGGGTCTCCGACCGGCGCGCGTCCGTCGAAGCGGCCCTGGAGGACGCGCGACGCCGCGGCGGGCTCTCGCAGGCGGACGAGGAGGCGCTGGCGGGGCTCGGGATAGACCTCGGGGCGATCGTGTCCCGGGTCGAGGAGACGCACGGCGCGGGTGCGCTCGCCGGTGACCGTGGGCCGTCGCCCGCTCCGGGGAAGGGGTGGCGGTCCGGCCATCGCCCCTTCACCCGCGAGGCGAAGGGCGTCCTGGAGAAGTCCCTGCGCATCGCGGCCGGCCGCCGCGACCGCACGATCGGCGACGAGCACATCCTGCTGGCACTGGCCGTGGGGCGGGGTGTCGTCTCGGAGGTGCTGGCGTCGCACGGTGCGACGTACGAGTCGCTGGAACGGGCGATGTTCCCACCGTCGTGAGGCTCCCTCCGGTGTGAGGCTCCCTCCGGTGTGAGGCTCGCCTCCGGCGACCGGGTTCAGGCACCGGGCGCGCTCACGGGGCGCCGTGCGGCTCCGGACGTGCGGAGGGGTGCGGCCGGCGCGCCCGAGCACGAACTGCGGCGCCCGGCCCCGCGGCTGCGGCCGGGCGTGCGCTTGCTTCTTGCATGTCGGGGGGCGCGGCGGTGCCGCGTTCGGTGGACGGCGCGGTTCGCCCCGGGGCTCCGGCGCGGGGACCCGGGGCGGGGCTTGCTCCGTGCGTGTCGGACGCGTCGGCCCCGCGTTCGGTGGGAACCACGCCCCGTGGCGCGGGACTTCTCGATTGCGGCGTCCCGCACGGGGCCCCGTGTACGGGGGTGCTGGGCGGGGCTTGCTCCGTGAGCGTGGTGGATGGTGGCGCACGTCCGGTGGACGGCAGGGCTCGCACGGTTCACCCCCCGCGCGCGGGAACCCGGGCGGGGCGCTTGCTCCTTGCGCGTCGGGGTGCGTCGGACGCGCCGGTTCTGCGTTCGGTGGATCCACGCCCCGTTTCGCGGCCCAGACTGCGGCGTCCCGCGCGGGAACCCGTGCGGGACGCTTGAGCCGTGCGTGTCGGACGCGTCGGCCCCGCGTTCTGTGGATGCGCGGCCGGCGCGCCGCGTGGGGTCTCCGCTCGGGCCGGGTGCGTGTTCCCTGTACGAAGGGGGCGCGTCGGCCAGCGGCCGGTGGACGGCACCGCCCGAACCGGTGCTCGCGCGGGCCGTGCCGGGGCCACGCGCGAGCAGGCGCGGCGCGTGCACGGCGCTCAGCCGCCCCCGCGCAGCAGCGCCGAGATGTGCGCCGCCGCCGTCGACAAGTGGCGCCGTGCCTCGCCGAGCTGGGACGGCGTCACGCCGTGGTCGCGAGCCGCGTCGCGGACGTCGTCGCGGAAGCGGTCCAGGAGGCGTTCGAGGTCGCGCGCCGGGTCGCCCGACTCCGCCGCGTCCTTCGCCCAGTCGGGAGCCGTCTCGGCCGGATCGGGCTTGCCGTGCGGCGGCCATGCCGTGCCCCGCGCGGCCAGGCCGCCCAGCTGCGCGGTGAGTTCGGAGAGCCCCTCCCTCACGCCCGTCGGCCAGTCGCCGCGGGCGAAGTGCCCCTGGACCTGGTCCTGGACCTGACGGGCGATCCGCTGGACCTCGTCCCGTGCCCGGTCCTGCGCCTCCCTGGCCTGGCGGCGGGCGGTCTGCGCCTCCTCACGGGCCCGGCGCGACTCGTCCTTCGCCCGGCGCGCCTGCTCCTTCCACTCCTGCTTGGCGCGGCGCAGCTCTTCCTTCGTGGCCTGCCAGGCGTCGTCGCCGGCTCCGGAGTCGCCGGCGCTGCGGCTCTCCGTCGCGGCCGCGCGCATCTCGCTGCGCAGCCGGCCCGCCGCGCCGCGGACGTCGTCGCGGATCTCCGCGGCCAGTTCGGAGACGGACTCACGGATCTCGAGTTCGAGGTCGGCCAGTTCCCCGCTGCGGCCCGCGAGTTCCTCGCGCCCGGCGTCGGTGATCGAGTACACCTTGCGCCCGCCCTCGGTGGCGTGGGTGACCAGGCCCTCGGCCTCGAGCTTGGCCAGGCGCGGGTAGACCGTGCCCGCGGACGGCGCGTAGAGCCCCTGGAAGCGCTCCTCCAGCAGGCGGATGACCTCGTACCCGTGGCGCGGGGCCTCGTCGAGGAGCTTCAGCAGATACAGGCGGAGTCGGCCGTGGGCGAATACGGGGGGCATGTCAGAGGGCCTTTCCTGTCTCGTCCTCGTGCGGTTCGTCCGCCCGTGGCGGGCGGCGCAGGAGGGCGATGGACCCGGACACGGTGGTGGCCCGCAGGGATCCGCTGCCCGCGCCGAGTGTGCCGGTGATCTTCTTGGCGCCCCATTGTCCGCTGACCCGCAGGTCCTCGAAGGCGTTGGAGACCGCGCCGCTCGCGGTGTTGGCCTCGACGCGGGCGTCCGCGGGGTGCGGCAGCCGGATGGCGACCTCGCCGGAGACGTTGGTGAGGCGGATGTCCGTGGGCGTTCCGTCGAGGTCGATCGCCATGTCGCCGCTGACGGAGTCGGCCCGTACGGAGGAGCCCGCGCCCTCGATCACGGTCAGGTCCCCGGAGACGGACTGGAAGCGCAGATCGCCGGTGACGCCCTGGGCCTCCAGACTGCCGGAGACGGTCTCGGCCCGGACGGTGCCGGAGAGCCCCACGAGCGTCGTGTCCCCGTTGACGCCCCGTACGTCGGTGCGCCCGCGGATGCCGGAGACGAACGCTCCGGCACCGACGACGCCGACCTCGACGGACGCGTCGGCCGGCACGGCGAGCGACACCACCGCGTGGCGGTGCCACCCCTTGCGGTCGAGCAGCTTGAGGAAGCCCTTCCACGGCAGGTCCTCGTAGGCGACGGAGACGGTGGAGCCGGTCCGCGTCACGACCAGAGGCGGGCCCTCGATCCCGGAGACCTCCAGCCGGGCGGAACTCTCGTCGGTGCCGACGACGTTCACCGTCCCGTTGACGATGCGCACGTTGAGGGACGTCACGGGCTCGTCGAAGGCGAGCTTCGTCGGCTCGGCGACTTCCCATGTCGAGTCGGGCATGGTGCTGACCTCCCGGGACTGCCTGGGACGCAACATATCGCGTCTTCTCCGTAACACGATATATCGCGGTGGTCGGAAGTCAAGGGGCGTCCGTGACCGGTGGCGGCAAATGCGGGCAAAGTGCCCTAGCGTGTGGCGCATGAACGCGACTTCCGCAGGCGCACTGCTGCTCTGCCGGGCCGAGTACGACGCCATCAGGCCCTCGGTCCCCCTGCTGCGTGAGCCGTTCCTCCTCGCGCCGGCGGGCGCCGGCTGGAGCGCGCTCGTCCCGGAGGGAGAGCCTTGGCTGAGCGGTGCGGAACCCGTCGACCGGGTGCTCTCCGGCTGGGCGGCGGCCCTGGCCGTCGCCACCAACCACCCCGTACTCGCCCTCTGGTGGGACGCGGACCGTGCGGGTCTCGCACTCGCCACCGGCTTCCGCCGTCCCGTCGGCTACGTCTGGCTCGCGGACGGCACGCCGGCGGGGGAGGACGAGGCGATGCACACGTTCGTGGCCAGGCTCGGGCTCGATCCCGTCCTGGACCTCCAGGACCTGGAGGCGCTGACCCGCCCCGCCCCGGACGCCGACGCCCGCGCCCGGCTGGTCGGGCTCACCGCGGTCCTGGCCCGTACCGGTCTCGTCCTGCCCGAAGGCGTCGCCCCGGGCGCGGAGCCGGACGGCATCCGCGCCGCGGCCAGGGACGCGGGCGTACGGGAAGAGGCCGCGGCGGAGAAGGAGCGCGGCCACACCGCGCACGCCGTCGGGCACCGGCCGACCCCGAGCGTTCCGGCCATCGTGCAGATCGCCGCGGGCTTCCCCCTGACCGTCTGGGGTCTCGCCCGCCGCAGTGCGGGGTGGACGGTCGCCGGTGCCGTGCTGCTCGCCCACGGCGCCCTGGCGCTGGCCCGCGACCGCGGGCCGGTGCGGTGACGGCCGGGGCCCCCGCTACTCCTCGTCGTCCTCGTCGTCGAGCCGCGCCAGCCAGGTGGCCAGCCGCTCGACCGGCACCTCGAAGTCCGGGTTGAGATCGACGAACGTACGCAGCTGCTCGGCGAGCCACTCGAAGGTGACCTCCTCCTCGCCGCGCCGCTTCTCCAGCTCCTCGATGCCACGGTCGGTGAAGTACATGGCCACCAGCCTAATGCGCCGCGGCCACCGGTCCGACCGGTGCCGATGCCGCCCGCCGGCCGTCCCCTGCCCGGTGCCGGCACGGCCCGCCTGCCGCTCTCTGCCCGGGGTCGGCGCCGCCCCCCGCCGTCCCCCGTCCGCCGCCGACGGCCGACCGGCCCGGCAGCCGGGCCGTTCGCCCGCTCCGGTGCCGCTACCGGGGTTAATCTGCGGGCAGTTGAGGGAACGGGGGAGGCCATGGGGGAGTCAGAGGCACGTGTCACGCGCATCGTCCTGCCGGACGGCACACCGGTCTGGGCGCGGATCTCCGGTGCCGGGGAACTGGAGCGGCCCGGTCCGTCCGGCCCCGGCACGGAGCCGGGGGGACTGCCCTACAGCGACACCGGCTTCGCCGAGCAGGTGCAGGCCAGGGTGGAGAGCCTGCACGGCGTCGTGACCGGTGTCGCGCGGTCGCTCGCCGGGCCGCTGCGGGCCGTGCGCCCCGACGAGGTCAGCGTCGAGTTCGGTATCGAACTCACCGCCAAGGCGGGAAAGGTCGTCGGGCTCCTCGCCGACGGGGAGACCAAGGGGGCGATCAAGGTCACCCTCACCTGGAACGGCGGCGGACCGCCGGCCGGTGACCCGGCCCCGCCCGCGCAGTCCGCCGTTCCCCCCGCGCAGTCCGCCGTTCCCCCCGCGCAGTCCGCGGCCCCGCCCGCGCAGTCCGCCGTTCCCCTCGCGCAGTCCGCGGCCCCGCCCGCGCCTCCGGTGCCGCCCCGGCCCCCGGCCCCGTCGACCTGGACGGCGCCGGGCGCACCGGCGCACCCGGACGGCACCGTGCCGCCCGGCGGCGGCCGGTCATGACCGACGGGTGGCCGGGGGGCGCAGGGGGCGCCCGGGAACGGGTGCCCCGTGCACTGCTGAACCTCGTGATGGCCGCGACCGTACGTATCCACGGAATGCCGCCGGGGCATGCTCCTGACGGATCCGGCGGCGGCTTCCTGGGGAGCGGCTTCTTCATCGCCCCGAGCTGGGTCCTCACGTGCGCGCACGTGGCCGTGCAGGGGGAGGGGGGCGAGGTGGAGGTCGTCTTCGAGACCGGCCCCGGCAGCGGCGAGACGACCGTCGCCGGCACGGTCGTCGCCGCACTGCCGGACACCCGGACCCCGGCCGACGCCCCGTACCCCGCCGCTGATCCCTACGCGACCGCCGACCCGTTCGCGCCCGCCCCCCACGGGGTCCGGCCGGCGGACGCCGCCGGCTGGCCTGCGCCCGACCTCGCGCTGATCAGGCTGCTGCGGCCCGTCGAGCACCCGTGCGTGTACGTCACCGAGCGGCCCGGCGCGCTGTTCGGCGGCGAGAGCGTCCTCTTCTCCGGCTGGACGCTCGTGGACGGCCGGCCGACCCGGCTCAGCGGGCGGTGCGAGGTGATGGGCACCTACGGCGGCTGGTCCGACGCCGACGCGCAGATCCGGCTCGACGGCGACTGGCTCGTCCCGGGCGTCTCCGGCTCACCGGTCGTCGACCCGGTGCGGGGCGAGGTCGTCGGCGTGCTCAAGTCGCGCCTCGGCGGCAGCAAGGGCGGCACCTCCATCGGAGTCGACCGGCTCCGCTCGCTGCCCGTGCCCGCCGGAGCGGTCACCGCCGAGACCGACGACGTCTACCAGGCGGTGTTCCACGCCCACGACCGCTACCACGCCGACCGGCACAACAGCCCGGTCAGCACCGAGAGCACCTGGGCGGACGTGCAGAGCGAACTGCGTGCCGGGGCCGGCCGGGCCCTCAGCCCCCAGCAGCGCATCGACCTCCTCGGCCGGCTCGCCGAGTTCCCGCCGCCGGCCAGTACCCACAGCCTCCTGGAGCAGCTCGAACGGCTTCCGGGCGGCCACCCCCGCGACCACCGGCCGGCGCCGCGCGGCTGGCGCGACGCCGTCGGGGCCCTGTACGAGACCCGGGACCGCGACGGTGCCCTGGAACTCGTCCTCCGCTACTGCATGGGTGTCATCGCCGCCGAACGGCCCTACGCCGCACCGTCGGCCGTGACCGCGGAGAAGTCCCTGTGGGAATGGGTGAAGCGGATCGCGGAGGACCGGCTGCCCCGCGAGTTCCGCCACGAGCTGACGCTGCTGTGGCACGCCGGCCGGCTCCGCGCCGACCACGCGCACCAGCGGCCGCCCGGCCCCGCGACGGACCCGGAGGGGCGTCCGGACGAACGGCCCTTCGTCCTGCTGGAGCTGGAACCCCGGGGCTGGGAGCGGGACCGCCTCGACTGGCGGGTCGGCGTCTCCCTCCCCGGCGGCGAGATCCTGCCCGTCGCCGAGGACAGCCGCGGCACCGCGATCACGGACATCCCGGCGCGCATCGCCGCGCCGCTCGCCGAGGCGTTCCGCCGCTGCGACGAACCCGGCAGCCCGGCCGTCCTCCAGGTCGCGGTGGTCCGGGCGATGCTCGGGCTGGACGTCGAGAGCTGGCGCGTGCCGCCCGACGGGCCGCCGCTCGGCGTCGCCCGCCCCGTGGTGATCCGCTGCTCCGACCTGCCGCCCCCGGAGACGGACGCGGAGGCGACCGAGCGCCTGGCGCGCTGGAACCGTACGAGGGACGCCCTCATGCGCGCCGAAGTCCTCGACTGCGAGGACGGATTGGGGGTACCCGTAGCCGAGGTGGCCGCGCTGCGCTCGCTGGCCCACGAGACGGTGCCCGTGCTCTGCCGGTCCGGGAGCGGACCGGAACCGGACGGCGCCGCGGGTCTGCTCCGGGTGCTCGACGGAGGCTTCGGCCTCGCCCTGTGGCGGCGCCCCGAGGGGCGGCGGGCGGACGCGGTCTGCACCGAGTTCCACCGGCGGGCGGCCGACACCGTCACCGAGGCGGGCACGGCCGGCCGGCTGCCGCACCGGATCCACGAACTGCGGCGGGGGGTGCGCGCGGCCCGCACGGAGACGTACTGGTCTGACGGGGTCGCGCTGTTCTGGGACGACCCGCACCATCCGCTGCCCGGCTCCGGCCAGTTGCTGGAGGCTCCGTGAAGCGCCCGGCCGGACATCCCCTTACGGGGCGTACAACCGGTCGCTACCGTAAGGCACGTTCGACGGCTGCCGCCCCCTGCGGACGAGTGACGACGAGGAACACGCAATGAGCGAACCCAGCGAGTGGCTCATCTACCGAGGGGCCGGCGAACCTCACGAGGGCATCGGACAGCTGCCGCCCCCGCCGCCCTGGAGGGACTTCGCGAGCCGGCACGCGGCCGCGAACGGTACCGAGAGCGGTGACGGCTCCGCGGACCGCAGGCTCGGCGGCCACCGGCACGTCGCCGAACTGCACCGGCCCGGCGCCGAGGAGCTCGAGATGATCAACGCGGCCCTCTACCTGCGGCGCCCGCTGCTCGTCACCGGAAGCCCGGGCGCCGGAAAGAGCACGCTCGCCCACTCCGTCGCCCACGAGCTGGGCCTCGGCCGGGTGCTGCGCTGGCCCATCGTCAGCCGCTCCACCCTCCAGGACGGTCTCTACCACTACGACGCCATCGCGCGGCTCCAGGACGTCCAGATCGCCGCGCACAGCGCGGCGGCCGGGCGCGACGACGGCGGTCCCGCCGACGACATCGGCAGCTACCTCAGACTGGGCCCGCTGGGCACCGCGCTGCTGCCCTCCGAACGGCCGCGCGTCCTGCTCATCGACGAACTCGACAAGAGCGACATCGACCTGCCGAACGACCTCCTGAACGTCCTGGAGGAGGGCGAGTTCGGCATCCCCGAGCTGGAGCGGGTCGCCGACCGGCTGCCGGACGGCCGTGCCCAGGTGCTCACCGACGACGGCACCAAGGCGACCGTGACGGGCGGCCGGGTGCAGTGCAGCGCCTTCCCCTTCGTCGTCCTCACGAGCAACGGCGAACGGGACTTCCCGGCGCCGCTGATGCGCCGCTGCATCCACCTGGAGCTCGGACGGCCCGACCACCAGCGGCTCGCCACGTTCGTCCGCGCCCACCTCGGCGACGAGGCCGCCCGCTCCGGCGAGGACCTCATCGCCCACTTCCTGGAGCGCTCCCGCAGCGAACTCCTCGCCACCGACCAGCTGCTGAACGCCATCTACCTCACCGACGCCGCCGCCCCGGCCGGCCGTGACCGGCTCGCCGACCTGCTCATCCAGCGACTCGACCGCCCGAGGTGAGGCACTGATGCCCGACGCGAGCGCACGGCACGGCCCGGACGGCCCGCCCCGCGAGGAGCAGTCGGCGCACGACGGCGGACTGCTGCCCGCCTTCGTCGCGCGGCTCCGCGCGGCCGGTCTCGACCCCGACGCCGAGCAGCTCTGCGACGCCCTCTGGCTCGCCGGCCACACACGGCGGCCCGAACCGCCGTCGGAACCGGGACAGCGGCCCGCCGTCCCGGGCCCCGCACCGGACGAGGGCACCCGGCCCCGGCCGCCCGTCCCCCAGGGTTCCACCGCTTCCGGCGACGCTCCCGACGGAGGCGATCCCGCGTCCCGCCCCGCCCCCGACGGCGGGGACCGACGCGTCGCCCTGTACCCCGTCCCGCGCCGGGACGGCCCCCCGCGCCCCGGCCCGGGGGAGGACCGCGCCGCGCTCACCGTCGGCGTACCGGCCGCCCCGGCCCTGCCCGCCCCCCTCGAACTGCAGCGCGCCCTGCGGCCGTTGCAGCGCTACCGCCCCGCCGCCCCGCCGGCGCGCACCGTCCTGGACGAGGAGGCCACCGCCGAGCGCAGCGCCCGCGCGGGCGGACTGATCCTCCCCGTCTTCACCGGGGTGTCCCGGGCCGACGCCCTGCTCCAGCTCGTCATGGACGCCTCCTCCTCGATGCGCGTCTGGGACCGGCTGTTCACCGAACTCCAGCAGATCTTCGCCCGGCTGGGCGCCTTCCGGGACGTCCAGGTGCGCTACCTCCACCAGGGGCCCGACGGCGCTCCGGCCGTCAGCCGCAGCCCCGACGCCGCGGCCGCGCCGCTGCACTCGGCGGACCGGCTCAGCGACCCCACCGGCCGCCGGGTGACCGTCCTGCTCAGCGACTGCGCGGGACCCCTGTGGCACAGCGGACGGGCCCACCGGCTGCTGCACCGGCTCGCCAGGCAGGCGCCCGCCGCCGTCGTCCAGCCCCTTCCGCAGCGCATGTGGAACCGCACGCGTCTGCCCGTCACCCACGGCGTACTGACCCGCGGCGAGGGCCTCGCCGGAGCGGCGGCGCTCAGGTTCACCGAGGCGCCGGCACCGGCGCCCCGGACCGCCCGCGGCGAACTCCCGGTACCCGTCCTGCCGCCGGTCGTCGGGGCCCTCGGGGCCTGGGCGAGGCTGCTCTCCGGCACCGGCGCCGGCCGGGTGTCCGGAGCAGTCGGCCGGGTGCGCGCCGACCAGCCCCCCGCGCCGGCCGGCCGCCGCGGACGCCGGCCGTCCTCGCTCCAACTCGTCAGCACCTTCCGGTCGGCGGCGTCCCCGGCGGCGGGCCGGCTCGCGGTCTACCTGGCCGCTGCGCCGCTCCACCTGCCCGTGATGCAGCTGGTGCAGCGGACGATGCTGCCGGACTCCGGCCCCTCCGAGCTCGCCGAGGTACTGCTGAGCGGACTGCTGACCCGGGCAGAGGACGACGGCCGCGACGACGGGCAGTGGTACGAGTTCGCGCCCGGCGTCCGGGAGGCGCTCCTCGGACCGCTCGGACGGGACGAGGCGGTGCTCGTGCTGAAGCACTGCTCCGAGTACATAGAGCAGCGCTTCGGCAAGGGCGGCCCCAACTTCCCCGCCCTCGCACTGGCCCAGCTCGACGACGGCCGGCACGCCCCGTACCCGTACGGGGGCCCGGACGACGACGGCGACGGCCCCGGCGACAACGGCGAGGAGCGCGTGCCGCACCCGTTCGCCGAGGTCGCGGCCCGTGTGCTGGAGCGGTTCATGCCGCTGCCGGAGCAGTTCGCGCCGTACGTTCCCACCGAGCCGCCCGGAGAGGGCCGGCCGGCGGACGCGACGGTCGACCGGGCCCGCGCCCTCGTACGGCAGTTCGAGGCCGACAGCATGGTGCAGTACCTGATGGACGCCGTGCAGTTGCTGCGCGGCGCCACCGGGCGGGAACAGCGGCCGGGATCCGACCCCGGCCTGTGGGCCGAGTTCGCCCGCTGCCTGCTGAGGCTGTGGGAGGTGCAGGGCGACGGCGAACTGCTGCGCGAGGCCGAGCGGGCCGCGGAACGGGCCGCCGCGCACCCCGGCTCCGTACGCGAGCGCGCCGTCCTGGCCAAGGTGCTGCACGCCGCCGCCGAGGACCGCCGTCGGCGCGGCGACCGGCGGGGGGCGCTGGACCTGCTCCGCCGCGCCGACCGCGAGTACGCGGCGGCCTGCGCGGCACCCGGACTCGACGCCGCCGAGGCCCTCCGACTCACCCTGGACCGGGTGCGCGCCCTGGAGGCGCAGTGGCGCCTCGGCGGCGACAGCGCCCTGCTCCAGGGCGCCGTCGGCATGCTGGAGGCCTTCGCCGACGTGTGGCCCGACCAGGAGAACCGGCCGGTCAGCCTGCCGCTCGCGCACGGCAGGACCCTGCTGCGGCTCTCCGGCGCGACGACCGACACCGAGCAGGCACGGCTGTACGCGGGCCAGGCGGCGCGTTCCCTGCGCAAGGCGTTCGCCGCGGGCGGCGACGCCCGGACCCTGGGCACCCGGCAGCGGGTCCTGCTGGACCTCGTCGACGCGCTGCTGCGGTCCGGCGACGGCACGGACGAGGCCGGCACGCTCGTGGAGCAGGCGCTGGAGACCGTCGGCGACCCGCGCCTGCGCGCCTCGCTGCAGATCAGGGCGGGACGGGTCAGCGTGGACCGCCACGAGCGGACCGGCGACCCTGCGCGACTGGAGCAGGCGGCCAGGTCCTTCGAGGCCGCCTCGCGCGGCGTTCCGCGCGACTCCCGGGCCCACGCGGATCTGCTCGCCGAGTGGGGCGCCGCCCTGCTCCGGCGGGCCGAACTCCCCGGCGGGCGGGCCCACATCGGCTCCGCCGTCCGCGTCCTCAGGGACTGCCGCACGGAGACGGCCGCAGGCAGTCCCCACCAGGCGGAGCGGCTGCTGATGCTGGGCCGGGCCCTGATGCTGCGGCACCGGGCCACCGAGGACCGGGTGGACCTGCGCGAGGCGGAGTACCTCTTCGGGCTCGCCGCGCAGGAGGCCGACGACCCGCTGACCGCCGCCCGCTGCTCGCTGGAGCTGGGCCGGGCCGGGCTGGCCGCGTACGAGAGCCTGGGCAGGGCGGCCCGGCTCGACGAGGCGGCGGAGGCGTTCCGTGACGCGGCCGAGTACGCGCGGTCGGCCCTGACCGAGCCGGACCGTGCCCAACAGCGGGAAGAGGCCGTGCTGTTGAGTGCTAGGGCCAACCACTGGCGGGGTAGGACGTATGAGGAGGCGGGCCGACCGAGGGCCGCACGCGACGCGTACCGGGCCGCCGTCCGGGAGTGGCGCAGGCTGCCGGACGGAGGCGGCGCGGAGGGCGAGGCCACCGCGCGGCGGCTCGCCGAACTGGAGCGATGAGCTCCCGGGCCCGGCACGGAGCACGGGACGGGAAACGGCAACGGGGAGGCACGATGGGCGAGTCGGCGGACAGGAGCACGTCAGCGGCGGACACGAGCGGTGAACTGCCCGACCTGCTCGGGCTCGATCTGGAGCAGCTGCGGACGCTGGACCACCCGGTGCTCTCCGAGGTGCTGGCGGAGCTGCGGGACAGAGCGGGACAGCCGCGGGAGATGCTGTGGGGTTTCACCAACGCGTTCTGAGCGACGGGCCGCGGGGGCGGCACCCCCGCCGTTCCGGCCCGGCGCACGACTCCGGAAGCGCGGCCGGTCCTGTGGGCCTTGCGGGTGGGCGGGCGCGGCACGGGACCGGAGGACGGTCCGGGGCGGGCCGGGGGGCAGGTCCCGGTCGCCGGCCGGGGGATGGTCCGGGTGGGGCGGCGGGGTGCGATGCCGGTCCCGGCTTCGACCCGGAGCCGGGTCCCGGTCGCCGGCCGGCATCCGGTTCGGGGCCGGGTCCCGGTCGCCGGCCGGGGCATGGTTCGGGTGGGGCAAGTGTGCCGGGTAGCGGACGAGGGTCCGGTTCGGGTTCTGCAGTCGGGTGCGGGCGTCGGTCGGGGCATGGCTCGGGCCGGGCGGCATGGTCCGGGTCCGGTTCGGGGCCGGGTCCCGGTCGCCGGCCGGGGCATGGTTCGGGTGGGGCAAGTGTGCCGGGTAGCGGACGAGGGTCCGGTTCGGGTTCTGCAGTCGGGTGCGGGCGTCGGTCGGGGCATGGCTCGGGCCGGGCGGCATGGTCCGGGTCCGGTTCGGGGCCGGGTCCCGGTCGCCGGCCGGGGCATGGTTCGGGTGGGGCAAGTGGGCCGGGCAGCGGACCAGGATCCGGTTCGGGTCGGGTGATCGGGCCCGGTCGCCGAGCGGCGCGCGGTGCGGGTCCGGCAGCGGGTCCCGGGTTCGGCCCGGGGCACGGCGCGGAATCGGCAGGCGGATCCGGCGGCCGACCGGGGTTCGGCCCCGCCCCGGTGACCGGCACCGGCCCGGCCCCGTGGTCCGCCCCGCCCCGGGGTCCTGTTTCGGTCCGGCACTCCGGTGAACAGGACAACCTCGCCCGTCAGGGGTTTGCCCGCCGGGACCCGCAGGGATACTCGCCTCGGACCGGCAGCGGGGGCCGTACCGCGTGCCGCACAGCATGGGGGTGCCGGAGTGTCTCGTCGGACGGTCCCCCCGGTGCCCTTCGGCCAGTTCATCGTCAAGGTGCACGGACGCTGCAACCTGGCCTGCCGCTACTGCTATCTGTACACCGGCCCGGACCGCACCTGGCGCGACCGGCCCGCGGCCGCCCCGCCCCGCGTCCTGGACCGCACCGCCGGCCGGATCGCCGAGCACGCGGCCGGCCACGGACTCGGCGCGTTCGCGCTCGTGCTGCACGGCGGCGAGCCGCTGCTCGCGGGAGCGGACCGGCTGGGCGCCTTCGTCTCCCTCGTGCGCGAGCGCGTGCCGGAGGGATGCACCGTCCGCGCGACCGTGCAGACCAACGCGACGCTGCTGACCGACGCCCGCGTCACCGCCCTCGCCCGCCACGGCGTCCGCATCGGCATCAGCCTGGACGGCGGCCTCCCCGCCCACAACGCCCGGCGCACCGACCACGCGGGACGGCCGTCCTGGCCCGCCGCGTCGCGCGGGGCACGGCTTCTCGCCGAGCGCCATCCCGACGCGTACGCGGGCGTCCTCACCGTCGTCGACCCCCGGACCGATCCGGTGGAGATGTACGAGTCGCTGCTGGACCTCGCGCCCCCGGCCCTCGACCTCCTGCTGCCGCACGGCAACTGGACCGCCCCGCCGCCGGGACACCCCGCGGCCGCGCCGGGTACGCCGTACCGCTTCCCGGACGCCGCCACCCCCTACGGCGACTGGCTCGTCGCGGTCTTCGACCGCTGGTGGGGCGCCGGACGGCGGGAGACCAGGGTCCGGCTCTTCGAGGAATGCCTCGCCCTGCTGCTCGGTCTGCCCGGCGCCACCGAGTCCCTCGGCCTCGACCCGGTCAACGCCGTCGTCGTCGAGACGGACGGGGCGATCGAGCAGGTCGACTCCCTGAAGTCCGCCTACGACACCGCCGCCGCCACCGGCCTCGACGTCTTCCGGCACACCTTCGACGACGCCCTCGCCCACCCCGGGATCGCCGCCCGGCAGGCCGGCGCGGCGGCCCTCTCCGCCGAGTGCCGCGGCTGCCCGCTGCTCACCGTCTGCGGCGGCGGCCACTACGCCCACCGCTACCGCGCGGGCGCCGGCTTCACCCACCCGTCCGTCTACTGCGCCGACCTCGAACGGCTCATCCGGCACGCGGCCGGCCGGTTGGCCGGGGCCACCGCGGGAGCGGTCCGGTGAGCGCCGCCGTCCCCGAGCGGATCCTGCGGGAACTCGGCCGCACCGAAGGCGGCCCCGAGGCGCTCGCCCTGCTCGTACGGGACCAGCACACCCGGCGGCTGGTGCTGCTGCGGGCCCTCCTGGACGCGGCGGACTCGGCACCCGCCACCGCCGGGAGGGAGCCCGCCGCGCGGATACGGGACCACTGGGCGCTGCTGGAGGCCGCCGAGCGCGAGGACCGGGACGCCGTGCGCGGCCTGCTGCTCTACCCGCTCACCGGCCCCTGGGCCGAGCGCTGCCTGCACGGCCTCACCGCGCCCGGACCGGTGCAGCGCCCGGACGTCGACCTGGCCCACTTCGGGGCCCTCGCCGCCGCGGCCGCCGTCCGCGCCGGGCTGCCTTTCACCGCCGAACTCCCGCCCCGCGAGGGCACACTGGCGCTTCCCCTCCTGGGCGCCCTGAGTGTGCCGGGTCCGGAGCCGGTGGAGACCGCGTTCGACGGCGAGACGCTGACCTTCGGCGGGCGGGCGGGGCGCCGGGTGACGGTACGACGGGCCGCCGACGGGAGCGCGCGCTCCGCCGACCCGCGCTGGCGGTCCGTCGTCCCGCTCCCCGCCGTCCTCCCCGGCGCCGTCCCCGTGCCGCTCGACGACCTCCACCCGTACCGCACCGACGGAGGCGGCCCGGAACGCCACGGATTCAGCTTCGGCGCCGCGCTCGGTGACGGTGACCGCAAGGCCTGGGAGGAGTCCTGGTCGGGCATCGGACCCCTGCTGCGGATCGGCGGCGAGCACCGCACCGCCGAGGCGGCGGCGCTGTTGCGCTGCCTCGTACCGCTCGCCCCGCCGCCCGGCTCGGGCCCCGACGGCGAGGGTGCCTCGCACTGCAGCGGCACCCGGCGCGAGGCGTTCGGGGCCGTCCTCAGCAGCAAGCCGTCCACGCCCGCGTACTTCGCCGCGACGCTCGTCCACGAACTCCAGCACACCAAGCTGTCGGCGCTGTGCGCGCTCGTCCCGCTGCACCACGAGGACGCGGCACCACGGCACTTCGCGCCCTGGCGACCGGACCCGAGGCCCTTCGACGGTCTGCTGCAGGGCGCCTACTCGCACATCGCGCTGGCCGACTACTGGCAGCGGTTCGCGCTCGGCGCCGACCACGGTGCGCACCGCGACCTCGCCTGGGCGGAACACGCGCGGTGCCGCGAACAGGTCGGCGCCGTGCTCCCCGTCCTCGCCGCCTCCGGGGCACTCACCCGCGAAGGGCGCACCGTGGTCAACGAGATGATCGCGCTCTACGACCATCTGGCTGATCGCCCGCCCCCTTCGGGGCACGCGGCGAGGGCGGCTGCATATGTCGACACCGCGCGCGTGATCTGGTGCCAGCGAAACGGAACGCAGCGGTGACACCACGGTCCGTTGTATGTTCGTATGGAATGTCACGGAGCAGGGAGACGGTTGAATGCCCGCAGCGCGCAAGCCCGTTGGAGCGACCGGGGCACAGACCGTCACGATCAGTTTCGCCGGCTTCAACCGCGCCTGGGCCGCCTGGATCGGCGACCGGCTCGAACGCCGCGGCATGCGCGTGGTGTTCCAGCGCTGGGACCCGCCCGTGCAGACCCCGCTGGAGGAGACCCTGCGGGACCTGATGCTCGCGCCCGGCCGCATCCTCGTCCTGCTCAGCGACTGGTACTTCCAGCTCGGCCCGCGCAGCCACGCGGAGTGGAACCGGGCCCTGCGTGACGTCGTCGCCGCCGAGCCCGACCGGTTCGCCGCCGTCTCCGTCACCACCTCCCCGCTGCCCGCCGCCACGGCCGTGTTCGCCGCCGCCGACCTCACCAACGTCGGTGCCGACGAGGCCGAGCGCCGGCTGCTGGCCCGGCTGGACCTGCCCGCCGAGCCGGTCGCCCCGGCCGGCGGGCGGCCCGGCCCCCGCTACCCCGCCGACACCCCCGAGGTGTGGGGCGGCGTCCCGCGCCGCAACACCCGCTTCACCGGCCGCGAGAGGCTGCTCAACTCCGCCTACCACGCCCTCCAGGAGGCCGGCCCCGGCGCCGGCGTGGTGACGCTGCACGGCATGTCCGGCGTCGGCAAGACCCAGCTCGCCGCCGAGTACGTGTACCGCTTCGGCTCCGAGTACGACGTGGTGTGGTGGGTCTCCGCGGAGAAGCGCGTCACCTACCGCCAGAAACTCGCCGAACTCGCCCCGGCCCTGGGCCTGTCCACCGGCGCCGAGTACGGCGAGCGGCTGCGCGCCGTGCGCGACGCGCTGCGCCGCGGCGAGCCGTACCAGCGCTGGCTGCTCGTGCTGGACGGGGCGGACGAGCCGGAGCACATCTGGGACCTCGTGCCGACCGGCCCCGGCCACGTCCTGATCACCTCCCGCAACCCGGAGTGGAGCGAGCACAACAGCAACCTGCTGGAGGTACGGGTCTACGACCGCGAGGAGTCCGTCGCCTTCATCCGCCGCCGCGCCCCCCGGCTGACCCACACCGAGGCCGACCAGCTCGCCGCGGCCCTCGAGGACCTGCCGCTGCTCCTCGACCAGACGGCCGGCTGGCTCAACGACTCCGACATGTCGGTGGACGAGTACATCGAACTCCTCGAAGGCGGCATCGACCAGGACGTCGTGAAGGTCTCCGCCGACTTCCCGCTCGCGTTCCAGACCGCCTGGTCGATACTGCTGAACAAGCTCCGCGAGACCGTTCCCGAGTCCGTCGACCTGCTGCGCCTGTGCACCTTCTTCGCGCCCGGCTCCGTACCTGTGCGGCTGCTCAGGGAGATGCCGCCCGGCACCATGCCGGAGTCCCTGTCCGGGCTGATGAACGACCCCCTGCTGTGGAACCGGGCGATCGCCCAGCTGCGCCAGTACTCGGTCGTACGGCTGGAGTCGCACGAGTCCCTGGCGGACGAGGCGTCCACCTCCGGGGAGTCGCTGTACCTGCACCGGATGGTCCACCAGATCGTCCGCAAGGACATGCCCGATCGGAACGCGGCCGAGTTCGTCGAGGTCGTCCGCCGCGCCCTCGCCGGCGCCGACCCGGGACGCCCAACCGACACCCGGCTCTGGCCCCGGTACGCGGAGATCACCCCGCATCTGAAGTACGCCGACGCCCTGGCCAGTGAGGACCCGGCGGTCCACACGCTCGTCCTCAACTGCCTCCGCTACATGTACCTCTCCGGCGAGTACCGCGCCGGCATCAAACTCGGCGAACGCGCCATGTCCGCCTGGCGCGCCCTCCTCGGCGGGACGCACCCGCGGATCTGGGACCTCAGTTACCACTACGCGAACCTGCTGCGCGCCGTCGGCGACTACGCGGGCACGGAAGCCATCGAGCGGGCCGCCGTGGAGCACCTGCGGGACGAGCGCGGCCCGGACGACCTGGAGCACCTCCGGGCGGCCGGCGGGCTGGCGGCCGACCTGCGGGGGCTCGGACGGTACGAGGAGGCACTGGAGCTGTCGCAGTGGATCCTGGAGGCGTACCGCGGACTCCTCGGCGAGCAGGACTCCCGGACCCTCAACGCACAGAACAACATGGCGATCTCCCTGCGCCTGCTGGGCCGTTACGGCGAGTCCCTGGAGCTGAACCGCCGCACCCTGGAGGCCCGCAGGCAACTGCTGCGCCCCCGGCACAACTGGACGCTCTACTCGGAGATCAACTACGCCACGGACCTGCGCCTCCTCGGCCGCTACCACGAGGCCGAGTCCCTCCAGGCGCAGAGCGTCCGGGTGCACCGGCTCGTGCTGGGCCGGGACAACCCCCAGACCCTGCGGGCCGAGCACAACCTGGCCCTGTGCCACTACCGCATGGGCGAGCGCGCCAAGGCCGAGGACATGTTCACCCGGATCCTGGAGCGTGCGGAGCGGGTGCTCGGCGAAGCGGATCCGCTGACCGTGATGTTCTCCGCCAGCCAGTGCTGCTTCGCCCGGGAGCACGGGGACATCGACCAGGCCAGGGACATAAGCACACGGGTCGTCCGCATCTACTCCGAGATGCTCGGCGAGGGGCACCCGTACGTCGCCGGGACCCGGGGCAACCACGCCCTCGTCCTGCGCAACGTCGGCGACCGCGAGCAGGCCCATGTGCTCGTCGAGGAGGCTCTCGGCGACATGACGCGTGCCGTCGGGGAGAACCACCCGTGGACGCTCGGCTGCGCCGTCAACGCCTCGGCGCTGCGCAACCTGGTGGGCGACCCCGAAGGCGCCGCCGAACTGACCCGCATCACCATCGACCGGGCGGCGGAGGCGCTGGGCCGAACGCATCCGCTGACGCTGTCCTCCCGGATCGCCCACGCGGCCGACCTGCGCGCCCTGCGGGACCGGCAGCGTGCCGACAAGATCGAGTCGGAGGCGCTGGGGGACCTCGCGTCGACGCTGGGCCCCCAGCACGTCCACACGGTCTCGGCCCGCTCCCGCAACCGGCCGTACTGGGACTTCGAACCGCAGATCATCTGATCCGGGGTTTCCGGGCCGGGAACCGCTCCGACAACGGGAGGCCCGGCCCCGCGTGCACCGCGGGGCCGGGCCCGTTTCTCCGGGACTTCAGGACTCCGGCCGCCGGCGCGGATGTGCCCCGGTGGAGCCGTTGCCGACCGGCCGTCGGACCGGTCGGCAACGCCGCCCGTCCTGTGTCAGGAGATCGCCTTGATCGCCTGCCAGCCGCCGGCGCCGACGACAGAAGGAGTGCCGACCAGCCCGGTCCCCCCTGCTCTCGCCGTGGTACGAGCGGGCGGCGGCACAGCGCAGGGCAGCTGCGCAGGCGCGCGCCAAGGCAAGCGTGCTGCGGCCAAGCGTGCAACTGCTCGAAAGGCAGCGGCCCGACCGAAGCCCCGGCCGAAACGGAGGAGCCAGCCCAGGGCCAAGCCGAGGCCTTCGCAGGCCAAGCGGCCGGCGCAGAGGGCGACTCGGCGGGCGGCGGAGGAAGCCAAGTCTGAGCCCGAGGAAGCCGCAAAGGAGGAGGTCCGGACACAGATCCAGTGCGGGACATGCGAGTTCAACCGCTTCCGGCCCGGAACGCTGGTGCTGATGGCCGATGGCTCCACCAAGCCGAGGACCACCACGATCACAGCCACGGCCGGACACCCCTTCTGAGTGCCTTCCCTGGGGGTGTGGGTCGACGCGGGTGAGTTGAATCCGGGCCGGGGGTCCAGGCGTCCTCGGGAGCCTGGTCCCAGATCAGCACGGTGGAGGCGTGGACGGCGCGGAAGTCGACGGTCCACAACCTCACGGTTTCCGATGTCCCATCGTGATGAAGGCTGCCAACCACGCTCCGACGAGGACCTAAAAGAGCCGGGGCCGCAGGACGAAACGGCTTGAGGCCGGCCTTTCGTTCCGCACCGTTCTTGCGCGTGACATTTGGGATATGCGCCGAATCGGGCAGTTGCAGTACGGCGATCCCGGCTACTGCAACATGGGAATCCGAAGGCTGCTGGCGTATTACCGCAGGATAGGCAAGGTCTGGTTCGGACGGACGCCTGAGGCGTAGGAGTCGGTCCTCGCCGCGGGCGTTCTTCGATGGAGCATTCGGATGGTTTTGCTTCTGCTATCGTTGCCGCGTGTCTCGGTCTGCTGATCTACTCCGGCGTCTACGTGACGACCAGGCGCTCGCGGAGCTTCTTTCGTATCCGTTTGAATTCGATATCCGACGCGCTGATTACGTCGACGCGCCGCGGCTCATGTCAGGAATTTCCCTTGAGGTGGTCGCGGGAGATTTCACGGGTGGACAGTTCTACCTGTGCGGCGAGGGGCCTGACCGCCCGATGCTGTACGCAAGCAGCGAGGGTGAGGCCGGACTCATTGCTTCGGATTTCTCCGGGGCCCTTGGTCTTGTGGTTGGCCTGCCGTACTGGAGGGACTGTCTCACATACTCCGACGACGGCGACGTGGCTTCGATGCAGGCGGCCGCGTCATTTCTGCAGCGCGATATGCTCGCAAGTGATCCGGAAGTCGTTCCGGCGCAGTCCCGAGTGGCTGGCGCGCTGGGTCTGACGATTGAACCCGTGCCGACCCTGGTGGACCGCCTTCACGCGGCCGTGCGGAGCGCCGATCCGGGCGATGTGTTCTTGGATGAGACCGGAGAGTACGAGAGCCTGTTCGGGTCCTTTCCGCCGAGTCGCAATCCAGACTGGCAGTGACGTCCTTGTGTGTCCGGCACAGCAGGAACTGACGCCACGAACGCCACCTCCGTCAGCGGCACCGCGCTGCGGCCCCCTCCCGACGGCCCGAGGTGGCAGGAGAACTGGACGTCATCGAAGACACACCGTCTCCAGGAAAGAGATCACGGAGAAGTGGGGATGTCGCTTGAGGTCCTCCCAGCCGGTTTCCGGTGACAGGGACTGTTGAATCGACTGATCGGACATCAAGGTAAGGGTGGTTCCCAAGTGATGGCACTCAACAGAGTCCTGGCCAGGGCATTCGCGAGTATCGTTGTCTCGATCGACCTCTCTGATGACGATGCCATCGACCCTGACGTCGCGACGGACATTCTGGAGCCTGCCAGCGCGTTGCTCGACGACCTGAGCGAGCAGGACCGCCGGGCCTTTGCGGACATGCTGGTCGAGCTGGCCGAGCTGGAGGAGAACCCCGAGCGTCGTCAGGCGATGGCGGATCTTCCCGACGTTCTCGGTCTCCTCGACGAGGAAGAGGACTGACGGCCGCGTACGCGTGAGCGCGGTCTGCTTCCTGACGATTCTTAGGACGAGTAGTCGCGTCATGCGGCGAAGGGGCCGGCCCCCATATGGTGGTGGAGACCCGCTCGCCTGGAGTGAACATGTCGCTAGCCATACTCGTGCGTCGCTTCCCGGAAACGGGAGCGGCCGAGTCCGGTGAGGGCGAGCACTACGTGCCCGCGCCGCTTGCCGCGTTGTTCGAGAAGATGGCCGGGAGGACCCTGGCCGACGGTTTCCTGCGGTTTCACACGCCAGCGTCGGCGCATGAGTCGTACGCGGCGTGTGCCCGTCTGATCGGAGGACTTGAGGGACGATACTTCCCCTTCGCCTTCGACTGGATGGGCCGCGAGCTGCTCTTCGACATCCGTGATCCCGATGCACGGCCCCGGTACGTCATCATGGTGGACGCGGCGGAGGGCGAGCACTTCACGACGGATCTCGGCCTCGACGAGTTCTTCCTCGCGGTGGCCGACGAGGACGAGGACGCTCTCGCCTTCCCCTACTTCGAGGACTGGCGGGACGCCAACCTCGGCGCACCTCGTCCGCTCGGCTTCGAGCAGGTCGTCGGCTACAAGGTGCCCACGCTGCTGGGCGGCGAGGACGAGGTCGCGAACCTGGAGCTCACCGATCGCAGGGTGTACTTCGAACTGTGCACCCAGATCGCCCTCCAGGTCCGGGACCTGCCGGAGGGCACCCCGATCAGCGGTATCGCCCTGACCCCGCCGGAGTCCGGGGCCTGAACAGCCGGTCGGTGCTGGTGAGACACCACGGGCCCGTCCCCGCAATGCGAGGACGGGCCCGTGTGCGTGCACGGGCAGCCCTCGCGTGCGGCTGCACCGTGGGTCACCGTACGCTCTCGTCCCCTCCACACCCGCGCAGGCGTTCGTACCATGAGGTGCAGAGCCCCGGCAGACAGGAGCACATGATGTTCGGCGGTGCGTTGAGCGAGCTGTTCGCTCCTGGGCGGCGGCACACCGAGGAGGAGCGGCGGCGTCAGGAGCTCACGCTCGAGGAGGCCGGTGACGCCGATCCCGGGCGTGGGCCGATAGACCTCGGGAGCGGGGTCGTACTCATCCGGGTCCCAGCAGCACGGGACGAGGCGCGTTCCGCCGAGGGGGAGCCGGAG
Organism: Streptomyces sp. HUAS CB01; assembly: GCF_030406905.1. NCBI lineage: Bacteria > Bacillati > Actinomycetota > Actinomycetes > Kitasatosporales > Streptomycetaceae > Streptomyces > Streptomyces chengbuensis. The sequence goes on from NZ_CP129137.1 coordinate 5,250,948, forward strand.
GACGGCGACAAGAACGCCGAGGGCGCTGAGGACACCAAGGCTGCCGAGGATGGCAAGAACGCCCAGGACGGCAAGAACGCCGAAGCGGCCCGGGCCGCCGAAGGCGCTGAGTAGACAGAACTGCTCGCGGCGGGCGCACTCGCCCCAGCGGCCCGTCGCCCACACGCCCGGAGGGCCCGGTCCCTCGCGATCGCTCGCGTGGGGCCGGGCCCTCCGTCACGTACCGCCTCGGCGGCGTCAGGCCTCGAAGACCTCGTTCACCAGCTGCTGCTGCTCCGCCTGGTGCCGCTTCGCCGAGCCCACGGCCGGGGACGACGAGTGGGGGCGGGAGATGCGGCGCAGGCGCTCGCCGTGCGGGATGTCCGCGCCGACCGCCAGGTCCAGGTGGTCGATCAGGTTGAGCGCGATGAACGGCCAGGCACCCTGGTTCGCCGGCTCCTCCTGGACCCACAGGTACTTCTCGGTGTTCGGGAACTTGGCGATCTCGGCCTGCAGTTCCGCACCCGGCAGCGGGTACAGGCGCTCCAGGCGGATGATCGCCGTGTCCGTGGCACCGCGCTTCTGCCGCTCGGCCTCCAGGTCGTAGTAGACCTTGCCGGAGCAGAAGACGACCTTGCGGACGTCGGCGGCGTTCACCGAGTCGTCGCCGATGACCGGGCGGAAGCCGCCGGTCGTGAACTCCTCCACCTTGGACGCCGCTGCCTTCAGACGCAGCATCGACTTCGGGGTGAAGACGATGAGCGGCTTGTGATGCGGGTTGTGGACCTGCCAGCGCAGCAGGTGGAAGTAGTTCGACGGCAGCGTCGGCATGGCGACCGTCATGTTGTTCTGCGCGCACAGCTGGAGGAAGCGCTCCGGCCGGGCGGACGAGTGGTCCGGGCCCTGGCCCTCGTAGCCGTGCGGCAGGAGCAGCGTGACGCCGGAGGTCTGGCCCCACTTCTGCTCGGCCGAGGAGATGAACTCGTCGACGACGGTCTGGGCGCCGTTGACGAAGTCGCCGAACTGGGCCTCCCACATGACCAGCGACTCCGGGCGGGCCAGCGAGTAGCCGTACTCGAAGCCCATCGCCGCGTACTCGCTGAGCAGCGAGTCGTAGACGTTGTAGCGGGCCTGGTCCTCGGCCAGGTAGAGCAGCGGGGTGTAGTCCTCGTTGGTCTCCTGGTCCACCAGCACCGCGTGGCGCTGGCCGAAGGTGCCCCGGCGGGTGTCCTGGCCGGCGAGCCGGACCGGGGTGCCCTCCATGAGCAGCGAGCCGATGGCGAGGGTCTCGCCCATGCCCCAGTCGATCGTGCCGTCCTCGACCGAGGCCGCGCGGCGCTGCAGCTGCGGCAGCAGTCGCGGGTGGACGGTGATGTTGTCGGGGATGTTGACCTGGGACTCGGCGATCCGCTTGACGACCTCCTGGGAGATCCCCGTGGTGACGGACACCGGGAACTCGGCCTGGGCGTCCGGGACATGGGCCGGGGCCGGGTGGCTGGTGGCCTCGCGGACCTCCGCGAAGACCTTCTCCAGCTGGCCCTGGAAGTCCTGCAGGGCCTGCTCGGCCTCTTCCAGCGTGATGTCGCCGCGACCGATGAGCGACTCGGTGTAGAGCTTGCGGACCGAGCGCTTCTTGTCGATCAGGTTCACCATCTGCGGGTTGGTGAACTGCGGGTTGTCGCCCTCGTTGTGACCGCGGCGGCGGTAGCAGATGAGGTCGATCACGACGTCCTTGTTGAACGTCTGGCGGAACTCGAAGGCGAGCCGCGCCACTCGGACGCACGCCTCCGGGTCGTCGCCGTTGACGTGGAAGATCGGCGCCTCGATCATGCGCGCCACGTCGGTCGCGTACATCGACGAACGCGACGACTCCGGGGCGGCGGTGAAGCCGACCTGGTTGTTGATGACGATGTGGACCGTGCCGCCGGTGCGGTAGCCGCGCAGCTGCGACATGTTCAGGGTCTCGGCGACGACACCCTGGCCGGCGAACGCCGCGTCACCGTGCAGGGCGACCGGCAGGACGGTGAAGTCCGTGCCGCCCTTGTTGATGATGTCCTGCTTGGCGCGGACGACGCCCTCGAGGACCGGGTCGACCGCCTCCAGGTGCGACGGGTTGGCGACCAGCGACACCTTGATCTGCTCGCCGTCGAGTCCGGTGAAGGTGCCCTCGGCGCCCAGGTGGTACTTCACGTCGCCGGAGCCGTGCATCGACTTCGGGTCGAGGTTGCCCTCGAACTCGCGGAAGATCTGCGCGTACGACTTGCCCACGATGTTCGCCAGGACGTTCAGCCGGCCGCGGTGGGCCATGCCGATGACGACCTCGTCGAGGCGGGACTCGGCGGCCGAGTCGATGACCGCGTCGAGCAGCGGGATGACGGACTCGCCGCCCTCCAGCGAGAAGCGCTTCTGGCCGACGTACTTGGTCTGCAGGAAGGTCTCGAAGGCCTCCGCCGCGTTCAGCCGGCGCAGGATGCGCAGCTGCTCCTCGCGCTCCGGCTTGGCGTGCGGGCGCTCCACGCGGTCCTGGATCCACTTGCGCTGCTTCGGGTCCTGGATGTGCATGAACTCGATGCCGGTGGTGCGGCAGTACGAGTCGCGCAGGACGCCGAGGATGTCGCGCAGCTTCATCATCGACTTGCCGCCGAAGCCGCCGACCGCGAACTCGCGCTCCAGGTCCCACAGGGTGAGCCCGTGCTCGGTGATGTCCAGGTCCGGGTGCTTGCGCTGGCGGTACTCCAGCGGGTCGGTGTCGGCCATGACGTGGCCGCGGACCCGGTAGGAGTGGATCAGCTCGAAGACCCGGGCGGCCTTGGTGACGTCGTCGTCGTGCGAGGCGTCGATGTCCTTGAGCCAGCGGACCGGCTCGTAGGGGATGCGCAGCGCCTCGAAGATGTCGTCGTAGAAGCCGTCCTCGCCGAGGAGGAGGTTGGCGACGATCCGCAGGAACTCGCCGGAGGCGGCACCCTGGATGACCCGGTGGTCGTACGTCGAGGTCAGGGTCATGACCTTGGAGATGCCCAGCTTGTTCAGGGTGTCCTGGGACGTGCCCTGGAACTCCGCCGGGTAGTCCATCGAGCCGACACCCATGATCACCGACTGTCCGGGCATCAGCCGCGGCACGGAGTGGACGGTGCCGAGACCGCCGGGGTTGGTCAGCGAGACGGTGACGCCGGTGAAGTCGTCCATCGTCAGCTTGTTGCTGCGGGCGCGGCGGACGATGTCCTCGTAGGCCTGCCAGAACTCGAAGAAGTTCATGGTCTCGGCCTTCTTGATGGCCGCGACCACGAGCTGCCGGTCGCCGTTCGGCTTCACCAGGTCGATGGCGAGGCCGAGGTTCACGTGCGGGGGCTTGACCAGGACCGGCTTGCCGTCCTTCTCGCCGTACGACCAGTTCATCGACGGCATGGCCTTGATCGCCTGCACCATCGCGTACCCGATGATGTGCGTGAAGGAGATCTTCCCGCCCCGGGCGCGCTTCAGGTGGTTGTTGATGACGATCCGGTTGTCGAAGAGCAGCTTCACCGGGACGGCGCGGACGGACGTGGCCGTCGGCAGCTCCAGCGAGGCGTTCATGTTCTTCGCGACCGCGGCGGAGGGGCCGCGCAGCGGCAGCATCTCGGGGCCGTCGGGAGTCCCGGCAGCCGGTGCGGCCTTGGCGGCGGGCTTCGCCGGAGCAGCGGCGGCGGGCTTCGCGGGGGCGGCGGGCTTCGCGGGGGCCGGGGCCGAGGCGGCGGGCTGCGCGGGGGCGGCCGGCGCCTGGGCCGGGGCTGCGGGAGCCTGCGCCGCGGGGGCCGCGGGAGCCGGAGCCTGTGCGGTGCCCGGCGTCTCCGTGGCCGTCGCGGCCGACGGCGTCGGCGCGGCCTCGCCGGCGGCCCCGCCGCCCGGCTTGTAGTCGGCGAAGAAGTCCCACCAGGCGCGGTCGACCGAATTCGGGTCCTGGAGGTACTGCTGGTAGATCTCGTCGACGAGCCACTCATTGGCCCCGAACGCGGCAGCGGGGTTCTTCCCCTGCCCGTCGGGGTCGGTCGAAGTACTCGAGTTACTGGGGGACTGAGACGACACGGCGGCAACCGCCCTCTTCCGCTTCACAAGGTGATGGACAGCGGAAATAAAGGCTACGCCTACGCGGCGGGGAGGTGCAGGCCGGGCGTGGTCTTCGTCGCCTAAGTCACACCGGACAGCCGGTTTCGGCGTAGGAAATGGCGGGAAACAAACCTGGTTTCCCTACGGACTGGGTACAGCGGAGCACGGCTGCGACCCCAAGGGCCGCACCCCTGTCCCACTCCCCGGACACATGGACGCAGGACGCGCCTGTCCGGTTCGCCGCGGGCTTCGCTCCTCTTCGAACCCTACGTCAACCGCGCGACGAGGGGTTTCCCGGAAGGGTGACCCGGATACGGCAGCCGCGCGTCGATTCGGCCACGCCGATGTGGCCGCCGTGCAGCTCCACCGCCCAGCGGGCGATGGCCAGGCCCAGACCGGTGCCGCCGTCGCTGCCCGAGCTGTGCTTCGACGGCGCACTGCCCCGGTTGAACCGCTCGAAGACCTTGTGCCATTCGGACTCGGGGATCCCGGGACCTTCGTCCTGAACCTCGAGGTCCAAGGACTCGTCCTGGGTCCCCCGGCGGGCACGAACCGTGACCCTGCCGTGCGGCGGGGAGTGCTTCACCGCGTTGTCGATGAGATTCGCCACGACCTGGTGCAGCCGCTCGGCGTCCGCGTGCGCGGTCAGCTCGGGCGGCGACACGTCCAGGTGCAGATGGACGTCCTTGCGGGTGTGGCTGCCGGAACCGGAGGACAGCCCGCGCCGGCCGGCGGCCAGGTTGGCCTCCTTCAGCACGCCGGACAGATACGGCCAGACCTCGAAGCGCCGGGCCTTGAGCGAGACGACGCCGTTGTCGAGCCGGGAGAGGTCGAGCAGGGTCTCCACCAGCCGGGACAGCCGCTCCGTCTGCTTCAGGGCGGTGCGCATCGTCTCGGGGTCGGCCGCCGAGACGCCGTCCACGACGTTCTCCAGCACCGCGCGCAGCGCCGCGATGGGGGTGCGCAGCTCGTGCGAGACATTGGCGACCAGCTCCTTGCGGTGCTGGTCCACGGCTTCCAGGTCGTCCGCCATGCGGTTGATCGTGGAGGCGAGGTCGCCGAGTTCGTCGCGGCGGCCGTCGCCGCGCACCCGGCGGGTGAAGTCGCCGTGGGAGATCGACTTCGCGACGGTGTTCATCTCGTCCAGCGGAGCGGTCAGCCCGTGTGCCACGAACTGGGTGATCAGCAGCGTGGTGATCATGGCGAACACCGTGATGTAGCGAAGCTCCGCCCCGGTGCGGAAGGCGACCAGCGCCAGCCCGGTCGTGATCAGCACCGCCACGACGACCAGGGCACCGAGCTTGGTCTTGATAGAGATCTCCACCGCCCCCAGCCGGGACCGGAGCCGGCTCCGCCGGATCATGGCGCCGGGGTCTCCAGGGCGTATCCGACGCCGTGGACCGTACGGATCCGCTCGGCACCGATCTTGCGGCGCAGCGCCTTGATGTGGCTGTCGACCGTGCGGGTGCCGGAGGCGTCCGCCCAGTCCCAGACCTCCGCGAGCAGCTGCTCGCGGGAGAGGACGGCTCGCGGGGTGTTGGCCAGGCAGACCAGCAGGTCGAACTCGGTCGGCGTGAGGTGCACGTCCTCGTTCCGGACGCGGACGCGGCGCTGGGCGTGGTCGATCTCCAGCTCGCCGAGGCGCAGGATCCCGCTGCGCGGCGTCACCGCGGCCAGTGCGGCGCGCTCCACACGGCGCAGCAGGACGTGCACCCGGGCGGCCAGTTCGCGCATCGAGAACGGCTTGGTCATGTAGTCGTCGGCGCCCACGCCGAGCCCGACCAGCATGTCGGTCTCGTCGTCGCGGGCGGTGAGCATCAGCACCGGGACGGGCCGCTGCGCCTGCACCCGGCGGCACACCTCGAGACCGTCGAAGCCCGGCAGCATCACGTCGAGCACCATGAGGTCCGGCTGCCAGGCCTCCGCGGCGTCGACGGCCGCGGGACCGTCGGTCGCGGTCTGGACCAGGAAGCCCTCGGCGCGCAGACGGGCCGAGATGGCGTCGACGATGGTGGTGTCGTCCTCGACGACCAGCACCCGGCGCTGCGCACTCCCGGCCGTGTGTGCCGCCGCGCCGTTGTTGCTGGTGTGTGTCTGCTCCATCGCCCCGCCCCTGTCGCGCACTGCGAGCTGCGTGTAGATCGGTGTGTCAGGTAGGCAGCGTAAAGGCACCGACCAGGTCCCGGCTACGCAGGGCGAACTGCCAGATGGACCACGTCAGGTACGCCTCGGGCAACCCGGATCTCTTCGGTTCTTACCCCGCTGAATCCGGCATTCCGCAATGAGTCTTCGAAATTCGGGGAAGGTTGTGCGGACCAGACCGCGAGGACCCCTCCGGGGCTCAAACACCGTGCACAGGCCGCCAGTCCGTCCGGCGAGTAGAGGCTGCCGTTGTCCTCGGTGACGGTCCAGTCGGGGCCGTTGTCGATGTCGAGGCAGAGCGCGTCATACGTGTCCGAAGTGTTATGGAGATGTCCCACGAGGTCCGTGTGGAGGACGGTGGTTCGCGGATCGGCCAGTGCCGCGGCGGAGATGCGCTTCAGCGGGCCCGAGGTGTGCCAGCCGATGATCGCCTCTTCCCGTTCGGCGACCGTGATCCGGGACCAGCCGGGCTCTGCGGCGGCGTGGGCCAGGGAGAAGCCGACGCCGAGTCCGCCGATCAGCACGGTCGGGTCCGGCCGGCCGTGGAGTGCCTCGTACGCGGCGTCCATGAGCAGGCGCTCCGAGCGTCCGTCCGATGTGTCCATCAGGAAGCAGCCGTTGGCGATGATCTCGTGGATCTCCCCGCCGGGGCCGCCGCGCTCGCGCAGGACGACCTCGCCGTACGGTCCGTCGCGCCGGTCGAGGGTCCGGGGGCCGGTGGCAGGGCTGAGAGGCTCCATGGGCCCTCAGGCTAGCCGTGGCGGGGCCTCCGAGTGGCGCGGGTCACGGACGGGAGCGTGATCATCGCGTTGCCTGGGCAGGGCTGGGACCGGCGGGAGGCCGGGGCGGAGCGGCCGGGAAAGGCCCGGACAGGGGAGGCTTCGCACGGTGCGACGGATGGGGGCGCCGGGGCGCGTGAGGGCGGCGCGGGACGGACACGGGAGGGCGCCCGGGCGCGAGGGAGCGGCCGGGGTGGATGAACGCGCGCCCCGGCGGCTCGCCGCCCGGCCGGTCCGGCTCGTCCCGGACCCCCGCGGCACGCCGTTCACGTTCTGGTACGCGCTCGTCCTGCTCGGGACCTCGGTGTACGCCCGCTACGGCGATCCGGCCACCGTCTCCGCCCTGCTGCGCGGTTCGAGCACCGACGCCGCGCATCTGGCGACGGTGCCGCTGCTCGTGCTCGTGGCGAGTGCCCTGTGGATCGCCGGCGGGCTCGCCTCGCCCTACGCCATCGGGTTCGTCCTCGTGCTGACGGCACTGGAACGCCGTGTCGGCGGCCTGCGGGTGGCAGCGGTGTTCCTGGGCGGGCACGTGGCCGCCACCCTCGCCACCGAGATCCCGGTCGGTCTGTGGGTCATGGCCGGGCGGCTGCCGGAGACCTCGCTGCACCGGCTCGACTACGGCATCAGCTTCGGTCTGCTGGCGTGTGTCGGTGCGCTGACCGCTCTGTTCCGGCCATTGCCGGCGGCCGTGGTGCTCGCGGGCGTGTCGGCGCTGCTCGTGCTCGACCTGCTCGCCTACGAGGACCCGCTGAGCAACTGGGGCCACCCCCTGGCCCTGCTCTCCGGTCTGGCGAGCGGCCCGCTGGTGCGCCGCCGGCGGCGGTACCGGGAACTCCGCCGCAGTCAGGAGCGGGAGGGGATGCGGGAGACGTCGGAGGAGCGGGACGTACGGGAGGGGCGGCGGATGCCGACGGGGCAGCGGATGCCGGAGGGACCGGAGTCACGGGGCGTACCGGAGAGGTCGAGGATCCCGGAAGCCCCGGAAGCCCCGGAAGCCCCGGAAACCCCGGAAGCCCCGGAGGAACGGGTGGGGTGCGAGGCCCGGCGCTCAGCCGTCCGCGACCCTCAGGCGTCCGGTGCCGGGGCCGGCGGGCGGGCCTCCGCCGAGGACGGCCCCACCGGCGTGTAGTACACGCTGACCAGCGGGGCGATCACCCGCCACCCCAGCGACTCGTACAGCGCCCGGCCGTCGGGGGTGCCCCCGAGGACACCGGAGGTGGCGCCCCGCTCGGCCGCCGAGTGCTGCAGCGTGCGCATCACCAGCGAGCCCAGTCCCTTGCGCCGGTGCTCGGCGGCCGTCTCGATCTGGTCGACGACGGCCGTGGTGCCGGCCGTGGCGATCTGCCCCCGGGCGGCGAAGGCGCCGTCCGCCGTGGTGATCAGGACCCGTGTGACGCCGTCCCTCGTCCAGGCGCGCAGCCGGTGGCCCTCCGGCAGGACGGGCTCGGGCGCGGTCCGCCGCTCGAGCGGCGTCGTCATGAGGAAGCCGGGTTCGTCGGGCGTCCAGTCCGGCCCCAGCCATTCCAGGACCCGTTCCTCTTCCTCGAATACTTTCAGCCACCGCCCGGGCACCCCGGCCGACGCGGCGACCGTGCGGACCGCGGCCTCGCTGTTGTCGGTGAGCACGTGGCGGGTCGTGTGCCGGGGGAGCCCCACGTCCACCGTGAGCCCCCAGGTCTCGGCCACCGGCTCCGCCGCCCCGCGCGAGACGACCCAGCCGTCCACCCAGGCACGAATGACCTCTGTAATAGATACATGCGTCATTGACTCATTACATCGAGTGGGTCGCCGGTTGCGACAGGTGGTATCGCTCACGGCGAACATGCGCAGGGGAACATCGGTGGCGCCCTTTGCATTGAGTGCGTGTAACTCAACTTGACTGCCGAAGGGGAGATCATGGCTTCGACGTCCACACCGCTCACCCTGCCAGTGCTGCCGCTCGACGACGAGGTCGTGCTGCCCGGGATGGTGGTACCGCTCGACCTGTCCGACAACGACGTACGGGCCGCGGTGGAAGCCGCCCAGGCAGCAGCCCGAGCGGAGCCCGGCAAGCCGAGGGTGCTGCTCGTCCCCCGGATCGACGGCACCTACGCCGCGACCGGTGTGCTCGGCACGGTCGAGCAGGTGGGACGGCTTTCCGACGGAGACCCCGGCGCCCTGATCCGGGGCCACAGCCGGGTACGCGTCGGCGCCGGTACGACCGGCCCCGGTGCCGCCCTCTGGATCCACGGCACGCTCATCCACGAGACGCTGCCCGACCCGCTGCCGGGTTCGGTCACGGAACTCGTGAAGGAGTACAAGGCCCTCGCCACCAGCTGGCTGCGCAAGCGCGGAGCCTGGCAGGTCGTGGACCGGGTCCAGCAGATCGACGACGTTCCCGCGCTCGCCGACAACGCCGGCTACTCGCCCTTCCTGAGCCTCGCCCAGAAGGTCGAGCTGCTGGAGACCAGCGACCCGGTCGCGCGGCTCAAGCTCGCCACCGACCAGCTCCGCGAGCACCTCGCCGAGCAGGACGTGGCCGAGTCCATCGCCAAGGACGTCCAGGAGGGCGTCGACAAGCAGCAGCGCGAGTTCCTGCTGCGCCGCCAGCTGGACGCGGTGCGCAAGGAACTGCGCGAGCTCAACGGCGAGTCCGACGGCGAGGAGTCCGACGACTACCGTGCCCGGGTCGAGGGCGCCGACCTCCCGGAGAAGGTCCGCGAGGCCGCCCTCAAGGAGGTCGAGAAGCTCGAGCGGGCCAGCGACCAGAGCCCCGAGGGCTCCTGGATCCGCACGTGGCTCGACACCGTCCTCGAACTGCCGTGGAACGACCGCACCGAGGACGCGTACGACGTCCAGGGCGCCAAGGCCGTACTGGACGCCGAGCACGCCGGCCTGGACGACGTGAAGGAGCGGATCACCGAGTACCTGGCGGTGCGCAAGCGGCGCTCCGACCGCGGTCTCGGCGTGGTCGGCGGCCGGCGCGGCGGCGCGGTCCTCGCGCTCGTCGGCCCGCCCGGCGTCGGCAAGACCTCGCTCGGCGAGTCCGTCGCGCACGCGATGGGACGCAAGTTCGTCCGTGTCGCGCTCGGCGGCGTACGGGACGAGGCGGAGATCCGCGGCCACCGGCGCACCTACGTCGGCGCGCTGCCGGGCCGGATCGTGCGCGCGATCAAGGAGGCCGGGTCCATGAACCCGGTGGTCCTCCTCGACGAGATCGACAAGGTCGGCTCCGACTTCCGCGGGGACCCGGCGGCGGCGCTGCTGGAGGTCCTGGACCCGGCGCAGAACCACACGTTCCGCGACCACTACCTGGAGGTCGAACTCGACCTGTCGGACGTGGTCTTCCTGGCCACGGCCAACGTCCTGGAGGCCGTCCCCGAGGCACTGCTCGACCGGATGGAGCTGGTCAGGCTCGACGGCTACACCGAGGACGAGAAGATCGTCATCGCCCGCGACCACCTGCTCCCGCGCCAGCTGGAGCGGGCCGGCCTGGAGCCGGGGGAGGTCGCGCTCGACGAGTCCGCGCTGCGCAAGCTGGCGGGGGAGTACACCCGCGAGGCGGGCGTCCGGACCCTGGAGCGCGCGGTCGCACGGCTGCTCCGGAAGATCGCGGCCCAGCACGAACTGGGCGAGCGCGAGCTTCCGTTCACCGTCACCGACGGCGATCTGCGCGCGCTGATCGGCCGGCCGCACCACGTGCCCGAGTCCGCCCAGGACCCGGCCGAGCGCCGCACCGCGGTGCCGGGCGTGGCCACGGGACTCGCGGTCACCGGTGCCGGGGGCGATGTCCTGTACGTCGAGGCGTCGCTGGCCGACCCGGAGACCGGCGCCTCCGGGCTGACCCTGACCGGTCAGCTCGGCGACGTCATGAAGGAGTCCGCACAGATCGCGCTGAGCTTCCTCCGCTCGCACGGCGCGGAACTGGAGCTGCCCGTCGGCGATCTGAAGGACCGCGGCGTGCACATCCACTTCCCGGCCGGCGCGGTCCCGAAGGACGGGCCGAGCGCGGGCATCACGATGACGACCGCGCTGGCGTCGCTGCTCTCCGGCCGGCTGGTCCGTACGGACGTGGCGATGACCGGTGAGGTGTCGCTGACGGGGCGGGTGCTGCCCATCGGCGGCGTGAAGCAGAAGCTGCTCGCCGCGCACCGCGCCGGGATCACCACCGTGGTGATCCCCAAGCGCAACGAGGCCGATCTGGACGACGTCCCCGCCGAGGTCCTGGAGAAGCTGGAGGTCCACCCCGTCACGGACGTCCGCCAGGTCCTGGAGATCGCCCTGTCCCCGGCGGAGGTGCCGGTGCCGGCCGTGGCGTAGTCCGCGCCGCACGGCTCTGGCGTGGTCCGCGCCGCACGGCTCCTCGCCAGGTCGCCGTACACCGGCTCGCTTCCGCGGGCGGTGTACGGCGACCGCCGTTTCCGGGGCCGCCGGCGCGCGGGGCGGGGCATGAGGCGGGGGTTGTCGTCCGGGCCGCCGTCGTCCGGAAGGGCCTCGCGCGGCGCCGTCGTGCGGGGGATGTGCGGGCGGGCCCGCGCAACCGTCGTTCCGGGCCGTCGTCCCGGAGCTGATCCGCGGAATTGTGCGTCCGGCCCTCCCCCGGACCTTCGTCGGACCCCGGCCCGGAGGCAGGGCTCGGAAGCGGTGCCGGCGTGCCGCCGTCCGGCGGGGCACGCGGCCGGGGCCCGTTCAGCCGCCAGGGGTCGTGCCCACCCGGGCGCCCGCCGCCTTGGCGAAGAGGGGCCGGGCCCGTGCGCCGAACAGCACCGCCGTCGACTCCGTGTCCGTGTCGCCCCCGCTCAGCACACCGATCACCCGCCCGGGCCGGGAGGGACCCACGTAGTCCGCGAGCCAGGGGCTTCCGCTCGTGCCGTCCCAGAAGCCGGCGCACTCGATCCGGAGCATCTCCGGGGGCTGGTCGGCGTCGTGTCGGGCGTCGGTGGTGCAGGCGATGGGACGGCCCGCCGGGTTGTGGTCGGCGTTCGGGTAGCCGACGACGGTGACCCGGCGCCCCGGCCCCGACGCCCACTCGGGCCGGGCCGCGCCCACCACGTCCTGCACCTGCCGGCCGCGCGCGTCCGGCTCCAGCGTCAGAAAGGCGTAGTCGTAGGCCTCGTCGCCGTCCTTGCGCCAGCGGTCGTCGACCTGGATCGCGGCGACCTTCCACGTGCCCTGCGGCGACGTTCCCCTGCCGCCGCCCCGGAAGCCGGGGGCGAACGAGAAGTCGCCGGCATACGTCCCGTACTCGAACACGCAGTGCGCGGCGGTCGCGACGACATTGCCGCGCGGGCTGTCCACGACGCTCGCCGTGCACCAGTGGTCCTCGTCGTCGAGCAGTACGCCCACCCAGCTCAGCCCCGCGGACGGGACGGCCGACGTCTGGGGCGACGGCCCCGCGGCCCGCGGCCGCGGCTCGGCGGGCGTACGCGGTGTCGCGGAGTGCGACGGCGCGGCGCACGCGGCCGTGGCCGCGGCGATCAGCACCACGACCCCTGACCACGGCATGGGCCTGTTCCGGAACATGCCCCCATCCTTGCCCAACGGCATTTCGGTACGCCAGGAGAGCGGTGGGGAGCGGGCAGCCGCTCCCCACCCCGTCCACGCGCATCCGACGGTCGACCGGGTGCGACGACCGACCGGGTGCGACGACGACGGGGACCGCCGGAGGGCTTCCGGCGGTCCCCGTCGTACCAGGGCGGAGCGGGAGGCATGTCGAGGCGTCAGGACAGGCCCCACTTCTGGCGTCCGCGAGCCTTGCCGGACTCGCCGCTCTTCTCCAGGTACGGGTGCGAGCCGGCCTTGGTGGAGTTCGAGGCGATCACCTTGCCCGCGGACCGGCTGTAGATCTTCGAACCGCCCAGCGCCCACCGGTGGTTCTTCGCCGAGGCGCGGCAGGTGGTCTGCACGATGCGGCTCCTGGCGCCCACCGCCAGGCACTTGCCGGACTTGTCGTTCTTGATGGTGAACACGGACGAGTTCTTGCTCAGGCGCTTCAGCGTCCACCGCTGGGTCTTGTCGCTCTTCGCGCACTTCGCCACGATCAGCCGGGCGTTTTTCTTCTTGTTGCCGCCCATCGAAAGGCACGTCTTGGGAGCCCACACCCGCTCCAGGCGGGTGTGGGCATACGAGTCCTTCGCCTGCGGCGCGGCCTGGGCCGTGGCGGTGAACGCCGGCAGAGTCCCCACGGCCACCGCGGTCAGCACGAACGTCGAGGCTGCCTTACGCATCGGAAATCCCCCGTGCGAATGGTCAATACGCCGGAGCAACCGAAACCAGGCATCAACTCGCGCTTGTAATAGGTCTGTTGGGGAGGCGACCGATGGTGCACTGCCCCATGGCGCAATGCACGGATGTGTTTCTCCGAGACGCATTTCCTCGCCGCTTCGTCGTGTGCGGGGCGTTTTCCTGTGGCGTGTCGTCCCGTGACGCATTGCCCGAAGGGGCATTGCCTGAAGGGGCATTGCCTGAAGGGGCATTGCCCGAAAGGGTGTTGCCCGATCGGGGGTGAGCCCGCCTCATGAATTCCGCGCGGGTCCGATGGCATAGCGTTATGCCCTGACCACCATTCCGTCCCACGCCCGGAAGACGATCCCTGAGGATGCCCCGCACCCGCACGATCCTGCTGGGAGGAGCCGCGGCCCTGTGCACCGCCGGCGCACTCGCCCTCGCCCTCGTCAACGACCCCGCACATGACATCCGGCCCGGTGCCGACGGCCGGAACCCGAGTTGCGGGCGGATCACCGAGGAGTCCCCGCGTGAACTGGGGGGCAGGACCCGCGAGGAGGTGGACCTGCCCGGAGTCGCCGTCTGGGGGGACGGCGACGTCGTCCTGCGGTGCGGGCTTCCCGCGCCGCCGCCGACCACCGATCCGTGTTTCGAGGCCGGCGGCGTCGACTGGGTGATCGACCTGAAGAAGTCCACCCGGGACCGGAAGGTGATCGTCACCTACGGGCGCAGCCCCGCGACCGAGGTCACCTTCGCCGCCGACATGACGACCACGGACGCCGCGATCCTCGGCCTCTCCTCGACGGTCGCCCCCCTCGTCGAGCAGACCGACCAGTGCATCGGGCCCGACGGGCCGTGAACGGCGCCGTGCCCGCCCATGGGCTGGGCGGGCACGGCGCGTTCTTCCCTCACGCGGCAGAGGGGCCCCTTCGCTGAACCGGTGCCTTCGCCAGGGTCCGTGTGCACTCCGGATCCGTGCACAGCGACTCGTGGGCGAGCGCGGAGACGATCGCGGCCTGCGTCCGCGTCTCCTGCCCGGTCTTGCCCACGATGTTCGCGATGTGCGCCTTCACCGTCCGCTCCGCGATCCCCAGCTCCCGGGCCAGCTCCCGGTTGCCCACACCTGTCCCCAGCAGAAGGAGGACTTCCTTCTCCCGGTCGGTCAGGCTGTCCAGCCGCCACACGCCGTACTGCGGATCGTGTTCCGTACGACGGTAGGAGCAGGAGGCATCTGCCATATCGGACCGTTTGGTCATTCCGGCCCCTCCTGATCCCGGCATTCCCAGCAGACCCCCGTGGTCTGGGTGCGCCGGAGATCAACTCCCAACCTACCCGGGCCCTCTGACGTGAGCACGTCCGTAAGTGCACAACCAGCCTGCTCCGAAAGGGCGTTGCCCCGACGGGAGGGGATCAAGGGGCAACGCACGAAGAGACGATTACCCCGATCCGTCCCTCTCCACAGCCTCGTTGACGAACACCCGCCAGACACGCAACGAGGGGAAACACCGTGCACAACCGCACCATGGGCCGGCTGACGGCCACCGCTGCCGCAGCCGTGGCCGGCCTTGCCGTCCTGTCCCCGACCGTCTGCCAGGCCGCCGTCCCCGGCGCACCGGACGCCGTACAGGCGGACGCGGCCGCCGAGCTTCCCGCCGAGCTCACCGTCGCCGGCTACAAGACGTACCTGAAGAAGAACTGGGACAAGGGCGGCCGCGAGACCACCGCCCGCTTCGCCAGGCTCACCCCGGCCCAGCAGAAGAAGTTCGTGAAGTACCTGGAGGACCGGAGGGTCCACAGCGCACTCAAGGACCAGGTGAAGGGCAACTTCGGCCGCCCGCTCCACGTCGTCGACCCCTGCAACGCGGACGTCACCTTCGTCACCGACGTCACCGCCACCGTCGCCAAGGACAAGAACGCCACGGCCCCCCTGCGCTTCTCGGTGTCCGAGCGCATCTACGGCATCCCGGTGACCACCGAGACCCGCACGGTCAGCGTGCCACCAAGGGTGCGGTCCGGAAGACGGTCGCCACCGCATCGGTGAAGAACGTCAACGCCGCGATCGCCGTCAAGGCCGGCCCGGTCGCGGCCGCCACCAAGGGGGCGTCACGAAGGCGGAGGTCGCCTGGACGGCGAAGCCGCTGGTGAAGGCGTTCGGCCAGAAGGCGTTCGTCAAGGACCAGTCCGTGTCCGCCGCGATCACCAGGACCGGCAAGTACTTCACCGGCAAGCTGACCAACCGGTAGGGGGCCGGCGGGGCACTCCGGCCGGCGGCACCGCCGTCGACCGTACCCGCCGCCGGTCCGCCCGACGAGTCGTCACCACCGGGGCCGCGCCTCGTCACGAGTTGTCCAGCCAGCCCCGCAGAGTGGCGCGGGCACCCGCCTGGAAGCGGGTCTCCGCGCCCAGGGACTCCAGCAGCCTGCTGATCCGCCGCCGCGCGGTGTGCACATGGACACCCAGCCGGCGTGCGATCGCCTCGTCCTTGAGACCGGCCGCCAGCAGGGTCAGCAGTTCCTTCTGCTCGGCGGGCAGCGCCCCGGGCGGCGCCGGGCGCGTCCCGCCCGCCGGAGGCGGCGCCGTGCGCGGTCCGCCCACCGGGGCCGCCCGGTCCCACACCGTCTCGAAGAGCGGCACGAGCGCGTGCCGCAGCAGCGCGTCCCCGACCACCAGCGCGGATGCCGTGGGGTCCGCCGCATCACCCGGGGGCAGCAGGGCGGTCCGCCGGTCGACGGCGATCAGCCGCGTCGGAACGGCCGGGGCGACCCGGGCCCGCAGCCCGCGTTCCACCAGTGCGTGGAGTGTGCGGATCCGCTCCGGGGCGGCGAGACCGTCCCGGTCCAGGACGGTCCGTACGGTCACCCCGCGGTCCAGCAGTCCCTCGATGCAGGCCCCCGGCGCGCGGAAGGTCCCGTATCCCGGCCGGCCCTTGACGTACGGCGGCCGGTCCAGGATGACCACCTCGCGCTCCGCGGACGCGAGCAGGTCGTCGGCGCGTTCCCCGATCGCGCGCTGCCCCGTGATCACTTCGATGCCGCTGCCGGGGACGGCCGGTGCTCCCGCCGTCAGCCGGCCCGCCAGCTGATCGGCGGTCATACGTAATCGCTCGAGTTCGGCCGATTTCATATGCAGTTCCGCCTGGCGGCGGTGGATGAGCGAGCGGATCGCGGCGGCCGGTGCGGCCGGGCGGGGCAGCGTCCCGCCTCCACGCGGTGGCAGAGCGAGTCCGTGCTCCACGAGCCGGTCGAGCGCCGCGTCCACCTCGTCCCTGGGCAGCCGGAGGTGCCTGGCCAACTCCTCGGCCTCGTCCACCCGTTCCGCCAGCAGGGCTTCGTACGCGCGCTCCTCGGTCGCCCCCAAGCCGAGGTAGTGCAGCTCCGCCTCGATCATGCGGAGGATTCTCACTCCGCCTTCACAGAACACACAAGTGGGCATGTCCACTTCTCAACGCACCTGCCGCATTGATCGGTTGACGCCCCACGGGTTGCATGGCCATGACCACCTGAACCGGCTTACCAGCACGTGGGAGGGGTACGTACTGTGCGCAAGCCCAGGCACAACCAGGGAAGACCGGCAATCGGCGTCACCAGGGGGACAGGGGCCGCGGCGCTCCTGGCCGCTGCCGGTCTCCTGATCACCGCGGTCCCGGCCCAGGCGGCGACCCCGCCGCCGGCACCGCCCGTCGAGGTCGTCCCCGGGGAGGACACCGCGACACCCGCTCTCGTCGAAGGGCTGCACGAGCCCGTGGACGCCAAGGCCGCTCCGGCGGACGCGGCCCGCGGACACCTCGAGGCCAGGGAGAGCCGCTACCGCATCGCCGAGCCGCGACGGGACCTCGCTCCCGTCCGGACGCTGAAGCGGGGCGCGGACGAGACCGTTCGGCTCCAGCAGAAGCACCGGGGCATACCGGTGCTCGGCGGGCAGTACGTGGTGCGGATGGAGAACTCCGGCGGCAAGCGCGTCGTCACCGGCACCTCCGGAAAGTACTTCACCGGGCTGACCGCCGGCACCGAGGCGACGGTCGCCGAGGACGTCGCGGTGCGTCGCGCGGTGAGCGCCACGGCGGCCCGGCTCGGCAACTCCCGGCTCAGCAAGGCCGACGCCATCCGCAAGGAGGGCGAGAAGTCGCAGAAGGCGCAGGCGCTCACCGGCACCGCGGGCGGCCTCGTCGTCATCCCGCGGGGCGAGGGCGTCCTGGCCCGCCATGTCACGGTGCGCGGCACCAACCCGGTGACCGGCGAGCCGGTCCTGGAGGAGGTGTACGTCGACGCGCGGTCCGGGTTCCCGGTGCTGCAGTACAGCGGCATCAAGTCCGTCACCGGCCCGAAGGCCGCCTCCGGCCGGCCGGCCCAGGCGCGCACCGCACCGGCGACCGCCGCGGCCGACGAGCCCGCCGCCCCCGCCGCCAAGGGCAGCGGCCTGCGCCTCGACGGCGGCAGGGTCGATCTGGAACTCAGCCTCGACGCGGCGACCGGCCGGTACGGCATGACCGACCACGTCCGCATGGCCGACACCAGCAAGAACACCCTCAGCACCTGGGACGCCTCCAGCCAGGACGTCGGGGACGTCTCGGGCCGGTGGCCCAGCGGAATCAAGGTGTTCGAGTCCGCGACCGCCGAGTTCGGCAAGGCGGCCACCGACGCGGGCGCCGTCGACGCCCACTGGGCGGCCGGCCAGGTCTACGACTACTACAAGAAGCAGCACGGCCGGAACGGGCTCGACGGCCGGGGCTCGACCGTGAACTCGCTGGTGGGCGTGACCCTCTTCGGCGGCTCGTACGTCAACGCGTTCTGGGACGGCCAGAAGATGGTGTACGGCTCGGGCGACGAGGAGTTCAAGCCGCTCTCCGCCGATCTCGACGTCGTGGGCCACGAGATGACCCACGGAGTCGTGGAGAACACCGCCAACCTCGTCTACGCCGGCCAGTCCGGCGCGCTGAACGAGGCCGTCGCCGACTACTTCGGCAACGCCATCGACGTCACCGCCTCCGGCCGGTCCATGGACGACCCGGACGCGGGCCTCATCGGCGAGGACCTGTGCCGCACCAAGAGCGCGCGGGAATGCGCCCTGCGCGACCTCGACGACGGCGCCACCACCTCGAAGAACTTCCTCGGCGTGACGTTCGGCACCGACAACGGCGGCGTCCACCTCAACTCCACGATCTTCTCCGGCGCGCTGTGGGACATGCGCCAGGACCTCGGCGGAGAACTCGCCGACCGGATCGTGTACAAGGCGCTGTCCGAGTACATGACGCCGCTCGACGGCTTCACGGAGGGCCGCAACGCCGTGCTGGCCGCGGCGAAGGACCTCGGTGTCACCGCGAAGCAGCAGAACGTGGTGAAACGGTCCTTCAGTGCCCACGGCATCGTGCCCGGCTGGGAGGACGCGCTCGGCGTCGACACCGACCAGCTCCTCGGCAAGCTGAACATCAGCGGCACCGGGGCCCAGGCCGGCGGCGGCTGGTGGACCGCGTCGCAGTCGAACGACGACGGCTCCGAGCCGTACTCCGTCTACGCGGGCCGGGCGGACGGCTCCGGCAACCCCAAGCTGATCAGCCCCAATGACGGACGCTTCCACGTGTACCCGGCGACGGACGGCAAGACCGTCGTCTGGGCGGCCTACGGCACGACGAGCCTGGACATCCTCTCCCGTCCGCTCGCCGGCGGCCCCATCAAGAAGCTGCACACCTCGACCAGCGACATCGCGGGACTGCGGGTCGAGAACGGCGTCGTCGTCTTCGAGAGCTTCGGCTTCTTCGGCGACCGCCACGTCGCCTATCTCCGGCCCGGCGACACCCGGCCCACCTACGCCGACGGCGGCAGCTTCTTCCTGGCCACGGCGCTCCCGTCGATCTCGCAGGGCAGGATCGCGTACGCCAAGCTGTACCCGGGCGAGACCGACTACCTGCTCGGCGTCGAGGTCCTGGACCTCAGGACCGGCACCAAGACGCTGACGGGGCAGCTCGGCGAGCCGCAGAGCCTCGGCCAGACCGGCATCAACGGCAAGCACGTCTTCTGGCTGACCGACGACAACCTCAACGACACCGGCCAGATGGGTGTGCGCCGGGCGGACCTCGACGGCCGCAACGTCTACGACATCGCCCCCGAGGCGAAGCCGCGGGCGCTGCACGCCGCCGACCTGACGGTGTCCGAGGAAGCGGTCACCGTCAGCAGCCAGACGCCCGACACCCAGTGGCGCAACGAGTCGCTGTCGAAGCTGTGGCAGCTGACCACGGACGGCAGCCGGCTCGAGCGCGTCTCCTGCAACCGCGGTGAGCAGCTGTCGCCCGCCGCGGTGTCCGGAAAGCAGGTCGTGTGGCTGGACGGCACGACCGGCTTCACGGACCTGGTCACCCGCACCCGCCCCGCGGGCCTCTGCGGCTGACCCCTCCCGTCGAACGGAGCCCCCGGTGCGGCGCTGCTGCCGCACCGGGGGCTCCGCGCGCGGGCCCGGCGCCCCGGCCGGACGGGGCCCGGCGGGCCCGGGCTCAGCCGTTGGCGAGGGCGACCAGGCGGGCGGGCGCTCCGTCGAACTTGTTGTGGTCGCCGACGACCGGGCCCGTCGACGTGTACCGCCACATCGTCTGGTACGGCCGGCCGGCCGGGAGCGTGCCCGGCGTGGTGTCGTAGCGGGCGACCCACAGCGGGCTCATGGCACCGAAGCCGCTGTGGATGCCGGTGCACCGGGTCCCCCAGCTCGTGGCCGTGCAGATCACGGTGTCGCGTCCGGTGCGGGCCTTGCAGCGGTTGAGGAAGTCGCGGATCCAGGTGACCGTCGCGGACGGCGACTTGCCGTAGCAGCTGTCGCCGTACGGGTTCCACTCCATGTCCCGCGCTCCCGGCAGGGTCAGGCCGTCGCGGGACCAGCCGCCTGCCAGGGCCGTGAGGAAGGTGCGGGCCGCGGTCCGGCGGGTGGGGGTGCCGCCGTTCCGTCCGGTGCTGGTCGTTCCGGATCCGTGCACGGGCATCGCGTGCCTCCGGAAGGCCGCGGCGTGCGGGGGAAAAGCACGGTGTGGACATGCCAGAAAGGAAGCCGGGCGCGGGGGAGCCGGGGCGGAAGAGGAGCCGGTGCCTGCCGTTGGTCTACGCCTGCGAAATACTGGGCGAGCTGCGGCAACGGCGGCCGCCGAAGGA
Organism: Streptomyces sp. HUAS CB01; assembly: GCF_030406905.1. Classification (NCBI taxonomy): domain Bacteria; kingdom Bacillati; phylum Actinomycetota; class Actinomycetes; order Kitasatosporales; family Streptomycetaceae; genus Streptomyces; species Streptomyces chengbuensis. Next base: position 5,271,268 of record NZ_CP129137.1, read on the forward strand.
AACTTTCATCGCCGGGAAAGCGCGCGAAGGGTGCTGACGTGCACGGAAGCGGTACGGGGAACGGGACCGAGCCGAGGGGAGGGAGTGGTGTGGACCAGGAGGTCCAGGAGGTCCAGGAGTTCCTCGCGCTGGAGCGGGAGTTGGCCGTCTTCCTGCGCCGGGCCCGGGCGAGCTCCGGCGAGATGGCCCGCGAGGTCCACCCCGAACTGGAGCCCGCCGCGTACGGGCTGCTCGTACGGCTCGAGGAGTCGGGCGCGCAGCGTGCCACCGATCTCGCCGGCTACTTCGGCGTCGGCAAGGCGACGATGAGCCGGCAGCTCCGCGCGCTGGAGGAGCTGGGACTGGTCGTCCGCGAGCCCGATCCTGCCGACGGGCGCGCCTCGCTCGTCCGGCTGACCGACGAGGGGCTCACCAGGTTCCGCGCCGTGCGGAAGGCACGCCGCGACCGGTACGTGCGGAAGCTGGCCGGCTGGGACCGCGGAGAGGTCGCCGAACTGGCCCGCCTGCTGCACCAGCTCAACGCCCGCTCCGAGGGCTAGGGCCCGATTCGGGCAGGCCCCCCTCCTGACCTTGTTCTCCGGGTTCTCCGGCCCGACCTCCGGGGCCCCTCCGGGGCCCGGTCCCGGTGCGTGTGCCTCGGTTCGACTGCCGACCGCCCGACCGCCCGGTCCCGTCCGGGGTATCCGCCCCGACCGTCCCCTTCGGTCCGTTTCCGTCCGGGGTGTCCGCCCCGACCGTCCCCTTCGGTCCGTTCCCGGCCGGGGCGACGGCCGGTCACACCCCCGTGCGCGCGGCAGGGTCCCGGAGCTCCGCGTACACCGCCGTCGCGTCGTCGTGCGTCTTCCAGCGCGTCGCCCCGCCCCGCCGGGCGTCCGCCGCCTCCAGCGCCCGCACGCGGCCGACCAGCCCGTGGGGCCCCTCCTTGCGCAGCAGCGCCATGAGGTCCGCCCAACTCCCCTCCTCGAAGAGGTCGGTCCAGCGGGACGCCCCGTCGGTGAGCGCCGCGACCGCCCGCACCTCCGCACGCGGGGTCGTGCCCGTGACCGCGTGCACCGCCACCTCCGGGTCCGCCGCAGCCGTGAAGAAGCCGCCGTCCTGGTTTCTCAGGGCGTCCGTCGCACTGAGCGAGCGGAGGATCTCCCGCGGGATCCGGTCGAGCCGGTCGTCCAGTACCGCGTGCACGACTCCGTCCGGTGACTCCAGCAGCAGCGTCGAGTCCGAGAGAACGAGGTGCTCGACCGTTCCTGCGTCCCACCGCGCGACGACGACAGTTGCCTGAGGCGTGCGGACGTGAGAAAGGTCACAGCTTTCGCGGTGGGCGTCGGCGGTGCGCCTGATGGACAGGGCCAGGACGTCGGCCAGAGGTATATCCCGTCGCGAACCGGACAGTTCGAGCAGTGCTCCGCCCAGGCGCGAGGTGAACCAGGGGACGCCGTGCACACACCCGTCGCCGCCGCGAGGTGGTGTCACCCCGTCCAGGACGACCAGCGATCCGCCCTGGCCCGAGGCCGGGAGGGCGAGTGACGCCCAGTCCTCGTTCGGGCGTTCGGCTGCGCCGGGCACGGTGACGAGTTCGAAACGCATGAGCCCCAGTCTGCACGAGCCGACACGATTCCTTCACGAAGCCTCTCAGGGCGTCCAATTGGTCTCCACCACCGGCTCGACCTGGGGTTCTTGTCGGAATCGGCTGCGTCGTCGAGCTGCGGGCGGGCATCCTGCCAAAGCCTGGGCCGAAGGTCCAACCGACCCTCCACGGGGATGGAAAGTGCAATCGCGAACGAGTTGTTTGCCAACTCCGGAGTGATGTTCACTCGTTCGTGTGGCGGAGCGGCCGATGCGCGTCCCCCTCTTGAACCCGCTGGAATGGTCGTGGACCGTGCCAGGGGTGGGGGACTCTCGTGATGACCGGCCGTCACCTCTGCTTCATGGGCGGACGAGTCAGGAATGCGAGCACCGGTGCAGAAGAAGCGGCCTCGGGGCAAGGGCAGCATGGGCAGTACGGCCTCTTCGGGGCCCGTGGCACCTCAGGTGCCTCCGTCGCCCGCGATCCCCTCGGCGACGTCGGACGGTCGGACGTCGGGCGGTCATCCGGCTCCCGTGCCTCCGGTGTTCACGGAGCCCTCGGCCGAGGCCCGGGCGGCCTCCGACCCCACGCTCCTCCCCGGCGGGCGCCCCGTGCGCGTACGCCGCCGGCTGGTCGCGGGCGTCGCCGCCGTCACCCTCACGGTCGCGGCCGCGGGTGCCCCGGCGGTCCTCCTCGCCTCCAACGACCTGACGGAGTCCCAGCGGCTCGTCACCCTCGCCGAGCTCAACCGGCAGGCCGTCACCCTGGCCCACTCCCTGGCCGACGAACGTGACGAGGTCACCGCGTACATCGCGGCCGGTCGCGAGGACCAGCAGGGCGACAAGAAGGACCGCCGGGAGATCTCCGGCAACCGCAGCGCCCGCGTCGACCGGCAGATAGACGAGATCCGCGGCAACGTCCCCGCGGACCACGCCGACCTGCGCCGCGACCTCGGCGGCGTGAACTCCGTCCGGCGGACCGCGCTCACCGGCAAGGGCACCGCCCTCGAGGCGTACAAGGCCTACACGGACATCATCGAAGGGCTGCACGCGCTCGCCGACGAGCTCGCCGAGAAGACTCCGGCCCGCGCAGCCGAGGCCACCCGCGCGCCGGCGGCTCTCGGCCTCGCCGTCGAGCAGGCGTCCGCCACCCGCGGCCTGCTGCTCGCCGCGCTGTCGGTGCCCGGCCCCGCGAACGACGGCCCCTCCTTCGACCCGATCACGGGACTGCCCGTCGAGGACGAGGACGACGCCAAGACCGAGGCCGCCCGCAACGTCCTCAGTGCCGCCGCGCAGCAGGCCCGCGTCCGCGAGCTCGCCGCGCTCGCCGACTTCGACCAGGCCGCGAGCACCGCGGCCCGCGGACGTCTCACGGGCACCGTCACCGGTCCCGACGTCAAGACCGCCGAGGCCTACCTCGCCCGCCTCACCGACCAGCCCGAACTCTCCGAGAAGGACCGCAAGTCCAGCCGCGCGAAGCTCGAGTCCTCGCTGTCCGCCAGGATCGAGCAGATGCGAGGCGTCGAGTCGGCGCTCGCCTCCGCCCAGGTCGAGCGCCTGGAACAGCTCCGCGACGACGACGTCACCGCCCTGGAGCTGCACATCGCCCTGCTCGGCGGCTGCCTCGTCGTGGTCGTCGGCATCTCCGCGGCCGTCGCCCGCTCCCTCACGCGCCCCCTCGCCGTGCTCCGTATCGGCGCCGCCCGTCTCGCCGGCGCGCCCGAGGGTGAGGAGCCGATGCGCTTCACCGGCCGCAACGACGAGTTCGCCCAGGTCGTACGGTCCCTCAACACCCTGCACGGGAAGCTGGTGGACCTCGCCGCCCGCAGCCGGCACCTGGACGCCGAACGTGGTGAACTGACGGCGGCCCGGGAGGAGTTCGCCGCGCAGCGGGCCGAGCTCCAGGAGCGCACCGCCGAGGTCACGGAGCAGCTGGACAAGCTGCGCCGGACCGTGGGCCACACCTTCGTCAACCTCTCCCTGCGCACGCTCGGCCTCGTCGAGCGCCAGCTGGGCGTCATCGAGGGCCTGGAGGAGCGCGAGCAGGACCCGGAACGGCTCGCCACCCTCTTCAAGCTCGACCACATGGCCACGGTGATGCGCCGGCACAGCGAGAACCTGCTGGTCCTCGCCGGGGCCGAGCACGGTCACAGCCACCCCGGACCCGTGCCGCTGGTCGACGTCATGCGTGCCGCGGTCAGCGAGATCGAGCGCTACGAGCGCGTCACCATCCAGTCGCTCCCGCCGCACGCCCATGTCGCCGGGTTCGCCGCCGACGACCTGAGCCACCTCGTGGCGGAACTGCTGGAGAACGCCACGTCCTTCTCGCCTCCGGACGCCCAGGTCCAGCTCTCCGGCTGGTTGCTGGAGAGCGGCGAGATCATGCTCTCCGTCCAGGACGAGGGCATAGGGATGGCCCCCGACCGTCTCGAGGAGCTCAACGAGCGGCTGGCGTCCACCGAGCGGGCCGACGACCTCGACCCCGGCGAGGGCGGCGAGGGACTGGGGCTGAAGGTGGCCGGTCTGCTGGCCCGCCGCCACGGCGTGCGCGTCCAGCTGCGCGAGCAGAAGGGCGGCGGCATCGCCGCGGTCGTGGTCCTGCCGCAGGGCCTGCTGCCCGAGGGCGCGGCGACCGCCACGCGGCAGACCGCTCCCGTACCGGGTGCCGGTCCTGCGGTGAACCTTCCCGGCTCGGTCGCGGAGGCCAACTCCAACGCGCTGCCCGGCCGTCGCGCCGCCGTCGGCGATCCGCTGGTGGCCGCCGCGGAGAAGGCCGTCCATGACGCCGGGGTCGACGAGCCCCAGGGCGCCCCCGTCGTGCCGGGACCCCGGCAGTCGCCGGAGGCACAGCCGGACTCGCAGTCGCTGGAGTTCCGGCCGGACTCGGCATCGGAGGCGGGGACCGGGGGCGCGGCCGAAGCCGCAGCCGGGACCGGGGCCGCAATCGGAACCGAGTCCGGGACCGGGACCGGGACCGGGACGGACGTCGCGACGGAGGCCGGAACGGGCACGGGAACCGGGCCGACGATGTCCGGAACCGGCGTCCACGAGCCGGCGTCCGGCACGGAGCCGGGCGGAGTCGACGCCGGCCCCGCTCCCGAGCGCTCGTCCTTCGCGCCCGAGGGCGGCGCGGGTGGGTTCGCGCCCGGCACCCCCGAGGCCGATCCCCTGCCCGGTGCCCACGAGCCCGCTCCCGAGCGCTCGCCCTTCGCGCCGCCCTCGGACGCTCCGACCGGCTTCCGGCCCGAGGCCGGCGGCGCCTCCGCCGAGGAGCACGCGTACACCGGGGAGCCCGCGCACACCGACGCGGACGCCGGTGGGCCCGCACCCTCCGCCTCGGAGACCACCCTCCAGGTCCGTCTGCCCCACGCAGCGCCGGAGCCCGACGCCCACGAGCGCAGCGGGGTGGCGGCGGCCCCCGTCCCGACGCACGGCGGGAACGCCGCCGACGGCGAGGACGTGCCCGGCCACGGGACCCCGGAAGCCGAGGCAGCCGCGAGCGCCGCCGACGCCACCGAGCCCGCGGAGCCCGTCACCGACAAGGGCCTGCCCAAGCGGACGCCCAAGGTCGTCGCCCCGCTCGGCGCACCCAAGGAGCGCCGCAGGTCCGTCGACGCCGAGGAACTCCGCCGTCGGCTCGGCGGCTTCCACCAGGGCGCCAAGGACGGCCGCCGCGACGTGGAGGCGGAGCTCGCCGACACCACCCGGACACACGGCACGGAACAGAAGTCGCAGAGCGAGGAATCGGGGGACACCGTCGAGGAGGCACACAGTTGACCGCGACAGGAACCTTCGGGCTGAGCAGCGAAGCCCGCAACCTTCACTGGCTGTTGGGCAACCTCGTCGAGGAGGTACCGGGAGTACGCTCCGTCGCCGTCGTCTCGTCCGACGGGCTGCTCCTGCTCTCCTCCGACCCGGCGCACAACGCCGCCCCGGCCCCGACGCCCCGCCAGGACGGACCCCGCGGTTCCAGCGCCGACCTCGCCACCATCGTCTCGGGCATCGGCAGCCTCACCATCGGCGCGGCCAAGCTGATGGACGGCGGGGGCGTCAAGCAGACCATGGTCGCGATGGAGGAGGGCAGCCTCTTCGTGATGTCGATCAGCGACGGCTCGCTGCTCGGTGTGCACGCCACCGCCGACTGCGACATGAGCGTCGTCGCGTACCACATGGCGCTCTTCGTGGGCCGAGCCGGACACGTACTCACCCCCGAAGTCCGCAGTGAGCTGCGCAAATCGTTGGAGAGCGCCAAGTGACGTCCGCCGCCCGGCCCGCCCCCCGGCTTCCTGTGCGGGGCGAGGGCAAACGCCCCGCCCGCGTCCGCCCGTACTCGCTCACGGGAGGCCGTACCCGCTTCGGCCACGTGCTCCTCGTCGAGACGTTCGTCGCGGCCCTCGAGGCCGGCGACGAATGGGGTCTCCCCGCCGGAGGCAGGGGAAGAAAGGAACTGACGAACGGCAACCTCACGTCCCGGGTGATGCCGGAGATGCGGGCCATCGTCGAACTCTGCCGCCGGATGCGGACGGTCGCCGAGATCTCCGCGCTGCTGAGGATGCCCCTGGGCGTGGTCCGGGTGCTGCTCAGCGACCTCGCGGACCAAGGAAGGATACGCGTGTACGGCACCGGGCACGGCGACGGCCGCCCCGACCGCGCGCTGCTCGAAAGGGTGCTGAGTGGACTCCGTCGTCTCTGACCTCCCCGCCGTCGCGGAGGACGAGAACGTACAGGCCTGGCAGAACGACCACACCCGCGCGCCGATCGCCACCAAGATCGTTGTTGCGGGAGGCTTCGGCGTGGGCAAGACGACCTTCGTCGGGTCGGTCTCCGAGATCACGCCCCTGCAGACCGAGGCGTTGATGACGCAGGCGAGCGAAGAGACCGACGATCTCACCGCCACGCCCGAGAAGCTCACCACGACCGTCGCGATGGACTTCGGACGGATCACCCTCGACGACGACCTCGTGCTGTACCTCTTCGGCACCCCGGGCCAGCAGCGGTTCTGGTTCATGTGGGACGACCTGGTGCGGGGTGCGATCGGCGCGATCGTGATGGCCGACACCCGGCGGCTGAAGGACTGCTTCCCGGCACTCGACTACTTCGAGAGCTGCGGGATTCCGTACGTCGTCGCCGTCAACCACTTCGAGGGGACCCCGGCCTACGAAGCCGAGGACGTACGGGAGGCCCTGACCGTGCCCCCGCACGTCCCGGTTGTGATCATGGACGCGCGCAAGCGGATCACGGTGATCGAGTCACTGCTCGCACTCGTGGGCCACGCGCTCGACGTCACCCCCGAGTAGCCTCCCGTCGTCCCCCGATTCCCGTACGTCTCCATCCCCGTACGTCCAGAAAGAGACGCGCCATGCGGAAGATCCTCATTGTCGGCGCCGGTCAGTCCGGACTCCAGCTCGCCCTCGGCCTCCAGACACAGGGTTACGAAGTCACCCTGATGTCCAACCGCACGGCGGACGAGATCCGGTCCGGCCGGGTCATGTCCACGCAGTGCATGTTCCACACGGCGCTCCAGCACGAGCGCGATCTGCAGATCAACTTCTGGGAGTCGCAGGCCCCGAAGATCGAGGGGCTCGGCGTCTCCGTGGCCGGTCCCGAGTCCCAGCGCGTGATCGACTGGGTCGGCAAGCTCGACGGTTACGCGCAGTCCGTCGACCAGCGGCTGAAGATGGCCGGCTGGATGGAGACCTTCGCCCAGCGCGGCGGCCAGCTCGTCATCCACGGCGCGGCCGTGTCCGACCTCGACTACTTCGCCCGCACCTATGACCTGGTGCTCGTCTCGGCGGGCAAGGGCGAGCTCGTCTCCATGTTCGGCCGCGACGCCTCCCGCTCCCCGTACAGCGAGCCCCAGCGCGCTCTCGCCGTCTCCTACGTCCACGGCCTCGGCCCGCGCCCCGAGCACCCCGAGTTCGACGCCGTCCGCTGCAACCTGGTCCCGGGCGTCGGTGAGCTGTTCATCATGCCCACGCTGACCCTCTCGGGCCGTGCGGACATCCTGTTCTGGGAGGGCGTCCCGGGCGGCCCGCTCGACGTGTTCCAGGGCGTGAAGGACCCCGCCGAGCACCTCTCCCTCACGCTGGAGCTGATGGAGAAGTACACGCCGTGGGAGTACGCCCGCGCGACGAAGGTCGAACTGACGGACGCCAACGGCACGCTGGCCGGCCGCTACGCCCCGACCGTGCGCAACCCGATCGGCCGGCTGCCCGGTGGCGGCCGGGTGCTCGGCGTCGCCGACGTGGTCGTCGCGAACGACCCGATCACCGGCCAGGGCTCCAACTCCGCCTCGAAGTGCGCGGCCTCCTACCTCGACTCGATCGTGGAGCACGGCGACAAGCCGTTCGACGAGGAGTGGATGCAGTCGACGTTCGACCGCTACTGGGAGACTGCACAGCACGTCACCAAGTGGACCAACGCGATGCTGGGGGTCCCCCCGGAGCACGTCCTCAACCTGATCGGCGCGGCGGGCCAGCTCCAGCCGGTCGCCGACCGCTTCGCGAACGGCTTCAACGACCCGTCGGACTTCGAGAACTTCTTCTTCGACCCGGAGAAGACGTCGGCGTACCTGGCCTCGGTCAGCGGCGCGACGGCCTGATGCCGTGAGGGCTCCGCCCCGGCCCCCGCAGCGTCGGGGGCCGGGGCGGAGTCGTTTCCCGAGCCCGTCCGGGCCCCCTGCGACGGCAGTCGAGCGAGGGCGGTGGCGTGAGGGACGCCGCGGCCGGCCGGGCGAGGCCCGCGTCCGCTCACGGCCGGGCTCAAGACGTGGCACGCCGGCCCGCGAGTCCGTCGCCGGCGGGGGAGCGGCCCGGGGCGGGCGAGGACGGTGCGATCGGCCGAGGGCTCCGCGCGGGCGGAGCCTGCCCGGACGACGGCGCGGACGCGCGCGGCGACGCGTACGGCGAGGTGTTCGTCGACGGCGGCGGTGGTGTGGCCGGGGCGGGCGCCGGGTCCGTGCGGTTCACGGTGCCCGGCGTGCTCACGGTGCCCAGGGTGCCGAGGGTGGAGAGCTCCTCCGGTGAGAGCGAGGCCAGTACCTCCTCCACGTCGTTCAGGCGGTCGCGGAGCGTGTCCCGGTGCTCGCGCTGCCGCTCGGCGAGAGCGCGCTGTTCGTCGAACGCCCTGCGGGAGGCCGCCGCCAGCGCGTCGGCCCGGCGCGCCCGCTTCTCCAGACGTGCGATCGTCGCACGGCTGCTGTCCGCCGCGCGCTCCAGGAGCCGGCCCTGCTCCAGCGCGCTCCGGGGGTCGCGGGCGAGCAGGAGCCGGAGGTACGGGGAGAGTTCGCTCCTGCCCTGGTACTGCCGCCGGGCCAGCCGTCCCGCCTCGTCACGGCTGCGGGAGAGGGCGCCGCGGGCGTCGGCGAGCGCGGTGTTGAGCCGTTTGGTCTCGGCGGCCTGGTCCACGAGCATCTCCCGTGAGGCGCTGTACGCCTCGCTCGCCTCCGCCGCCTGCCGGAACAGACCCTGCAGCCGGGTGAGAGCCCGGGAGACCCTCGCGGGCACCGCCCCGACCACCGGCCCGATCGCCGGCCTCCCCGGTGCGGCGGCGGGGTTCCGTGGCGCTCGTGCCGGTCCCCCCGGTGCGGCGGCGGGCTTCCCGGGTGACCCCGGCAGGGGCACGGGCCCGGACTCCGTCCCGCCGTCGCCCTGCTCGCGGCCCGGCCCCGCGGACGGCCCCGGCGCGACGGCCGGGGCGAGGGCCGCGCTTCCGGCGGGCGGCTTCCCGGACGCGGCCGGCCCGGCAGCCGTGGCTCCGAGCGCCGCCGCCACCAGCGCCGTCGCTCGGAGAGTTCGCTGCATCCTGCCCGACACCTCATCACCTCCGGTCGCCCACGGCCTCCGTCGGCGATGATGCGGTGCGGCGGGTACGACGGCCGCCCGAGTGGCCGGACCGGACCAACGCCGTCACCCGCTGCGGGCGGACCCGCATGCGGTGCGGCGTGGCGGCTGGCCGTTCCGACCGGCCCGTCAGCGGCCCACGGGCAGCCCGTAGAAGGCCCGGTCGCGCCACACCACGGCGGTGCGGCCGGCCACCACGCCCCGGTACCCGCTCACCGGACTCCGGCCTCCCGCGTCCTGGAACTTCCACAGCCGGGTGCCGTCGGCGGTGGAGAACGCCGTGACCTGCGTGGCCTCCAGCACGAGCGCGGTGTGCCCGCCGGCCGCCAGCAGCACCCGCGGCTGTCCGCCCCCGCCGCCGGCCTCGGTGGACTGCGTCCAGCGGGTCGCGCCGGACGCGGCGTCGAGCGCGTACAGCCGGTGCCCGGCCGTCGGGACGAAGAGCGTGCCGCCGTGGACGCTGCCCTCGCCCGCCGCCCCCGCGGCCCGCCACAGCTGTCGTCCGCTGCGGGTGTCGTAGGCGTGCAGATCCGGGCCCGCCACCGCGTACAGCCGTCCGGCGGGGTCGCCGAAGACGGGAGCGCTCTGGTGGACGGCGCCGAAGTACCTGCCCCAGAGGCGCTTGCCGCCCGGCTTGTCGTACAGGGCGAACAGCCCGCGCCCCTTGTTCGCCTTCTGCTGCTGCGGGGTCAGCGAGCCGCCGTCCTGCCGCACGAGGACTCCGTCGGGGCGGACCGCGACGCCCTGGTACCGGGGCACTGCGTTCCGGCCGCGGCCGGCGGGGACCTGGGCGCGCCACAGCTCCTTGCGGGCGACGGCGTCGTAGGCGACGAGGAAGGTTCCGTTGCCGGAGGTCCCGGTGAACCAGACGACCGGCCCCTCCGTGGCGGTCACCGCGCTCACGTGCGCGGGCGCCGCGGTCCGGTGCCGGACCGTGCCGTCCTGCGGTGACAGCCACAGGAAGTGCGTGGCGCCGATGACGAGGAGCACGTCACCCGCGACCACGGGACGGTGTCGCGCACCCGCCGCGGCGGGCTGCGTCCACAGCCGGCGGCCCGTGCGCAGATCCACGCCGGTGCAGCCCTTCTCGTCCGACACGACCAGTACCCGGTCGCGCCAGGCGGTGACCTGCGGCGAGCCGTCGCCCGGGTGGCGGTACGCCCACAGAGGCGCCGGGGGCACGCCGGGCAGGGGCTTCGCGGCCGGCGCGGGCTCGGGCGCCGCGGCGGGGGCGCTCTCGTCCCCGCCCGCGACGGCCACGCCGATGCCACCGCCGAGCAGCAGCCCGACCGCGCCCGCGACCCCACCGAGCACCAGCGCCCGCCGTTCCGCGCCCGCCCTGGCCGCGAGGACCGACGCGGTGAGGGCGGACTTGGGCGGATCGCCGCCGTCCGGCGCGGTTGCCGGACCGCCGGTCCCGGGGGTGGGCTGCCCCGCCCACCCGGCGGGGGCACCCGGCGCGGTGGCCGACTGGGCCGCAGCGGCGCCCGGCACGGCGGCGGGACGGCCGCTCTCCGGGGTGGGAACGGCACCGTGAGCCGCCGCGGCCCCCTCCGAGGCGCTGTGGACGCGGGGGATGCCCAGCGCCGCCGTCGTCCTGTCGACGCGGCGCACATCGGCGGGGGACAGGGCCAGGGTGTCCCGGCCACGGTCCTCCGCCGAGTGCGAGCCGGCGCCGGTCCTCCCGCCGGACTGCGCCGCCGGCAGCGCGAGGCGGTTCGCGGCCGAGTCCTGCGGCGCGACGCCGGAACCGGCGGCCGCGCGGTCCCCTCCGGCGCCGGTCGTACGGTCGCTCACGTCGGCGGCCGTCGTGTCCGGTGTCCGCTCGCCGCCGTCCGTGTCCTGGGCGGGAAGGGCGTCCTGCACGGGAAGTCCGGCGCGGGCCGCGCGGTCGTTCTCCTCGGCGGCCGTCGTGTCCGGTGTCCGCTCGCCGCCGTCCGTGTCCTGGGCGGGAGTTCCCGCGTCCGCCGCGCCTCCCGGCGGCAGCGCCGGGCCGACCGGTGCGGCGTCCGGTCGCGAGGACGCGGGATCGTCGCCGCCCCGGGCGAGCCGGGTCACCGCCTCGGCCTGGCCGGACAGGGCCGCGAGGACCGATTCCGGCAGCCAGCCGTCCTTCGCCAGCGCCGCGGCGCCTTCGAGGGCCAGCGTCGCAGCGGCGCTGCCCGCCGTCGGGCGGTCCGCGGGGGACTTGGCGAGGCAGGACGCCACCAGGTCGCGCAACCCGTCCGGCACGCCGTCCAGTCGGGGCGCCGCGTCGGCGATGGCCCGGCCGTCCGCGAACGGGGTGGTGCCGGTGGCGGCGTAGGCGAGGAGCAGACCGAGCACGAAGAGGTCGGAGGCCGTGCCGGGCCGCTCGCCGGCGAGTTGCTCGGGGGTGAGGTAGCCCAGCCGTACGGACAGCCCGCCGCCGGGGGCCGGTTCGGCGTGTGCGGCGGCGCCCAGCGCGCCGAACGCCGAGAGCCGGGGCCCGTCGGCGGCCAGCAGCACGGTCTCCGGGGCGAGACCGTGCAGCACCGTGCCCGTCGCGTGGACACGGGACAGGGTCTCGGCGAGCCCCGCGCCCAGTGTCCGTACGGCACGCTCCGGGAGCGGTCCGGTGAGCGCGATCGCCTCGCCGAGGGTCACGGCGGGCACGTACGCGTACGCGGTCCACAGTTCGGACCCGTCGGGGGACAGGTCGACGGGGGCGAGGACCCAGCCGCCCGCCAGCCGCTCCGCCGTGCGCGCCTCCGCCGCGAAACGCTTGCGGAACGCCGGCAGCGCCGCGAGGTCCGCCCGGGCGAGGGAGAGGACCACCGGTTCACCGCCGGCCGCCTCGTCGCGCCCCACGTACTGCACGGCGCCGGCGGTCGCGCGGAGGCGCGCCAGCGTCGTGTACGGGCCGATTCGGCGCGGATCCCCGTCCTGCAGCGCCTCCTGCAGTGCCTCCATCGGCGAAGCTCCCCCCGTGGTCGTCGAACGCCGTTGATCCTATTCGGCCTGCTTCGGCTTCGACCAGGGCCAGTTGAGCCTGCGGCGCTCCCGTCCCTCCGGCACGTACTCGTACTTCCAGCCGCGTGGCAGTCCGAGCCGCCTGGAGTGCCCGGCGGTGACCCGCCGGTAGGCGTGGACGGTGTGCGGGCCGCCGTCCTCGTCCGGCACGGGCACCTCGTACCAGAGGGGAGGGTTGCCGGTGGGGCCGACGAGGACGGGCAGGACCCGCCCGTCCAGCGGACCGCCGACGAAGGGGGTGTTCTCGCTTCTCACCCGTCCAGTCTCGCGCAGGGGCGCCGTTCCGTCCCTTCCGGGGAGGAGGCACCGGATTGCCGGACCCGGCCTACAGCAGGTGGCCCGCGTCGCCGGCGAAGGGGAGGACCCGCCGGGCAAGGGTCCCCACCGGGCCGGACGGGGTCTCCAGGGCGAGCAGTTCCCGGACGACGCCCGCGGTCTCCTCGTCGGTGGCCGCGGTCGCCGCGAGCAGGGCGACGAGATGGTCGACGAGCCAGTCGCGGAGCTCACCGGCGGACGGGCGTTTGTCCTCGTCCAGCCAGATCAGCGAGGCCGCCTCCACGGCGGCGATCCAGGTGCGCACCATCATGCGCACGCGCGCGCCGGGTTCCGGGACACCGAGGTGGACCAGGATCTGCTCGGCGGCCGCCCGCCGCACCTCGTCCACGATCGCGCTGGTACGGGACGTCTCCGCGACGCTGCCGCCGCGCATCAGCGCGCTGAACCCGGTGTCGTGCCCGTCGACGAAGTCGAGGTAGCGGTCCAGGACCCGGCCCAGCCGTTCGGTCGGCGGCCCGGTGGGCGGTTCCGCGAAGCACAGCACGAGGGCGTCGGCGGAGCTGCGCAGGGCGGCCTCGTACAACTGCTGTTTGCCGCCGGGGAAGTACCGGTACACGAGCGGCCGGGACACCCCGGCGGTCTCGGCCACGTCGTCGAGGGACACGTCCTCCGGCGCCCGGTGGGCGAACAGCGTGAGGGCGGCGCGCAGGAGCTGGTCACGACGCTCCTCCACGCTCAGGCGCCGGTACGCGCGTGTCGCGGGAGCACTGGAGGTCATACCGGCAGCCTAACCGCCGCTTCCCGTCCTGCGGGGCCCGTCTCCGCCTGCGGCCGAAGTCCGACCGGCTCCGCCCGTTCCGCGCCCGGGACCGTCCCCGGCCCCTGTGCGGGCAGGGCGTGCCGGGCCACCGGGCATCGGGGTGTGCCACCACGCCCCGGCGCCGGAGAGTCCCGCCCTCGCGGACCCTGCCCCGGTCGACCACGCCCCCGCGGTGCCCGGCGCCCCGCGCGTCCCCCGGCACCGGTCCTCGCGGACGCCGGCCGTGCGAGGGAGCGGGCCCGCCGCAGGGTCACCGTGTCACATCCCCACGGTCAGGCGAGGAGTCCGGAGCTCTTCCACAACCGGCGCCCCGGGCCCCGGAGGACACCGATGTCGTCGAGGAAGTCCGTCAGGCGCCTGGCGCCGGACTGCATCACCTCGCGGCGGTGCCCGCTCGCCTTCACCTGGGCGACGGCCTCGCGCCGGTCCAGGCCGACGTTCTCGTAGACCTTGGGGTTGACGAAGCACACGGAGAAGACCCGGGCGGCCTCGCCGCAGCTGAGCCGGGTGAACTCCTGCTCCCAGCGCGGCGCGGTCACCATCTGGCGGCGCAGCTCCTCACGTGCGTACCGCACGTGCCGGGCCTCCTCCACCACGTGGATCCGTGTCACGCCCCGGACCAGCGTCTGGACGCGCTCGTCCGGGAAGGTCAGGCGCTGCATCCAGTCGAGGATCTCCTCGCCGAGCAGCGTGGCCGCGAAGGAGCCGGGCGTGGTGGACACGGTCTTCAGCACGCGGGCGAGGTTGTGGTAGACCCGCGGCACCGGGTACGCGGGGGCACCGCCCTTCTGGATCATCCTCGCGAACATCATCGAGTGCCGGCACTCGTCCGCTATCTCGGTCAGGGCGTACCGCACATGATTGCTGGTCACGGACTTGTCGTAGATGTGCCGCACCAGCAGCTGCATCAGGATGATCTCGAACCAGATGCCGAGCGAGGCGAGGGAGGCCGCCTCGTGCCGGGCCAGGTCCATCCGCTGTTCCTCGGACATCCGGTTCCAGAGCGGGGTGTCGTAGAGGGACACCAGCTCCGGCGGCCAGAACCACTTGTCCTCCTCGATCGGGGCGTCCCAGTCGAGCTCCTTGTCGGGGTCGAAGGAGTGCTTGGCCGAGGACTCGAGCAGGCGCGCGGCGACCTGTTCGCGGTCCCGCAGGGGCCCGAGGGCGTCGCGGAGGAGCGTGAGATCGCGTTCGGTCACAGTCATGCCACTTATGAGACTGCGCGTCAGTAAGCTCGTCAATCCCCTGTGCGGCACTTGTTGACTGCGCGTCTACCAACGTGTGAGCCTGCCAACAGACCGTCAGTTCGTCAGTGCGAGGCGAGGGAGCCTTTCGTGTCGACGTATGACCACTACACCAACCCGCCCCGGGAACCCGTCTGGTCCGTCCCGGCCACCGGCGCCGCCCGCTTCGGCTGGGAGTACGGCAACGGCCGCGACCGGCTGCTCGCCCTCTACCAGAAGGGCAAGGACAAGCAGTGGGACGGCACCAAGCGCATCGACTGGGACCTCGAGGTCGACCCGTACGACCCCCTCGGCACCCCCGACGAGGCCCTCAGCCTCTACGGAACCCGCCACTGGGCGAGGATGACGGAGAAGGACAAGGGCGACCTGCGCCGGCACTACTCCTCCTGGCAGTTCAGCCAGTTCCTGCACGGGGAGCAGGGCGCGATGGTGTGCGCGGCGCGGATCGTCGAGTCCGTACCCGACCTCGACGCGAAGTTCTACTCCGCCACCCAGACCATGGACGAGGCCCGCCACGCCGAGATCTACGGCCGCTTCCTCCACGAGAAGATCGGGATGCTGTACCCGATCAACGACAACCTCCAGGGCCTGCTCGGAGACACCCTCCGCGACTCCCGCTGGGACATGCCCTACCTCGGCATGCAGGTGCTCATCGAGGGCCTGGCGCTCGCCGCGTTCGGCATGATCCGCGACACCACCGACAAGCCGCTGCCCAAGCAGATCCTCGCCTACGTCATGCAGGACGAGGCCCGGCACGTCGCCTTCGGGCGCATGGCGCTCCGCGACTACTACAAGCAGCTCACGGACGCCGAACTGCGCGAGCGCGAGGAGTTCGTCATCGAGGGCTGCCACCTCATGCGCGACCGCCTCCGCGGACTGGAGGTCCTGGAGAACTTCGGCATCCCTCGCCGGGAGGCCGAGGAGTACACCGAGCAGTCCGAGTTCCTGCACCTCTTCCGCAAACTGCTCTTCAGCCGGATCGTGCCCTGCGTCAAGGACATCGGACTCTGGGGGGAGCGGCTCCAGAAGGCGTACGTCGACATGGGCGTCTTCGAACTCGGCGACTCCAGCCTCGACCTGCTGATGACCCAGGACGAGGAACTCGCGGAACGCCTGGACCGGGAGCGCTTCGCGGCGGAGGAGGCGGAGCGGGTGGCCGAGGTGGAGGAGGCGATCGCGGACGGGGCGAACTGACCTGGCCGCCCGGGCCGCGGCCGTCGATCACCCGATCGGACGATGCTCCGGGAAGCTGCCTGGGCACGCTGGTCGTACCAGGCAGACTCCGTCGCATGGGAGCGATCATGAGCGCCGCACGCGAGTACGGGCTGGATGACCAGTACGAGTGGCCCCGCCCGCCGGCGGACGGCTGGACGGCGGACGACCTGGACAGCCTCCCGAATCTCCCTCCGCACACGGAGCTGGTCGACGGGAGCCTCGTCCTCATGAGTCCGCAGACCCGATTCCGTACGCGTGTCATGCGTCTGCTGGAGAACGCGCTCATGGACCAGGCGCCGGATCATCTGGAGGCCATCCGGGAGATGACGATCAGACTGGACCGGCGGAACCGGCCGGAGCCCGATGTCCTGGTGGTTCAGGTCGAGGCGGACACCGGTCCCGGGCAGACGTGGTTCGAGCCCGAGGACGTCGTCCTCGCCGTCGAGGTCGTCTCGGCCGATTCGCTCGAGCGGGACCGGGAGGTCAAGCCCCGCAAGTAGGCCCGGGCCGGCGTTCCGCACTTCTGGCGCGTCGAGCAGAACGACGGACTGCCCGTGGTCTACGTGTACGAGCTCGACCCCGCCACCATGGCGTATGTGCCGGTCGACATCTTCCACCAGCGGCTCAAGGTCGATCGTCCGTTCCCTCTCGAGATCGACCTGACCGCGATCGGCCAGCGGGGGCCCCGCGCCTGAGCGGACGTGCGCCGGTCGGGCGCGCCGGGGCCGTCTCTCAGGGCCGCCCCGCCTTCAGCGCCTCGATCATCACCGCCCGGGCGATCGGTGCCGCGTCGCCGCCGCCGCTGATCTCGCCGCCCGCCGCCTCCGGGTCCTCGACGACCACCGCGACCGCCACCGCCGGGCGGGGTGCGTCACGCTGCTGCGCCCAGGCGATGAACCAGGCGTACGGGGTACCGGCGTTGCCGACGCCGTGCTGCGCCGTGCCGGTCTTGCCGCCCACCGTCACCCCGTCGATGAGCGCCCGCGTCCCCGTGCCCTTCTCCGCCGCCTCGATCATCATCCGCCGCAGTTCCAGGGCGGTCGCCGGGAACATCGCGCGACCGTAGGACCGGCGCGGTGTCTCCCGGACCGTGTCCCCGTCCCACGTGGTCGTGCGGTCCACGAGGTACGGGTGGGCCAGCTCGCCGCCGTTGGCGACGGCCGCGGCCACCATCGCCATCTGGAGCGGCGTGGCCGTGGTGTCGAACTGGCCGATGGACGACAGCGCCAACTGGTCCACGCTCATGTGCCGGTCGAAGTTCGACACCGCCACACCGGACGGGATCCGCAGCGCGTCGTCGTTGAACCCGAAGCGGCCCGCCGTCTCCAGCATCGCCCTCAGACCCACCTTCGTGCCCAGGTTCGCCATCACCGTGTTGCAGGACCACTTGATCGCGTACACGAGCGAGGCCTTGCGGCAGCCCGGCACGGGGTTGGGCAGCGTCGTCCTGGTGCCGGGGATGACGAACGGGTCCGGTGTGTCCGTGGGGGCGTCCGCGTCCCTGACCACCCGCGCCTCCAGCGCGGCCGCGGCCGTCACGATCTTGAACGCGGAGCCGGGCGGGTACGTCTGCCGGATCGCCCGGTTCAGCATCGGATGGGTGTCCGCGCCGTTGAGCCGCCGCCATGCCGCGGTGACCTCCGCGCTGTTGCCCGAGAGCAGCCCGGGATCGTACGAGGGGCTGCTGACCAGCGCCAGGATCCGGCCCGTGGAGGGCTCGATCGCCGCGACCGCCCCGCGCCTGCCGTCCAGGCCGCGGTAGGCGGCCTGCTGCATGGACGGCCTGATCGTGGTCAGGACCTTGCCGCCGGGC
The DNA here is from genome assembly GCF_030406905.1 of Streptomyces sp. HUAS CB01. NCBI lineage: Bacteria > Bacillati > Actinomycetota > Actinomycetes > Kitasatosporales > Streptomycetaceae > Streptomyces > Streptomyces chengbuensis. The sequence goes on from NZ_CP129137.1 coordinate 5,289,031, forward strand.
CGCTCGGAGCGGGTGAACTCGTTCCAGAAGGGCAGCGGGGCGAGCATGGGGTCCGTGCCCGACAGCACCCCGTCCTCCGCGTGCTCGAGCAGGGTCGTGCCGTAGGTCTGCGAGGAGTAGCCGGTGACCGGCGCGTACAGGGGGCCGTCCAGATAGGTGCGCTCGTAGCGGAGTTGCTCGCCGGTGTCCTTCGAACCCGTGACCGGCCGGCCGCCGACGACGATGTCGCCGCGCGGCTCGTCGTAGCGCGCGATGGCCGGACGCCGGTTCGCCGGGCTGCCGTTGAGACCGTCGGCCTGGAGCACCTGGACGCGTACGGCGTTCAGGAACAGCGCGGCGAGCAGGAACAGACTCAGCGCCGCCGCGCGCCGGATGTACCGCGTCATCGCGCTCCCTCCGGCGTGGGAGGTCCCGCCGGGGCGGTGGCGGGCGCGACCACCCCCGTCTCGACCGGTTCCGGGTGCGGCTCACGGGCGGAGTCGCTGAGCCGGATCAGCAGCGCCACGATGATCCAGTTGGTGACGACGGACGAACCGCCCTGCGCCAGGAATGGCATGGCCATGCCGGTGAGCGGGATGAGGCCCGTCACCCCGCCCGCGATGACGAAGACCTGCACGGCGACGATCGCGGCGAGGCCCACGGCGAGCAGCCGGCCGAACGGGTCGCGCAGATCGAGTCCCGCGCGGTAGCCCCGCGCCACGAGCAGGCTGTACAGCAGGAAGAGCGCCGTGAGCCCGGCCAGCCCCAGCTCCTCGCCGACGGTCGCCAGGATGAAGTCGGACTTGGCGGCGAATCCGATCAGGACCGAGTGGCCCGCGCCCAGCCCCGTGCCGAGCACGCCTCCCGAGGCGAAGGAGAACAGCGACTGCGCGAGCTGGCTGGGCCCGTCGCCCGCCGCGATGGACGCGTACGGGTCGATCCAGGACTCGACCCGGCTGTGCACGTGCGGTTCCAGGGTGCCGACGGCGAACGCCCCCGCGCCCGCGAGCAGCAGGCCCACCACGATCCAGCCGGTCCTGCCCGTGGCGACGTAGAGCATGACCACGAAGAGCCCGAAGAACAGCAGCGAGGTACCGAGGTCCCGCTCCAGCACCAGCACGACCACACTGATCAGCCAGATGGCCACCACCGGTCCGAGCACCCGGCCCGCGGGCAGCCGCAGCGGTCCGATCCGGCGGCCCGTGTGGGCGAGGGCGTGCCGGTTCGCGGCCAGGTACGCGGCGAAGAACACCGCCAGCAGGATCTTGGCGAACTCGCCCGGCTGGAACGAGAGACCGCCGACCCGGATCCAGATACGGGCGCCGTTCACCGCGGGGAACAGGATCGGCACGATCATCAGCACGAGCGCGGTGACCACCGAGAGGTACGCGTAGCGCTGCAGTACGCGGTGGTCCCGCAGCAGCACCACCACCGCGATGAACAGCGCGACACCCAGGGTGGACCAGATCAGCTGCGCCGGGGCGGCACGGTCGGCCGGTGTCTCCAGGTCGAGGCGGTAGATGAGGACGAGTCCCACGCCGTTGAGGAGGACGGCGATCGGCAGCAGCAGCGGGTCCGCGTAGGGCGCCCGCAGTCGCACGGCGAGATGGGCGAGCAGCGCGAGCAGACCGAGCCCCGCACCGTAGGCGAGAGCGTCGGGCGGAACGGCTCCGCTCCTGGCCAGACCCACGTCGGCGTAGCCGTAGACGGAGATGAGGACGGCGCACAGGAGGAGCGAGAGCTCCACGCCCCTCCGTCGCGCCGGGCGGGGCCGTTCGGGCGGGGGAGCCTCCGCTGCCGTTGCCGTCATGCGACGCAACGTAGCAAGCGGGGATCTTATATCCGCTTATCTGTGGACTCTGTGCGCCGCATGTCGGTGTCCGGGGCGCCCGGACCGGGCTCCGGCACCGGCCGGGCGTCCGTGTCCGGCACCGGCGCGGGGCCGGCGTCCGGGCAGTCGGCGAGGTGCACGTACTCGGGCAGCGTCAGCCGGGCGAGCGCCCCGCCCCCGGCGACGTTCGCGAACTCCAGCTCGGCCCCTATCACCGCGGCCTGGCCCACCGCGATCGTCAGCCCGAGACCGTGGCCCTTGCCGCCGGACTCGGTACGGAACCGCTGGGGGCCGTGCTCCAGCAGGTACTCCGGATATCCCGTCCCGTGGTCCCGGACCGACACCACCGGTCCGTCCACGGAGACCACCACCGGCTGCGCACCGTGCTTGTGCGCGTTGGTGATCAGATTGCCGAGCACCCGCTCCAGCCTCCGCTTGTCCGTCTCCACGCTCGTGCCCCGGACGACCAGCAGATCCGTCTTGGCACCGGTGGAGCGCGCCATCCGCACCACCCGCTCGGCCAGCGGCGCGAGTTCATGGATGTCGAGGTCGACCGTCTCCCGGCCGGCGTCCAGCCGCGATATCTCCAGCAGGTCCTCCGTCAGGGCCCGCATCCTGCGCACCCGGTCCTGCACCAGCTCGGACGGCCGCCCCGGCGGCAGCAGCTCGGCCGCCGCGGACAGGCCCGTCAGCGGGGTGCGCAGCTCGTGCGCCACGTCGGCGGTGAAGCGCTGCTCGCTCAGCAGCTTCCGCTGCAGGGTGGAGGCCATGGTGTCCAGTGCGCCGGAGACCGTGGCCACCTCGTCCTCGCCGCGCGAAGGGTCCTTCGTCCGGGGGTCGTTGACGCGCGCGTCCAGATCGCCCGCGCTGATCCGCCGCGCCACCTGCGCGGTCAGATGCAGCCGCCGGGTCACCCGGGTCACCGAGAAGGCCCCCGCCAGCAGCGTCGCGCCGATCGCCAGCGCGGAGGAGCCGACGATGGCCCGGTCGAGGCCCATGATCGTCTGCGCGCTCAGGGTGTAGTCGACCCGGACCGCCAGCGCGCGGCCGTCCGCCGGGCCCGCGGCCCACATCGTCGGCCGGCCGTCGACGTCCGAGACCATCGTGCCGCGCTGCCCGCGGAGCGCCAGCGCCCGCAGCCCGGACGGCAGACCGTCCGGGTCCACGGCGCCGTACCGCCCCGTCGGCTCGCCCGCCTCGTAGGCCTCGGTCACGTCCTCCAGCTTCGACAGCGCCTTCTCGCGCGCCTGGTCCACGGTCTGGCGGGTCACCGACACATGCACCAGCGCACCGAGCAGCGCCGCCAGGGCGCAGCACATCACGGTGATGAAGACCGCGGCCTTCCAGGTGAGCGTGGCGGTCCAGGCGGGCCTGCGCAGCCGCGGCCGGCGCCGTGACCGCCGCGCCCGGCGGACCGTCGTCGTACGCGTCATCGTGCGTCCGCCGACGACTCGGGAGCGGGCCGGGACGGCTTGACCCGGACGATCTCGTCGCGCGCGGGGAGCATCGCCCGCTGCTGCTCGTCCCAGGACCAGGCCGTGCGGTACTCGTAGCCGGGGATGCCGGCGGACACCGCGCGCAGGATCAGGTCCCGCCCGGCGAGCTCGACGCTGACGATCGCCTCCGCGTCGGACATGATGCGGGTCAGCCCGCCCTTCTCCGGCATGTACACCCGTATCGCCGTCTGCTGTTCGGGCATCGTGATGCCGACGATCAGCTCGTCCTTCCCGTCACCGGTGAGATCCCGGTAGTACGGCTTCAGTACGGGGCACTTCCCCGGCTTCGTCCCGCACTCGCGTATCTGCCGGGCCGTCTCCTCGTAGAGCCCGTCCGGTCCGGTGACCTCGCCGGGGTGGGCGGCCACCTCCGCCTGGACGACGGCGATCGGGTCCACGGAGTGGACGTCGCCGCCGGGGACCTTGATGCCGCGTATGTGTTCCGTGTCACTCTCGCCGTAGTCGACGGGGGGCGCGGATATGTCCGGCAGCTCCGGCCACAGCTCCACCGGCCCGACGGCGGTCGGCGTGGGCCCGGCGCTCTCCAGTCCGCCCGCGTCGTCGCAGCCGGCGAGCAGCAGCGCGGCGGCGGTGACGGCGACGGCGGCGAGCGCGGGGCGGGGGGTGCGGTGGCGGGCCAAGAGGGGTCCTGGGGAGGTCGATGCGAATGCGGGCCGTCCCCCAGGGTACGGAAGTCCTTTTTGCCCTTTGCGAGTGGCCTGCGGATGGTTTGTGGTGACGCTCCCGTCGAGGCCGGGCGACCGGCGGCGCCCAGCCCCATGGGCCCCGTTCGGCCCGGACCGGACGGTGCGCGCGGGCGCTCGGGACACGGGGCTGGCTGAGCGGGGCCGGGTGCCGGTGCTGATACCGGTGCCAGTGCCTGTGACCGGGGCCGCCGGCCGTGTCCGGTGGCCGTAGCTGTAGCCGAGGTCGAAGTCGTCGGGGCCGAGGCGCGACCTTGCAGCATCACGCGCGCCGCCGTGCCGGATCGCGCCGATCGTGGGCCCAGGCCCAGGCCCAGGCCCAGGCCCGGGTCCGTGCTCAGGCGGTGCCGGTCCGCCGGGTGCGCGGGGGCCTCCGGATCGGGTGAGTTCCGGCCGTCCCCGCCGGGCCGGACCTGCGGCCCGGTGGACTCCTCGGCGCGGCGGACCGGGGCGCGCGGCCCTGGTGCGCGGGCCCGCCCGCCCCGGCCCCTCACGCGTGAGCGCGGAGGGCCGCGCGGCAGAGGGTGAGCAGGCGTTCGTCCTGCTCGATGTCATGGCTGCCCGACCCCCCGTCCAGCACGTTGTGCCGCCGGGGCCGCGCCAGCTCCGCGCGCAGCAGCGGCGCCGCCGGCCCCGCCGAGGGGCCCATCTCGGCGAGGCACTCGGCGATCTCGACCCGCCCGTAGCGGTTCTCCTCCCACGCGGTCCGCAGCACCGGCAGGGATTCCCGGGCCTCGCCGGTGACCCGCCACAGCGCGACCGCGGCGTCCATCCGGAGCCACCGTTCCGGCGAGGCGAGCAGGTCGCGGAGCGCGGGCGCCGCGGCGGCCGCCGCGCCGCCGACGGCGCCCAGCGCCGCCGCGGCGGCGCGGCGCTCGTCTGGACCGTCCGCGGCGAGCAGCTCGCGGAGCACCGGCAGTACCGCGGCGACGTCCCCCGTCGCCGCCCACAGCGCACGCGCCGCGCCCGCGACGACCGACGAGGACGGGCGCGAGGACGCCCCGCCGAGCAGCGCACGGAGCTCCGGTGCGGCCGGCAGGGCAGCAGGCCCGAACGACGTGAGGGCGCGCAGCGCCGCCTCGGTCACCCACTCGCCGCCCCTGGCCGGAGCGCCGCGCAGGACCCGCAGCACCTCGGGCAGCGCCTCGGCCGCCCGTACGCCGGCGATCCCGGCCAGCAGCGGCACCGCCCGCTCGTAGAGCTGTTCGTCCAGGGCCAGCTCGCCGAGCCGCCGCCGCAGCAGCGGCACGAGCGGCGCGGCCAGGTCGCCGAGGTACGGCACGGTGAACGCCGCATCGCGCGGCAGATCCGGCTGCTCCAGTGCCCGTGCGAGCGCCGGGACGGCACGCGGGTCGCCGAGCCGGGCGAGCGCGACGAGCGCGCGACGGTCGGCCGGCCGGTCCCCGTCGGCGGTCCGCACCCGCTCCGCGAGCGCGTCGGCCGCGGGCAGCGCCAGCCCGAAGAGGCTCTCCAGAAGGCTGACCGCCGCGCCGTGCAGCAGCGGATCGGGGTCGCCGAGCTGTGCGCCGACGAGCCGCACCACCTCGTCGTACGGGCCGCGCCAGGCCCGGATCAGCCCGTGGCACATCCATACGGCGTCCGTGCGCTGCCCCGGATCGGCGCTGGTCAGCTGGCCGGTGAGCAGCGCGATCCGGTCCTCGACACGGTCGCCGAGGGCGGAGTGGAGTGTCCGCAGCAGGTCGTCGGCCCAGGGTGCGCCGGGGCCGCCGCCTTCCCCCGTCGCGACCCCGGCCCCCGGCCCGCCGGTGCCCGCCACCGACGGTCCCGTCCCGGCTGCGGCGCCGTCCGTGGCCCGCAGCAGCGCGGTGGCCGTCGACGCCACGTCGTCGGGCAGCAGGCCGGGCGCGCAGCGGGCCAGTTGGGTGAGGGCGGCCAGCCGCAGCCCGGGCGGCCGGTCCGCGGCGAGCAGTGTGGTCAGCCAGGTCACCGACTCGGCCCGCAGCGCCTCGTGGCGCAGCGCGATCCGCCCCACCGCCTCGACGAGCGCGAGCCGTACCTCCGTGTCCCGTTCGCCCTCCAGCCGGGCGCTGAGGAGGGCGAGCACCCGCGCCGGGTCGCCGTGGAGCATCGCCAGCGCGCAGGGCGCCGCGAGCCGGACCCCCGCGTCCGGGTCGTCCAGCAGCCCGACGAAGACGTCGGCCCCCGCCGCCACCGCAGCGGCTGCCATCGCGTAGTTGGCGGCGTCCTCGAACTCCTCGTCCTCCGGGTCGAGTTCGTCGTCGTCGAGGTCGATGCCGCCGATGCTGGTGAGCAACTCCACGATGGCGCCCCGGTCCTGCACCTCGGGGCTGGCGACGAGCTCCAGCAGGAAGGGGATGCAGGCCAGCGTGGAGTCGTACACGTCACCCTGGTGGTGCACCGCGGTGTACAGCCCGTCGAGCGCGGTCTCCCGGTCGGCCGGATCGGCGGATGCGAGCCCCCTCAGCAGCCCCGGTACGTCGTCAGCCGGACCGTACGCATGTCCCATCGAGGCCCAGTCGACCTCGTCCATCCCCGTGAACACGCCGTTCCCTTCCGTGAGCCGGATGCCTGGGGAGAGTGTGCACCAGGACGGCGGCAACCCACCCCGCGCAAGTGAGCCGGATGAACGCGTTCGTCGGACGGGCAGCGGCATGTGCCGGCCCCGCGGGGCACCGCCGGTCCCCGGGGACCGGCGAGGTGAGCGGCGGGGCGAGCGGGAGGTGAGGGGCGGAGTGGCCGGTGGGGCGAGGGTGGGGCTGCCCGGACCGAACGTCACATCGGGCTGTGCGTACGGGTGTTGACGACGTCCCGACCCTCGGTCGGCGGTCCGGCGGCTGCCGGCGCCCTCGGACCTCGGGCGCGTACGTCCCGCGGCCGCGCAAGGGGGCACGAGCGCGCCCCGGTCGCGTACGGTCCCGCCCGAGGCCGTCGACGCGGCCGCGGGCGGGACGTACGCTGCGGGCGCGACGGCTCAGCGCAGGTTGTCGCCCCAGCCGCTCTGCAGCATGGTCTGGAACGCCCACTGCCCGTCCCGCTTGATCAGGACGTCGGCGTACCGCAGTTGCTGGGTGGTGCCGCCCGCGGTCATGGTGGAGTCGGTGAAGACGACCGCCATCGCGGGGCCGAGGAAGACGGGCGTCCGCACCGACGCGAACGTGATGTCCTCGGACCCGCCTCCCATGACCTGGGTCATGGTCCGGACGAACTGCTCGCGGTCCCACTGGGCGGAGGCGCCACTGCCCGCGGAGTCGTCGCTGACCAGATTGAGCGGGAAGACGGCCAGATCCGCCATCCGCTCGATGTCGCGGCGCGCGGCGGCCGCGTCGTACTCGGTGAACCACGCCTCGATCGAGGCGAGTTCATCGGAGGTCGGGAGGTATCCGGTGTCGGGAAGCTGGGGCACACACACTCCTTAGTGCAGACTCATCAAACTTGACTAGCAGGTACCGTATCCCCGGTTTCTCGACTAGTCAAACTTGATTAATGAGGTCGTCCCGCAGCCGGTGGACCGTGACGACGCTGTGGCGGGTGGTGCCCCGCCCGACCTCGGCCACCAGCCCGGGTTCCACGGCGCGGAAGGGCACCTCGCCGATCCCGATCGCCATCGCCGTCCGGGGTGCTCCCTCCGGGTGCTCCGTCGCGCGGTCCGCGAGCAGTCGGCCCGCCTGGGTGCGCAGGGCGGGCGGCAGCGGGCTGGACACCACCGGAGCGTCGTCGTCGGGGAGCACGAGGACCAGGGCGGCCGGGCGGCCCGGGGGGCCGGTGAAGCCGGTCACCACCGCGTCGTGCACGTCCGTGTGGCGGAGCTTGCGCCAGTCCCGGGCGCCGGGCCGGTACGGCCGGCTCAGGTGCTTCACCACCAGCCCTTCGATCCCCGCCGCCGGCAGCGTCTCGAACCAGGTCGCGGCGAGTTCGGGGTCCGTGGTCATCGGCACCGGCTGGAGCGGCGGCCCGAGCGGTTCGAGCAGCGCGGTCAGACGCTGTCTGCGCCGCTCGTACGGGGCGGGGCGCAGATCTTCCCCGCGCTCCCCGAGCAGGTCGAACGCGGCGTAGGAGGCGGGCATCCGGCGGGCGAGGAGCCCGGCCCGAGCCGCGGTGGCGGCCGCCCGGCGCTGCACGGCGGCGAAGTCGACCCGGCCGCCGCTCCACACGACCACCTCGCCGTCCACCACCGTGCCGTCCGGCAGGGCGAGCGCGGCCTCCGCGAGATCGGGGAAGGCGGTGGTCACGATGCGCCCCGAGCGGGCCTGGAGCACCGCCTTGCCGTCGATCTTGAAGATCAGCATCCGGTGGCCGTCGAACTTCGGTTCGTACGCCAGTCCCTCACCGCGCGGCAGCGTGGCCACCGGCTCGGCGAGCGCCGGTCTCAACGGGGGCCTCAACGCGCCCTGCGTACGGGGGCTCACGGCAGCGCGCCCGCCGCCGCGGGGTCGGCCAGGGGCGCGAGCAGATCCCCGTACCGCTCGAGCCGCCCCGGGATGTCGCCCAGGCGGAGGACCAGGTCCTCGGGCGATGCGCAGCCCTCGACCTCGTCCCAGGTGACGGGCGCGGACGCGGTCGGCTCGGCGCGGGCGCGCAGGGTGTAGGGGGTGGCGGTCGTCTTGGCCGCCGCGTTCTGGCTGTGGTCGACGAAGACCTTCCCCGGCCGCAGGGCGCGCGCCATCCGGTGCACCACCAGCCCTCCGAGTTCCGCCTCGGCCTCCATCGCGAGGTCCTTCGCGTACGCGGAGACCTCCTCGGACGGGGTCGGTTCCAGTGGCACCAGCAGATGCAGGCCCTTGGAGCCGGAGGTCTTCGCGTACGCGTCCAGGCCGTCGGAGGCCAGTCGCCCCCGCAGCCACAGCGCCACGTCGCAGCACTCCACGACGGTGGCCGGAACCCCGGGGTCGAGGTCGAGGACCATCCGGTCGGCCCAGGCCGGCCGGTCCGCCTTCCACTGGGGGGTGTGGAACTCCACGACCAGGTTCGCCGCCCACATCAGGGACGGCAGGTCCTGGACGACGACCTGCTCACCCCTCTCGCCGGAGGAGCGCGGCACGTCGACGACCTCCACCCAGTCGGGGGTGCCGGGCGGCGGGTTCTTGGTGAAGAACAGTTGGCCGTCGGGGCCGTCGGGATAGCGGAGGAAGGACAGCGGCCGGTCCCGCAGGTGCGTCAGGATCGCGTCCGCGACGGTGGCGTAGTAGTGCAGCACCTCGCCCTTGGTGGTCCCGGTGGCCGGATGAAGGACCTTTTCCAGATTGCTGAGGGCCAGACGCCGCCCCTCCACCTCGGTGATGGGCGTCATACGATGAGAATCCCATGAATCCCTACGTATCGGATGAAAGGGATGAAACGTGCGATCCATCTGGAACGGCGCGATCTCCTTCGGGCTGGTCAGCATTCCGATCAAGCTGGTGAACGCCACGGAGAGTCGCTCGGTCTCCTTCCGCCAGATCCACACCGAGGACGGCGGGCGCATCCGGTACCGCAAGGTCTGTGAGCTGGACGACCAGGAGGTGTCGCAGGCGGAGATCGGGAAGGCGTACGAGGACGCGGACGGGACGATGATCCCGATCACCGACGAGGACCTCGCCTCGCTGCCGTTGCCGACCACGAAGACGATCGACATCGTCGCCTTCGTCCCGGCCTCGGAGATCGATCCGCTCCAGATCGAGGGCGCGTACTACCTCGCGGCGAACGGCGTGCCCGCGGCCAAGCCGTACACGCTGCTGCGGGAGGCCCTCAAACGGAGCAAGAAGGTCGGAGTGGCCAAGTTCGCCCTGCGGGGGCGGGAGCGGCTCGGCATGCTCCGCGTCGTCGACGACGTCATCGCCATGCACGGGCTGCTCTGGCCGGACGAGGTGCGCCGGCCGGAGGGGGTCGCGCCGGACTCGGACGTCACGATCCGCGACGCGGAACTCGATCTGGCGGACGCGCTGATGGACACGCTCGGGGAGGTCGACCTCGACTCGCTGCACGACGACTACCGGCAGGCCGTGGAGGAGCTGATCGCGGCGAAGGCGGAGGGCGTGGAACTGGAGCCCCAGCCCGCGCCGGCGGGCGGCGGCAAGGTCATCGACCTGATGGCCGCGCTGGAGAGCAGCGTGCGGGCGGCGAAGGAGGCCCGGGGTGACGAGGCGGCGGAGGTCTCCGCGCCGGTCACGGAACTGAAGCCCCGCAAGAAGGCGACGGCGAAGAAGACCGCGGCGAAGGGGGCGTCGAAGACGGCGGCCAAGCCGGCGGCGAGGAAGACGGCGGCCAAGCCGGCGGCGAGGAAGACGGCGGCCAAGAAGGCGGCGGCGGCCACGTCGTCGAAGACGGCCTCCTCGAAGTCCGCGGCCAAGAAGACGACGGCGAAGAAGACCACCGCCCGCAAGCGCGCCTCCTGAACGCCCCGGGCCGCGGGCACTCGGGGGCGTATGCCCGGATCGACTGCGGGCTCCTGGGCCGCGGGCACTCGCGGGCCGACGCCCTGATCGGCCGTCGGAGAGGCCGGGCCGCCGGCGCCCGGCGCCTCGGCCCCGTCGGCCCGGGCGGGCGCGGAGGCCCGGCCGGCCTTCTGGAGATCTCCGCCTGTCCGGCCCGACAGCCCGGACGCGCGAGCGCCCGGGGTCGGCGCGTCCGGCCCTGACTCCCCGTGCATGAATTCCGGCCTGAGCGGCACGTACGGCCTGCACCGCCCGGGCAACCGCGTTCCGTCCACCGGACGACCCCACCGGTCGCCACCGGTCGACCTGCCCGGCGCAGCAGACGCACCGGGCGCACGGGGCCCACGAAGAGCGCCGGAACGGGCCTGCGCGCGGGTGCACCACCGCACGCCGCGCACCGCCGCACTACGCCTTTCGGCCGATGCCGTAACACCCCCACGCGGAGCAGGTGTTGAGGGAGCATTGACAGCCCAAAACTGCCCGGCTACTTTCGGCCCAGGCCGAAAGTGCCGGGCTCTTCGCTCGTTTCCCCAGGTCCCCAGGGCTTCCGGAGGCCCCCATGAAGACAGGGTTCAAGCGCGCCACCGTTCCTCTCGCACTGCTCACGCTCACCACGCTCACGGCCGCCGGCTGCGGCGGCGACAGCGGCGCCGAGTCCAAGAAGGTCACCGTCTGGATGTACCCGGTGATCATGGATCCGAAGGCCAACACCGCGTACTGGGACGGGATCGAGAAAGGGTTCGAAGCCCGGGAGAAGGGCGTCGACCTCAGCATCGAACAGCTGCCCTGGGAGAACCGGGACCAGAAGCTCGCCACCGCCTTCGGCAGCGGCAAGGGCCCGGACGTCGTGCTGCTGGGGCCCGACCAGATTCCCCAGTACCAGGCCAACGGGGCGATCCAGCCGGTCGACCGGGCCATCGAGGAGGCCCGGAGCGCCTTCCGCCCGAACGCCCTGCAGGCCATGAGCCAGGACGGCAAGGTCTACGCAGCACCGATCTACCACACCGTCACCAGCACGCTCTACAACAAGAAGCTGCTGGAGAAGGCGGGTATCACCGAGCCGCCCGCGACCTGGGACGCCATCAGGGCCGCGGCCCCGAAGCTGAAGCAGGCCGGCGCGTCCACCCTCGACTACTCCGCCAGCAACGAGGCCTCGCTCAACATGAGCTTCTACCCGCTGCTCTGGCAGGCGGGCGGAAAGGTCTTCGACGACGGCGGCGGCAAGGCCGCCTTCAACGGCCCGGAGGGCGTCGAGGCGCTCACCTTCCTCGTCGACCTCTACAAGAGCGGGGCCGTGCCGAAGTCCGCCATGAACAACGCCAACCTCTTCACCGACCAGGCGCTCGGCAAGCAGCAGGTCGCCATGGGCTACACCAACACCCCCGCCGACGCCGTACTGGCCGAGAAGGCGTGGGGCAAGGGCAACGTCATCGTCGGCCCGGCCCTCACCGGCCCCGGCAAGCAGGTCTGCTTCGGCATGCCCGGCGGGCTCGGCATCAACGCCAGGTCCAAGAACGTGACGGGGGCCGAGAAGTTCATCGCCTACATGGTCGAGCCCGCGCAGATCGAGTCCATGGGCAGGGCGGGCGGCTTCTTCTCGCCGCGGACCGATGTGACGGTCCCGAACGACAGCACCTACGCCAAGGAGTACCAGGAGGCGCTCGAACACACCTATCCGGGTGAGCCGAACCCGGCGGCCCGTCAGCTGATGGCGCTGATCAGCCCGGAGATCCAGGCCGCGCTGACCGGGAAGAAGAGCCCCAAGGCGGCCCTGGACGCGGCCGCCGCCGAGGCCGACGAGCTGCTGGCGCGTCAGCGTTGAGGAAGACCGCCACCGACGAGGTCGCCCCGGACGAGGGCGGCGGGCCGCCCGGAGCGAGCGGCCCGCCGCCCGGGGCCGAGGCAACGGGCCCCGGAAAGCGGAGCGGCGGGGGCCGCCCCGCCCCCGGGGCCGCCGGGGCGCGGAGCCGGATCCTGCGGCGGCGCGAGGCACTGGCCGGTCTCGCGTTCGTCGCGCCGATGCTCGCGCTGTTCATCGTGTTCCGCTTCGGGCCGACGCTCGGAGCGGCGTTCCTCTCCGTCACCGACTACCGGCTCAGCGGGGAATGGACCTTCATCGGCGCCGGGAACTACACCCGGCTCCTCGGCGACGACCTGTTCTGGGAGAGCCTCGGCGTCACCGCCGTCTACACGGTCCTGTACGTGCCGATGACCGTCGCCCTCGCCCTCGGCACCGCGGTCCTGCTCCATCGCACCCTCTGGCTGCGCGGCTTCTTCCGCGGGCTGTTCTTCCTCCCGTACGTCACGAGCATCGTGCTGGCCGCCGTCATCTGGAAGTGGATCTACGAGGTCCAGGACGGCCTGCTCAACGCCTCCCTCGGCGTCCTCGGTATCGGCCCCGTCGACTTCCTCGGCAGCGAGTCACTGGTACTGCCGTCCATCGCCGCCGCCTCGGCGTGGAAGGGCTTCGGCTACTCCATGCTCATCCTGCTCGCCGGACTCCAGTCCATCCCCCGCGAGGTCACCGAGGCCGCCACCATCGACGGCGCGAGCGGCTGGCAGCGCTTCCGATGGGTGACCCTGCCCCTGCTGCGCCCGGTGCTGTTCTTCGTCCTCGTGATCGAGGCGATCCTCGGCTTCCAGGTCTTCGACGCGATGTACGTCATGACGGCCGGCGGCCCGGTCCGCGCCAGCTACTCGCTCGTGTACTTCCTCTACGACGCCGGCTTCAAGTTCTTCGACTTCGGCTACGCCAGCGCGGTCGGCCTCGTCCTGTTCCTCGTCGTCCTCGTCTTCTCGCTCGTCCAGCGGCGACTCATCGGAAGGGACACGGACTGATGGCGACCCCCTCCACGTCCGCCGAGCGGTCCGTGTCCCCCGTGCCCGCGCCGTCCTCCGCACCTCCGGCCGGGACCGCGCGGCCCCCTCGGCGGGCGGCGGCCCGGCTCGGACTGCCCGTGCTGCTCGTCCTGGTCGCCGTCGTGACCGTGACACCGTTCGTCGTCATGGTGCTGGTGGCGTTCGCCCCCGCCGGCGGCCAGACCCTCCCGGGCGCCCTGGACGTCACCCGGGCCACGTTCGCCAACTTCACGGACGTCCTGGAGAACGCCGACGTCACCCGCTGGGCCGTCAACTCGCTCATCTACTCGCTGGTGTCGGTGCTGCTCATCCTGCTGTTCTCGTCCATGGCCGGCTACGCGTTCGCCAAGAAGCGCTTCCCCGGCCGCGAGATCCTTTTCTGGTCCTTCCTGGCGACGCTGATGGTGCCGTTCCAGGCCACCCTGATCCCGTACTACATCCTCGTCTCGGAGCTGGGCGGCGTGGACACGTACTGGGGCCTGATCGTGCCGACGCTCGCGAACTCGCAGGCCGTGTTCCTGATGCGCCAGTTCATCGTGCAGCTGCCCGACGAGCTGTTCGAGGCCGCCAGGATCGACGGGGCGTCGGAATGGCGCATCTACACGACCGTCGTGGTGCCCCTGATCCGGCCCGTGCTCGCCACGCTCGGCGTGTTCGTCTTCCTGTGGCACTGGAACGACTTCCTCTGGCCACTGGTCATCGGCCAGTCTGAGGAGATGCGCACGCTCACCGTGGGACTCGCCACTCTGGAGGGGGAGAACGTGGCGATCAACCAGATCATGGCCGGCGCGACCATCACCGTCATCCCCTGCCTCCTCGTCTTCGGACTGCTCCAGCGCTACCTCACCGACTCGATCGCCACCTCCGGGCTCAAGTCGTGACCCTCGCCGCGCCGGCCGTGGTCGACGTCAACAGGGTCCTCGGCCCGCTGCCCCACGACGACGTGCCCAGCCGCGACGAGATCGGACTGGTCAAGGAACTGGAGCGGCTGCGGATCGACTCGGCCTGCGTCGTGCACTCCCACGCCGTGTACGGGGACCCGCGCGACGGCAACGCCCGGCTGGCCCGCACCGCCGACGAGCGGCTGCTGCCCGTGCCCGTCCTCGTGCCCGGCCCGCTGGGGACCGGTGACTGGACGGGCGGCGGCGCCCGGCTCGTCCGGCTCTGCCCCGACGTCCACGGCTGGGCCGCCACCGGGCCGGGCGCGCTGTGCCTGACCGCGGCACTGTCCCGGGCCGGCGTCACGGTGCTGCTCGCCTGGGACGCCGTCACCGCCACCGACGTCGACCTGCTCGCCGGCAGCCGGCCGCGTCTGAGGATCGTCCTCACCGGAACGGGCCACCGCAGCCTGCGCGAACTCGCCGAACTCCTCGACACCCACGACCAACTGCACGTCGACACCTCCACGCTCGCCGGACACCGCCAGGTGGAGTGGTTCGCCGAGCGGTACGGAGCCCACCGCGTGCTGTTCGGGACCGGCGCGCCCGTCACGGACGACGCCGGCCCGCGCCATCTCCTCGACACCCTCGACCTGCCGGACGAGGACACGGCCCTCATCGCCGGCGGCAACGCCCTGCGGTTCCTCGGGAGCCCGGCATGACGGCGGGCGACACGGGACCGGCCGGCGCCCCGCGCACCCGGGGCGGGCAACAGGGACCGCTGCCGGGACCGGTCGGCGCCTTCGGGCCCCGGACCGGCGGACCGGCGGGAGGCCACCGGCCGCGTGTGGTCGACGCCCACGGCCACCTCGGGCGCTGGCACGCCTTCGCCATGACCGACGGCTCCGCCGCCGGACTGATCGCCATGATGGACCGCTGCGGAGTCGCCAGCGCCTGCGTCTCCCACCTGCTGGCCGTCGGCCCCGACGCCCGCGCCGGCAACGCCCTCCTGCTGGACGAACTCGCCGCGCACCCCGGGCGCCTGCTCGGCTACGCGGTCTACAACCCGCACGACCCCGAGGCCGCGCCCCGGTTGCGGGACCTGCTCGAGGTGCCCGGCGTCGTCGGCGTCGAACTCCATCCCGAGGTCCACGAACTCGCCCTCGACCACCCCGCCTACACGCCCGCCTTCGAGGCCGCCGCGGACCACGGCCGGATCGTCCTGGCGCACAGCCGGCACGGCAGCCGCCACTCCGGAGTCAGCCGCTTCACGGCCGTCGCACCGCGCCACCCGGAGGTGCCGCTGCTCATGGGCCACGCGGGACTGCTCCCCGAGGGCCGCGCACCCGCCGTGGAGGCCGCCGCCCGCTGTCCGAACCTGGTGCTGGAGACCTGCGGCTCCCTGATGACGGCACGTCATCTCGTGCGGCTCGTCGCCGAGACCGGGGCGCACCGCATCGCCTTCGGCTCGGACGCCGCCTTCCTCGACCTGCGTATCGGTCTGGGCCGGGTGCTGCTGGCCGACCTCGACGAGCCGGACCGCGAGCAGATCCTGCACGGCACCATGGACGCCCTGCTGAACGGCTCCCGCCGCTGAGCACGCCGGTCCGGCCGGCCCGTTCCGGCCGCGGTCGCACGCGGTTCGCCGCCGTGAGGCGCGGCCCCTCGCGTCAGACGCCGAGCTCGCCGAACGCCTCGATGGCACGCAGCGCGTCCGCCTGCGGCATCCCTGGCGGCTGAACCCGCAGGACCAGTCCGTCCGCGCCCATCTCGGCGTACCGGCCGATCCGTTCCCGGCACTCGTCGGGCGAGCCGATCACCGAACGGGCCGCGATGTCGTCCCACTGCTGGGCGTACCGTGCCGCGTCCGCCGAGGTGCGCTTCCAGTCGCCGTACGCGTCGTACAGCCCCCGCAGCGGCCGCTCCAGCGCCGCCCGCGCCCGCTGGGTGGTGGCGGCCGCGTATCCCTCACGGCAGACGATGACCTCGGCGCCCAGGGAGGCCGGACCCTGCGGGTACGACCGGTAGGCCCGGATCTTCTCCGGGAGTTCCGCGTCCGTCTCGTTGAAGGACGTCGTCCAGCCGTCGCACATCCGGGCCGTGCGCTCCAGCGCGGCGGGCACACGGCCGCCGTTCCAGATCCGGGGCCGCGGGTCCTGCACGGGCCGCGGCGACAGGTACGCCCCCTCGACCCGGGTCCAGCGGCCCTCGAACGTCACCTCGTCGCCGGTCCACAGCCGGGTGAGCAGTTCCAGGCACTCCTCGAAGCGCGGTACGCGTTCCGCGGGCCGGGTGCCGAACAGGGTGAACTCCTCGGGCCGGTAGCCGAGGACGAACCCGGCGGTGAGCCGGCCGCCCGACAGGACGTCGATGTGCGCCAGCGTCTCGGCGAGCCACACCGGCTGGTAGACGGGGGCGATCAGCCCGGCGGTCGCCAGCCCGATCCGCTCGGTGTGCGCGGCGAGATAGGCCAGGGAGGTGAGCGCCTCGTGGTAGCCGGGCCGGTGCAGATGGCGCTCGCCCAGCACCACCCAGGAGAACCCGGCCTGTTCGGCGAGCCGGACCTGCTCCACCGCGTCGGCGAGCCGGGGCCGGTCCGCCTTGTCCGCGTAGAGGTTGACGTAGAGGCCGAGGCGCATCAGGGCGGAATCCCTTCCTTTACGGTCCGGACCGTAAAGGCTAGCGTAGCGGCGACGACCGCAACAGACGGGAGAGAACACCCATGTCTGCGACGGACCTGCTGGTGCGCCGGCTCCGCGGCACCGTGCTGCCCGCGGTCGCAACCCCCATGGACGCGCGGGGAGTCGTCGACCTCGCGGCCCTGCGCGGCTACGCCGGACGCATCGCGGCCCAGCCGGTCGGCGGAGTCGCCGTGTGGGCGCACACCGGCCGGGGGCTGTACCTCTCCGAGGAGGACCGCCGCCGGGTCCTCGGGGTGTGGCGGTCGGCGGTGGAAGGGCCGGTCGTGGCGGGCGTCGGCGTGCCGCGGTCCGTGCGCGCCGAACGGCCGCGCGACGCGGTGGCCGCCACGGTCGCCATGGCGGTACAGGCCGCCGAGGGCGGCGCGGACGCCGTCATGGTCTACCCGTCGGCCCTGCTGGCCGGTGACGAGGACGCCGCAGTCGCCCTCCACGAGGAGGCGGCCGCGGCGAGCGGGCTACCCGTGCTCGGCTTCTTCCTGCACGGCGAGGCGGGCGGATACCCCTATCCGCCGCGGCTGGTCGGCAGGCTCCTCGGACTGCCGGCCGCGGCCGGCCTCAAACTCGCCACCCTGGACCGGGCGATGGCCTGCCAGGACGCGATCAGGGCGGCGCGGCCCACCGGCAAGCTGGTCATCACCGGCGAGGACCGGATGTTCGGGCCCTCGCTGATGTGGGGCGCCGACTCGGCCCTCGTCGGCATCGCGGCCGCCCGCGTACCGCTGACGACCGCGGTGCTGGACGCCTGGCGCGCGGGTGACCACGCGGCGTTCGTCCGGGCGTCGGCGCGGCTGGACGCCTTCGCCGAGGCCACCTTCCTCGACCCGATCGAGGGCTACGTGCAGCGCATGCTGTGGGCGGCGGTCTGGGAGGGCGCCGTCCCCGAGGAGGCGGCGCACGATCCGTACGGTCCGGACCTGCCCGACGCCGAGCGCCGGGCCGTGGTCGACTGCCTGGAGCGGCTCGCGAAGGAGCCGGACGAGGCCCGCTGACGGGGCGGCGCGGGCCGCCTCCGGCGAAACGAGCCGTCCCGGTGGGTGCGGGCCCGGGAGCTCCGCGTGGCGGCCGCCGGAGCGTGGCGGTCGACGACGGGCACCGGGGTCTGCCGCGAGGCCGGGGTTCCGGCCCCGGGGAGCGGGGCCCTGTCGTGGGGCCGGTTCCGGCGGCCGGGGGAGCGGGCCTTGTCGTGGGGCCGGTTCCGGCGGCCGCGCCGGAGGGAGCGGGCCCTGCCCGGCTCCAGACGTCCGGGAGAGGGCTCTCCCGGACCTCGGGGAGAGCCGTCAGACGGGGACCTCGAGCCCGAACAGCTCCGCCGCGTTGCGCCACAGCACCCGGTCCAGTTCCGCCGGGGTGAACCCGGCGTCCCGCAGCACGCCCAGCGACCAGCAGGGGTCGATCAGCGTCGCGTCCGTGCCGAACAGCATCCGCTCCACGGGCACCCCGGCCTCGCGCGCGTACGCGACCCGCCCCGCGTCGGCGGCGGTACGGCAGTGCTCCAGGTACAGCCCCTCGCACGAAGCGGCCGCGTGCGCCGCCTCGCGCCACGCGTCCCCGCCCGCGTGGCCCATGATCACCCGAAGTCCCGGGCGCGACGCCACCATGTCGGGCAGCTGGGTGACCTCCCGCCCCCAGGTGTGCAGCAGCAGCGGTACGCCCGCCTCGGCGACCACGTCGAACGCCTCGGCCATCTCCCGCGAACCGGGCAGCCGCCCCGGATAGTGCGTGTGGATCTTCGCGCCGACGAACCGCCCGGAGTCCAGGCAGCGGCGCAGGTCCGCGGCGCTCTCCTCGATCCGGTTCGGGTTCACCACGGCGTAGCCGTACAGGCGCGGCCGGGACGCCAGTTCCTTCATCAGCGCCGCGTTCCCGGCGACCGCGTCGTACACCACCGCCTCGGACGCCGACACCAGCTGGAGGTCGATGCCGTAGCGGTCCATCAGGCGCAGGTTGTCGTCCGCGTCGCCGCAGCTGAGGTGGAACTGCCAGCGGCCCACATGGGCGTGCACGTCGATGATCGGCATCAGCTCAGCAGCTCCTCGATGTTCCTCGTGGCGATGGCCTCGCGCTCGTCGTCGGAGATGTCCGCGTACCGCAGCCGCAGCGTGAGCGGCGAGATGTCCATGAACGGGGTGCGCGAGCCGAAGACGAGATGACGCGCCCCCACCGAGTGAACGACCCGTTCGACGGAGTCGGGACCCGACAGCATCCGCGTCGTCACCCGGAACCCCGGCTCCTCGCGCGCCATCAGGAGGAAGTCCGCCAGCAGGTACGCGTGCAGGTCCAGGAAGACCACATCGGCGCCCCGGCCCATCAGGGGAGGGCCGTAGCGGCGCGGGTCACCGTCGTGGAGCAGCACCAGCCCGCGCGCCAGGGCCAGATCGACGACCCGCCGGTAGCCGGGGAAGCCGGGGTCGGTGGCCTGCTCGACGGTGAACAGACGCAGGAAGCGCACCCCCGCCGCCGCCAGCTCGTCCAGCCGGTCCTCGGCGGTCAGCGCGTCCCGGACGTCGACGGTGCCCACCGGCAGCAGCTCCGGGCAGTCCGCCAGGTCGCGCAGCGTCTCCTCGTTGCCCGCCCGGTCGTCGAAGAGCGGACCGCGCGTGGACAGGGCGAGCGCCCCGCACACGGGGGAGCGGTCCAGGCGCCGGCGCACCTCCGCGAGCGGGATGTCCCGGTGGTGCCGGGGCCACGGCCCGTACAGCACGTCCACGTCCCAGCCGATCTGCTCCCGCGGGGACGGCGTCAGCCACTCGTACGCGGCGGGCCGGTCGTGCGCCGTCGTCGTGCTCGTGCTCATCGCGCTCCCACCTCGCCCAGTGCCCGGGCGATACGGTCGACGTCGTCCTCGGTGTACGCCTCGTTCCACTGAAGCACCAGCAGCGTACGGTCGATCAGCGTCTCCGCCCGGGGACACGGGCCCGGCGGATGGCCGGACAGTGCCGGATTGGCGTACAGCGGCCGCTCCAGATAGCCCGGCAGCGCCGGCACGCCCGCGGTCCGAAGCCCCTTCGCCCAGCGGGAGTTGTCGTCCACCAGCAGCGGCATCACCCACCAGGCGTGCCCGGCCCGCCGCGTGGGGAGACGGACCTCGGCGGCCGGCCCGAGCCCCGCCACGGCCGCCGCGAACCGGGCGGCCCGCTCCCGCCGTACCCGTACGACCTCGGCGACCCGGGTGAGCTGGGCCCGGGCGACCGCCGCGGCGAGCTCCGTCATCCGGTAGTTCAGACCCATCGTGCGGTGGATGCGGCCCTCCGTGCGGTCCCAGCCCTTGTCCATGAACAGCCGCATCCTGCGGGCCAGTTCCGGGTCGTCCGTGATGCTCAGGCCGCCGTCGCCGGCCGTGATGTGCTTGTACTGCTGGAGGCTGAAGCAGGCGATGTCGCCGACGGTGCCGAGCAGCCTGCCGTCCTCGTCCTCGCCCAGCCACGCCTGCGCGCAGTCCTCGATCAGCAGCACCCCGTGCCGGTCGCAGATCTCCCGCAGCCGGACCACGTCGGCGGCACCGCCGAAGAGGTGGACCGCGACGACGGCGCGGGTGCGGGGCGTGATCGCCGCCTCGACCGCGGCCGGATCGAGATTGCCGTCGTCCGCCCGTACGTCCGCGAACACGACCGTGGCGCCCTGGGCGAGCACCGGCGCGACCGTGCCGAAGTCCGAGATCGGGGTGGTGACGACCTCGTCCCCGGGACCCACCCCGGCAGCGGCGACCGCGAGGTGGAGCGCGGCCGTGCCGGAACTGGACGAGACGGCCTCGGCACGCCCGTACAGCGCCGCCATCTCGGCCTCCAGCGCCCGGGTCTCCCCGCCGAACGCCCCGCACAGGACCGCCGAGTCGAGGACCCGCAGCACCGCTGCGCGCTCCTCCTCGCCGAAGGTCCTGCCGCGCGGTTCGAGAACTGTGGGCAGTGGCATTTCCCGTTGCGGCATCGGGGGATTATCCTCTCGGCAGCACACGATTATGGCCTGGGCCGAAACTAGGACTCCCGTGGTCGGTCGTCAATCACGCGCGAACCGCCCGCGACACGCGTCCCCGGCCCGCCGGTAGCGTGCGTCCTCCCCCCCAGGTCGTCGTCGCGACCCCAGCAGAACGGAGACCGGGCCATGCCGCTCACGGTCGGCGTGATAGGCCCCGAGGACCTGGTCCGCAAGGTGGTCGCGGTCGGCGGCCAGGCGGGCCCGGGCCGGCTGCTGCCGCTCCCGTACCGCCACGAGGCCGAGACGACGGACGTCGTCACCGGAGCCGGCTCCACCGCGGACGCCCTGCTGTTCACCGGAGTCGTCCCGCACAGTCTCGCCGCGGCGGCGGGCGTCCTCGACCGCCCGGCGATGTACGTGCCCTACAGCGGCGCCACCCTGCTGCGGGCCCTCGTCGAACTGCTCCGCCTCGGCCACGACGTGTCCCGTGTCTCCATCGACACCCTCCGCCGCGACGAGGTGCTGGAGACGCTCACCGAGGCGAAGCTCCCCACCGAGCACATACAGGTCCTGCCCTACCGGCCCGGCCTCACCTCCCAGGACCTCGTCGACTTCCACCTCGACGCGCGCGACACGCGGAAGTCGAGGGTCGCGATCACCTGCCTCGGCTCGGCGTTCCACGTCCTGGAGCACCGGACCCACGCCGTACGGCTCGCCCCCTCGCGTCACTCCATCCTCGCGACCCTCCAGGCCCTC
Source organism: Streptomyces sp. HUAS CB01 (assembly GCF_030406905.1). Taxonomy (NCBI): domain Bacteria; kingdom Bacillati; phylum Actinomycetota; class Actinomycetes; order Kitasatosporales; family Streptomycetaceae; genus Streptomyces; species Streptomyces chengbuensis. The sequence goes on from NZ_CP129137.1 coordinate 5,310,540, forward strand.
GCCCTCGCCACGGCGGGGCAGCACAGCGGTGACGCCCAGGTCGCCCTCGGCGTCATCGACCTGCCCGGCGCGGACGACCGGCTGGCCGACGACGTAAGGATCCTCGGCGGCAGCCTCGCCGCACTGCCCGACGGCCGGCGGCTCGTCGTCACCACCCGGGGCGTGCTCGAGAAGGCCACCGACCGGTTCACCCGCATCCCCTTCCTCGACGTCCTCGCCGCCCGGCACGGCACCGCCCACGTCGGCTTCGGCCTCGGGCGCACCGCCGCCGAGGCCGAGGCCCTCGCGCGCCGCGCGGTGAACCGGGCCCGGTCCGTCGGCGCCGCCGCGGGCGTCGTGTCGATGACCGACGACGTCGACATCGTCATCGACGGCGCCGTCGGGGACACCGAGGGCGAGACCGCCCCTGCCGGCGGAGCCGCGCTGCTGGCGCGGCGCACCGGCATCAGCCCGCAGACCCTCGACCGGCTGCGTGAACTCGCCTCCGGCGACCGGGGGGAGGGGCTGACGGCGCACGCCGTCGCCGAGCACCTGTCCGTGCAGCAGCGCACGGCGCGCCGGATACTCAAGCGGCTGGAGCGCGCGGGTGTCGCCGTCCCGACCGGCATCCGCCAGGAGGGTCAGACCGGCCGGCCGCCCATCGTGTACCGCGTGCGGCTGTAGCCCGGCGCGCTGCGGGCGGGGGTGGCGCTTCCGCAGGGGCGGCGCCGTCCGGGGCGGCGGACCGGGCGCGGCCGCGCCCTCCGCCGCCGCCCGTTTGCGTACGACCGTCGCGAGGGAAGTTACGGTCCGGACCGAAACGACGCCTGCGAAGGAGCTGAGCCGGCTTGAAGATCGCCTCGTTCCACACCCGAGTGGTCCGCGCCCCCTACCGCCGCCCGTTCGCCATCAGCAGCGGAACCAGCCCCGAACTCGTCAGTCTGCTCGTCGAGGTACGCACGACCGACGGGGCGTCCGGCTTCGGCGAGGCCTCACCGATGACCGCGTACACGGGAGAGACCCTGGCCGGCCTGCGCGCCGCCCTCACCGAGCACGCCGCGCCCGCCCTCATCGGCCGCGACCCGCGCGATCTGGCCGGGGCGCACGCGGCCATGGACGCCGCCATCCGCGGCCAGCACCTGGCCAAGGCCGCGCTCGACCTCGCCCTCCACGACCTGGCCGCCCGCGCCGCCGACTGGCCCGCGCACTTCCTCCTCGGCGGGGCCGTCACCCATCGCGTGCCCACCACCTGGGTCGTCGGACTCGGCAGCATCGCGGAGAGCGTCGAGGAGGCCGCGCGGTACGCCGAGTACGGCTTCCCCCACATCAAGCTCAAGGGCGGTGAGGACCCCGAGCGGGACGTCGAACTCGTCGCCGCCGTAAGGAAGTCCGTCCCCGACTCCGTGTCGCTCTCCCTCGACGCCAACGAGGGCTACGCACCCGGCAGCGCGCTCCGCACGGTCGCGCGCCTCGCCGACGCCGGGCTCGACCTGGTCGAACAGCCCCTGCCCCGCTGGGACCTGGCGGGGCTCGCCGCGCTGCGCGCCCAGGGCGGCGCACGGGTGATGGCCGACGAGTCGCTCCAGTCGCTCCACGACGCGCTGGAGATCGTGCGCCGTGGCGCCGCCGATGTGCTCAACATCAAGATCCTGAAGGTCGGCGGCCTCCACCGGGCCCGTCAGATCGCCGCCGTCGCCGAGGCGGCCGGTCTGGCCGTGAAGATCGGCTCCATGCCGGAGCTCGGCGTCGCGACCCTGGCGGCCGCCCATCTCTCCGCGGCCCTCCCGCACGCCACGGTCCCGCCCGACCTGGTCGGCCCCCTGCTCGTCGAGCAGGAGCCGCTCGCCCCGGAGACCTTCGCGGCGACGAGCGGCACGGGCCACGTCCAGCTCCCGGACCTGCCCGGGCTGGGGCACCGCCTGGCGCCCCTGTGAGCGAGGCCGGGCCGGTACGCCGCCGGCGGACCGGCCCCGCACATCGGCCCGGCCCGCCCGGCCGTCACCCCGTCCCCAGGTCTCGGACGCTCCCACGTCCTGCGCGTCCTCACCCGCCGCTGCGGCGCCGGTGGCGTCTGCGGGCCGCGCGGTCGCCCGTCCGCAGGTGCGGACGCCGGCCGCCCGGCGACGGTGCCGGCGGGGGAGCGGTGGGCAGGATCCAGGACTCGGCGTTCGCCGGCTCGGGTTCGAGGATGTCGTCACCGTAGAGTCCGTGCAGCCAGTTGGTCTGGTACACGGTGTCGAGGTAGCGCTCGCCCAGGTCGGGCGCGATGGCCACCGCCGTGCGCCCGTCGCCGCCGTGCTCCGCGAGCCAGCCCATCGCACCGCTGACGACCGTGCCGGTGGAGCCACCGAACAGGAAGCCGCGGCGGGCCAGCCGGTGGCAGGCCCGGATGGTGTCCCGTTCCTCGACGCGGATCACCTCGTCCACGAAGGACTCGTCGAGCAGCGGAGGACGGATGCTCATCCCCAGCCCGGGGATCATCCTGCGCCCCGCCTCACCGCCGAAGGAGACGGAGCCGACGCTGTCCACCGCGACGATCCGCACCGGCCGGTGCCACTCGCGGAAGAAGCGGGCACAGCCCATCAGCGTGCCGGTGGTCCCGGCGCCGATGAACAGTGTGTCCAGTTCGGGGAACTGGCGTGCGATCTCCGGCGCCGTCCTGCGGTAGTGCGCCTTCCAGTTGCCGGGATTCGTGTACTGGCTGAGCCACACGTACCGGCTGTCGGAGGCGCACAGCGCACGGAGGTAGTCGATCCGAGCGCCCAGGAAACTGCCGTGGGCCTCCTGGCCGGCGATGACGTGCACCTGGCTGCCCAGGGCCTCCATCATCAGCCGGGTCGTCAGATTGCAGCGGGAGTCGGTGACGCACAGGAACTTGTAGCCCTTACTCGCCGCGATCATGCTCAGCGCCACACCCAGGTTGCCCGAGGAGGACTCTACGAGGATCGAATCCGGCGTCAGGACTCCGTCCCGCTCGGCGCCCTCCACCATCTCGATCGCGGCCTTGAGCTTGATCGAGCCGGCGAAGTTGAAGCCCTCGCACTTCAGGAAGAGCGAGCGCCCGAATATCGACTCGAGGTCGATGTAGAGATCGTCTTCGTTGAAGTCTTGGGGAACGGATATGACAGGCACGATGGCCTCCTCGTCTGCAGTGGACCCGTGGGGCCCCTGCGTCAGCGGCCGTGGTGTGGTCCGTGGTGCTACGGAGACTTGACCCTTGTTCTCTCCTGGGGACCAGTCCTGCAATGAGCCTCCTCACTGGCTTCCGGGCAGCTCAGCCGTACCGGTGCAGTTCGTGGAAGAAGCCGTCGACGACGTGCAGCCCGCCGGAGCGCGCCACCTCGTCGTAGACCCATGCGCCGACCGCGAGGTCCAGCACCCCGAGACCGAACGGCGAGAAGACCACCGGCCGGTCCGCCGGGACCGTCAACCGGCCGGCGATCACGTCGTCGAGCGTGCCGTCCAGGAAGGCACGGCCGCCCGTCCGCTGCTCCGCCAGGTGCGCAGAGGTGTCCGCCGTGAGGCAGTGCTCGACGTCGTCCACCACATTGGCCGAGGCGAGCAGGATCTCCGGGGCGAGATCGCGCAGGGAGACGTGCAGCACCAGCGGGTTGTGCGCGAACCACGCCGGGTCCGTGACGTGCGGCTTCGCGGCGACGGTCGCGAAGACCAGCAGGTCGCTGAAGCGGATCAGCTCCTCGGGGTCCTCGTGCACGCTGATCCGGCCCGCCGTGCCCGACTGCTCCAGGTAGCAGCGGAACCCGGCCGCGCTCTCCGGCGCCACGTCGTGCACCCCGATCTCGTCGAACGACCAGCCGGTGCCCGCGAGAAAGGTGTGGATGTAGCGGGCGATCAGACCGGTGCCGAAGAACCCGACCCGCGTCGGGCGCCCGGCCGACCGGCCCCGGCTGAGCCGGTCCGCCGCCAGCGCCGCCGAGGCCGCCGTCCGGGTCGCGCTGATGATGGAGCTCTCCAGGCAGGCGAAGGGGTAGCCGGTGTCGTGGTCGTTGAGGATCAGCACCGCGGAGGCGCGGGGGAATCCGGACTCCACGTTCGCCGGGAAGCTGGAGATCCACTTGATGCCGTCCACCCCGGACTGCCCGCCGAGCGACGCCGGCAGCGCGATGATCCGCGACGCCGGACGGTCGGGGAAGCGCAGGAAGTACGAGGCCGGACTGACCGTACGTCCCTCGCCGTGCAGCCGGTACGTGGCCTCGACGAGCTCGACGATCCGCTTCTCGTGGCCCTGCAGCGCACGCTGCACCTGCACACCCGGGATCACCGCGAACGACGGCGCGGTCCCGGGGCTGCTGTCCCGGTCGCCCGGGCTGTGCGGGCGGGGCTTCACGGATTCCACGGCGGACTCCGTCCCGCTGTTTCGGACGGTGGTCATGGCTCCCTCACCTCGACGGTCGGCGAGCAGTCGGCCAGGGACACCGGATCGGCCAGTCCGACGAGGATCTCGCGGGGGCCGTCGTAGGGCTCGCGGCTGTGTGCGGTGCGGATGTTGTCGACGAGCATCAGGTCGCCGGGCTGCCAGGGTTCGCGGGCCGTGTGGGCCTCGTAGACCTCGTTGAGGGTCCGTACGACGTCCTCGCCGACCGGGTCGCCGTTGCCGTAGCGGGTGTTGAACGGCAGGCCGTCCTCGCCGTAGACGTCGATCAGGTATTCGCGGACCTCGGGGGCGAGGGTCCATTCGTTGAGGAACGCGATCTGGTTGAACCAGCAGCGCGCTCCGGTCACGGGGTGGCGCACGACCGCGCTGCGGCGCTGGCGGGTGCGCAGTCCGCCGTCGCTCTGCCAGGCGACGTCGATGGCGTTGGCGCGGCAGTACTCCTCGACGGCGGCCCGGTCGCCGGTGCCGAAGGCGTCGGCCCAGGAGGCGCCGATCTCGTCGTTGTAGCTGCGGGTGAGCAGCCAGCCCTCGCGTTCGAACCGCTCCGTCATCGCCGAGGGCAGCGCCTCCAGCACGGCCGTCGCGTCCGCGACTCCCGTGACCCCGCCGGAGGCCGGCGCGGTCAGGCACGCGAACATCATCGTGCCGGGGGACGTCAGGGTGTAGCTGAGTTCATGGTGCATGCACATCGGCTGGTTCGGCGGCCATGCGGTGGAGGAGTACACACCGTCCCGGTACGACTCCCGCGCGGCGAACGCCTCCCGCTCGGTCATCAGCGCGCCGCCCGCCAGCTGCTGGAACACCGCGCCGACCTGGTCCGCCTCACGCAGCCCCAGACCGCGCACCAGCACCGAGCCGCGCTCGGCGACGAGCGAGCGCAGCGCCTCCCGCTGCCCGGCCGCCCAGCTCGCCGCGTCCCCGGGGGACTCGACGCGCAGGACCGGGGGCCTGCCCGGCTGCGACTCCACGTCGAGCAGTGACGCGTGGGATGAGGACGACATCTCTTTTCCTTTCGGTCGCGGCTCAGGAAGGAGCCGGCAGGACAGCGGCGCGCAGCACGGCTCGTGCCGCCTCGGCCGGACGGGTGCGGAGGAAGTAGTGGCCGCCGTCGGCGAGCTCGTACAGATCGACGTGTTCGGCCAGCAGCCGCCAGTCGCGCTGCCGCCCGGGGGAAGCCGTGACGGGGTCGTCGGCGGCCACGACGACGGTGACCGGGGCGGACAGCCTCACCGCGGGCGGGGCCTCCAGGAGGCCGGCGAGGTACTGGTGGGCGGCCACGCAGTCGTGACGGTAGGCGGCGCCGATGTGCTCGGCGCGCTGGGCGTCCAGCTCACCGAGTTCGGTGTAGCCGAGCGCGGCGGCGATCTCGGCGTTGCTCCTGCGTGTGAGCTCCTCGACGCCGTTCCGCCGTTCCGTGGCCCCGCCGAGCAGCTGCGCGGCGAGGAACACCCGCTCGACCTCGACACCGCGCTCCTCGAGCCGCCGTGCCGTCTCCACGGCGGGAGCGGTGCCGGAGGAGTGGCCCCAGAGCAGCACCCGGGACGGGCCCAGACCGATGATCTCGTCCACGACCCGGTCGACGACCTGCTCCAGCGGGGCGAAGGGTTCGCGGGCGGCCGCCACGTCGTGGCCGGGCAGCTCGACGGCGTACACGGCCGGTCCGCCGGCGGTGTCCAGGGCCCGGGCCAGCGGCTGGAAGTTCACCGCGTTGCCTCCCGCGTACGGGAAGCAGATCAGGGCGCCGGCACGTGCGTCCCTCGGTTCCGACAGACGCTCGAGCAGGCCGTCGTCCGCGGTGCGGCGAGCGCCCTGTCCGGTGCCCGGGCCGTTCGGCGCGGGTTGGTTGTCGGTGGTGTTCCTGGTGTCGAGGAGTGCGGCGAGGTCGGTCAGGACGGGGTGGCGGGTGACGTCCTTGAGGGTGACGGCCCGGTCGAGGGCGATGGCGAGTTTCACCGCGGACAGCGACGTGCCGCCGCGGTCGAAGAAGTGGTCGCCCCGCCCGATCCGGTCCTCGGGGACACCGAGCACCGTCGACCAGGCCGCCGCCAGCCGCCGTTCCGCCGCGGTCACCGGCGCCCCACCACCACCGCTGCCGGTGTCCCCGGTGGAGGTGTCCAGGGTGGCGGCGAGCGCGGTCAGGGCCTTCTTGTCGACCTTCCCGTTCGCGGTCAGCGGCAGCTCCGGCCGCCAGTGGAACACCGACGGCACCATGTACGACGGCAGCGTCGCCCCCAGCCCCGCGGCCAACTGCCCCGCCTCCAACGGCCCCGCGGCCGTGTAGAACGCCACCAACTGCGTCCCCGCCCCACCCGCCACCGCGACCACCGCACCGTCCCGCACCCCCACCTGACGCAGCAGCGTGTTCTCGATCTCCCCGATCTCGATCCGGAACCCGCGGATCTTCACCTGCGTGTCCCGCCGCCCCAGGAACTCCAGCTTCCCCGACACATCCCAGCGCCCACGGTCCCCGCTGCGATACAACCGCTCACCCGGCCGCAACGGATCCGCCACGAACGCGGCAGCCGTCCGCTCCGGATCATTGACATACCCACGCCCCACACACACCCCGGAGAACACGATCTCCCCCGGCGCGCCCAACGGCACCGGCCGCAACCCCTCGTCCACCACGTACACATGCACATTCGCCACCGGCCGGCCCAGCAGCACCCGCTCCGGCACCGACGTCATCACCTCGTGATTGGTGTCGTCACACGTCTCGGTCAGCCCGTAGGCGTTCACCAGCCGGATCCCCGGCTGCACGGCGAACCACCGCTCCACCAGCTCCCGCTTCAACGCCTCACCCGTCACCGACACACACCGCAACCCGCCCAGCGACCGCGGCGCGTGCTCCAACGCCGCCACCACCGCCTCCAGGTACGACGGCACCACCTGCAGCACATTCACCCCGGCACCCGTGACCGTGTCCAGGAACCGCGGAACATCCAGCACCGCGTCCTGCTCCACCACCACCGTCCGCCCACCCACCAGCAGGCCCGCCACCAACTGCCACAACGAGATGTCGAAACACTGCGGCGCGACCTGCGCCACCACACCACCCTCACCGATCCCCAGATCCTCGATCTTCGCGAACAGGTGATTGACCAGCCCCGCGTGCTCGCACATCGCCCCCTTCGGCTCACCCGTGGAACCCGAGGTGAAGTAGATGTACGCCAACTGCCCCGCACCCACCGGCACGTCCAGATCGTCCGCGGCATGCCCCTCGCCGTACGCCACCTCCACCAGCAGCCGCTCCACCCCGCCCACCGACACCAGCGCCTCATCGAGCGTGCCCGTACTGCCGGACTCCGTCAGCACCAGCCGGCACCCCGCCCGCGCCAGCGTCGCCGCGATCCGCCCCGCCGGGAAACCCGGCTCGACCGGCAGATACACCCCACCCGCCTTGAACACCGCCAGCACCGACGCCAGCCAGTCGGCACTGCGCTCCAGCACCACCCCCACCACACCCTCCCCCGCCACACCACGCGCCCGCAGCGCCCGCGCCAGCCGGTTCGCCCGCCCGTTCAACTCCCCGTACGTCCACTCCCGCCCCGCGTCCACCACCGCCACCGCATCCGGATGCGCCCGCACCCGCTCCTCGAACAACTCGTGCACCCGCAACCCCGGCAACTCCCGCCGCCGCCCCGCCAGACCCTCGACCTGAAACGCCACCTCCTCTGCGGACAGCAGGCTCGCGTCACCGCACACGGCGTCCGGATCCCCGGCGATCTGTTCGAGCGCGGCCAGGTGGTAGCCCGCGATCCGGCCCGCCGCCTCCCCGTCCAGCACATCGGTGCGATACCGCAGCCGCAGCACCACAGCCCCGTCCGCACCCTCCGCGCCGTTGACGACCGAAAGCCGCAGCACCGTCCCACCGACGACGTCCCCGTCGCCCCCGTGGGGATCGAACTCCACCTCGTACAGCTGCTCGGCGGCGCCCAGTTCGCGTGCCAGCCGCTCGACCGGGAAGTCACCGTGCTCCAGCAGCGCCCCGACGGCACGGTGGGCGTCGAGCACCAACGACCGCCACGTACGCACGCCGTCGGCGGCCAGCCGGCAGGGCAGCGGCCGGGCGCCCGGGGCGGGAACGCAGCCGGTGACGGCCTCGTCCTCACCCGACAGCACCGCGAGGACGCGGGCGTGGGCCGCGAGCACCACCGCGCCCGGCGGCACGCCCGACTCCTCGGACAGACGCCGCAGTGCCTTCGCCGACGCGTCGGCGACGGTGACCTCGTACGTCCCGGTCCCGGTGCCGGGCGCCGGTTCGGCCGCCACCCAGCGGGGCACCGGGGTGAAGCCGCCCGCCGCCAGCACCTGGTGCCAGAACTCCCGGGCGGAGTCCGTGCGCGCCATCTGCGTCTCCATCGGCACGTCCCTCCTCACCCTCGCCCGGGCTCCGCGAGCTGCCCCTGGGGGCTGCCGTTCAGCGCCACGGGCCGATAGGCGGCCCCACGCGCCTCGGCGGCCGGGTTGCCGACCCACCGGGCGTGCGCGGGCATCTCCTCGCCCTTCATCAGGAAGGCGTCGGCGGCGAGCTGCGCGTGGTCGCCCATCGTCACGCCGTAGTGGACGTGGGAGTTGACGCCGAGGGTGCAGCCGGTGCCGAGGACGCTGTGGTCGGACTTGAACGTGCCGTCCTCCTGCGAGTGGCACTGGACCTTGCTCGCCTGGTTGAGCGTGCAGAAGTCGCCGATCGTGGTCAGCGTCCGCTCCGTGAAGCCGGCGCCGTCGTCGAACACCCGCTTGCCCATGCGCACGCCCAGCATCCGCCAGAGCAGCGTCTTGTACGGCGTGCCGCTGAACAGGTTGAGGTAGTGCTCGGGGACCTTCCAGAGGCGCTCGTGCCACCAGAAGTACGGGTCGTAGATGGAGCACAACTTCGGTTCCAGCGGGCGGAAGCGGGTGATGAGGCGCTCCGACAGGGTGAAGTAGCACGCGGTGAACGCCAGGGTGATCGCGAGGTACAGGGCGATCATCAGCTGGCCGAACACGCCGAACATGTCCAGCGTCGCCAGGCCGAACGCCGTCAGCACGAACGCGTGCACCCAGCGCACGAACAGCCAGAAGGCCATGGTGCGGAGGTTGTACCGGTTCTTCGCCGCGAGGCTGCGATGGAACTCCTCGCCGGTCCGCAGATGGTCGAACCTGGTGTCGCGCTCGACGGTGCGCGGGATCTCGAAGCACGGTGCCCCCAGCAGGCCCACGTCCTCGCGCGCCTCACCGTCGAGCGGGATCATCACCTTCGTCGCGAGCAGGGTGTTCGCCCCGGTCCTGCCCCCGGACGGGTAGGCGATGTTGTTGCCGAGGAAGCTGTTCGGACCGATCACGGCCCGGGAGACGCGAAACGAGGTCCCCGAGAAGTCCGCGTTCATCACGGACAGCCCGTCGGCGACCATCGTCCCGCTTCCCACCGTGGTGAGGTACGGGGACTCGTGCTGCACGTGCGTACCGAAGTTGGACCCGGTCTGCTCCACCTTGGACAGGTCGTACCCGAGGCAGCGCAGGTAGTGGACGATGTACGAGCTGTCCCCGAAGAGCCAGCCGTAGAACTTGACGTTCGTCATCCGCGCGATGAGCCGGTGCAGCGAGTACTGCAGGCCGTACAGCGGATAGACCTTGTCCGGCTTGATCGTCAGGCTGAGCAGTCGCGGCACGGTGAACAGCCAGACCAGGCCCAGGACGAGAAAGCCGAAGAAGAGGACGACCGACAGGATCAGGGCGTCGATGTACAGGGACGCCGAGGTGATGTGCGTCGCGCCGGGGCCGAGTACCCGGTTCAGCGCCGGGATCTCCGTGACCAGCATGTACGCGCCACCGACGAGCAGCGGGACGTACAGCACGAACAGCTGGAGCACGCTGCCCAGTCCGAAGAGCATCCGGCGCATCGTGCTGCAACGCGCCGCCGGCACCCGTACGTAGTCGACGTCGGTGCGCTCGGCCGGGGAACCGTGCCAGTGCTCGCCGTCCGGGATCGACTCACCGCTCTGCAGCGCCGAGGTGTGGCCCAGTTGGGACCGGTCGCCCATCGAGGTGTCGATGTCGAGGACGGTCTTCTCACCGACGAACGCGTCCCGGCCGATGGTGACGCGGCCCGTCTGGATGCGTCCGGCGTGCGCGCGGTACCCGATGAAGTAGGACTCCTTGCGGATGACCGTGCCGGCGCCGATCGTGATCAGGTCGGTGCACACCGGTACGGTCCGGGAAAGGATGGTGACGCCCTTTCCGATACGGGCACCGAGGGCCCGCAGATAGAGCACGTACAGCGGATTCCCGACGTAGAACCTCATCGGGTTCGCGTTGACCAGCACCTTCACGGTCCAGAACCGCAGATAGGCCAGTCCCCAGACGGGGAACTCCTGTGGCTTCCAGCGGCCGACCAGAATCCATTTGGCGGCGATGGGGAAGAGGCAGAGCGCAATCATCGCGGCGCTTCCGAAGACCAGGGACCGCAGATATATGTGCAGCACGCCCGAGCCCTTGGAAACCCACTCGTAGCCACGGGTGGTGACGGTGCCGAGAGCAAAGCAGTAGGCAAGGAAAATCAGGGTCTGCGCTGCTCCGCACAGGACGTAGGTCCCTCTGCTGACGGGCGTCGCGCTCTCGGCCGGTTCGGATGCCTGCGACGTCTCGGCCGCGGGCGCCTCGTCCACCAGCGCCGTCACCAGGCTGCGGATCGTCGGGTACTGGTAGATGTCCTTCATCGACACCGACGGAAGGTCGTCGCGCTTCCTGACCCGGGCGCAGAACTGTGCCATGACCAGCGAGTTGGCACAGAGGTCTTCGAAGAAATGGCTGTCCACCGATATCTGCTCGGCCTTCACCAGGCCGGCCAGCACCTCGGCGAAGTCCCTCTCGGCACCTGCCGTCCCCGTTCCCGTTGCCGGATCTCGGTACCGGCGCTCGGTGAGCGCCGATTCATCCGGCTCGGGCGTCAGGACCTCGACAGACTTTTCCACCATGGGAGCTCCTTGAGGAAATGCCGGTCGCCATCGTCCCGTGCGGCCGGCACTCGTTGTCCTCACGCTCCAGCGATGGCCGGAGCGAGCAATCCGGAAGTCACGCGGTCGTGAGCTCTTCTCCGGTCACAATCACGATCACCAGTCTCCGCCGTACATCGACGGGTTGCCACTTGGACTACATCCCACCGGACCGCTCCCCGACGTGACGGCAACGCTGATGAATCCCGGCCACCGAACCGCCCGATGACCAGCAGTCCGGCCACCGCATCAAAGCTGTTGTCATCGTCAGAACGAGGCGACGGCCCCCGGCGCCGACCGCCGGTCGCGGCCGCTTCCGGAGGCGCCTTGAATCGCACCCGTCAGGTATTCGGCACGGGCGGCCGGGCGGATGGGAAATTCATCAATCAAATGTCTCAAAGTGCCGGGCGGAGATCGGCCGGACGGGTGAGAGAGGCGCACGGGGGGCGTGCGCGGGGCGTACGGAGGGCGGGGGAGGGGCTGCGGGGACGGAGCGGGAACACCGGGAACGGGGCGCTGGTCCGAACGGGCGAACCACGCGCGTGGACCCCGGTTGGACCGGGACCTGTGGTGCGTGGACCGGGGCGTGGCGCGGGTTGGCCCCGGGACGGGGCGCGCATGGACCGGGACGTGGTCCGGGTCGGCCCCGACGTCGACTCGTGGCAATCGGCTGCGACGGCCGAGGAGAGAAGACCCGGACGGCCGTCGCACGGATGGCGCACCTCGGCCGTACCTCGGCCCCGACGGGCCGCCGGTCGAGGGCGGCCCGCTCTCCGGGGGCGTGACCACGGGGGAGGTGGAGGGAAAAGAGAAGAGAGGAGGAGGGCGGAAGCCGGGCAGGGGAGTCGGACGGGCAGACGGCGACGGGCGACAGGGCCGCGGTACGGCCCCGGAGCGCCTACGGGATCCGAATACTGTCGACGATCTCCTGGTGCGTCTTCTCCAGCGCCTTCTCGTTCGCCTTCGGACCGAGGGCCACGGTCTGGACGAGGAACGTGCCGCCGTCGATGAGACGGGTGGATCCGGTGATCTGCTTCCCCCCGTCCGACGCGATCCGGGCGTCGAGCGTGGGCCGGCCGTCGACGGTGGTCTCCTTGACGCCCGTACTGACGAAGGAGGCGCCGGTCTCCTTCTTCGCCGCCTCCACGAAGGACTGGAGCTCGGCCGGGAGCCGCATGTCGTAGGCGTCCGGCACTTCCGTGACGGCGAAGACGGCGAGGCCCTCCTCGGTCTCCACCAGGTACCCGCGGGTGATCACTTCCTGGCCGAGTACGCGTTCGGTGCGCTTCTCGACGGTGGCCTTGCCGGGCAGGTCCACGGTGACCCCCGTCGGGGCGTCGGTGGTCTTCACCCACCCCGCACGCAGCTCGGCCTGGATGGCCTGGACCGCGCCGGTACGTGGTGTGACGGGGGCGGCACTCGCGGTGGTGGTGGCCACCGCGCCTCCGGTCACGGCGGCGGCGGCGACGGTGAGGACGAGGAGGCGTTTGGTCCGGGTCAGGGTCCGGGTCACATGGGACATGGGAATCACTTCCGTCAAAGAGGAGCGGCACGAGGGATCTGTCGAGAACGACCCGGGGCATTCGGCGAACCACGTACCGACGAGCCGCGCGGTCCATCCGTCCGGTGTGGCCCGCATCTCCATTACGCCGGGACGGCCGACGGACGTCATGCCCCTGGATCGCGTGACAGGGAAATTCGGGGCTTGACAACGGCTCCGGGGTCAGGGAGGAGCCGCGCGTGCAGCGCCGGCGCCGCTCACCTGCGGGGACGCACCCCGACCACCCGGCAGAGACGCGGCCCGCCCGACCGCCCGTCCCTGCCCGCCTGCCGGGCTGCGACGGGGACGTCACAACGGCCGCAGGGCCGCCTTGGTGTCGCCGCTGCGGGCGTACAGACCGGGGCTGATGCCCAGCATCCGCTTGAAGTGCCGGTTGAAGTGGGACTGGTCGTAGAAGCCGGACGCGGCGGCCACGAGGCGCGGGGTCATCCCGCCGAGCAGCAGACGCCTGGCGAGGTCCACACGGCGACCGGTGAGGTACTGGTGCGGCCCCATGCCGAACTCACGGCTGAACACCCGTACGAGATGGGCCGGATGGACGTGCAGGGTCTCGGAGGCGTCCTGAAGGCTGACGCCCTCCACGAACCTCTCGTCGAGCAACTCGCGCAACCGGTGGGCGATCCCGGCGTCACGCACCTCGGCCCGGTCCTCGACCCGCTTGAGCAGATGGTCCCGGAGCCGCTCCGACACCAGCGTCAGCCGGCTCTCCGCCTCCAGCTCGTCGCCCGCGTGCTCGAGACTCAGGTGCAGTTGGTGGATGCGCCGGCGCAGCAGCGGGTCGTCCAGGACCGGGCTGTCCACGGCCAGTCCGGCGAGGCCGTCCTCGATCTGGGAGGAGTCGAGATACACGACCCTCTTCTGGAATCCGTCCGGTGTGACCGAGCGTCCATTATGTGGGACGTGCGGGGGCAGCAGGGTGACCGTCCGGTCGAGGGCGCCGTGCTCGTGCCGCTCCAGGTCGTACCGGACCATGCCGTCGTCCACGATCAGCAGCGTCCACGTCTCATGGGTGTGCATGGGGTAGACGTGGTCGGTTATGCGGGCATGGTAGACCTCGTCGATTCCCGCCAGCGGCGGACGCCAGGCCCGGATCTGCGGACGCTCAACCATGCAAAGATCGTACAAGACTTCGCGCCGGTCACCGGGGTTGAATCGACCTCATGGAAACCGTCAACGAACCCGTTCGTTTCGAGACAAAGATCGCTGTGGTCTTGCGCGATGATCTTCAGGTGTGGCAGCGCCTCAACATGACCGCGTTTCTGGTCAGCGGCATCGGCCAAAAGGTGCCGGAGGTAATCGGCGAGCCCTATGCGGACGCCGACGACACCGAGTACCTTCCCATGTTCCGGCAGCCGGTGCTCGTATTCGAGGCCGGCAAGGAGCAGCTCACGACGTGCCATCAGCGTGCCGTCAGCCGGGGCGTCCCCCTGTCCGTCTTCACCACGGACCTCTTCACCACCAACAACGACCGGGACAACCGCGCCGCCGTGCGCGCCGTGCACCGTGACCTGCTTGACCTGGTGGGTCTCGCGGTCTACGGGCCGCGCAACGCGGTGGACAAGATCCTCAAGGGCGCTCGCATGCACCCGTGAACGACCCTGGGGACGTGTCGTGCAGAACGAAATGAAATCGCGGAACGAAGCGGCGAACGCCTACCTCTACCTGCTGGCGACCATGGCGTTCTTCGGGAGTGCCTTCGCCAGTTCCAAGGCGGTCGTCGGTCATATGCCGCACCAGGTGGCGGCAGTTCTCAGATTCGGCGGCGGAGCGCTGATCCTGGTGCTTCTGCTCGTGCTTGTCGGTCGGAAGTCGAAGGGCGCCCGGCTCACCGCGGGTCAGGTGGTGCGGGCGGCTGCTGTAGGGCTGCTCGGGGTTTTCGCCTACAATCTCTTCTTCTTCTGGGGACTCTCTCTCGCCCCTTCTATCGACGGGAGCATTATTGTTCCGGTGCTGAGCCCGGTGATCACCACGGGAATTCTCGTCGTCCTCGGCAGGGAAAAGGCTTCGGCTGCCCGGATCGGCGGACTCGCCCTCGGGGTCGCGGGAGCCGCGCTGTTCTTCGTCGGCGCGGGGGGTGTCGGTGCCGGCGCGGACGGATCGCGTCTCACCGGGGATCTCATCTATCTTCTCGGGGCGCTCTCCTGGGCCCTGTACAGCATCGCGTCGAAAAAGGTGCTGGTCGGTACGGACCCACTCCGGGCGACCACGTTCGGCACCGTTGCCGGGGCGCTCGCCCTGCTCGTTCCGGCCATCCCGGCGATGCCCGAGGTGGACTGGACGGCGCTGTCCGGCAGCACCTGGGCGAACATCGCCTACCTCGCCGTCGGTCCGACCGCCGTGGCGTACCTCTTCTACTACCGGGGGCTGCGCGTCGTCAGCCCTTCGACCGCCACCGTGATCATGTTCACGGTCCCCGTCTTCGGCGTGACCTGCGCCGTAGTCTTCCTGGGTGAGTCCTTCACCGGGCTCCAGGCCGCGGGCGCGGTCGTCATGCTGGCCGGGGCGCTGCTGGCGGTGACCCAGGGCCGACTCCGCCAGAAGCCGCCCGCCACCACGTCCGGACACACCGCCGCCGACCCGGCGGAGCCCGTACGCACAGGACCAACCGGCCGCTGAGCTCCGACCAGGAGCATTTTCCGGCCACTTGGGCAACCCATGCCCGAAGTTCCGCATCGCCACAGGGGGATGGTGATGCACGTCTTCGCGGCTTCCGCTCGTGGTCCTACCCCGGCCCGGGCGGGAGCCGTACTTCTCACCCCCCGCCGTCACGCAGCGCCGCGTGCGACGGCAATCACGCACATCCGTTCAGAATGCGAGATCGGGGTCTCAACTTCAATGCATGGAGTCGAGTTCAGAGTGCTGGGGCCGCTGGAGCTCAAGGTGAGCGGACGCCCGGTACCTCTTCGGGGAATGAAACATCGGACCGTGCTCGGTTCTCTCCTGGCGTCGGAGAACCGGTACACCTCCGTCGGCCGGCTGGTCGACGCGGTATGGGGAACTGCTCCGCCCAGCACCGCGGGCAAACAGATACGCAACGCGGTGTCCGACTTGCGCAATATCCTTGCTTCCAGCGGTGCGGCCATCACTCCCGTCGCCGACGGATACCGCCTGGACATCGGCACCGCCCGGCTGGACCTTCTCCAGTTTCACGAACACCTTGCCGCCGCCCGCGCCCATCTGGACGGGCAGCGGCCGGCGGAGGCCATTGCCGAGTTCCGTGCCGCACTGGCGTTGTGGACCGGGCCCATGCTTTCCGGGATCGAAAGCGGTGTGCTCCGGGCCCGGGCGGCCGGCGTGAACGAGACACGGCTCTCCGCGGTCGAGGAATGCGCGGACCTCGAACTCGCACAAGGCCGTCACAAGAGCCTGACCAGCGAACTCGCCCACTGGGTCGCCGAGTACCCGCTGCGCGAGCGGCTGGTCGCCCAGTACATGCTCGCCCTGCACCGCTCCGGCTCACGGGCCCGCGCGTTCGCCCTCTACGAACAGACCCGACGACGGCTGGCCGACCAGCTCGGCCTGAGCCCCGGTCCCGAACTCGTCGAGGTCCACCGGTTGATGCTCCGGGAGGACGCCGGAACCGCCGCGCCTGCCCGGATCACCGTCCCCGCCGACCCCGGACGGCCCGCTGCCGCTCCCTCACCGCAGCGCCCGGCCGCTCCGCCGGCTCCCGCACCCGCAGGTACGCGTGAGCCGGACAGCCTTCCCCCGGACATCGCCCACTTCGTCGGCCGCGCAGACGAGTTGGGGACCCTGCTCGGCGAGGCGGACGGTGCCGGCACACAACGGGTCCTCGCCATCGACGGTATGCCCGGCGTGGGCAAGACCGCCCTCGCCGTTCATCTGGCCCACCGCATGGCCGCCCGCTTTCCGGACGGACGCCACTTCGTCGATCTGCGCGGGCACGGCCCCGGGCCGCTCGACCACCACACCGCGCTGCGCCGGCTGCTGCTGCTCGCCGGCGTCGCCGAGGCCGACCTGCCCCGCCGGCCGGAGGAACTCGCCGCGCTGTGGCGCACGCGCTCGGCCGGCCTCCGCCTCCTGCTCGTGCTGGACAACGCCGCATGCGCGGAGCAGATCCGCCCTCTGTTACCCGCCGGCGACGGCTGCCTCACCCTGGTCACCAGCCGTCGCCGGCTCACCATGACCACCTGGTCCGCGACGCGCGTGCTGTCCCTGGACACCATGCCCCGCGCGGACGGATACCTGCTCTTCTGCCGGGTGCTGGGCCAACGGCACCCCAAGCCGGACCCCAGCTCCGTCGACGGCATCCTGGCGCTGTGCGGTGATCTGCCGCTCGCCATCTCCGCGGCCGCTGCCCGGCTGCGGCGCCGACCGTCCTGGCCCCTGACGCACCTGGTGGGACGTCTCGCGGACCCGAGGCTGAGACTGGCCGAACTCCAGACCGAACATGGCGGCGTCGGCGCCTCCTTCGACGCCTCGTACCGGCATCTGAACGCCGGCCAGCAGAGGTTGCTGCGGATACTCGCCACGACCGACGCCGAAGGGTGCGACGTCGTGGACGCATCGGTCCTGGCCGGTCTGCCGCCGTACGCCGCCGAGCGCCTGATGGAAGAACTGGTGGACGAGCACCTGCTGTTCCAGCCGGAGCCGGGTCGCTATCGCATGCACACACTGGTGAGGACCTACTGCGCCGGGCTGAGTGCAACCGCCCGTGCGTCCGGCGCGGCACCCCGAATGGCGTCCGCCCCTGCCCGCCGGACCGCGACCGCGACGGCCCCGGCACCCGACACCTCCGCGACGCGCGGGCCCGGCACGCCCACTCCCGCCGGGCCGGCTGCAGC
The DNA here is from genome assembly GCF_030406905.1 of Streptomyces sp. HUAS CB01. Lineage (NCBI taxonomy): Bacteria > Bacillati > Actinomycetota > Actinomycetes > Kitasatosporales > Streptomycetaceae > Streptomyces > Streptomyces chengbuensis. Next base: position 5,328,255 of record NZ_CP129137.1, read on the forward strand.
GTGCCCCGCCGGAGTACCGGCCGCCGGATGCCCCGCCGGGCCGCTGGCCGCCTGACCACCTCTCCGCTCCCCCGCACAGCGCTTCGCACCGGAGCGGCACGCCCCGCGTCCCGGACGCCCGCTTCCGCCTGACCACGTTCCTCTTGGAGTTTCCGCATGACCGGTAACACCGTGGCCGACTTCTTTCTGGCCGTGTCCCTCGCCCTCGGCGCAGCCCGCCTCTTCGGCGCGCTCGCCCGCCGCCTCGGCCAGCCCGCCGTCGTCGGGGAGATCTGCGCGGGTCTGCTCGCCAGCCCCATGGTCATCACGGCGGCAGGTGCCGAAGCGGTGCTGCCGACCGAGGTGAAGCCGCTTCTCGGTGCCCTCGCCAACATCGGGCTGGCCACCTTCATGTTCATCATCGGCTACGAGATCGACGGCGGTTTCCTCCGCGACCGCCGGGGCGCCACCCTGGGAGTGGCAGCCGGATCCGTCCTCGTGCCGCTGGTCGCCGGCTTCGCCCTGGCCCTCCCCCTCGCCGCCACCTACGCCCCCGGCAACCACACCGCGTTCGTCCTCTTCGTCGGCGTGGCCATGTCGGTGACCGCCTTCCCGGTGCTCGCCCGCATCCTCGCCGACCGAGGTCTCAGCAGGCACCCGGTCGGCAGTCTCACCCTGGCCGCGGCGGCGGTCGGCGACCTGCTCGCCTGGATATGCCTCGCCGGCGTCGTCGCCTACGCGGGAGCGGCGGGCCAGTGGCGGATGGCCCTGGTGCCGGTCTACCTGGTGCTCATGGTGACCGTCGTACGACCCCTTCTCAGCACTGCCGTACGCCGCGCCAGGGACCGCGATCTGCCCGCAGAGCGGCTGGTACCCCTGCTCGTCGTCGGCGTGACGCTCTCCTGCGCCGCCACCGAGTGGCTCGGGATCCACTTCATCTTCGGGGCCTTCGCCTTCGGGGCGGTCATGCCGCGCAACGCCCTCGGTGCCCTGCGGTCGACGGTCATCGGACAGATGGAGCAGATCGGCCACGTTCTGCTGCCGCTGTACTTCGTGGTGGCCGGCACCAAGGTGGACCTGTCGGCCTTCACCGTCGCCGGAGTGCTCACCCTGCTCGCCGTCATCGGCGTGGCCGTTCTCTCCAAGGCCGGCGGGGCCTACGCCGGAGCCCGGCTGGCCGGGCTGCCCCACTCCGCGGCCCTGCCCACCGCCGTCCTGATGAACACCCGCGGCCTGACCGAGGTCGTCATCGTGGCCGTGGCGCTGGAGATGGGCCTGATCGACCAGAGTTTCTATTCGATGATGGTGGTGATGGCGGTCGTCACCACCGCCATGACCGGACCATTGCTGAGGCTTTTCGGTGCAATGCCGAGCGGGGCGACGGTTCGGGAGACCGGTGGTGAACTCCCCGTGAACCCTTCGGTGATTCTGGCGGAATCCTCCCCCAAAGCCGGCTGAGGCCCCCGCGAGGACCGGCCGGGGATGCATCGAGGACGCACCTTCATAGATTCCTCACATCACCGGCCGAGCCCTGCGGAACTCACCGCCGGCTGCACCGTACCGCAGTATTCAAGGGAGGCAAGGAATGACCGAGGCGCCGCCGTCGCCCCTCACGGTTTCGGGACTCAGGACTCCTCTCGGACCACGTCGCCCCGACCAGCCGTGGTGGAACACCCAGCGTGGCTCCGCGATGCCGTTCCGGCGGTACGCGCGCTCCGAACCGCGTCTTCCGGCGGGGCTTCCCGACCGCACCTGGCCGTCGAAGTCGCTGGTCAAGGCCCCGATCTGGGCGTCCGTCGACCTCCGGGACGGAAACCAGGCGCTCAGCAGCCCGATGGACATCGAGCGCAAGGGCCGGATGTTCGACCTGCTGGTCCGCATGGGATTCAAGGACATCGAGGTGGGCTATCCGTCCGCCAGTGACGCGGACTTCTCGTTCCTGCGCGCACTGATCGAAGAGGACAGAATTCCCGACGACGTGACGATTTCCGTCTTCACGCCGGCCCGCCCGGAATTGATCGACCGGACCTTCCAGGCCATCGAGGGCGCGGACCGCGCCATGGTGCACCTGTGCAATGCGACGGCCTGTCTGTGGCGCGAGGTCGTATTCGGGATGACGGCCGACGAGGTGCAGGGAATGGCGCTGCGGTCGGCCGAGCAGATAGCCCGACGGGCGGAGGCCGCCAAGGGGACCCGGCTGCGTTTCGAGTACTCGCCGGAGACCTTCAACGTGACCGAACCGGAATACGTACTGCAGGTGTCCAACGCGATCACCTCCCTGTGGGAGGCGAGCCCGGACCGACCGGTCACCCTCAATCTGCCGACCACGGTCGAGACCGACTCGCCGAACGTCTTCGCCGACCAGGTCGAGTGGATGCACCGGCATCTCGACCACCGGGAGTCCGTGATCCTCTCCGTGCACCCGCACAACGACCGCGGCACCGCCGTCGCCTCCGCCGAACTGGCGGTCATGGCCGGTGCCGACCGCATCGAGGGCACCCTCTTCGGCAACGGGGAGCGCACCGGAAACGTGTGCCTGGCCACTCTCGCACTCAACCTCTTCAGCCAGGGCGTGGACCCCCAGCTGGACTTCTCCGACATCGACGAGATCCGCTCCACGGTGGAGTACGCCAACCAACTGCCCGTCGGCCCGCGCCACCCGTACGGAGGCGACCTCGTCTACACCGCCTTCTCCGGCACCCACCAGGACGCCATCGCCAAGGGCCTCGACGCCGTCGAGCGGCAGGCCCGCGAGGCGGGCACCAGTACCACCGAAGTGCCGTGGGACGTCCCGTACCTGCCCATCGACCCCAAGGACGTCGGCCGGACCTACGAATCGGTGGTCCGGGTCAACAGCCAGTCCGGCAAGAGCGGTGTCGCGCACGTCCTCAAGAGCGCGTACGGGCTCGACCTTCCCCGCGGTATGCGGGTCGAGCTGGCGAAGCGGGTCCAGCAGGTCGCCGACGGCGACGGCACCGAACTCACCTCCCGCGAACTGCGCGCCATATTCGACCGGATGTACCTGGAGAGCGAGCGGCCCGCGCTGCTCCTCAAGGAGTTCCGGACGACGGCGGGGGAGGGCGGCACCGTCGTGGACGCGCTGGTCGTCGACCGCGACGGCCGCGAGAGCCGGCTGACCGGTACGGGCCCGGACGCGGCGGCCGCGTACGCCGACGCCCTGGCCGGCCACGGCACACGTGCCGAACTCACGGCGCTGACCGGCCACTCCGTCAGCGACAGCCTCGGCACCCGGTACGCCGCGTACGCGCAACTGACCGTGAGCGGAGCGACGTGGTACGGCGCGGCCCTGGACACCGACGAGGAGCGCGCGCGGCTGGGCGCCGTCACCTCCGCCGTCAATCGCGCCGCCGCCTGACCCGCCGGCAGCCGCAGGCAGGGGCGCGACGGACGTCCGCGCCCCGGCCCCGCACCCTGGAGCCGAGAGATGGACTTCACCTTCACCGAGGCCAGAAGAGACCCCGACCGTGACTGCTTCGTCTACACGGCGCACAGCGACCTCGACCGCATGGGCATCGAGAGCCTGCGCCGCCGGGCGGACCCGGACGCCCTCGGGCGTCCCCTCGCGGGCCCTGACGAGCCCGACCCGTTCGCACCGCACACCACCCACATGCTGGTGATGGTGGAGGGCGAACTGGTGGCCGGTGCGGAGCTGGTCGCGTACTCCCCGCTGGGGCTTCCCCTCGTCGAGTGGCCCCGGCTCGGCGGCCTGCTGCGTCGATGCAGCCGACTGGTACAGGTCCGCCGGGCAGTGGTCCTGCCCGAGTTCGCGGACCGGCCGCTGCCGGAGCTGCCGTACGGCGCGCTGGGCGGGCTCCTCAAGGGCTGCCTCCAGTGGGCCGTCTCGAACGACGTGAGCGACGTCGTCCTGGAGGTGTCCGACGCCAGGGCGGAGAAGCGGCTCGGTGAACTCGGCTGCGTCCTCGTGGAGGGCTCCCGGCCGGACGCGGCGGTGGCCACGCACCGACTCGCCGTCAGCGAGGTCGTCGCCCGCGGCTTCCGTTCCGGCAGCCCCTTCTACGGCTATCTGCTCGCCTACGACGAGAGCGTCCTGGTCGGCGGGCTCACCTCGGCCCCCGCGTGACGGCCCGGCGCGCGCCGCTGCCCGGTCCCGCTCCCCACACCTCGAGAGGAACCCTCCCGCATGTCCCTCAAAGGCAGGCGACTGCCCCTGCCCGACGACCTGCTCGTGCACCGGGTCTTCGAGTCACACGCCCGGCGGCACCCCGACCGCACCGCCCTGACCTGTGACGGTGTGCGGCTGACGTACGCCGAGCTGAACGAGCGGGCCAACCGCTTCGCCCACCACCTCATCGGCCTCGGGGCGGGCCGCGGCTCGGTCGTCGGCGTCTGTCTCGACCGGACCCCCGACCTGCTGACCGCGGTCCTGGGCACGCTCAAGGCCGGCGCCGCCTACGTCCCCCTGGACCCGACCTATCCGGCCGAGCGGCTGCGCCTGATGGTCTCCCAGCTCGACGCCCTCGAGCTCGTCGTGGCCTCCGCCGAAACCACCGACCTGATCGGGGACGTCCCCGGCGAAGCCGTCCGGATCGACACACTCGCCGCCGACCTGGCAGGACAGCCCGCGACCGACCCGGCCGTCGACCTCGCCAACGACGATCTCTGCTACGTGGTCTTCACCTCCGGGTCCACCGGCACCCCCAAGGCCATCGCGGTCCGCCACGACGGCTGGTACAACCTGCTCGAGTGGCTGCGCGTCGCCTACGGCCTCGACGCCGGCTCCAGCGGACTGACGGTCAGCTCCTTCGGCTTCGACATCAGCCAACGCGGACTGATGTCCCCGCTCTTCTGCGGCGCGGCGATCCACCTGCTGCCGAGCAGGGCCTTCGACACGGGGATGGCGTACCGGCTGATCGCCGCACACGGTGTCCGGCAACTGCACTGCGCCCCCAGCACCCTCTACGTGCTCATCGACTACGAGCGGGCCGTGGGCGGCGACGCCCTCACCAAGGTCGGCCACGTGTTCATCGGCGGCGAGCCGCTCACCGTCGCCCGGGTGGAGGAGTGGGCCACCCGTCCCGGGAACGAGTGCGTCCTGCTGCACCAGTACGGGGTGGCCGAGTGCACGGACGTGGCGACCTCGCACGAGCTGGCCGACTACGCGCGCTACCGCGGCGCCGCGACCCCCGTCGGCGCGCCGGTCCACAACACGGAGATCCGGATCCTGGACGACGGGCTCAGCGAGGTCCCGGACGGAGAGACGGGGGAGATCTGCATCTCGGGACGGAGCGTCAGCGCCGGCTACCTCAACGCGTCCGCGGCGGACCACCGGAACTTCACCGAACTGGACACCCCCGACGGCCCCGTGCGCGTCTACCGCACCGGCGACCGCGGCTACGCGACCCCGGACGGCGAACTCGTCGTCGTCGGCCGTGAGGACGCCCAGGTCAAGATCCGCGGCATGAGGATGGACCTCGGCGACGTCGAGCACGCGATCCGCGGCCATGCACTCGTCGAGGACGCCGTGGTACTGGCCGTCCCGGACGCGGCCGGAGAACTGGGCCTGGTGGGCTTCGTCCTCCCGGCGGGCCCCCGACTCGACACCCGGGACCTGTACCGGGACCTGCTGGAGACCCTGCCCCGGAACATGGTGCCGCAGGAGTTCACGGTCCTGGACGCCTTTCCCCTGAGCCCGAACGGCAAGACCGACCGGCGCGCCATGACGGCCCTCGCCCGCGCCTGACCCGCCGGCCCCGCCGGCCCCACCGACCACCTCGATTCGCCCTTTCCCCACGGACAAAGGAACGGAACCGCATGACCATCGACCAGCAGCGCCCGACCCCCGCGGCACAGATCGCGAACAACGCGGTCGTCCCGGAGGACATCAGGGCCGACATCGAGCAGTTCGGCATCGACGGCTTCACGGGCCCGATCAAGCTGTACGAGCCCGAGGAGGCCGAGGCGCTGATCCGCGAGATCCGCATCAACAACCAGGACTCCTCGCGGGCCCTGTACAAGAACAGCGTCAACTACGACCGGCACTTCGACATCCCGGAGCTCAGCCGCCACGTCACCCACCCGACGATCGTCAAGTACCTGACCGCGATCCTCGGCCCCGACGTCCTGAACTGGCGTACGGAGTGGTTCCCGAAGTTCCCCGGAGCGAAGGCCACCGAGTGGCACCAGGTCCGCGACTACAGCTACGCCAACGGCAAGCCGCAGCTCCTCCCCACCGAGTCGGAGTGGAACGCCTACATCGACATCACCGTCTGGACGACCTTCACCCCCGCCACCAGGGACCGCGCCTGCATGAAGTTCGTCCGCGGCTCGCAGCGCGACTGGATCTTCGACGAGCACAAGGCCACCGACGCCGGCCGGGGCACCGACTACGACGTCGCCCACGCCAGCACGGGATTCTTCGGCTACGACTTCGCCGACTTCAAGATCGACCCGAACTGGGAGCCGCGCCCCGAGGACGTCGTCGAACTGGAGATGAAGCCGGGCGAGGCCGTCATCTTCACCGCCTCCTGCGTCCACGGATCCACCCCGAACCTCACCGCACGCGAGACCCGCTTCGCCATCGCGTCGCGCTACGTGCCCACGCACGTCCGCGTCTACCCGGACCAGGACTCCTTCAGCGCCCACGGCGCGACCTTCGACCTGTCGGAGTACGGCAGCGTCCTGGTGGCCGGCGAGAACCGCTACGAGCACAACCGCATCCGGACCCACAACAACCACGGCGTGCCGTTCGGCTGGACCGAGAGCTGACCACCGAGCACCGCCCCACCGCCCGTCATCCCGGACCTCCCACCCCGACGCGTCACCCCCGGAAGGAAAGAGACCTTGATCGCTGAGAAGATCCACGCCATCTGGAGCCGCGAGCTCGACCTCGAGGAGTTCTCCGACACCGACGACTTCTTCAGCATCGGCGGCCACTCGCTGATCATGACGAAGATCCAGCTCGCCATCGTCACCGAACTCGGCATCGAGGTTCCGATGGACCAGCTGTTCCGCAAGTCCACGGTCAAGGAGATATCCGAGCACATCGAGACGGCGCTCTCGGCCGCCTGACCGCCGTCGGTCGGCACCGTAACGACGCTCTGCACCCACAGGCACCACGGCATGCCGGGGCCGGGCCCACCGCCCGGACCCGGCATGCCGCCGTGCCCCCACCATCCACCCCAAGGGAGAGCCCTCAGTGCAGCTATCGAGCCGGGGCCGGCAGATGACCCGTCTGTCGGGCATCCGCAGCATCATGGAGGACATCGCCGCCGCAGGCCCGGACGTCGGTGACGGCCGCTGGCTGAACCTCAGCCCCGGGAACCCCTCGCACATCCCCGAGGTCGTGTCGGCCTGGCAACGGCTCACCCAGGAGGTCCTGCACGAGCGGTTCGTGGAGTCCAGCACCCAGTACGGTCCCTCGCGCGGCACCAGCGGTCTCGTCGAGGCCGTGGCCGAGTACTTCAACCTCACCTACGGCTGGTCGATCGGCCCGGAGAACATCGTCGTCGGCCCCGGCAGCCAGATGCTGTCGTTCGTCGCGGCGGCCCTCTTCACCGGCCCGGGCGACGACGGCCGGATCCGGCCCCTGGTCCTGCCGCGGATGCCGGACTACACCGGGTACCAGGGACTGGCCATGGACCCCGGCGGCATCGTCGGCATCGAACCGCTCGTCATCGAGGAAGGGCCCCACTCCTTCCGCTACGCGGTGGACACGGAGGCCCTCGACCGGCAGAGCAGCATGGGCATGATGCTGCTGTCCAGCCCCGCGAACCCGACCGGCAGCAGTCTCGACAGCGCCGAGCTCAAGACACTGGTCGAGACGGCCGAACGGCACGACGTACCCCTCGTCGTCGACCACGCCTACGGCGAGCCCTTCCCCGGCGTGGCGCAGACCCGGATCGCCCCGGTCCTGCACCCCCACGTGATCAACCTCTTCACGTTCTCCAAGGCCGGACTGCCGGGCGAACGGATCGCCTTCGCCATCGGCCCCGCCGAACTGATCGACCCCATGGTCTCCTTCATCGCCAACTCGTCCCTGCACGGCCCGCAGCTGCTCCAGGCCACCGCCGAACGGGCCCTGGCGACACGTCAGATGGACGTCCTGACGACCCGGCACATCAAGCCCTACTACAAGGCCAAGCGGGCGATGGCCGAGGCACTGCTCACCGAGGCGCTGCCCGAGCGGCTGAACTGGCGGTTGCACTCGAGCGACGGCGGCATGTTCTGCTGGCTGAACATCGACCACGAATGGTTCGACGACCTCGAACTGTACGAACTGCTCAAGCGGAAGAAGATGTTCGTCGTGCCCGGCCGTCACTTCTTCGTGGCGCCCCTGGACACGCCCTTCCTGCGTACTCACGGGCGGCGCTGCGTCCGGCTGAGTCTCAGTCCCAACGAGTGGGCCGTCGCGGAGGGCATCGACCGGCTGGCCGAGGCCCTCACCGAAATGCGCGCAGAGCGGGGCGGGGCATGAGCCCCGCGGACCGATGGCTGCGCCGTCACCCGGTCCGGGGGGCCGTGCGGACCCGGCTGGTCTGCCTCCCGCACGCCGGCGGCACCGCGGGGTCCTTCGCCGGCTGGGCCGGCCTGCTGCCCGCCGGAACGGAACTGATCGCCGTGCAGTACCCCGGACGGCAGGACCGGATCGCCGAGGAACCGGTCCGAGAGATGGCCGGGATGGCGGACCTGCTGGCCGAGGCGCTGCGCCCGCTGCTGGACCGCCCGATGCTCCTCTTCGGGCACAGCATGGGAACCGGGCTGGCCTACGAGGTGGCCGGACGGCTGGAACGCACTGACGGCTTCGTGATGGACCACGTCTTCGTCTCCGCCCGGCCCGCGCCGCACCGGATCGACGGCGAACACCGGCACCGGCTGACCGACGACGAACTCGTCGCCGCCATGCGCCGGCTGGGCGGTCCCGACGCCGCGGTGTACGACCACACGGCCCTGCTCCCGCTCATCCTGCCTCCGCTGCGGGCGGACCTGGCGCTGCTGGACCGGTACCGCCCGGAGCGGCTCGTACCGCTACGGGCGCCGCTGACGGTGCTGGGCGGCGAGGACGACGACACCTGCCCGGTCGGGGAACTTCCCGTCTGGGCCGAGGCCACCACCGCGTCCACGCGGGTGCGGCTCTTCCCCGGCGGGCACCACTATCTGCGGGAATGCGAGGAGGAAGTGGTGTCCGAGGTGTCGGCGGCACTGTCACGTGCCGCCACCGTGCGACCGCGGTGAAAGGGCCGGCGATAGGGCCGGCGAAAGGGCCGGCGAAAGGGCCGGCGAAAGGGCCGGACAGGGTGCTCGCGAAGCCCTGCCGAACGGTTCGCTGAAAAGACCGGTGCCGGTCCGCACTTCACGTGTGCGGACCGGCACTTCGATGTCTCGTGGGAACGTACTCAGCCGAGGCGGTGACCCGTGGTGGCATCCACATGGTCGGGGATCTCCTCGTGGGTGTCCCCGACCGTCAGAGTGCCGGTGGGTTCCACCATCAGGATGTGGGACTCCGCCTCGGCCACCGGCTTGTGCTCCGTACCGCGCGGCACCACGTAGGTGTCGCCCTGTTCGAGGGTGACCGAGCGCTCCGCGCCGGCCTCGCGCAGGTGGATCACCAGGCGCCCGGACACCACCAGGAACAGCTCGTCCGTGTCCCGGTGGGAATGCCATATGTATTCGCCATGGAATTTCGCGACCCTGACGTCGTAGTCATTGAACTGGGCGACAATTCTGGGACTCCACAACTCGCTGAAGGAATCGAGAGTCTTCTGGAGATTCACCGGCTCGTTCATCATGTATTCCATCGTGCATGAGGAAAGGCGGTCCTTCAAGGGAAAGGCCGCGGTGGGGCGAGGAGTTGATCCTGCAGTTCGCGATCGGTACTTCGGCGGGCGCGCGGATTTCACCGGAGCCGCCGCGTGCGGCGTGACGGTCACCGGGCGTCCCGGAGAACACGTCCGGTACTCGGTGGAGGGCTGTGCAGCCCCGGACCTCTCCACGGCCCGACACGGCCCGCGATGATGCGGCCCGAACCGGCGCGGCCTGCTCCCCGGACCGTCCCCCTGCGGGACCGCCTCCGGCGGGCCGGGACGAGGAGCCGCCGGGACGAGAGATGCCGGGACGAGGTGATGCCGGTACGAGGAGCTGCCGGTACGAGGTGAAGCCGGGACGAGGAACTGCCCCACCCGGCGGCCGCTCCCACCGAAATACGCGTGCCGCCCTGGCGGCTGGGGGGAAGCCAGGACGGCACGCGGGTCCGGGTGTCGACGGGCGGAGCCCGTCACCGCGCGGCGCGTACCGCGGGGGGCCGGGCCGCGCGCGGCGGCACCGTCACCGCGCGGCGCGTACCGCCAGCGCGTCGCCGATCTCCTCCGTCGTACGGAAGACCTCGTCGCGTTCGGCGAGGTCACCGCGGACCGCGTCCTCGATCCGCGCCGCTTCGGGTTCCATGCCCAGGTGCCGCAGCATCAGGGCCACGGACAGGACCGCCGCCGTCGGGTCGGCCTTGCCGGTGCCGGCGATGTCCGGAGCGGAGCCGTGAACGGGCTCGAACATCGACGGATACGTGCCGGAGGGATCGATGTTGCCCGAGGCGGCCAGGCCGATCCCGCCGCTCACGGCGGCCGCCAGGTCCGTGAGGATGTCACCGAAGAGGTTGTCCGTGACGATCACGTCGAACCGCTCGGGCTGCGTCACGAGGAAGATCGTCGCGGCGTCGACATGCAGATAGTCGGTCGTCACCTGCGGATACTCGGCAGCCACCCGGTCGAAGACGTCCGTCCACAGCCGCCCTGCGTGCACGAGGACGTTGTTCTTGTGCACCAGGGTCAGCTTCTTGCGCGGCCGTGCCGCAGCCCGCGCGAAGGCGTCCCGCACCACGCGCTCCACTCCGAACGCGGTGTTCACACTGATTTCGGTGGCCACCTCGGCGGGGGTGCCGGCGCGCAGGGAGCCACCGTTGCCCGTGTACGGGCCCTCCGTCCCCTCCCGTACCACCACGAAATCGATCCGGGGACGTCCCGCCAGCGGCGTCGGGGTGTTCGGGAACAGCCTCGACGGCCGCAGGTTGACGAAGTGGTCGAACGCGAACCGCAGCTTCAGCAACAGCCCTCGCTCCAGCACCCCGGACGGCACCGACGGGTCGCCGATCGCGCCCAGAAGAATCGCGTCGTGCTGCCGCAGCGCGTCCAGTTCCGCGTCGGGAAGCGTCTCCCCGGTGCGGTGCCAGCGGGCTGCGCCGAGGTCGTACTCCGTGGTCTCCAGCTTCACGTTGTGCGGGAGGACCGCCCGCAGAACCTTCAGGCCCTGCGCGACGACCGCCCGGCCGATGCCGTCCCCCGGCACCACCGCGAGGTCGATCACCCGGGGCTCGGCACGGACCGTGCGGGGTTTGTGGGTGGGTCTGGTTGCTTCGTAGGTGGCGATGTCGGCTTCGTTCTGAAGGGTGAGGCTGATGTCGTCGAGGCCGTTGAGGAGTCGCCATCGGGCGTTCTCGTCGAGTTCGAAGTCGGCGGTGATGCCGGGGGCGCGGACCTGGCGTTGTTCGAGGTCGACGGTGACTTCGGTGGTCGGGTCGGTTTCGGTGAGTTCCCAGAGGCGGTCGACGGTGTCCTGGGGGAGGACGACGGTGAGGAGGCCGTTCTTGAGGGAGTTGCCGCGGAAGATGTCGGCGAAGCGGGAGGAGATGACGGTTTTGAAGCCGTAGTTCTGCAGGGCCCAGACGGCGTGTTCGCGGGAGGAGCCGGTGCCGAAGTCGGGGCCGGCGACCAGGACGGTGGCGCCGTGGCGTTCGGGCTGGTTGAGGATGAAGTCGGTGTTCTTGCGCCAGGCCTCGAACAGGCCGTCCTCGAAGCCGTCGCGGGTGACCTTCTTGAGCCAGTGGGCGGGGATGATCTGGTCGGTGTCGACGTTGCTGCGGCGCAGTGGGACGGCCCGGCCGGTGTGGGTGGTGAAGGCTTCCATGGTCAGACTCCGGCGGGCGTGGGGGTGGCGGGCTGGTCGGTGAGGTCGGCGGGTGAGGCGAGGTGGCCGAGGACGGCGGTGGCGGCGGCGACCTGGGGGGAGACGAGGTGGGTGCGTCCGCCCTTGCCCTGGCGGCCTTCGAAGTTGCGGTTGGAGGTGGAGGCGGAGCGTTCGCCGGGGGCGAGCTGGTCGGGGTTCATGCCCAGGCACATCGAGCAGCCCGCGTGTCGCCATTCGGCGCCGGCTTCCTTGAAGACCTTGTCGAGGCCTTCCTCGACGGCCTGGAGGGCGACGCGGACGGAGCCGGGGACGACGAGCATCCGTACGCCGTCGGTGACTTTGCGGCCCTGGAGGATCGAGGCGGCGGCGCGGAGGTCCTCGATACGGCCGTTGGTGCAGGAGCCTACGAAGACGGTGTCGACCTTGATGTCGCGCAGGGCCTGTCCGGCGGTCAACCCCATGTATTCCAGGGCCTTTTCGGCCGCGGTGCGTTCCGATGCGTCCTCGTACGATGCGGGGTCGGGGACGTGTGCGGACAGGGGTGCGCCCTGGCCGGGGTTGGTGCCCCAGGTGACGAACGGGGCCAGTTCGGCGGCGTCGATGAACACCTCGGCGTCGAAGACGGCGTCGTCGTCGGTGCGCAGGGTCTTCCAGTAGGCGACCGCGGCGTCCCAGTCCTCGCCGGTGGGGGCGTGGTCGCGTCCCTTGAGGTAGTCGAAGGTGGTCTGGTCGGGGGCGATCATGCCCGCGCGGGCGCCGGCTTCGATGGACATGTTGCAGATGGTCATGCGGGCTTCCATCGAGAGCTGCTCGATGGCGCTGCCGCGGTACTCCAGGATGTAGCCCTGGCCGCCGCCGGTGCCGATCCTGGCGATGATGGCCAGGATGAGGTCCTTGGCGGTGACGCCGTCGGGCAGGTTCCCCTCGACGGTGATCGCCATGGTCCTCGGGCGGGCCATCGGCAGGGTCTGGGTGGCCAGGACGTGCTCGACCTGGGAGGTGCCGATCCCGAACGCCAGCGCGCCGAACGCGCCGTGGGTGGAGGTGTGGGAGTCACCGCACACCACCGTGGTGCCCGGCTGGGTCAGCCCCAGCTGCGGCCCCACCACATGGACCACGCCCTGCTCCACGTCCCCCAGCGGATGCAGCCGCACCCCGAACTCCGCACAGTTCTTCCGCAACGTCTCCAGCTGCGCACGCGAGACCGGGTCCGCGATCGGCTTGTCGATGTCCAGGGTCGGGGTGTTGTGGTCCTCGGTCGCGATGGTGAGATCCAGCCGCCGCACCCGCCGCCCGTTCTGACGAAGACCGTCGAACGCCTGCGGGCTCGTCACCTCGTGCAGCAGGTGGAGATCGATGAAGAGGAGATCGGGCTCGCCCTCGGCGCGCCGGACGACATGATCGTCCCAGACCTTCTCCGCGAGTGTCCTACCCATCGCTTTCCCTCCGGCCGACGATCAGTCCTGTCATGCCGGCGACGCTAGGGGGACCACTCCCCGGGGCGTCCTTGATCGGTCCTCACCCGGGGCGGGCCGACGGGCGAGGACACGAGGAGAGCGCCGCCGGCCGCTTCCCTCACGAGGACGTTCGCCTCTGGCCGGTTCCGGGCACGAGGTGCGGTCGCTTTGAGCCGCATACGCCTGCATGCACGCGAAGACCCCGTCCTCAGCGTTCTCGCTGGTGGCGGGGTCTTTGGGCACCTTCTTCGAGGTGCCCCCGGCAGGATTCGAACCTGCGCACACGGCTCCGGAGGCCGGTCCGGTCGTTCAAGGATGCGCTGGTCAGCACGCTCAGTGCTGCTCCTGCCCTTCCCTCTGTCCACGAATAGTCCGTAGGACAGGTCACGTTGTCACACCCCGTGCCTAGACTTCGAGCAAGGTCGGTACGGGAGGGGCTGGGCAGTGCAGGAGTCAAGTGCGGTCTCGACGGGGGCGGTTCGCCCCCAGGTGCGAGTATCCGAGATCGGTGAGTTCGTTCGTCACCAGTCGTGTCAGCGGCGATTCAAGTTGGACTCCAACCGTCGACGGCTCACACGCCGCCTTCCCTTCGCTGAGCGTCTCTTCAACCCGCTGGACTACGTCCTGTCCGCACGCGGCAAGGAGCAGGAGAGCCACTGGGAACAGGAGCTGCAGGAAGCCGGGTTCAGCGACGTTGCACCGCATATGCCCAGTGTTGAGGAGACTGGCGCCTTCCCCTCGTGGGCCGATTTTGCGGCTGCTCTGGAGGGCTTGGAGGGCCAGCACGCCGCGTATGGCCGCGAGATCCGCTTGGTCGGCAGTTTGGGTGCCTTTGATGTTGAAGGCAGAGCCGACTTCCTTGTGCTCCTGTGGCAGGGTGGCCGGCCAGTGCTGCGGGTGGTCGAGTGCAAGGCCAGCCGTCGGGACAGGACCTATCAGCGGCTGCAAGTCGCCTTCTATGCCCTGTTGATCAAGGAGAGGCTCGCTTCTCATCCGTTGACGATTGCTGGCGAGCGCCTCGACCCCGAGCGCGTCGAATGTGTTGTAGCGCGGATCGATGCGGAAACCAACGAGCGACAGCAGATTATGACTCTGGTGCCGTTGGACCTGTCCCTCGAAGAGGCAGATGCCCTGAGGCTTGTAGCCGGCGATGGGACTCTTGCCGGGATCATGGGAACCGAACTCGACGACCTTGGCTACCAGCTCGATGCCAAGTGTGACGGCTGTGTCTTCAGTGTTGACTGTTTGACAGAGAGTGCCCGACAGAGGAGGCACGAGCTGTTGGGAATCAGCGCACCGACAGCTGCTGCGCTACGACAAGCCGGAATCCGAACAATCGATGAACTCGCAGAGATTGATTCCGATGACCCTCGTGCCCGTGTTGTTCGCGCAGACCCTGGATTCACCGAACCGGTCGAACGGTTGCGCACCCTTGCAGCTGCTCGACGGTCAACGTTGCCAGGTGGAAACGAAAACCCTGACAACTTCCGTGTCCAAGCTTATAGTCCCTCCCCGACGAGTCAGCTTCCAGAATATGAGCAGGATGGCCAGAGGGTAGTTCGAATCTACCTCTCAGTCGACTACGATTACACAGAGAATCGAATCGGAGCGGTCGCGGCGCACATCACGAAGAGTGACGGCGCTATCCATACCCCATGGATTGATGTACAGGGTGAGACCCGGAAGCCGAGCCCGGATGTCGTCGAGCGGGTGCGCACAGTCGACTCCAACGGCCAGAAGCAATGGAGCGATCCGCGGCCGGTGCAGGGACAGTCGATCGTTCACTTTCAGTCTTCCGAATGGAGCGGGGAATATCTCTCCGACACGGGTTCCGAACGTCAGATTCTACAATCGTTCTTCAGCGACCTAACAACTGCCATCGCCGAAATTTCGGACGGTGGAGACGTCAAGTTGCACTTCTATGTGTGGTCTCGTAGCGAGATGAGCAGGCTCGTTGAAGCCTGCTCGCGCACCAGTGGGAAATTGTTGAGCGCACTTCGAGAGCTGCTGGGTTGCAGGGAGAGCCTGGAGCAGCTCATCTACTCCTGCGTGCAAGACGAGGTGAACAGTCGATACGCCCTGGGCTGGACGGGGCGAGGTCTCTCTGTTGTCACCTCCCTGCCCTGGTTTGGACGTTCTTATCATTGGCGTCGACGCGTTGCGGGTCAGGAAGTAGATCTGGACCAGGTATTTACGCAGGACATCTTCGACTTCAAAACCAGCCTCGGGATTGACGGTCAGGGAAATTGGGCCAAGGATGCGAAAGATTCAGTTTTGTCGCATCGCTTTGAAATCCGGAGTCGGTTTCATGACAGTCTCCCCGCCCCATATTGGCATGCGGCTTGGGACACGCTGCCGGATCCTGACAACGCCGCCATTGATATTCCGGCGAACACGCGGAATGCGATCAGGCGCTACCAGCAAGCCGGTGAGATCGGCATGCTGAAGGAATACCTGAAAGCTCGCATTCTTGCGCTTCGATGGGTTGAGGAAGCTATTGCTTTTAAGAATCCCGATATCCTGAAGCCGACGCTACAGGTTGCGGATCTCCGGCGGTTCACTCTGGGAGTCAATGATGTCGCTGCTGCTGGTATCGACTTTCTGCGCCTTGATCACTTTGTGAAATTGAATGACTGGACGGCAACCAACATTCAGCCACCGGCATCTCGTGTCCCGACGGGGCGGACGCTGCCGCTTGCCGGAGTGCAAAGCTTGGGGAGGGGGCGCCTGACGGCCACAATCGTTCCGGCAGAATACGGGTTGGAACTCGAAGAGCTCCGGAACAGGTCGCCATTCCAAGTAGGGTCGATGTGCCGGATCAATCCGTGTAGTGAAGATGTGTACCGCGGCCAAAGCATCCGGCAGCTACGTAAAGGGGGACGCACGGGCACGATCAAGGTCATCGATTGGACTAGTGGGGAAATTGAGATCGAGGAGTTCTTTAATCCGGAGTCTCGTTACGTCCTGCAAGGGGGATACAGTCGAGACCCTGAGCTTGTCTTTGACTTCGCGACACTGGACGAGTCACCTTCGGACTATGTGGCTGGCAGGGTCGAAGATCGGCTTACGAGTGCAGTCGGCTCGCATGTCTATCCATGGCTCGACCCTGAGCGACCGCGAGTCACTCCTCGTTCACCGCTGACGCCAGCCGAAACAGTGCAATGGCAGGCGGTCGTCGAAGGTATCGAATTCCAGACTGGTTTCGGACTGTCCTCGGACCAAGCGCAGGCGGTGATCGAAGGACTTGACACGCGCATGCAGGTACTGCAAGGTCCGCCTGGAACGGGAAAGACCCAGACGACCAGCGTCGCAATTGCAATTCGGGCTGCTCATCGTTTGCAGGCCGGCGATGTTGTCTTGGTGGCGGCACATACGCATGCCGCGGTCGACACGTTGTTGGAGCGTCTGCAGCGAGTGCTTCCGGAAGTGCGTGCGGCTGGCGAAGAGGCTGGCGCAGTAATTCCGGATATCAAGATCGGTCGAATCCACTCGACGGAGATTCCGGCGACAGGAAATTCGTTCGGTGCGACGGACATTATCTCCACTTCGAGCACCAACGCCATTAAGAAGCTTAGTAAGAGCGGAGTTGTGGTTCTGGGAGGTACAACAGCCGCGCTACTTAAAATGGCAAAGAATTTGAACACTAAGGCGACATGGCAAAGCAGGGGAGGTTTCTCAGTTCCCTTGCTCGTCGTCGATGAGGGCTCGATGATGGTGCTCCCCCACTTCTTGGCTCTGGCCACGTTGGTGTCTCCGGATGGCGATGTACTCGTGGCCGGCGACCATCGTCAGTTGGAGCCGATTGTTGCGCATGACTGGGATCACGAAGATCGTCCCCCATCTGTTGTGTATCAGCCGTTTTCGAGTGCCTTCAACGCTTTGCGTGGAATTGGGGCCCGTGAAGATGTTGGACCTCATGCCGTGCGCCGCTCGGCGCTTGAGCTGACATTCCGCCTACCGCCGTTGATTACTGAAGTAATCGCTCGTCTCTACCGTCTTGACGAGATTGAACTCAAGAGCCTCAAGGAAGCGTCGGTTATCGACAGCGAGGTGGACGAAGACGCCGATCGTCAAGGGCTGGAGAGGGTTTGGCGTGGGGATACAGGACTGTACCTTGTTTTGCATGACGACAAGTCGTCGAGGCAGAGCAATACGGTCGAGCTTGAAATCATTCAACAGGTACTGGCCTCGAACACTTCGCTACCCACGGATAGCGTCGCCATCATCACGCCACACAGGGCGCAGCGTTCTATGCTCTCGGCCCACATCTCCAACCCGGCTGTGGGAGTGATCGACACTGTGGAGCGGCTGCAGGGTGGTGAGAGGCCGACCATCGTTGTGAGCGGAACGGCGAGCGATCCTGCAGCTATCGCATCAAATGCGCGTTTCCTGCTCGATCTCAACCGGTCGAACGTCGCCTTCAGCAGGGCCCAGGAGCGGCTCATCGTTGTCTGCGCGCGATCTCTGCTGGACGCGTTGCCGGCGGAGCTGGAGGACTACCACGCCGCTTTGCTGTGGAAGTCGCTGCGTTCGCTCTGTACTCGCCAGGTCGGGGAGGGGCATGTCAGCGGTGCAGCGTATGAGGTGTACACGGTCCCCCGGCAGCTTGATCACTAAGGGAACACGAAGTTGTGGAGCTGCGCGCTCGACAAACGACCAGGTCACTTGACAACCAGGTCTCAGATACTGTGAGCTCGACACGGAGGCTTACCGAGGCCACAGGAGGCTGACCAGGTGCGGGCGCGCAGACCCTTTGGGCGTGTTCTATCCCTATTTACGGGTGCTGGCGGCCTAGACATCGGCCTTGAGCGTGCAGGGCTTGCGACCGTTGCATGTCTGGAGACCGACAGTGATGCACAAGCTGTTCTGCGCGCAAATCGACCATCATGGTGGCTCCCCGCCGACGGTGATGTGGCTGTTGCGGCAAGTTGGCTGCGTCCAGCGGAGCTTGGGCTGAAGCGGGGCGAACTGGATCTTATTGCTGGGGGGCCTCCCTGCCAGCCATTTTCTAAGGCCGCGCAGTGGAACAGGGGGGCTCGCGCTGGAATGCGTGATCCGCGAGCGCAGAGCATCCACGGCATGTTCGATCTGATAGACGACTTTCTTCCGAAGGCGCTACTCATTGAGAATGTTTCTGGATTCCTCCAGGGCAGAGAGAGTGCCATTGATGTTGTCATGGAACGGCTCGACAGCATCAATAGGAAGCACGGTACGAATTATGACTTGTCATGGAGAATTGTCGATTCTGCTGAGTATGGTGTCCCACAGCACAGGCAGAGGGCCATCGCGATTGCTTACCGCGAAGGTCAAGACGTAGTGCTTCCAAAGCCGACGCATGTTGGCAGGCCCGTGAGGGCTTGGGACGCTCTTTGGGATCTGGAGGAGACGGAAAAACCTGAACCTTCCGGATATTGGTCCGGACTGTTGCCGTCGATTCCCGAAGGAAAGAATTACCTGCACCATACAGCGCGGGGTGACGGAGAAGAGATTTTTGGTTGGCGGACTCGCTATTGGTCGTTCCTGCTCAAGCTGGCGAAGGATCGCCCGTCCTGGACTCTGCCGGCCTCGCCTGGGCCCAGCACCGGGCCATTCCACTGGGAAAATCGACCGCTTTCTGTCCGCGAGCAAGCTCGTCTCCAGAGTTTCCCTGATGCCTGGCGGTTTTCAGGCGTTGAGCGAGTGCAGCGGCGAGTTGTAGGAAATGCAACCCCTCCTCTGCTGGCTGAGGTGCTAGGGCGATCAATCATCACGCAGTTGGGGCTAGGGGGCGAGGCGGAACGAGAGCTACTTGTGTCTCGACGGCCTAGTTTGTTGCGCCCCCGGCGACGGGTTATTCCCGGCGAGGAGCCCGTAATTGCCGTTCCGGATGCTTACCGAGAACATATCGGGGAAAAGGAAGCGCATCCGGGTCATGGTCGTGGCCCGTCTCCGCGGATGGCTATCGAGGAAGTCGCTTAGTCCACGTGAGTGTGTTGTCCCCGAGCGAACATGCGCTGTGCTGGATGGGGTAAATGACCTGGGCGAGCGGACGGCGCGGCAGCCGTCGGTTCAGGGCAATGCCCGCCCGGCACAAGGATTTTCACCTTACGGCCTGATCCTTATCAGGTCGATCACGGAACCCCTGGTAGTTGGAGGAACCTCAGCCCGGCGACAGGACGACGGTCGCCGGGGACCGCTCCAGTCCGGCTCCGTTCGTCGCTGTTGGTGTCAGCCATTGGTGTCAGCCATCAACGGGGGGCTTGACAGATCCCTGCCGCTCGACTTCCTGCACAATGCTGCTGGCCAGATCCATGAAGTTGGTGATCGACGGCGCTTCAACGATCAGTAGTCGGTCCGCTCGCTGGCTGCCATCTGCGAAGCCACAGCCGCTTTGGCGTACCAGGGGCGTGAGCCATTGGACGGTGGGGCGCTCGGCAGCGAAGAAGATCACTGGCCGATCAGACCATGAGTGATCGGAGTAGTGGCTTCGGCAGCTCGCAGCGGTGAAGCACCCGACAGACGACAAGGCGTACGAAAGTCCTGCCACTCCAAGTTCAAGAGCGTCAAGGGGCGACCCGTCTTCGGCATGGTCGCCCACGAATCGAACAAGCTCACTGTCCGGGTGCTGTGCCGCGTAGCCAGCTGGCAGGTGGTCGAGTCCGCCGCCCTCGACCGCCTTGGCCATGGCCTCGAAACCAGCGTGAGTGCGGCTTGCCTGATCCACGAGGCTGACAAGTCGCCTTTCTTCCTCGATCATGCTGACCGCTTCTTCGTGCGTCGCCTCCCCCATGACCCAGACATCGCGGAAGCAGCCGTAGCCCTCTTCGCCCACGTCGTCCTCATCGGGCAAGCCCATGGCCAAGTCCGTGGGGAACGCAGGGTCGACGTCAATGTCGGCGGAGGGGATCACGGGCAGCTCCTGTCTTGGGGCAGCGACGGACGGCCTACTCCAGCACCTTTCCCTCGGTCGTGAAGACTGTGCCGCACTCGTTGCACTGCCAGCTATGCGGGTTCTCCATGCGCGCCTGAGGGTGTGCTGCTTCGTCTCCGCACACTACGCACCTGGTGATGTTGACGCGCGACCCGAACTCGTTCGTTCTGATGGGCATTGGGGCCTCCTGGTGGATCAATGCCGCGAGTCTGACCGATCTCAGGTAAGGCCGTCATTGCTTTGCAGGGATCGGTGAGAAACATCAGAGGCCTGTTGCGAGGGAAGCACTACCACGCCCCCGTTGAATGTCTCCTGGATGAGGTTCCGGAGTTCGCCGGGTGTGGGCCACGGCGCACGGCGGTGGATCATCCGGTGGCAGTTTGCGCAGATCAGAGCGAGATCGCTGAGTTTGGTGCGCCCCTCGCCGGCCTCGTGCAGGGGCACGACGTGATGGCACTCGATGTATCCGGCGCCCCGCGGGCCGTACGTCGCCTCGAAGTCGAAGCCGCATGCCTCACAGGTGAGCTGGCGGCCCTGACGCAAGGCGGCATCGATCTTCTTCCTGCGCAGTCCCTTGTCCCGCTCGCGGCTCTTGTGTCGGCGGATCAGCAATCTGCCCTCGGGTGCGCTGTGGTCGTCTTCTTCCTCTTCGGCCTCCGGATGCAAGTCCTGGAATTCGCCTGCGTTGAGGCCATCCCGGATGCGCCGGGCTACCTCCGCCATCTCGGCTGGCCGGGCGAGGAAGTCGTTCATGACTTCGACATCGAGCGCGTTCCCATTCGTAGGCTTCCCCTGGTAGTCCGGGTGCCGGGACGTGATGTCGGCTGTCTTGCGAGCCACGCCGTTGGGGTTCCGGAAAAGCTCGGTACGCACTTCCTCGGGATGGATCGGCATGATCTGCAACAGTGCGGACAGCTCGATTACACGTGGGTCGTTGAACTCCAGCCGCTTCCAGCCGTTGGTCATCGCCAGATCGCACGCGAGGATGATCTCGTCACGCGTCCAGTCGGGATTCCGGGACGAACGGATCACGAAGCCAAGTCTGGCGAGCCACTTGGCGGCGTGTGACCTTCCCCCGCTCAACTCCTCCGGCTTCAGCGCTCGGCCTTGATCAAACTTGTGAGCCACTCCGGCTATGGCTTTGGAGTCGTACGTCCCGTCCTCGTGAACGAGGAGGTACCCGGTCGCCGGCTTATACCCGTACTCCGACAGGAACCTGTCCCGACCCAACTCGTCGTACTCCGCTATGGCCTTGAGGACACCGTCTCGGCTGATCGCACCTTTACGCATGACGGAAGGGTAGGCGTCATCACTGACAGCCTGTCAGGCGTCCGCTCACCTCAACCACCACCCTCCCCAGCTCCCATCCCGTCCGCCGTCGACCCACACACCGTGGAGCGGGCGTGGTTCATGGCGTCCAGGTGGAGCGCGCCACTGTACGAACGACCTGGACGCCATGGGCCGCGTCTGCTCGGCTCTGCCTGGGTCGACGGTGGACGGGATGGGAGCTCCCTGCGCACACCACTACGGACCCGCCGTCGCGAACGGCGCCCCCTCCATCCCGGTGCCGGCCGATCCCCCGCCGGAGGCTCGTTCTGACCACAGCTTCGTTCAGGTAGAAGCAAAGCAACACCCATGGCAGCGTCCGATGTCCGGCCGGTGGCCTGGTGCGGGATCTGCGGGCCGTACGAACGCCCGTGCATCTGGCAGCGTCGGCCCGCGTGCCACCGCCACCACGATCCGGCCTCTTTCGGTAACACAAAGTGTCTTTGATCTGCACCGTTGGGGATCACAGTTCGTCCCCCGTGCCCGTGTTGGAATGTGGCCGCTGTGTGCGGCGACGGACGGGCGGCGACGTGCGGCCGGTGGCGAAGACATGGAGGCGGCGCGGCGGCGACCGGCCGGCGCCGCCGCGCTTGGTGCGGCCCTCGGTTGATCCGACCTACTGGTGTAGGCAACCGGGTGGAAAGGGGTGCGGCGTGGCCCCGGAAGCGGGGCGTTGAGGTCTGACCGCGGTTGCGTCTTTCCCCTCCCGAGGCCGGATCGTGGTGGCGGTGGCGTGTGGGCCGGAAGCGGCCGTTGATGCGCTTGGGCGGACTGTGCGGCGGTCGGGCTGGCGATGATCGCTGAGCGCCGTTGACCGCCGGCCGAGCGAGCGCAGCGAGCCTTGAACCCGTGAAGAAGATTGTTACTCAGCGACTGTTGGGATGCGCCACAGTGGCGCGTCGTACTGCTCCGGCCGGCTGTTGATGAGGAGCTGCCGCAGCCCATCGCGCTGGGAGCCGCTGAGGTTCAGAGCCTCGGTGATGCGGCGGAACGTCGTGTGGGTGACTCCACGGGCGCGTGCATCGGCCTCGAACTGGTCGAGCTGGGGCCAGATTGCGGACGGGTCCAGAGTCGCGGGCTGCTGGTCCTTGAGCCAGAGGGCCTTGTTGCGCTCGTAATCGATCTCCGAGTAGCCGCAGATCTCGCGGCTGTAGGCCTCGGCCTCGTCCAGGTGCTCTGTCGCCATGATGGCTCGGGCCAACTGGTTGCGGCTGACGGCGTCGTCCAGGTCGACCTCGTGCACCGTGGGGCTGTCGTCCGTGAGCGGTACGGGGAGCCCCGCATCCCGGATCTCGCAGATGCCTCGCGCACCCCTGGCCGTCGCCGCGAGGACCCCGGTCGCTTCGGACGGGTGCCACTCCAGAACCGAGTTGATCGCCTCCGCGTCGCTGGCGGTGAAGGTGTACACAACGTCGCCCAGCAAGTCGTCCACGTCTGCCGGCAGAAGTTCGCCGTCCAAGCCCGGCCCTGCGACCAGCAGCCGCACAGGCGCGTTCACCTGGCAGCATGCTGCCAGGGCCAGGGCGTCGGCGAGTGGGCTCCTCAGCGTCGGCTCGTCGCCGCGAGCGAGGATGTCGCCGCCCACGTCCAGGAGATCGATCGACTCGGGCTCCAAGTGACTTACCAGATCTTCGAGTTGATGGGTGAGTCCTTCGGCTCCCTGGTAGGGGTCGAGCAGTGCGAAGGTGTGCGGGAGCTCCGCCGCCAGCCGGGGGAGTGTGGAACCTGCTGGTGGGATCGGCCGGGCCTGCGCCGGCACTGTCCAGACGGCCGGGGTGAGTCGCTGCAGGCCGGTGAAGTTCGCGGGTTGCCGCGGACCCGGTAGCGGGTCGATCAGGAGGCGGTCCCATGCGTACGTGAGGATCACCGCTTGGTCCTGGTCGCCGTAGAGGGCGGCGTGGAGCATGGCGGCGGCGACTGCGTCGCCCCCTCCTCCTGCTGCGACGATCAACCGCGTCATGCGATCAGACTACGGGTTCACGTGTTGGCCACTCACCCTATAGTGGCCAAAGGCCATAGCCACTTGGACAAGGAGGGGAGATGCCTCAGATCGAAGAGGCTCAACCGAAGTATCTCCAGATCGCTCACCACATCCGTGATCAGATCCTTCGGGGCGACCTGCGGCCGGGGGACGAGGTCCCTTCGGAACGGCAACTCGCCGCGGACTGGAAGGTGTCCCGGCCCACGGCCGCACGGTCGCTGGAAGCGCTGAGCCATCAGGGCCTGGTCGAGAAGCGTCAGGGCTCGGGGACGTACGTGCGCAGCCTCGAAGTGAACCGGCGGGCGCGGGAGTTGTACGGGCGTGCTCGGCAGACCGGGAAGATCTACACGCCCGGCGAGTACGCGGTGATCACTTCCGCCGGCTGGCTGGAGGCTCCGGACCACGTCGCCGAGGCGCTGGGCCTGGTGAAGGATCGTCGAGCCGTGCACCGCCGGCGCGTGACCAACAACCAGGACGGCCCGATCACGCTGTCCACCTCGTGGTTCGCGCCGGATGTCGGCGAGCGGGCGCCCAAGCTCACGGATCCCGAGCGGATCCAGGAAGGGACGCTGATGTACGTCGAGCGGATGACGGGGCGTCAAGGGAGCTACGCGGAGGATCGCATGTGCGCTCGGGACGCCACCGACGAGGAGGCCACCGACCTGCGGCTGGAGCGGGGATCCGCGGTCCTCATCGTCCATCACGTGGTCTTCGACCTCCAGGACCGGCCTCTGGAGTTCGCCGAAGCCACCTACCCGCCGCACCGTTGGGCCTTCGAGCAGGGTTACCCGCTGACCTGACGACTCGCCAATTACGCCGAACCGCTTGCGCCTTCGAAGTGGCTAATGCCACTATCCAGAAAGTGGCTAAGGCCACTTGGAGGACAAGGAGGCACGACGTGGTGAGTCGGCGGCCGGAGCCGGATGCACGGTTAGCTTGCCGGGGGTGTCGGGGGCGTGGCTGGAAGCGCGTCGGCTCCCGGACGGTGCTGGCGCTCTCCACGGCCAATGACCGCGACCGTGCCATGTCGAAGCGGCGCTGCCTCGACTGCGACGGCAGCGGCAAGGAGTGAGCACGCATGGCCTACACGATCGACCGCTACCCCTGCCAGGACTCGCCGCGGCTCGGCGCGATGACCCTGCATCCGGAACCTGAGTCGGTGCCCCGCGCCCGGCGCTGGTTCCGGAAGTTCATCGCTCCGTACAACCCGGCCTGCTCTGTCGACGACTGCGCTCTGATGATCTCGGAGTTGGTGACCAACGCCATCCTCTACGGGCAGGCGGACGACCCCTGGCTGGTGCGGGTCGAGTGGTACCGCGAGGGAACCGCGCTCCGCGTTGATGTGCACAACCCGGGCTTTCCCGTGAACGTGCGGGTGCGGCACCCCGAAGCGAACGACGCTCACGGACGGGGTCTGCTCCTGGTCGACTCCATTGCCGACTCCTGGTGCTCTGGTCCCAGCCGACACGGCGGCACGGTTGTCTCCTTCGTGGTCGCCGATGCCTGGCCGGCCTGACGGGACAGTCCACCCCTTCTACTGCCCGTGTGAAAGTGTCGCTAGGCTGGTTGACCAGTTGACTTGGCCAATCTCGACAGGCGGCGCTCGTGACCTATGATGTGGAGCCACCGAAGTACGTGCGCCTCGCGCAGACGCTTCAGCGTCGCATCGAAGACGGCACGTATGCGCCCGGCACCCGAGTGCCGAGCGAGAACCAGCTGGTGCAGACCTTCGGCATGTCCCGCCCGACCGTCGTCCGAGCCCTGGAGCTCCTGAAGCGGGACGGCTGGCTCGAGTCCCGGCAAGGGTACGGGACGACCGTCCGGGGTCGCCCGGAAGTCGTCGAGCAGAAGGACCGGCGGGGGCGTGGGGCGCTTGAGCGCGACGAGTCTCACGCCGCAGGCCGCCTGATCGAAGTCGGGCGTGTGCCTGTTCCGTCGCGAGTCGCCTCGGCGCTCGGCCTGCCCAAGAGAACCGAAGTCCTCCTGCGCCGCTTCCTGGTCGAAGAGGACGGCGAGGCGGTGGAGCTGGTCTCGTCGTACTTCCCCGCCGGCCTGGCGGAAGGCACTGGGCTGGGGTCCGGCGAACCTCTGAGTGGGAGTGCGCGCGAACACCTCGAAGCTCGGAAGAAGATCCGCTTCGATCATGTCGTCGAGCGCGTGTCCGCTCGGATGCCTGATGCGGGCGAGGCCGCCGTACTGGACCTGCCGGACGGTGTTCCCGTGCTGAGCGTGCTAGTCGTGGCGTGTGACGCGTCGGGCCGGTCGTTGCAGGTCTCCGAGCTGCTGCTGCCGGCTGACCGGCAGGAACTCGAAGACACTTACCGCCTGAACTGACCCCGGTCGAGAGCGAGTTGCCAGCGATAGCGACTTGACAAGTCAACCTGGCATCCTTAGCTTCGAACTTGCTAAGTCAACCTGTCAGGTAGGCGGGTTGATCGACTCTCAGAAGGAGTAACCCCTGTGCGTGTGATCCGTGTTGACGCCTCGGCCGCCACCATCCTGCTCACCGAAGCCCCGGCGCCGAAGGTGCGCGACCGGCAGACCGGTGAGATCGCCAAGGACGCGGTGTCCGGCGAGGTGCTGATGACGGTCGGCGTCGTCTACATCGACGAGGGGGAGTCGTCGCTGATCCAGGTGGCGGTCCCGGAGAGCGGCGTGACCGAGGGGCTGACCGTCGGCGCCCCGGTGTCCCTTCCGGGCCTGGTGGCTCGGCCCTGGCAGAGCGTGTTCAACGGCCAGGAGCGCCACGGCATCGCCTACCGGGCGACTGCCATCGCCCCGGGCGCCTTCCCCATGGCTGAAGCGGGCTGATCGCCGTGACGGACCTGGTGACGTGGGCCGAGCTGGGCGGTTCGCTCGCTGCGATAGGCGGCGCCGCCTACGCTCGGCACGCCTACCCGGCGGCGTACTGGTCCACGGTCGGGCTGCCGCTCGCGGTGGCCCGGCTGCTGGCCTCGTACTCCTCGACCATGGACGCCTGCGGCCTGACCGTCGAGCCTTCCCGGTGGCGGGCGCTGGCCGTCCGGGCGGCCACTCGGCGTGAGGTCCGGCCGGTGCCTCCTCGTCGGGGCGTCATCCGGCCCACGACGACTGGACTGCGTATGCGGCTGCGGTTGGCTCCCGGCCAGGAGCCGGCGGACGTGGCGGCCTCCGCGGAACGCCTCCGGCACGCCTGGGGCGTCCACGCCGTCCATGTGCGGGACGTCAAGCCCGGGGTCGTCGAACTGCGGCTCGTCGGCTTCGACGTACTGCGGAAGGTGCGGATGCCCCGTCGGCTCGACGGCGGCCCGCTGCAGGTCCCGGTGGCGTTACGGGAGGACGCGACCGCGTTCGTGCGCGACTACCGGGCCGTGCCGCATGAGCTGGTGCTGGGCGCCACGCTCTCGGGCAAGTCCATGTACCTGCGGAACCTGCTGACCGGTCTCGCTGCCCAGCTGGTGGTCCTGGTCGGAATCGACTGCAAGCGCGGAGTCGAGCTGGCACCCTTCGCGCCCCGGCTCTCCGCTCTGGCGACCGACCCGGACCAAGCGGCCGAACTGCTTCCCGTGCTGGTGAAGGAGATGGAAGACCGGTACGACCTGATCAAGGCTCGGCAGGGCATCGCACCCGGCACGCCCGAGGAGCTGATCACCTCGGACATCTGGGGCCTTCCGGAAGGCGAACGTCCGGCTCCTATCGTGCTGTTCATCGACGAAGTGGCGGAACTCTTCCTCGTCGCCACCAGAAAGGAGGAGGAACGGCGGGACGAGATGGTCACCCAGCTCATCCGGCTCGCCCAACTCGGCCGAGCCGCCGGGATCTACCTCGAAGTCTGCGGGCAGCGCTTCGGCGCCGAGCTGGGCAAGGGTGCGACCATGCTCCGCGCCCAGCTCACCGGCCGCGTCTGCCACCGCGTGAACGACGAAGCCTCGGCGAAGATGGCGCTCGGCGACATCGCCCCGGAAGCCGTCCTCGCGGCCTGCGCCATCGCACCCGAACTGCCCGGCCTCGCCGTCGTCGGCGACACCTCCGGCGGCTGGTCCCGCATCCGCACCCCCTATCTCTCGCTTGCCGATGCCGCGGCCATCTGCCGCGCCACGGCTGACCTCGCCCCCGACGCACGGGCGCTCGATCCCCTCCGCCCGTACGTACCGCCGACGCCGGTCGAGGCGTCCGGGCCCGTGGCCACCGCTCGCCCGGTCACCGAATAGGCGAACCCGCCCCCCGGCTGCACGGCCGTTCCGTGCCACATCCCTACCCCTCCATGCCCGAAACCGGAAGGAGCCGTCCCGTGCGTGCCCTGCCCGTCCGTATCGACGCCGTACTCGTCCAGGCACTGATCGCCGCCGCACTGTCCTTCGCCCACCTGCACGATTTGGCGCTGGCTGCGGGGCAGGACGGCTGGAAGGCCTGGGCCTACCCGGTTTCCGTCGACCTGCTGTTGGTCGCGGCCTGGCGGCGGCTCCGCACCGGCGGGGCGAAAGCGGCCGGATGGTGCTGGTTCCTCGTCGCACTGACCGCCTCGCTCGGCGCCAACGTCGCCACGGCCGGGCTGCTCGACCTCGACGACGTACCGGACTGGCTGCGGATCCTCGTCGCCGGCTGGCCCGCGGTCGCCTTCCTGGGCGGGACGCTCCTCGCTCACGGAGCAACCACAGATGCCCGAACGGAGGAGCACGAGTCGGCCCCGGCGCCGGACGCGGCCGAAGAACCGACCCCGGTAGCCGAGTTTCCCGCCGCAGGGTCGAAATCGGCCCCGCCCTCCACGCCCCCGGTGCCACCGGCGCTCGTCACGCTCGCGCGCAAGATCGCCGACGAGCACCGCGCCCGGACCGGAACACCCATCGACACCTCGACCCTTCGCGCCCGGCTCGGCGTCCCGCTGCCCCTGGCCGAAGCCATCTCCACCCACCTGACCTGACCCGGAGGACATCCCCTCGTGCGCCCGTCCACGCTCCGCGCGCTCAAGCGCGCCGCCGAGCTGACCCGACAGAACCGCCTCACCGAAGCCGTGCTCGTCGCCGAGCCCGTGATCCTCGCCGCCGACAGCTACGAGGGCGACGAGATCTTGCGCTGGCTCGCCGACCACGTCACCGACTTCACCGGCGAAGACCCGAAGGAGACCCGCAGTTGACCACCAACCGCCGCTTCCGCCGCGTCGTCCGCATCGGCCCCGTACAGGTCGCCACCTACTACGACGGCCGGGGCCGGGAGAAGCACACCGCCGCCTGCACGGCCCCGCGCTGCGGCTTCGCCACGGACTACGACAGCCGCGCCGCCGCCGAACTGGCCGCCCGTACACACCGCTGCGCCGTCCGCTGAAGGAGCTCCCGTGACCGTCTCGCTGCCGCTCGTCGTCGTCCTGGGCGTCGTCGCCTGGGCCGCGATCAAGTTCCTCGGCGTCCGGCTCTGGATCGCCGTGGTGATCGCCCTGTTCGGCTTCTGGCTCTCCCACACCTTCCTCGCCCCCGTCATCGAGTCCGGCACACGTTCCGGTGTCGACGTCGTCAACGGCAACCACGAGTGACAAGGAGGTCCGCCGTGTTCCGCCCCAAACTGCCCGACATCCCGACTCCGCCGCCGACCGTCGTGCCTCAGCAGACGCAGGCTCCGGCCCCCGCGGGAGGCCGATCGGTCGCCCCGTACCTGGGCGTCGGTGCCGGCGCGGTCGCCGCCGTGGTCGTCGTCGGAGTCGTGCTCACCGCGCTCCTGGCGGCGGTCGCCGTCTCGGCCGTGTCCGTGGCCATCGCCGCCGTGGTCCTGCGCTCCCTCGTCACCGGCGCGCACAAGCGCTGACCGGCCGACGGGGCGGCAAACGCCGCCAAGCATCCCGCCGCCCCGCTGGCCGCCTCCCAACCGTCGCAACAGCCGAAAGGAATTCCCATCATCACCCGGCAGACTCCGCCCCCGCTGGCGGAACTCTCCACGCTGGCCTCCCTCGGCGCCCTGCCCGAGTTGGCCCGCCAGCTGTCCGGCCTGGGCGGCTGCACCCGCCCCGTACGTCTCGACGGCCACCGCACCGAACTTGCGGTGGACCGGACGACGGGCGAGATCGGCCGCGTCCTGCACCACCTGGACTCGTCGGCCCTGCCCGCCGGTCAGCTCCTCGTCCGCTGCAACAACCGCCGTGCCACCCGGTGCGCGGCCTGCGCCGAGACCTACCGCCGCGACACCTACCACCTGATCACCGCCGGACTCCGCGGTGGCAAGGGCACCCCCGAAGAGGTCTCCACACACCCGCGCGTCTTCGCCACCTTCACGGCCCCCGGCTTCGGCCCTGTCCACAACCGCCCCTCCAGCGGCCGGCCCTGCCGCTGCGGCGTCCGGCACGACGACGCAGACCCCGCCCTGGGCACGCCCCTCGCCCCCGACACCTACGACTATGAAGCGGCCGTGTTGTGGAACGCGCACGCCGGTGCCCTGTGGCGGCGCTTCACGATCTACCTCCGCCGGGAGGTCGCCAAGCGCGTCGGCCTCACTCAGCGGGCGTTCCGGGACCACGCCCGGATCTCCTTCGCGAAGGTGGCCGAGTACCAGAAGCGAGGCGCGGTCCACTTCCACGCCGTGATCCGCCTCGACGGCCCGGAGGGCGGTGACTCACCGGCGCCCGCCTGGGCCACGGCCGAGCTGCTGACCGATGCCATCCGGGCCGCGGCAGCCGCCGCTCGCGTCAACGGGCCGACGGTCGACGGCCGGTCGCACACCCTCGTCTTCGGCCGACAGCTCGACGTACGCACGATCCGCACCGCCGACTTCGACGGCGGCCAAGATCTGACCGAGCGGGCCGTGGCGGCGTACATCGCCAAGTACGCCACCAAAGGCGCCGAGACGGCGACCGGCACCCTGGACCGGCCGTTGAAGTTCCTCGCCGAGCTGGCCCAAGCCCAGATCACCGACCACGCCCGGCGCATGATCCGCACCGCCTGGGCCCTGGGTGCTCGTCCCGCACTGGCAGACCTTCGACTGCGGGCGTGGGCCCACATGCTCGGCTTCCGCGGCCACTTCTCCACCAAGTCCCGCCGCTACTCGACCACGCTCGGCGCGCTCCGCGACGCCCGCGCCGAATGGCGCCGTGCCCAAGCTGCTCCGCCTGTCCCGCAGGACGGCGAATCCACGCTCGTCCTCGCCCACTGGGTGTTCGCCGGCACCGGCCTGTCCCGCGGCGAAGCCTGGCTCGCCGCATCACTCGAACCCGCCCCCGGAACGGAAGGAGAACCGACATGGACCGCCGGCGCGACGAACTGATGACAGTGCCCCAGGTGCTGAACGAGTTGGGAGGCGTGTCTCGCCGGACCTTCTACCGATGGCGGGAGCTGGGGCTCGGGCCGACCGCGTTCAAGCTGCCCAACGGTGAGCTGCGGGTGTGGCGAAGCGACTTCAGCGCATGGTTGCGACAGCTGGAGGAAGCGGCATGAAGTCCCTAGACGTGAAGGTCTGGGGTGTCCGGAAGCGGAACACCAAGAAGTCGTCCTATGACGTTCGGTGGACAGTGGCGGGGAACGTCTTCTCCGAGCAGTTCCGTACCAAAGCGTTAGCGGACCACTACCGGTCCAAATTGCTCCGCGCCACTCATGCCGGCGAAGAGTTCGGCACGGTGACAGGGCTGCCAGATTCGATGGTCGAAAGGGCGGCCTCGATGACCTGGTATGCCTTTGCTCTGAAGTACCTGGCCATGAAGTGGCCGCACGCGGCGCCGAACACGCGCAACGGGATCAATGAGGCCCTGACCGCCGTGACGATGGCTCTTCTTGACGAGCGCCCGGGGCAGCCGTCCGAGGAACTGATCAGGAGGGCGCTTCGCAACGGGGCCTTCGTCCTTCCCGGACCGGACGAGCGCGAATTGCCGACCGAGATCGCGAACACCTTGCACTGGGTGGCCAAGGCGTCGCGTCCGCTCTCGGACCTCGGTGACGCTGCGATCGGCAGGGCCGTCCTGGATTCGCTCAAGCTGAGGCTCGACGGGACGGCGGCAGCCGCGGAGACCGTCCGGCGCAAGCGTCGAACGCTCGTCAACGCACTGCACTATGCGGTGGATCTCGGGGAGTTCAAAGAGAACCCGATCACGGGCATCCGCTGGAAGAAGCCGAACGTAGCCGGGGAAGTCGATCCCCGCGTGGTCGCAAATCCCGAGCAGGCTCGTTCCCTGCTCACTGCGGTCTCGTATGTCGGCGGTTACGGTCGCGCGCGTGGTCGCCGTCTGGTCGGCCTCTTCGCCTGCATGTACTACGGCGCTCTTCGCCCGGCTGAGACCGTCGGCTTGACCATTGCGGACCTAAAACTGCCCGACGCCGGTTGGGGGACGGTCTTGCTGAACCGGACGCGTCCCAGTGTCGGCAAGCAGTGGACGGACTCCGGCGAGACCCACGACGACCGAGGTCTCAAGAACCGGCCGGTGGAGGAGGTCCGGCTCGTACCGATCCCGCCCCACCTTGTCGCCATCCTCCGGCAGCACCTCGACATGTTCGGCACTGCGGAGGACGGGCGCTTGTTCACGAACGAACGCGGGGGAGTGGTTGGATCCTCGACGTATTACCGCGTCTGGCAAGACGCTCGGGGG
This sequence comes from Streptomyces sp. HUAS CB01, assembly GCF_030406905.1. Lineage (NCBI taxonomy): Bacteria > Bacillati > Actinomycetota > Actinomycetes > Kitasatosporales > Streptomycetaceae > Streptomyces > Streptomyces chengbuensis. The sequence goes on from NZ_CP129137.1 coordinate 5,360,378, forward strand.
CTGGCGCTCCCCCCGGCCGTGGTCGCCTCGCCGCTCGCTGCGCGCCCCTACGATCTCCGTCATTCCGCGCTCTCGACGTGGCTCAACGCTGGAGTGGACGCAACCGAGGTGGCTGAGAGGGCGGGCAACAGTGTCGAGGTTCTGCTCAGCCGGTACGCCAAGTGCCTCGACGGCAGGCAGGAAGTCGCCAACCGCCGGATCGAAGATCTCCTGCGAGAATACGAATGATCGCGGCTGCCGTGATCATTCATAATCCGGGCGTGGACATATCCAACGACGGCCAGAAGCTTGATCCGAAGTGGATCGAGGTCGGCAACAACGTGTGCGGCGCCCTACGCGGTTGCCGTGATGCCTCGGCTGTCGCTGAGTACTTCGAGAGGGCTGGCTGGAGGTCGAACTCGTCCTCCTGGTACGGCTACGAGCTCGAAACCAGCTGGTGCCAGGTGGAGATCGACCCCATCGAGGGATCCGCCATCTTGCTGAACGGGGTCGTCGACCCATTGCGACTCGACGAACTCGCTGGCCTGCTCGGCCGCTTCGGTTTGCCGTACAGCCTGGAGCTCTATGACGGGGACGACACCCTGATTCGTGCGATCCAAGGGTGATCGACTGGACCCCCGCAAGGCCCCTGGACTTGTCCGGGGGCTTTCGGCATTCCTTGGCGCGACCTGCACCGATGCCTCAAGATCTTGTCCACGAATAGTCCACGGACCCTGACATACGGCCGCTCCGAGCGGCATACGCCTGCACATACGCGAAGACCCCGTCCTCAGCGTTCTCGCTGGTGGCGGGGTCTTTAGGCACCTTCTTCGAGGTGCCCCCGGCAGGATTCGAACCTGCGCACACGGCTCCGGAGGCCGTTGCTCTATCCCCTGAGCTACGGGGGCGTCCGCCGCTCTCGGCGGCGACGGGTAGAACCCTACCAGCTCCGATGGGGTGCCCGTGAACAGGTATTTCCAGCCCGTGACCGAGGGGGCGGCACACTCTCTGCGGGAACGCCGACCGGTCGCCTCCCAGGGCAGGCCGAACGCGCGCCGGCCACCCGTCCTGGCCCAAGCCGCAGCCGGGACATCCAGCATCCCGGCTGCGCTCGCCGGGCGCACGCGCGAACCCCCGCTGCCCCGTCAGGCGCCCCACCCGTACCGCCCCTCCACCCGCCCCACACCCCCCGTCCGGGTCAGAAGTGGGGAAAAGCCGGACGCGGGCGCGTTCGCGGACCTACTCTCGAGTTGTGTCAGGCGTGTCCGGCCGGGTGCTCGTCGTCGACGACAACAGGGTCATTCGGCAGCTGATCAGGGTCAACCTCGAGCTGGAGGGTTTCGAGGTCGTGACCGCGGCCGATGGTGCCGAGTGCCTGGAGGTCGTCCATGAGGTGCGGCCCGATGTGATCACGCTCGATGTCGTGATGCCGCGGCTCGACGGTCTGCGGACCGCCGCGCGGCTCCGCTCGGATCCCAGGACTCGGCGTGTGCCGGTCGCGATCATCAGCGCCTGTACACAGCACGAGGTCGACACCGGGGTGGCCGCGGGCGTCGACGCCTTTCTCGCCAAGCCCTTCGAGCCGGCCGAGCTGGTGCGGCTCGTCCGTCGGTTGGTGTACGGGGAGGTCCCGCCGTCCGTGGACGGCAGGCATGGTGCCGGGAGGGCGGGGAGCACGCGGGGCTGACCGCATGGCGAAACCGGTTCGCGATCACACCCCCTCTCTCCCATACGCTTGACCCGTGACCCCCGCAGAGCTCTCCCGTACCGTGCTGGGCGCCGTGCGCCGTGCGGTCGAGGAGGGTGTACTGCGCGGCCCCGTCCCCGAGCGTGTGAAGGTCGAGCGCTCCCGGCCGGGCGGCAGCGGGGACTATGCGACCAACGCCGCGCTGCGGCTCGCCCGCGACGCCCGGATGCCCGCGCGCGAAGTGGCCGAAGTGCTCTCCGGGGCCCTCGCCCGGCACCCCGGCATCGCCGGCGTCGAGATCAGCGGTCCCGGCTTCCTCAACATCACCCTGGCTGCCGGCACCCACCACGCCCTCGTCCGCGAGGTGCTCTCGCACGGCATCCGCTACGGACACGGCAACGGCATGGCCGGCCAGATCCACCAGTACCACCACCGCCCCGATGTCAGGGCCGCCGTCACCGCCGACGCCGTGCGCCGACTGCTCCGGGCGCAGGGCGCACTCGTGCGGATCAGCTGCGACCGGGCCGAACCCGCCTGGGCGCCGCTCGGTGCCACCCCCGATGCCCTGGGCACACCGCCGGTGGCCCTCCCCGAGCTGCGGCCGGTCCCCGTCGACGTCTCCGCGGACGAGCTGCTGCGCCGCTTCGGCCCCGACGCCGCCCGCTGGGCGCTGCTCCGGCCCGCCGGGCACGACCGCCCGAGGCCCGACGACGGTCTTCTCGTGCAGAACGAGGGAAATCCGCTGTTCCGGGTGCGGTACGCCCACGCCCGCAGCCGAGCCCTGCTCCTCAACGCCGCGGACCTGGGGTTCACCGCCGGGCTCGCCGAAGACGGGGGGAGTTCCGCGCACGAGAAGGGTGCGGACGCCCACCCCTCGGACGCCCACCCCGCTGACACGGCCGCCTCCGCCCTCCTCGCCGCCCTCGGCGACCACCCCGCCGCCCTGGAGTCCGCCGCCCGGCTGCGTGCCCCCGACCGGGTCGCGCGCCACCTCGAAGCCATCGCCGACGCCCTGCTCGGCTTCCAGCACACCGTGCTGCCCGTCGGTGACGAGAAACCCTCGGCCACCCACCGGTCCCGGCTCGCCCTCGCCGAAGCCGCCGGGACGGTGCTGGCCGGTGGCCTGGCCCTGCTCGGCATCAGCGCACCCGAACACCTGTAGATGTGAGAGAAGAATGAGCCGTTCCGCACACCCCGCCGGGCCCCGCTACGCCGACGTCCTCCCCGAAGGCCACTACGCCGCCCCGCCGGCCGACCTCAACGCGCTGGACGAGAAGGTCTGGTCGCGCACCGTGAACCGGGCCGACGACGGCGTCGTCACCGTCGCTGGCATCGAAGTCACCCGGCTCGCCGAGGAGTTCGGCACCCCCGCCTACTTCCTGGACGAGGCGGATTTCCGCGCCCGCTGCCGTGCCTGGGCCGACGCCTTCGGCAAGGACGCCGACGTCTTCTACGCGGGCAAGGCGTTCCTGTCCCGAGCCATCGTCCGCTGGCTCCACGAGGAGGGCCTCAACCTCGACGTCTGCTCCGGTGTCGAACTGGCCACGGCCCTCGACGCGGGGATGCCCGCCGAGCGCATCGCGTTCCACGGCAACAACAAGTCCGTCGAGGAGATCCGGCGGGCCGTCGGCGCCGGGGTCGGGCGGATCGTCCTCGACTCCTTCCAGGAGATCGTCCGCGTCGCGCACGTCGCGCAGTCCCTCGGCAGGCGCCAGCGCGTCCAGATCCGCGTCACCGTCGGCGTGGAGGCGCACACCCACGAGTTCATCGCCACCGCCCACGAGGACCAGAAGTTCGGACTCGCGCTCGCCGGCGGTCAGGCGGCCGAGGCGGTGCGGCGCGCGCTGCAGCTCGACGGGCTGGAGCTCATCGGCATCCACTCGCACATCGGTTCGCAGATCTTCGACACCTCCGGGTTCGAGGTGGCCGCCCACCGGGTCGTCGGGCTGCTGAAGGAGGTCCGCGACGAGCACGGCGTCGAGCTGCCGGAGATCGACCTCGGCGGTGGCCTCGGCATCGCGTACACCTCCGACGACGACCCGCGCGAGCCGCACGAGATCGCCAAGGCGCTGAGCGAGATCGTCACCCGTGAGTGCGAGGCGGCCGGTCTGCGCACGCCCCGCATCTCCGTCGAGCCCGGCCGCGCGATCGTCGGGCCGACCGCGTTCACGCTGTACGAGGTCGGCACGATCAAGCCGCTCGAGGGGCTGCGGACGTACGTCAGCGTCGACGGCGGCATGTCCGACAACATCCGGACGGCCCTGTACGACGCCGAGTACAGCGTGGCCCTCGTCTCGCGCGCGTCCGCCGCGGAGCCGATGCTGGTCCGTGTCGTCGGCAAGCACTGCGAGAGCGGCGACATCGTCGTACGGGACGCGTTCCTGCCCGCGGACCTGGCGCCGGGCGACCTGATCGCGGTGCCGGCGACCGGTGCGTACTGCCGCTCGATGGCCAGCAACTACAACCACGCGCTCCGTCCGCCCGTCGTCGCCGTGCGCGACGGCGAGGCCAAGGTGATCGTCCGGCGCGAGACGGAGGAAGATCTCCTGCGTCTGGATGTCGGCTGATGAAATATATGTCTCAGAATCCGGACGGGGCGCGGAAAGCCCCGTGCGGTGGGTGAGACTGGTTCGCACTCTGCTTTATGAAGGAATCGAGGTCGGATGATGCGTACGCGTCCGCTGAAGGTGGCGCTGCTGGGCTGTGGAGTGGTCGGCTCAGAGGTGGCGCGCATCATGACGACGCACGCCGGCGACCTCGCCGCGCGGATCGGGGCCCCGGTGGAGCTCGCCGGGGTCGCCGTCCGCCGCCCCTCCAAGGTCCGTGAGGGGATCCCGCAGGAGCTCATCACCACCGACGCCAAGGCGCTCGTCTCGCGCGACGACATCGACGTGGTCGTCGAGGTCATCGGCGGCATCGAGCCCGCCCGCACGCTGATCACCACCGCCTTCGAGCACGGGGCCTCGGTCGTCTCGGCCAACAAGGCGCTGCTCGCCGAGGACGGCGCCACGCTCTACGCGGCCGCCGAGAAACACGGCCGCGACCTCTACTTCGAGGCCGCCGTGGCCGGTGCGATCCCGCTGATCAGGCCGCTGCGCGAGTCCCTGGCCGGCGACAAGGTCAACCGGGTCCTCGGCATCGTCAACGGCACGACGAACTTCATCCTCGACAAGATGGACACCTCCGGCGCCGGCTACTCCGAGGCGCTGGACGAGGCCACCGCGCTCGGGTACGCCGAGGCCGACCCGACCGCCGACGTCGAGGCCTTCGACGCGGCCGCCAAGGCGGCGATCCTCGCCGGTATCGCCTTCCACACCCGGGTGCGCCTCGACGACGTGTACCGCGAGGGCATGACCGAGGTCACCGCCGCCGACTTCGCCTCCGCGAAGCAGATGGGCTGCACCATCAAGCTGCTGGCGATCTGCGAGCGGGCGGCGGACGGCAAGTCGGTCACGGCGCGCGTGCACCCGGCGATGATCCCGCTCAGCCACCCGCTGGCCTCCGTCCGCGAGGCGTACAACGCGGTGTTCGTCGAGGCCGAGGCGGCCGGCCGGCTGATGTTCTACGGCCCCGGCGCCGGCGGTTCGCCGACCGCCTCCGCCGTCCTGGGCGACCTGGTCGCCGTCTGCCGCAACAAGCTCGCCGAGGCGACGGGGCCCGGCGAGTCCGTGTACACGCAGCTGCCCGTGAGCCCCATGGGCGAGGTCGTGACGCGGTACCACATCAGCCTCGACGTGGCCGACAAGCCGGGCGTGCTCGCCCAGGTGGCGACGGTCTTCGCCGAGCACGGCGTATCGATCGACACGGTGCGCCAGACGGGCAAGGACGGCGAGGCATCGCTCGTCGTCGTCACCCACCGCGCGCCCGACGCCGCCCTTTCGGGGACCGTCGCGGCGCTGCGCAAGCTCGACACCGTGCGCGGTGTCGCCAGCATCATGCGGGTTGAAGGAGAGTAAGGACCCATGAGCACTCGCACGCACCAGTGGCGCGGCATCATCGAGGAGTACCGTGACCGGCTGCCGGTGACGGACACGACTCCGGTCGTCACGCTCGGCGAGGGCGGTACGCCGCTCGTCTTCGCGCAGTCCCTCTCCGAGGCCACCGGGTGTGACGTATATCTCAAGGTCGAGGGCGCCAACCCGACCGGATCCTTCAAGGACCGCGGGATGACCATGGCGATCACCAGGGCCAAGGAGGAGGGCGCGAAGGCGGTCATCTGCGCCTCCACCGGCAACACCTCGGCGTCCGCCGCGGCCTACGCGGGCCGCGCCGGGATGGTGTCCGCCGTGCTGATCCCCCAGGGGAAGATCGCGATGGGCAAGCTGGGCCAGGCGCTGGTCCACGGGGCGAAGATCCTGCAGGTCGACGGCAACTTCGACGACTGCCTGGTGCTGGCCCGGGGACTGTCCGAGAACTACCCCGTGGCGCTGGTCAACTCGGTGAACCCGGTGCGGATCGAGGGCCAGAAGACCGCGGCGTTCGAGATCGTCGACGCGCTCGGCGACGCGCCGGACGTCCATGTGCTGCCCGTCGGCAACGCCGGCAACATCACGGCGTACTGGAAGGGCTACAAGGAGTACGCGGCGGACGGGATGTCGACCCGCAGCCCCCGTATGTGGGGCTTCCAGGCGTCCGGTTCCGCACCCATCGTGCGCGGCGAGATCGTCAAGGACCCGTCGACGATCGCGACGGCGATCCGGATCGGCAACCCGGCGTCCTGGGAGTTCGCGCTGGCGGCCAAGGAGGAGTCGGGCGGCTTCATCGACGAGGTGACCGACCGTCAGATCCTGCGTGCCTACAAGCTGTTGGCCTCGCGCGAGGGTGTCTTCGTGGAGCCCGCGTCGGCCGCTTCGGTGGCCGGTCTGCTCAAGGCCGCCGAGGAGGGCAAGGTCGACGCCGGCCAGCGCATCGTCTGCACGGTCACGGGCAACGGCCTGAAGGACCCGGACTGGGCGGTCGCCGGAGCGCCCCAGCCGCTCACGGTCCCGGTGGACGCGGCCGCGGCGGCGAAGGAGCTCGGGCTCGGCTGAGCGTCCCCCGTCCGGGCGTCCGGTGCCGTACGGCACCGGCCCCGGGTGGCGGGCCGACGTCCGAGCCGGGAAGGCCGCCGGGCCGTAGGGCAGGACACGGTGGCGTCCGCACGCCGGACTGCGGCCGTGCCCGCCGTCCGCCCTCGTGCGCGTCCCCGGCGGAGGCTCGCGGGGCGCGGCACCACGCCCGTACGCCCGGGTCCGTCGCGCGAGCGTGGCACGCGTAAACGGCACGTCGCCCACGACGCCCCGAAGGGGCACACAGGGGAGTGCGACACGCATCGTGCGCCTCCTGTGCGCCCTATGTCGCCGCAGAACCTTCCTTGGATAGGCTGTACGCAACCCCACCGCCGCATATGCCGCGGTCGCTGCCGTCACCGGCCCGTGGGTCTTCGCATCTTCACGTCATCATCACGCCGATCAGACCCGATCACACAGATCATCGAGATCAGCACCGATCAGAACCAAGGAGTGTCGTCGATCGATGGCCGGTCCCGCGTTCCGCGCCGCCGCCGTCCGAGTGCGCGTGCCCGCCACCAGCGCCAACCTCGGGCCGGGCTTCGATGCCTTCGGCCTGTCGCTGGGCCTGTACGACGACGTCGTCGTCCGTGTCGCCGACTCCGGGCTGCACCTCGACATCGCCGGTGAGGGTGCCGGGACGCTGCCGCGTGACGAGAGCCATCTGCTCGTGCGCTCGCTGCGCACGGCCTTCGACCTGCTGGGCGGGCAGCCGCGCGGCCTCGAGGTCGTCTGCGCGAACCGCATCCCCCACGGCCGCGGGCTCGGTTCCTCGTCGGCCGCCATCTGCGCCGGCATCGTGGCCGCCCGCGCGGTGACGATAGGCGGCGACGCCAGGCTCGACGACGCGGCGCTGCTGGAGCTCGCCACCGAGATCGAGGGTCACCCCGACAACGTCGCCGCCTGTCTGCTCGGCGGATTCACCCTCGCCTGGACCGATGCCGGCGCCGCCCGTGCGATCAGGATGGACCCGTCCGCGTCCATCGTTCCGGTGGTTTTCGTGCCGAGCAGGCCGGTTCTCACCGAGACCGCCCGAGGGCTCCTGCCCCGCACGGTCCCGCACGTCGACGCCGCCGTCAACGCGGGCCGGGCCGCGCTGCTCGTCGAGGCCCTCACCAGGCGCCCCGAGCTGCTGCTTCCCGCCACCGAGGACCGTCTGCACCAGGAGTACCGCTCCCCGGCGATGCCGCAGAGCGTCGACCTGGTGAACCGGCTGCGCGCCGACGGCGTCCCCGCGGTCATCTCCGGTGCGGGCCCCACCGTCCTCGCGCTGGCCGACGACGGCACGGCCGACAAGGTCGCACGGCTGGCGGGCGACGGCTGGGCGGCCAACAGGCTCGCACTCGACGCCGCGGGAGCGAGCGTGCTCCCGCTCGCTTCGTAGCGACACGTGATTGCCGGTGACGGAGAGGGGGAATGTTTGTTGGAGCCGGTAGTGTTAACCTCAAGTACGCAGCCCACAATCTTGTGGCGCGGTGCTTCGTGTCCCTTTCCGGGACCACCATTCTTCCGGGAGCCTCCCCAACTGCCTGAGCAGCCTGCCTGAGCAGTTTCGAGCACGCTCCGGAACCGGCACGACACCCCTCGCTTTTCCCGAAGAGAGGGCCGAGCAGGGGGAACTCGGGCCGGACCTTGCACGTACATCTCTTCCGCCGTACCCCGGCGGACCACCGCCCCGGCTCCGGTCCGCGATCAGAAAGATCGAAGACCGCGTCGGACAGCACAACCGGTCGCCGAGCCAGAAGGCCGACGTCCGCTCCAGGGAAGGACCCTTCGTGAGCGACACCACCGATCTGATGGGCGTGACTGCCGACAACAGTGTCGACACCGCCGCGCCCGCCGCAGGTGCTGCCACTGGCACCACCTCCCGGCGCCGCCGTTCCGGCACCGGCCTCGAGGGCATGGTCCTGGCCGAGCTCCAGCAGGTCGCTTCGGGCCTCGGTATCAGGGGCACCGCGCGGATGCGCAAGAGCCAGCTGATCGAGGTCATCAAGGAGGCGCAGGCCGCCGGAGGAGCCCAGGCCAAGGGTGCCGAGGCGGGCGGCGCGGCCGAGACGAAGCCGAAGCGCCGCGCCACCTCCAAGGCCCGTACGGGTGAGGACGGCGCCGCCGAGCCGAAGGCCGAGTCCCCTGCCGCCCAGCAGCAGATCGACATCCCGGGCCAGCCGGCCAGCGACGATGCCCCGGCGGGCGAGCGCCGTCGCCGCCGGGCCACCGCTGCCGCGGGCAGCCCGGAGGGCGACGCGGCCAAGGGCGAGCCGAAGGGCGACCTCAAGACCGAGGTCCGGGCCGAGACCAAGACCGAGGCGCAGCCGGAGGCCAAGGCCGAGGCCGCCACCGAGACCGCCGAGGGCCGCCGGGGCGACGGCCGGCGCGACCGCGGCGAGCGTGGCGACCGCGGTGAGCGCGGTGGCCGTGACCGTCAGCGCGACCGCCGCGGCGGCAAGGGCGACGACCAGCAGGGCGGCGGCCAGCGCCAGCAGCAGGGCGGCCAGCAGCAGCGGCAGGGCGGCGGCCCGCAGGACGACTTCGACGACGAGCAGGGCGGACGCCGCGGACGCCGCGGCCGGTACCGCGACCGCCGTGGCCGCCGTGGCCGCGAGGAGTTCGGCGGCGAGCCGCAGGTCGCCGAGGACGACGTGCTGATCCCCGTCGCGGGCATCCTCGACATCCTCGACAACTACGCGTTCATCCGGACCTCCGGCTACCTGCCCGGCCCGAACGACGTGTACGTGTCCCTCGCGCAGGTCCGCAAGAACGGTCTGCGCAAGGGTGACCACGTCACCGGCGCGGTCCGGCAGCCCAAGGAGGGCGAGCGCCGCGAGAAGTTCAACGCGCTGGTCCGTCTGGACTCCGTCAACGGCATGGCGCCCGAATCGGGCCGCGGCCGCCCGGAGTTCAACAAGCTGACCCCGCTCTACCCGCAGGACCGGCTCCGTCTGGAGACCGACCCGGGCGTGCTGACCACCCGGATCATCGACCTCGTGTCGCCGATCGGCAAGGGCCAGCGCGGTCTGATCGTGGCCCCGCCGAAGACCGGCAAGACCATGATCATGCAGGCGGTCGCCAACGCGATCACCCACAACAACCCCGAGTGCCACCTGATGGTCGTCCTCGTCGACGAGCGTCCGGAAGAGGTCACCGACATGCAGCGGTCGGTGAAGGGCGAGGTCATCTCCTCGACCTTCGACCGCCCGGCCGAGGACCACACCACGGTCGCCGAACTGGCCATCGAGCGCGCCAAGCGTCTCGTCGAGCTGGGTCACGACGTGGTCGTCCTGCTGGACTCCATCACCCGACTGGGCCGTGCGTACAACCTGGCGGCCCCGGCCTCCGGCCGCATCCTGTCCGGTGGTGTCGACTCGACCGCGCTCTACCCGCCGAAGCGCTTCTTCGGCGCGGCGCGCAACATCGAGGACGGCGGCTCGCTGACCATCCTGGCCACCGCGCTGGTCGACACCGGCTCGCGCATGGACGAGGTGATCTTCGAGGAGTTCAAGGGCACCGGCAACATGGAGCTCAAGCTCGACCGGAAGCTCGCCGACAAGCGCATCTTCCCGGCGGTGGACGTCGACGCGTCCGGTACCCGCAAGGAGGAGATCCTGCTCGGCGGCGAGGAGCTCGCCATCGTCTGGAAGCTGCGCCGGGTGCTGCACGCGCTCGACTCGCAGCAGGCGATCGAGCTGCTGCTCGACAAGATGAAGCAGACCAAGTCGAACGCCGAGTTCCTGCTGCAGATCCAGAAGACGACTCCGGCGCCGGGCAACGGCGACTGACGCCGCATCATCGGTTCCCGGACCGCCCCGTCACCGCGAAGGTGACGGGGCGGTCTCGTTTCTCCGGGGACCACACCGTCCACTGGTCAACCGTCAGTTGACACACGTATCATCGGCGCATCCGGGTGGGGGGGATTCCACTGCGCGGCACCAGCCGAGGCCGGGGGGCCTCTTGAGGCGTGCTGCCCACAAAGCCAGCTGTGCCCCACCGTTACCAGAGATTCCTCCGGTGGGGCGGTCGCGCTCTGCCGGTTCTACCCAAGGGGTTACCGAGTGCAGATACGCACCCGCGGTGGCCGGCACAAGCGCCGCATGAGACTCGCGGTACCCGCTGTCGCCGCCATCGTCGCGCTGACCGGCGCCGGCATCGCGATATCGGGCTCCGGGTCCGCCGAGGCCGGCGAGGCACCGCAGATCACCGCCGAGTCGCAGAAGCCCGTCCAGCCGTCGCAGGGCGAGCTCCGGGGACGCGTGGTCGCGGCCATGAAGGCCGATGCGAAGAACGAGCGGTCCCTCATCGAGCAGCCCGACTCCGCCGCCACGAGCGACACCCGCAGCGCGCCGAGCACCCGCATCATCGGTGGTTCCACGACCACCATCTCCACCGCGCCCTGGATGGCGCAGCTCCACTTCTCCGACGCGGACGGCAGCTACTTCTGCGGCGGTGTGGTGATCGCCCCGACGAAGGTCGCCACCGCGGCGCACTGCGTCAAGGGCATCAAGTGGTACCAGGACGGCGCGGTCGTCGTCGGCACCGACCAGATGCCGACCCAGAACACCGACGGCTCGTGGGACTTCCACGGCGGCACGGTGCTCGGCGCCTACCGCCAGTGGAACCACCCGCAGTACAGCCCGTACACGATCGACAACGACGTGGCCGTGCTGACGCTGACCTCGTCGGTCCCGTCCACCGTCAAGACGCTGCCGCTCGCGCAGCCGACCGACTCCGCGCTGTACCAGGCCGGCCGTGACGGCAAGGTGTACGGCTGGGGCCGCACCAGCTCCACCAACCCCAACAGCGCCTCGCAGACGCTGAAGGTGGCCGACGCCGACATCGTCGCCGACACCTCCTGTGCCGCCGCGTACCCCGACGGCTTCATCAAGGGCCACATGGTGTGCGCGGGCGCCCCGCCCACCGGCGACGACGCCACCAGCGAGACCACCTGCAACGGTGACTCCGGCGGCCCGCTGGTCGTCGGCGGCAAGCTCGCCGGCATCGTCTCCTGGGGCGACGAGAACTGCTCGGCCGAGGGCAAGTACGGCGTGTACGCCAAGGCGACCACGTACTCCGCGCCGATCCAGTCTCGCGTCGACGACGCCAACTGGAGCAGCGACCACACCGCGGACCTGCTCGCCCGCCGTGCCTCGGACAGCTCGCTGTTCAGCTGGCACTCCAAGGTGACGAGCCTCGCCCGCACCCACAACCTGGGCAACTTCGGCGGCGTCAACCTGCTCGTCCAGACCGACCTGGACCAGGACGACTACGAGGACCTGCTCTACCGCGTCGGCAACGGCGACGTCTACTGGGACCACTACGTGCCCGGTCCCGGCGGCACCGAGGGCGACTGGGCGTTCAAGCTCGTGGCCAAGGGCTGGGGCAAGCACAAGCAGATCGTCGCCCCCGGTGACGTGACCGGCGACGAGCTGCCCGACATGCTCGCGGTCGACTCCACCGGCACCATGCGCGTGTACCCCGGCAAGGGCAACGGCGGCTTCGCCGCGCCGATCGCCGTCGGCACGGGCTGGGGATCGTTCACGATGGTCCGCGGTCACGGTGACTTCACCGCCGACGGCAAGGCCGACATCTTCGCCCGCAAGAGCGACGGCAAGACCTACCTCTACAAGGGCACGGGTGTCGCGACCAAGCCGTGGGCGGCCCCCGTCCTGGTCGGCGCCTTCGGCAGCATGAACGCGATCGTCACCACCGGCGACGTCAACAGCGACGGCCACGCCGACGTGATGACCCGCGACACCACCGGCAAGCTCTGGCTCTACCCGGGCAAGGGCAACGGCGGCTTCAACGCCCGCGTCGCGTTCGGCACCGGCTGGCAGGCGTACAACCTGTTCGGCTGATCCGACCAGGGCACAAACCAGAACAGATCAGGCGCACGTCGCCGGGTGTGATGGGACCTTCACCACACGCCCCGGCGACGGGCCACGGCGGCAGGGGCCCACGGCCCGCACCGCCCGCCGGATCGAAGACGCAGGTCACCAAGGGTCTGTGCGCACCGATACCCACTCGGTGCGCACAGACCCTTCTTCATGCGCCTCTCATGGACCTCTTAGGAGCCCGTGCAACCCTTCTTGCCCCTCGCCGGTCTCACAGGTGGAGTAACAAAGCTTGACAGGGTGGACGAAACCGTGCCTGAAGACCCTGGCCGGGGGTAACGGGACCTACGAGGACTTGAGGAGCTATGGCGGACCAGAGCAAGGGCCGAATACGTGGCACGGGCAATCGCCGTAAGCCGCCCACCGCGCGGCGCCGCGCCGCGACGCTCGCCGCGTGGTCCGCGGCCGGGCTCGTGCTCGTCGGGGGATCGGGACTCGGCTGGGTCTACCTCAAGCTCAACGACAACATCCAGGGCGTCGACATCACCAGCCAGCTCGGCACCGACCGCCCCGACGACGTCGACAACGGCTCCATGGACATCCTCGTCCTCGGCTCCGACTCCCGCGCCGGCGCGAACGGCGAGTACGGAAGGGACGAGGGCGGCGCCCGCTCCGACACGGCGATGATCGTGCACATCTACGAGGGCCACCGGAAGGCCGCCGTCGTCTCCGTGCCCCGCGACACCCTGATCGACCGGCCCCGCTGCACCGACGGCCGGGGCGGCAGCGTCCCCGGCGAGCGCCGCGCCATGTTCAACACGGCGTACGAGGTCGGCGGCCCGGCCTGTGCGGTGAAGACCGTCGAGAAGATCTCCGGCATCCGCATGGACCACTACATGGAGGTCGACTTCACCGGCTTCAAGAAGCTCGTGGACGAGCTCGGCGGCGTGGACGTCACCACGACCGAGGCGATCCGCGACTCCAAGAGCCACCTCGACCTCGAGCCGGGCACGCACACCCTCAGCGGAGAGCAGGCCCTCGGGCTGGTGCGCACCCGCAAGGCCGTCGGCAACGGCAGCGACCTCGGCCGGATCCAGCTGCAGCAGGCCTTCATCAAGGCACTGATCCAGCAGGTCAAGGACGTCGGCGTGTTCGGGAACCCGAAGAAGCTGTACGACCTCGCCGACACCGCCACGAAGGCGATCACCCCGGACTCCGAGCTCGACTCCGTCCAGGAGCTCATCGGCTTCGCGAACGGACTGAAGGGCCTCGGCGCCGAGGACATCCAGATGATCACCATGCCGGTGGACTACGACAAGCGGGACCCGAACCGCGTCGCGCCCCTGGAGAAGCAGGGCGCGCAGGTCTGGGCGGCGCTGCGCAACGACCTGCCCATCCCCGCCTCCGCCACCAAGGGCACCGCCGACGGACAGGCCGAGGGCATCGTGAAGTAGCGGGTGCCGCCCCGGGCGCGGCGCCCCCGCGGTGCGGGCCGGGGCGGGCGTGGGGCAGGGCCCGGCCGCCGGGAATACCCGGCCCTGACCCCCGGTTTTGGGAGATACGGCCGGTCCTGGCAGACTGGTACGTCGGTCCCGGTTCACGTGCGCGCATCCCGCGCGTGCGACCCGGCACCCTCCCGAAACTAGGAGAAACCTTGAAGCGCGACATCCACCCCGAGTACGTCGAGACCCAGGTGAGCTGCACCTGCGGCGCGTCGTTCACCACCCGCAGCACGATCCAGGGCGGCAACATCCGCGCCGAGGTCTGCTCCGAGTGCCACCCGTTCTACACGGGCAAGCAGAAGATCCTCGACACCGGTGGCCGTGTGGCCCGCTTCGAGGCCCGCTTCGGCAAGGCTGCCGGCTCCGCCAAGAAGTAGCGAGCCACTGCGCCGGTCTTCGGCTGCCCCTGTGCGGGCGGCCGGGACCGGCGCTTTGCCGTCTCTCCCGCAGCCACCCAGCCGTACGAAAACCAGGAGCCTCCGATGTTCGAAGCGGTCGAGGAACTGGTCGGCGAGCACGCCGACCTCGAGAAGCAGCTCGCCGACCCTTCGGTCCACGCCGATCAGGCGAACGCGCGCAAGCTCAACAAGCGGTACGCCGAGCTGACCCCGATCGTCGGCACCTACCGCTCCTGGAAGCAGACCGGGGACGACATCGGGACGGCCCGCGAACTCGCCGCGGACGACCCCGACTTCGCCGCCGAGGTCAAGGTGCTGGAGAAGCAGCGCGAGGAGCTCACCGAGAAGCTGCGACTGCTGCTGGTGCCCCGCGACCCCAGCGACGACAAGGACGTCATCCTGGAGATCAAGGCGGGCGCGGGCGGTGACGAGTCGGCGCTGTTCGCCGGCGACCTGCTGCGGATGTACCTCCGCTACGCCGAGCGCGTCGGCTGGAAGACCGAGATCATCGACGCCACCGAGTCCGAGCTCGGCGGCTACAAGGACGTCCAGGTCGCCGTGAAGCTCAAGGGCAACGCGACCCCCGAGCCCGGTCAGGGCGTCTGGGCACGGCTGAAGTACGAGGGCGGGGTGCACCGGGTGCAGCGCGTCCCCGCGACCGAGTCCCAGGGCCGGATCCACACCTCCGCCGCCGGCGTCCTCGTGACCCCGGAGGCCGAGGAGATCGACGTGGAGATCAACCCCAACGATCTGCGCATCGACGTCTACCGCTCCTCGGGCCCCGGCGGCCAGTCCGTCAACACCACGGACTCCGCCGTGCGCATCACGCACATCCCGACCGGAGTCGTCGCCTCCTGCCAGAACGAGAAGAGCCAGCTCCAGAACAAGGAGCAGGCGATGCGTATCCTGCGCTCCAGGCTTCTCGCGGCGGCCCAGGAGGCGGCGGAGCAGGAAGCGGCGGACGCCCGCCGCAGCCAGGTCCGCACGGTCGACCGCTCCGAGAAGATCCGTACGTACAACTTCCCGGAAAACCGGATCTCGGACCACCGCGTCGGCTTCAAGGCGTACAACTTGGACCAGGTGCTCGACGGGGAACTGGACGCCGTGATCCAGGCCTGCGTCGACGCCGACTCCGCCGCGAAGCTCGCTGCGGCGTAGCCGCGAAACCACGAACAGCCCCGCCCAGCCCGGAGGATCAGCGTGCAGTCGCTCCCCGGGGGACGACCCCGGTACCCCCGCTCCTTGCTGCTTGCCGAGGTGGCCCAGGCCACCCAGCGGCTGGCCGACGCCGGCGTGCCCTCACCGCGCTTCGACGCCGAGGAACTCGCCGCCTTCGTCCACGGCGTCAAGCGCGGCGAACTGCACCTGGTCAAGGACGCGGACTTCGACGCCCGCTACTGGGAGGCCGTCGCCCGCCGTGAGGCCCGCGAGCCGCTGCAGCACATCACCGGACGCGCCTTCTTCCGCTACCTGGAGCTCCAGGTCGGCCCCGGCGTCTTCGTGCCGCGGCCCGAGACCGAGTCCGTCGTCGGCTGGGCCATAGACGCGGTGCGCGCGATGGACGTCGTGGAGCCGCTCGTCGTCGACCTGTGCTCCGGCTCGGGCGCCATCGCCCTGGCGATCGCCCAGGAGGTGCCGCGCTCCCGCGTGCACGCCGTGGAACTGTCCGACGACGCGATCGGCTGGACGCGGAAGAACGCCCAGGGGTCCAGGGTCACCGTCCACCACGGAGACGCCCTCGCCGCCCTCCCTGAGCTCGACGGCCAGGTCGACCTGGTCATCTCCAACCCGCCGTACATCCCGCTGACCGAGTGGGAGTACGTGGCGCCCGAGGCACGTGACCACGACCCCCAGATGGCCCTCTTCTCCGGTGAGGACGGCCTCGACACCATCCGCGGCATCGAGCGCACCGCACACCGGCTGCTGCGCCCGGGCGGTCTCGTCGTCGTCGAGCACGCCGACACCCAGGGCGGTCAGGTGCCCTGGATCTTCAACGAGGAGGCGGGCTGGGCGGACGCGGCCGACCACCCCGACCTGAACAACCGCCCGCGCTTCGCGACGGCCCGCAAGGCCCTGCCATGAGGGGGACCGCGCGGGGGTCCCGGACCGCCCGGGACCGCGCACGACCGGCCGTCGACGCGCGCCCGAGCGCCTCGGTGGGGGTCCTCCCGGCCGGCGGCCGGGCGAAGTACCGAGTGACCGAGAACGAGGAGGCCCGCTGATGGCACGGCGATACGACTGCAACGACGCGACGGACCGCACCACCGGCCTGCGGGAAGCCGCCTCGGCCGTCCGCCGCGGCGAGCTCGTCGTGCTGCCCACCGACACCGTCTACGGCATCGGCGCGGACGCGTTCAGCTCCGAGGCCGTCGCCGAGCTGCTGTCGGCCAAGGGACGCGGCCGCAACATGCCCACGCCGGTCCTCATCGGCTCCCCGAACACGCTCCACGGCCTGGTGACCGACTTCTCCGAGCAGGCGTGGGAGCTCGTCGACGCGTTCTGGCCGGGCGCGCTGACGCTCGTCGCCCGCCACCAGCCGTCCCTGCAGTGGGACCTCGGGGACACCCGCGGCACCGTCGCCATCCGCATGCCGCTGCACCCGGTCGCGATCGAGCTCCTCACCGAGGTCGGCCCCATGGCCGTGTCGTCCGCGAACCTGACGGGACACCCGGCGCCCGAGACCTGCGACGCCGCGCAGGACATGCTCGGCGACTCGGTCTCCGTGTACCTCGACGGCGGCGCGACCCCCGGCAACGTGCCGTCCTCGATCGTCGACGTCACCGGCAAGGTGCCGGTCCTGCTGCGCGCGGGTGCCCTGGAGGCGGACGAGCTCCGCAAGGTTGTACCCGACCTCGAGGTGGCGCCGTGACCGGAGCGAACAGCCGGGGGCCGGCACAGTGACCCTCCCTGAGGGGCGTGGCATAGAAGGTACGGCCGTCACCGGCGGCACATTCCGGATCCTCCACGTCAGCACCGGCAACGTCTGCCGCTCGCCGATCACCGAGCGGCTGACGCGGCATGCCCTGAGCCACCGGCTCGGCGACCCCCTCGCCGGCGGGCTGCTCGTGGAGAGCGCGGGCACCTGGGGCCACGAGGGCGCGCCCATGGAGGCGAACGCCGCGACGGTCCTCGGCGACTTCGGCGCCGACCCCAGCGGTTTCACGGGGCGCGAGCTGCTCGACGAGCACGTCATCCGGGCGGACCTGGTGCTCACCGCCACGCGCGACCACCGCGCCCAGGTCATCTCCATGGGCCACTCCGCCGGTCTGCGCACCTTCACCCTGAAGGAGTTCACCCGGCTCGTCCGGGCGATAGACCCGGCGACCCTGCCGGATCCCGACCACGACGGAGTCGTCGAGCGTGCCCGGGCCCTGGTGCGGGCGGCCGCGGCGCTGCGCGGCTGGCTGCTCGCGCCGAGCGCGGAGGCGGACGAGGTCTACGACCCGTACGGGGGGCCCATCACCTTCTTCCGCTCCATCGGCGACGAGATCCACCAGGCGCTCGACCCCGTGCTGACGGCGCTGACGGGCGTCCCGGCCCGCCACTGACGGGACCGCGGCGACGGGCCCCTGGCGCAGCCCCAGCGGGGCGCGGGCGGGGGCGTACAGCCGCCCGGGCGGGCGGGTCGGCCTCATCGGGCGGGTGGGTCGTTCAGCCTCACCGGAGCCGGTCCGCCATCGCCCGTGGCGGGGTGCGGCCCCTCAGGGCTGCCGCCGCGTGGGTCGCCCGTCATGCCTCGGGCGCGGGTCCGGCGTCCGCTCCCGGCCGTCACCCGTCCCGGTCGCCACCCGTCCTGCCCTTCGCCCGCCACCGGTCCTGCCCGCCACCGGTCCTGCCCGCCACCGGTCCTGCCCGCCACCGGTCCTGCCCGTCCCGGGCGCCGGACCTCCGCGACGTCCTTCCGTCCGGCCGGACGGAAGGGCCGTGTGCCCTGGGCGGCCCGTCCGACCCTTGCGGCGGACGTCGGCCGTCACCGGCGGGGCAGTCGGTACCGCCGGGGCCGTGTGCCCAGCCCGCCCCGTTCCCCTGGTACGACTCCTGCCGCGGACGTCGGCCCGCACCGGCGGGGCAGCCGAGTGGTCGGAACCCGTCGGACGGTGGCCGGTGACGCCGGCCGGCAACGGCGCGGGGCCGCGCGGCGGACCGCGCCCGGCGGTCGACGTTGCCGGACGGCCGAACGGGCGCATCCGGCCCGTCGGACACCGGGCGGCCCTGCGTGCCCGGGCCTACATTGGAGGGGCCGTACACCCCACGTGAGGCCGGGAGACCACGATGCCGGTCAGTACCCCCGCACCCGCCCGCACCCCTGCCACGCCCGCCGACCTCGACGTCCTGCGCCGGCAGGACCCCGAGATCGCCGAGGTCGTGCTCGGCGAGATGGCCCGGCAGGCCGACAGCCTCCAGCTGATCGCCGCGGAGAACTTCACCTCGCCCGCGGTCCTCGCCGCCCTCGGCTCCCCGCTCGCCAACAAGTACGCCGAGGGCTATCCCGGCGCGCGCCACCACGGCGGCTGCGAACTCGTCGACGCCGCCGAGCGGATCGCGGTCGACCGGGCCACCGCCCTCTTCGGCGCGGACCACGCCAACGTGCAGCCCCACTCCGGCTCCTCGGCCGTCCTCGCGGCGTACGCGGCGCTGCTGCGGCCGGGCGACACCGTCCTCGCGATGGGCCTGTCCTTCGGCGGGCACCTCACCCACGGCTCACCGGCCAACTTCTCCGGCCGCTGGTTCACCTTCGTCCCGTACGGCGTCGACGCCGAGTCGGGCCTGCTGGACTACGAGCACATCCTCAGGCTCGCCCGCGAGCACCGGCCGAAGGCCATCGTCTGCGGCTCGATCTCCTACCCCCGGCACCCCGACTACGCCGCGTTCCGGGAGATCGCCGACGAGGTCGGGGCCTATCTGCTCGCCGACGCGGCGCATCCGATGGGCCTGATCGCCGGGGGAGCCGCACCGAGCCCGGTTCCGTATGCGGACGTCGTGTGCGCCACGACCCACAAGGTGCTGCGCGGCCCACGGGGCGGCATGATCCTCTGCGGCAGCCATCTGGCGGAGCGGATCGACCGCGCGGTCTTCCCCTTCACCCAGGGCGGGGCCCAGATGCACACGATCGCCGCCAAGGCCGTGGCCTTCGGCGAGGCGGCGACCGCCGGGTTCGCCGGTTACGCCCACCACGTCGTCGCCAACGCCCGGGTCCTCGCCGAAGGGCTGGAGGCGGAGGGCTTCGCGGTCACCACCGGCGGCACCGACACCCATCTGATCACCGCGGACCCCGCACCGCTGGGCTTCGACGGCCGCACGGCGCGGGGCCGGCTCGCCGCCGCCGGAATGGTGCTCGACACCTGCGCGCTGCCGTACGGCGACGGCCGGGGCATCCGCCTCGGCACCGCGGCCGTGACCACCCAGGGGATGGGCGAGGCCGAGATGGCGAGGATCGCCGTGCTCTTCACCACGGCGCTGCGCGCGGAGGGCGAGGAGATCCACCGCGTTCGCGAAGAAGTGCGGGAACTGGTCGGGAGATTTCCGCCGTATTGAGGGCAGTCGCGAGGGACCTGCAACCGTTCGGGCCGCTCGTATGTCCTCAAGCATGTGGCCAACAAAGCTAGGGTGTGGGGCTGAGATGGCCAGCGATTCCTCTGGGGCAGCCCGTGCGTGATTACCTGCTGACGCTCTGTGTCACGGCTGCGGTGACCTACCTTCTGACCGGACCGGTGCGGAAGTTCGCCATCGCGACCGGAGCGATGCCGGAGATCCGGGCCCGCGACGTCCACCGTGAACCGACGCCGCGGCTCGGCGGCATCGCCATGTTCTTCGGCCTGTGCGCCGGCCTGCTCGTCGCCGACCATCTGCGCAATCTCAACAGCGTGTTCGAGCTCTCCAACGAACCGCGGGCCCTGCTGTCCGGAGCTGCGCTGATCTGGCTGATCGGTGTGCTGGACGACAAGTTCGAGATCGACGCACTGATCAAGCTCGGCGGCCAGATGATCGCCGCGGGTGTGATGGTGATGCAGGGTCTGACGATCCTGTGGCTGCCGATCCCGGGCGTCGGGACGGTCTCCCTCACCCAGTGGCAGGGCACGCTGCTCACGGTCGCGCTGGTCGTCATCACGATCAACGCGGTGAACTTCGTGGACGGCCTGGACGGACTGGCCGCCGGCATGGTGTGCATCGCGTCCGCGGCGTTCTTCCTGTACGCGTACCGGATGTGGTTCGGCTACGGGATCGAGGCCGCCGCTCCGGCGACCCTCTTCGCGTCCGTCCTCATGGGCATGTGCCTGGGCTTCCTCCCGCACAACATGCACCCGGCGCGGATCTTCATGGGCGACTCGGGATCGATGCTGATCGGGCTGGTGCTGGCCGCGTCCGCGATCTCGGTGACGGGCCAGGTGGACCCGGACGCGCTGAAGCTCTTCGAGGGAAGCACCCGCCAGGCCACCCACGCGGCGCTGCCGGTCTTCATCCCGCTGCTGCTGCCGCTGACGATCATCGCGATCCCCGTGGCGGATCTGCTGCTGGCGATCGTCCGCCGGACCTGGAAGGGCAAGTCGCCGTTCGCCGCCGACCGCGGCCATCTCCACCACCGACTGCTGGAGATCGGGCACTCGCACAGCCGCGCGGTGCTGATCATGTACTTCTGGTCGGCCCTGATCGCGTTCGGTGTCGTCCTGTACTCGGTCCACAGCGCCTCGATGTGGATCGTCTTCGCGATCGTGGTGCTGAGCTTCGTCGGCCTGGTGCTCCTGCTGCTGCCGCGCTTCACTCCGCGGGCGCCGCGCTGGGCGGAGTCCTTCGTCCCGCCGCGCTACCGCCGCCGCCCGCGCCCCGTGGCGGCCGCGCGGTCCACGGCACCGGGCGTCCCGGCCGGCACGGCGCCGGACCTCGCCGACCCGGCCGACGCGGCCGCCGTGGGCCTCGACGAGGAGCGCATCCCGGTGCCGGCGGGCATCAACGGGGCGACGGCGATCGGGGCGCGCTCGCGGTTCACCGACGGCCGTCGGGCCGAATTTCTCAAGCGTTGAACCACTGGCGAGAAACGCCGTGTGGTGACCGTCACACATGCCGAGGCGCGATGGTTCTCCGGGATCAACTGCCCGGTCACCGCAGGCTTCCGCTGCGCTTCGGGTGACTCCTTGATGGTCGCGTCAGCGAATGGAAGGGCCGTTTCCGCCTTCCGGTGACCGGATGGTCGGCGCCCGTGAATTCTCGGTGGAGTGCGCTGGTGCAATTGGTCTAGCGTTTCCGCCGAACCGGGGGGAACCGGCCCTGACCAGGCTGCTGTACCCCCCATGCCAAGGAACAGGGGGAAGATATGCGCAAGGCTGTTGCAATGGCCACCGCGGCGACGGCGTTCGCCGGCTCGTTGGTCGGGTTCGGAACTCAGGCGATCGCCGCGTCCGCGCCCGCAGCTCCGGTCGCCTCGCAGGCGTCGGCCAAGGCGGCGGGATGCGTGACGGTGGTGCGCTGGTACAACAAGCGCTTCAACCGGTACGTCGAGGTCAAGAACAGCTGTGCCCGGAAGGCGTGCTTCAGCGTCACGGTCGCCGCACGACGGGACCCGCAGTTCTCGATCGGCCCGAACAAGAAGGAGTCCTTCCGCTACGGGGGGATCGCCTGGACCAAGGGCACGAGCATCAAGAACAAGCCCTGCTAGGAGATCGTCGGGCCGAACCGGCCCCATGACGGATGCGCGTGGGCCCCATCGCGGTTGGTGCGGTGGGGCCCACGCCTCGTTCCGGGGCCCTCTTTGAGGTGAACGATTCGGAGATATCGCCCCTATAGCGGCCAAACCATAGATCTGGATTGCACACACGCGCGGTGTCACTCTCATGTGTGAGAGTTGGCACACCAGCGGGTAAAGACCTATTCAAATAGTTTGTGATACGGTTCACGAGAACCGGAGACAGAGCCGGGAGACCGCGATGCGACGGTCTCCTCGGTGCCCGAGACCCACCTCGGACCGGATCTACGCTCGTCCTTGACGACACCAGTGCCCCACCACCCCCGCGGAGCCGCCGCCATGCCGTCCAACGACGCCCGGACTCTCCTTCAGACCGTCGTGCCCACCGCTGCCGTCGGCGTCATCGCCGCGATCGTCAGCGGTGTGCTCGCCGGCGGCAAGGGGGCCCTCGGCGCGATCGTCGGCACCCTGGTGGTCATCGTCTTCATGGGGATCGGGGTCGTCGTCCTGCAGCGGACCGCGAAGCAATTCCCGCAGCTGTTCCAGGCGATGGGTCTGATGCTCTACACGACGCAGTTGCTCGTGTTGTTCGTCTTCGTCGCCGCCTTCAAGGACACCACGCTGTTCAACCCCAGGACGTTCGCGGCCTCCATCGTCGCGTCGACGCTCGTCTGGGTGGCCGCACAGGCCCGCGCCCACATGAAGGCCAAGATCCTCTACGTCGAACCGGAACCGTCTGATCCCCGCAAGGGCGAAAAGACGGGGCCGTCGACGTGACGGGTAGGGCCGGGATAAGTGGGCGTTCGAGAAACTGCTATCGTCCGGTGCCAACTGCGGCACTGCGGGCGCGGGCATCTGAGCTGACGCCTGCTCGATCGCGAGGCCTCGATGCCTGACCGCCGCCCCCACATCCGAAACACCAGTCCGGTGCCGACTCGCGGCTGCGCGCCGCGCCGACACAACGAGGTTGCCGAACCCATGCGTCACGCCGAAGGAGCCCGCGGTGAGTGCTGAACAGACCACGCTCGCCTTTGACTGGAGCTGCCGCATCCTGGCCGACAACGGCTGTGGCTTTCCGGCGCCGGGCCTGCACTCCTTCCTCTTCAAGCCGATCTTCACCGTCGGCGGCTACGAGTTCAACAAGGTGATGCTGCTCGCGCTGCTCACCACACTCGTCGTCGTCAGCTTCTTCTGGGTGGCCTTCGGCAAGGCGAAGGTGGTCCCGGGCAAGCTGCAGATGATCGGTGAGGCCGGCTACGACTTCGTGCGCCGCGGGATCGTCTACGAGACGCTCGGTAAGCGGGAGGGCGAGAAGTACGTCCCGCTGATGGTCTCGATCTTCTTCTTCGTCTGGATCATGAACATCTGGTCCGTGATCCCGCTGGCCCAGTTCCCGGTGTCCTCGATCATCGCGTACCCGGTCGTGCTCGCGGTGCTCGTCTACGTGATCTGGGTGTCCCTGACCTTCAAGCGCCACGGGTTCGTGGGCGGCTGGAAGAACATCACCGGATACGACCCGTCCCTCGGCCCGATCAAGTGGCTGGTCTCGTTCATCGAGCTGTTCTCGAACCTGCTCGTCCGCCCGTTCACGCACGCGGTGCGACTGTTCGCGAACATGTTCGCCGGTCACCTGATGCTGGTGATGTTCACCGTTGCCTCCTGGTACCTGCTGAACAGCTACATGATCCCCGCCGCAGGCGTCTCGTTCGCGATGACGATGGCCATGATCGTCTTCGAGCTCTTCGTCCAGGCCGTCCAGGCGTACGTCTTCGTCCTGCTGGCCTGCTCCTACATTCAGGGCGCTCTCGCCGAGCACCACTGAGTCGCACCTCGCCCGCACCACCCCCAGAACGTCCGGTGGCCAACCCCCACCGGTCCGTGAATGAAAAGGAAGAATCAGCATGGCTGCCACTGAGACCCTCGCCGCTGTCACCGGTTCGCTCGGCTCCATCGGCTACGGCCTCGCCGCCATCGGCCCCGGCATCGGCGTCGGCATCGTCTTCGGTAACGGCACCCAGGCTCTGGCCCGTCAGCCCGAGGCTGCCGGCCTGATCCGTGCCAACCAGATCCTCGGCTTCGCGTTCTGTGAGGCGCTCGCCCTCATCGGCATCGTTATGCCGTTCGTGTTCGGTCGCTAATTCACAGCAACCTGACACTTCTCGACGAAAGGCATTGATGTGATCGCCAACCTCGTTCAGCTGGCGGCCGGGGAGGAGCAGAACCCGCTCCTCCCCCCGGGCCCCGAGCTGCTCGTCGGCACGATCGCCTTCGCCATCGTCTTCTTCTTCCTCGCCAAGAAGCTCCTCCCGAACATCAACAAGGTTCTGGAAGAGCGCCGCGAGGCCATCGAAGGCGGCATGGAGAAGGCCGAGGCGGCCCAGGTCGAGGCCCAGAGCGTGCTCGAGCAGTACCGCGCTCAGCTCGCCGAGGCCCGTCACGAGGCCGCGCGTCTGCGCCAGGAGGCCACGGAGCAGGGCGCCGCGATCATCGCCGAGATGCGCGCGGAAGGCCAGCGGCAGCGCGAGGAGATCGTCGCCGCCGGTCACGCCCAGATCGAGGCCGACCGCAAGTCCGCGGCGTCCGCGCTGCGCCAGGACGTGGGCAAGCTCGCCACCGACCTGGCCGGCAAGCTGGTCGGTGAGTCCCTCGAGGACCACGCCCGCCAGAGCCGCGTCATCGACCGCTTCCTCGACGAGCTCGAGGAGAAGGCCGAGGCTGCCCGATGAACGGAGCGAGCCGCGAGGCACTGGCCGCCGCACGCGAGCGTCTCGACGCGCTGACCGACAGCACGTCGGTCGACGTGGCGAAGCTCGCCGAGGAGCTGGTCGCCGTTACCGCGCTGCTCCACCGCGAGGTGTCGCTGCGTCGGGTCCTGACCGACCCGGCGCAGCCCGGTGAGGGCAAGGTCGAGCTGGCCGCGCGACTGCTGAGCGGACAGGTGGGCGGCGAGTCCGTCGACCTGGTCTCCGGCATGGTTCGTTCCCGCTGGTCGCAGTCCCGCGACCTGGTGGACGCGATCGAGGAGCTGGCGGCCACCGCCGAGCTCACCGCCGCGCAGAAGGCCGGCGCCCTGGACGACGTGGAGGACGAGCTGTTCCGGTTCGGCCGGATCGTCTCCTCCAACCCGGAGCTGCGCGCCGCGCTGACCGACCGGACCGCCACGGCGGCCGCCAAGTCCCAGCTGCTCCGCAGCCTCCTCGGCGGCAAGGTCCACCCCGGCACCGAGCGGCTCGTGGTCCGTCTTGTCACGGCACCGCGTGGACGTAGCCTGGAAGCGGGACTCGAGTCCCTCACCAAGCTCGCCGCGGACCGCCGGAACCGGATGGTCGCGGTGGTCACCTCCGCGGTACCGCTGTCCGACGGGCAGAAGCAGCGCCTCGGAGCCGTACTCGCGAACGTGTACGGCCGTGAGATGCACCTGAACCTGGACGTGGACCCCGAGGTCCTCGGCGGGATCTCGGTGCGGGTCGGCGACGAGCTGATCGACGGGACGGTCCTGGACCGCATCGCCGAGGCGAAGCGCCGCCTCGCGGGCTGACCGGCCACCAACAGTCACACAAGAATTGCTAGGCGGCCCGGTTGGGCCGCAGAGGATTCCTGGGGGTCCCGCGGCGCAAGCCGTCACGGATACAGCCCCAGACCCCCAAAGAAACTTCGGGCCCAACAAGGAGAGCAGGGAACCCAGATGGCGGAGCTCACGATCCGGCCGGAGGAGATCCGGGACGCGCTGGAGAACTTTGTCCAGTCGTACAAGCCGGACGCGGCCTCGCGCGAGGAGGTCGGTACGGTCAGCCTTGCCGGCGACGGCATCGCGAAGGTCGAGGGTCTTCCCTCGACGATGGCCAACGAACTGCTGAAGTTCGAGGACGGCACCCTCGGCCTCGCCCTCAACCTCGAGGACCGCGAGATCGGTGCCATCGTCCTCGGTGAGTTCAGCGGCATCGAGGAGGGCCAGCCGGTGCAGCGCACCGGCGAGGTCCTGTCCGTCGCCGTCGGCGAGGGCTACCTCGGCCGCGTTGTCGACCCGCTCGGCAACCCGATCGACGGCCTCGGCGAGATCGAGACCTCGGGCCGCCGCGCCCTCGAGCTGCAGGCCCCCACGGTCATGCAGCGCAAGTCGGTGCACGAGCCCATGGAGACGGGCTACAAGGCCGTCGACGCGATGACCCCGGTCGGCCGCGGCCAGCGTCAGCTGATCATCGGCGACCGCCAGACCGGCAAGACCGCCCTGGCCGTCGACACGATCATCAACCAGCGCGACAACTGGCGCTCCGGCGACCCGAAGAAGCAGGTCCGCTGCATCTACGTCGCCATCGGCCAGAAGGGCTCCACCATCGCGTCCGTGCGCGGCGCGCTGGAGGAGGCCGGTGCCCTCGAGTACACGACGATCGTCGCCGCCCCGGCGTCCGACCCGGCCGGCTTCAAGTACCTGGCGCCGTACACCGGTTCGGCCATCGGCCAGCACTGGATGTACGAGGGCAAGCACGTCCTCATCGTCTTCGACGACCTGTCGAAGCAGGCCGACGCCTACCGCGCCGTGTCGCTGCTGCTGCGCCGCCCGCCGGGCCGTGAGGCCTACCCGGGTGACGTCTTCTACCTGCACTCCCGCCTGCTGGAGCGTTGCGCCAAGCTGTCCGACGAGATGGGCGCCGGCTCGATGACCGGTCTGCCGATCGTCGAGACCAAGGCCAACGACGTCTCGGCGTTCATCCCGACCAACGTCATCTCCATCACCGACGGCCAGTGCTTCCTGGAGTCCGACCTGTTCAACGCCGGTCAGCGTCCGGCCCTGAACGTCGGTATCTCGGTCTCCCGTGTCGGTGGCTCCGCCCAGCACAAGGCCATGAAGCAGGTCTCCGGCCGACTCCGTGTCGACCTGGCCCAGTACCGCGAGCTGGAGGCGTTCGCCGCGTTCGGTTCCGACCTGGACGCCGCCTCGAAGTCCGCCCTGGAGCGCGGTAAGCGCATGGTCGAGCTGCTGAAGCAGCCGCAGTACGCCCCGTACCCGACGGAGAACCAGGTCGTCTCCATCTGGGCCGGCACCACCGGCAAGATGGACGACGTCCCGGTCGAGGACATCCGCCGCTTCGAGTCCGAGCTGCTCGAGTTCCTGCACCGCGAGCACAAGACGCTGATGACCTCCATCCGCGAGGGCGGCAAGATGTCCGACGACCTGCTCGAGAAGCTCGCCGAGTCGATCGTCGACTTCAAGAAGCAGTTCGAGACCTCCGACGGCAAGCTGCTCGGCGAGGACGCTCCGGCGACCGTCAACGTCTCGAAGTGACGACGGAAGGGACCTGACTCATGGGAGCCCAGCTCCGGGTCTACAAGCGTCGTATCAAGTCGGTCACCGCGACGAAGAAGATCACCAAGGCGATGGAGATGATCTCCGCCTCGCGCATCGTCAAGGCGCAGCGCAAGGTGGCGGCCTCCACGCCGTACGCGACCGAGCTGACCCGCGCGGTCACGTCGGTGGCGACCGGTTCGAACACGAAGCACCCGCTGACCACGGAGGCGGAGTCCCCGGCCCGTGCCGCGGTCCTGCTCCTCACGAGCGACCGTGGTCTGGCCGGCGGCTACTCCTCCAACGCGATCAAGACGGCCGCCCGGCTCACCGAGCGGCTCCGTGGCGAGGGCAAGGAGGTCGACACGTACATCGTCGGCCGCAAGGGTGTCGCCTACTACGGCTTCCGCGAGATGAAGATCTCGGACTCGTGGACGGGCTTCACCGACAACCCCTCGTACGCCAACGCCAAGGACGTCGCGGCGCCTCTCATCGAGGCGATCGAGAAGGAGACGGCCGAGGGCGGCGTGGACGAGCTCCACATCGTCTTCACCGAGTTCGTCTCGATGCTGACGCAGACGCCGGTCGACGGCCGGCTGCTGCCGCTCAGCCTCGACGAGGCGAAGGCGGAGGCCGAGGGCGGCACGAAGGACGAGCTGCTTCCGCTGTTCGACTTCGAGCCGTCGGCGGAGGACGTCCTCGACGCACTGCTTCCGCGGTACGTCGAGAGCCGGATCTACAACGCACTGCTGCAGGCCGCGGCTTCCGAGCACGCGTCCCGCCGCAAGGCGATGAAGTCGGCGACCGACAACGCGGGTGATCTGATCCACACGTACACCCGACTTGCCAACGCGGCCCGCCAGGCCGACATCACCCAGGAAATCAGCGAGATCGTCGGTGGCGCGAGCGCCCTGGCCGACGCGACCGCGGGGAGTGACTACTAATGACCACCACTGTTGAGCCGACCGCTCCTGCTGGCGTGGCCACTGGCCGCGTCGCGCGGGTCATCGGCCCGGTCGTCGACGTGGAGTTCCCCGTCGACGCGATGCCGGAGATCTACAACGCGCTGAAGGTCGAGGTGCCGGACCCGGCGACCCCGGGCACCACCAAGACCCTGACGCTCGAGGTCGCGCAGCACCTCGGTGAGGGTGTCGTCCGCACCATCTCGATGCAGCCCACCGACGGTCTGGTCCGCCAGGCCCCGGTGACCAACACGGGCAAGGGCATCACCGTCCCGGTCGGCGACTTCACCAAGGGCAAGGTGTTCAACACCCTCGGTGAGGTGCTGAACGAGCCGGAGGCGAACGGCCAGGAGTCCGAGCGCTGGGAGATCCACCGCAGGGCCCCGAAGTTCGAGGACCTCGAGTCGAAGACCGAGATGTTCGAGACCGGCCTGAAGGTCGTCGACCTTCTCACCCCGTACGTCAAGGGTGGAAAGATCGGTCTGTTCGGTGGCGCCGGTGTCGGCAAGACCGTCCTCATCCAGGAAATGATCATGCGTGTGGCGAAGCTGCACGAGGGCGTTTCCGTGTTCGCCGGCGTCGGTGAGCGCACCCGTGAGGGCAACGACCTCATCGCGGAGATGGAGGAGTCCGGCGTTCTCGACAAGACCGCGCTGGTCTTCGGTCAGATGGACGAGCCCCCGGGCACCCGTCTGCGCGTCGCCCTGGCCGGTCTGACCATGGCGGAGTACTTCCGCGATGTGCAGAAGCAGGACGTGCTGTTCTTCATCGACAACATCTTCCGCTTCACCCAGGCCGGTTCCGAGGTGTCCACCCTGCTCGGCCGCATGCCGTCCGCGGTGGGTTACCAGCCGAACCTGGCGGACGAGATGGGCCTCCTGCAGGAGCGCATCACCTCGACCCGTGGTCACTCGATCACCTCGATGCAGGCGATCTACGTCCCCGCGGACGACCTGACCGACCCGGCGCCGGCGACCACCTTCGCCCACCTCGACGCGACGACGGTTCTCTCCCGTCCGATCTCCGAGAAGGGCATCTACCCCGCGGTGGACCCGCTGGACTCCACGTCCCGCATCCTGGACCCGCGTTACATCTCGCAGGACCACTACACGACCGCCATGCGCGTCAAGGGGATCCTGCAGAAGTACAAGGACCTCCAGGACATCATCGCGATCCTCGGTATCGACGAGCTGGGCGAGGAGGACAAGCTGGTCGTCCACCGTGCCCGTCGTGTCGAGCGCTTCCTGTCCCAGAACACCCACGCGGCGAAGCAGTTCACCGGTGTGGACGGTTCGGACGTTCCGCTGGACGAGTCGATCGCCGCGTTCAACGCGATCTGCGACGGCGACTTCGACCACTTCCCGGAGCAGGCCTTCTTCATGTGCGGTGGTCTCGAGGACCTCAAGAAGAACGCCAAGGAGCTCGGCGTCTCCTGAGTCCCGTGACTCGTGACGGGGGGCGGGGTCCGTCCCGCCCCCCTTCTCACGCCCTCCCGGGGTCCTGAATCAGCCGCCCCCGCGGCGGGCCCCGGACGGCCCCGGGCGTTTCGACGCCCGGGCCCCTATTAGACTTATGACCCAACACCCGGCATGACCGCCGGGTGGTGACCCGAGGAGCCACCCTTGGCTGCTGAGCTGCACGTCGAGCTGGTCGCCGCCGACCGCCAGGTCTGGTCCGGTGAGGCCAACCTGGTCGTCGCGCGCACCACGTCCGGCGACATCGGCGTCATGCCCGGTCACCAGCCGCTGCTCGGTGTGCTGGAGTCGGGCCCGGTGACCATCCGTACGAACGAGGGAACGGTCGTCGCCGCTGTGCACGGCGGGTTCATCTCGTTCGCCGACAACAAGCTGTCGCTGCTGGCGGAGATCGCCGAGCTGGCGGACGAGATCGACGCCCAGCGCGCCGAGCGTGCGCTGGAGCGCGCCAAGGCCGACGACGACGCCGCCGCCGAGCGGCGCGCCGAGGTTCGGCTGCGCGCGGTGGCGGTGCGCTGAGCGCACCCCGCCGATGAACCACTCTCAGCCGCGGCCCGGACTGGACTTCTCCAGACCAGGTCGCGGCTGAGGCAATGCAGGTGCAGATGCAGATGCAGGTCGTATTCCGCTACGGGACGAAGCGAGGAGGTCGGTGAAGATGTTCCTCGCTCTGCTCGTGAGCGGACTGGTCGTCGCACTGGTGGTGATCGGGCTCTTCGTCTTCGGTCTGCGCCGCAGGCTGATCCAGCGCTCGGGCGGCACCTTCGACTGCAGCCTGCGCTGGAACGTGCCGGAGGAGGGCGACCACTCGGGCAAGGGCTGGGTGTACGGCGTTGCCCGCTACAACGGTGACCGGGTGGAGTGGTTCCGAGTCTTCTCCTACGCTCCCCGCCCGCGCCGCGCCCTGGAGCGTTCGGCGATCGAGGTGGTCTCGCGCCGCCTGCCCGAGGGCGAGGAGGAGCTGGCGCTGCTGTCCGACGCGGTCGTCCTCGGTTGTCTGCACCACGGCACCCGCCTCGAACTGGCGATGAGCGAGGACGCCCTGACGGGCTTCCTCGCCTGGCTGGAGGCGGCACCTCCCGGCCAACGAGTCAATGTCGCCTGAGGAGAGGTGCCTCTTCCCCGGGACGGAGTCCGGGGAGGGTCGACGTGGCCTGGGACGCGGGGTGCCCTCGATCCGGTTGAGGGCCGGCGCGGCCGGTGGACGACGGTTCCCGACGTCGAGCGGGGGCGGTGCGCTGCGCACCGCCCCCGCCGCCGTCTCCGGCCGGACCGCGGGTGTTACCCGAGGCCGCTGTTGATGGCGCTCACCAGTTCACCGTTCGTGGTGTCGCCGCTGAACTCCCAGAAGAACGCGCCTCCCAGGCTCTGGTTCTTCGCCCAGCTCATCTTGCTGCCGATGGTCGCCGGGGTGTCGTAGCTCCACCAGTTGTTGCCGCAGTGGGCGTACGCCGTGCCGGCGACGGTCCCGTTGGCCGGGCAGGTGTTCTTGAGGACCTTGTAGTCCTCGATGCCCTGCTCGTACGTGCCCGGGGCCGGTCCGGTGGCCGAGCCGCCCGGTGCGGACTGGGTGACGCCCGTCCAGCCGCGCCCGTAGAAGCCGATGCCCAGCAGCAGCTTGCCCGCCGGGACGCCCTGGGCCTTGAGCTTGGCGATCGCCTCCGCGGAGGTGAAGCCCTGCTGGGGGATGCCGGCGTACGACGTGAGCGGCGAGTGCGGTGCGGTGGGGCCGTCCGCGTCGAAGGCGCCGAAGAAGTCGTACGTCATCACGTTGTACCAGTCGGAGTGCTGTGCGGCGCCCGCGTAGTCGGTCTTGTCGATCTTGCCACCGGCGCTCGCGTCGGCCGTGATGGCGGCCGTGACCAGGTTGTTCGCGCCGAACTTGGCACGCATCGCCTGCATCATGTTCTTGAAGGCCGCGGGGCCGCTGGTGTCGCAGGACAGGCCGCAGGCGTTCGGGTACTCCCAGTCGAGGTCGATGCCGTCGAAGACATCGGCCCAGCGCGGGTCCTCGACCAGGTTGTAGCAGGAGTTGGCGAACGCGGCCGGGTTCTGGACCGCCTGCGGGAAGCCGCCGGACCAGGTCCAGCCGCCGAACGACCAGAGGATCTTGATGTGGGGGTACCGCTGCTTGAGCTTGCGGAGCTGGTTGAAGTTGCCGCGCAGGGGCTGGTCCCAGGTGTCGGCGACGCCGTCGACCGACTGGTCGGCGGTGTAGGCCTTGTCGTAGTCGGCGTAGGAGTCGCCGATGGTGCACTGGCCGTTCTGGACGTTGCCGAAGGCGTAGTTGATGTGGGTGATCTTGGCCGCGGTGCCGGAGGTCACCAGGTTCTTCACGTGGTAGTTGCGGCCGTAGACGCCCCAGTTGGTGAAGTAGCCCAGCTTGATCTTCGAGCCGGGGCCGGGGCCGGGGTCGCCACCGGTGGTCCGCACGGCACGGGCGCCGCTGACAGGTCCGGTCTGGTCGGCGGTGTCGCGGGCCTGCACGGTGTACGAGTAGTCGGTGCCCGCGGTGAGCCCGGTGTTGGTGTAGGTGAGACCGGTGACGGTCGCGACGCGCGAACCGTCGCGGAGGACGTCGTAGTTCTTGATGCCCTTGTCGTCGGTGGCCGCGGTCCAGCTCAGGGTCACCGACGTGTTGGTGACACCGCTCGCGGACGGGGTCCCGGGAGCGGACGGCGGGTTGTCGCCGGGCACCGTGCCGCCGTCGCAGGAGCCGCCGTTGATCCTGCAGTCGGCGGGCGATCCGGCGCCGGCGCCGTTGAAGCCGAAGGACACCGTGGCGCCGGGGGCGAGGGTGCCGTTCCAGCTCTTGTTCTTCGCGGTCCAGTGGGTGCCGGAGCTCGTGACGTCGGCGTCCCAGGCGGAGGTGACGGACGTGCCGGAGGGGAAGTCCCACTCGACGGTCCAGGAGCTGATCGAGGTGGTGCCGGTGTTCTTCACCGTCCACTTGCCCTCGAAGCCGGAGCCCCAGTCCTGGACCTTGGCGTACGTGGCGGTGACGGAGGTCGCGGCCTGGGCGGGTGTGGCGAGTCCGACCATGGCGGCGAGGGGGAGCAGCAGGGCGGTGAGTCCCGCCGTCGCTCTGGATCTGAATCTGCCTCTGGTGCGGGGGGTACTCGTGCTCAAGGGTGCTCCTCGAGTTCGGCGGACGGACAGGAAGGGGGTCGGTCCGTGCAGAGCATCCGCGGGGCTCACCGCGGTGTGTGCTGCGGTGAGAGTAGGAAGGTCTGGACCAATCGTCAATAGGTCCAGACCAGAGGCGAGGTGGGGGCGCCGCGCGGCCTCAGATCCCCAACTCCTGTGCCAGTACGGCCGCTTGCACCCGGCTGCGCAGCTCCAGCTTGCCCAGCAGCCTGCTGACGTGCGTCTTCACCGTGGCCTCGGCCATCCGGAGCCGTACCGCGATCTCGGCGTTCGACAGCCCCTCGCCCAGGCAGGAGAGCACCTCGCGCTCGCGCCGCGTCAGTACGTCGAGCACGGCCGTGTCCGGTGCGTCCGGTGACGGTACGGGGGTGGGCGACGCGAACTCCGCGAGCAGCCGCCGGGTCACGGCCGGCGCGATCAGGCCCTCGCCGCGCGCGACCGTGCGTACCGCCTCGATCAGGTCCTTCGCCTCGGTGTTCTTCAGCAGGAAACCCGCGGCCCCCGCGCGCAGCGCGCCGAAGACGTACTCGTCGAGGTCGAACGTCGTCAGCACCAGGACGT
Organism: Streptomyces sp. HUAS CB01; assembly: GCF_030406905.1. Classification (NCBI taxonomy): domain Bacteria; kingdom Bacillati; phylum Actinomycetota; class Actinomycetes; order Kitasatosporales; family Streptomycetaceae; genus Streptomyces; species Streptomyces chengbuensis. The sequence continues at coordinate 5,393,924 of NZ_CP129137.1, forward strand.
CCGCAAGGCCCTCCTCGACGACCTGACGGGTCGCCGACACCCCGTCCAGCAGCGGCATCTGCACATCCATCAGCACCAGGTCGGGCCGCAGGCCCCGGGCCAGCCGCACCGCCTCCTCACCGTCCCCGGCCTCGCCCACCACCTCGATGTCGGGGGCGCTGCCCAGAATCAGGACCAGACCGGCCCTGACGGAGTTCTGGTCCTCCGCGACCACTACCCGGATCATGCCGAGGGCTCCTTGTCGTTCACCATGGGCAGCATCGCCCGTACCCGCCAGATCTTCGTCCCGTAGCCGGCCGGGCCGGGCTCGGGGCCCGCCTCGAACTCACCGCCCAGCAGCGCGATCCGCTCGCGCATCCCGACCAGTCCGGCGCCCGAACCCGGCGCGCGCGGGTCCGGCCTGCTGCCGTACGGGCTGGTCACCGTCACGGTCAGCGCGCTGCCGGTGCCGCCGGTGAGCCGGACGGCGACCTCGCCCGCGTCCGCGTGCTTCAGCGCGTTCGTGAGCGACTCCTGCACGATCCGGTACGCGGCGAGGGCCACCGGGGCGGGCGGCGCCGCGTCCGCGTCGATCGCGTTGTCCAGCGTGAAGTCCAGTCCGCTCGCGGCACCGTTGGCCCGGGCCTGCGCCACGAGCGCGTCGAGGCCCGCCAGGGTGGGCGCGACGGCGGGCTCGGCGTCGTCACCGCTGTCCCTCAGCAGCCCGATCAGCCGGCGCATCTCCGTCAGGCCCTCCACGCTGTTCTCGCGGATGACGGTGAGGGCCTGCCGGGTCGTCGCGGGCTCGTCCAGGGACAGCGCGGCGGTGGAGTGGATGGCGATCGCGGAGAGGTGGTTGGCGACCATGTCGTGCAGCTCCCGGGCCATCCGGGCGCGCTCGGCGATGATCGCCTCCCTGCGGTCCATCTCGGCGAGCAGGGCCGTCTGTTCCGCGCGCAGCCGTGCCGCCTCCGCGGCATCGCGGTGGTCGCGCACGAGCGCGCCGGTCGCGGCGGGACCGAACGACACCAGCCCCACGACCACGCCGAGGAGCAGCCCGGAGGGCTTCTGGAACCAGGCGAGGAAGCCGATCGTCGCCCCCACCGTGATCAGCCCGGTGGCGTACGGGATGCGCCGGGCCGAGGCCGGCGGGCCGTACACGACGGCCGCGTACACGATGTCCGTGAACATCAGGACCGTGGCGATGTTTCCCGGTGTGAACTGGTCCGCCACGATCGCGGCGGTGCCGGCGAGGAGCGCCGTCCTCGGCATGGTCCGCCGCAGCAGCTCCAGCCCCGACATGGCGAGGAGCGGTACGAGGGTGAGCCACGGCCCGGACAGCGGACGGCCGCCCTCGGTGGTGTGCAGCCCGAGCGACCACAGCAGCAGACCGCCGGCGAGGCCGGTGACGGCGATGAGCACGTCGTCGCGATGGGGGCGGGGGATGGTCACCACCCCATGAAACACGTCGGGGGAGGCTCCCGGCCTCCCCGTCCGGGGTGAGGCGGGGGTACATCGAAGGATGCAGTCACGGTTCGTCACTGACGACGACGCTTCGGCGCCCGCCGTCCGGGAGCCTGGTTCCGGTACGAAGGGGGAACCACCGTGATCGTCACGCTGATCATCGTCTGCGAGGTCGGCTTCTGGGTGCTGCTGGCCGCCGGTCTCGCCACGCGCTATCTGCTCAGGATGCCGAGGACCGGACTGGCCATCCTGCTCATGGAGCCGCTGCTGGAGATCGTCCTGCTGGTGGTGACGGCCCTCGACCTCAGGAACGGGGCCGACCCGAGCTGGAAGCACGGTCTCGCCGCGCTCTACATCGGCTACACCGTGGGCCACGGCCACCGGACCGTCAAATGGCTCGACGGCCACGCCGCGCACCGTTTCGGCGACGGCCCGCCGCCCGTGAAGCCCCCGCGCCACGGCGCCGCCCGCGCCCGGCACGAGGGCCGGGTCTGGCTGGGCACGGTGGTCGGCGCGGCCGTCGCCACCGCTCTGCTCCAGCTGGCCGTCCTGTACGTCGGGGACGCCGCCCGGACCGGTTCGCTGGAGAGCTGGATGCACACCTCGTGGCGGATCACGGCCTTCCACGGACTGTTCGCGCTGAGCTACGCGCTCTTCCCGAAGAAGGGCCCGAAGAAGGGTTCGCAGGAGGCTCCGGAGGGTGCCCGGGAGGACGGCGGGGGGCGCCGGTCCGTGCCGAGCGTGAGGAGGTGACCGCTCGCTAGCGCTCTCCGCCGGGCACCCAGAGGACGTCCCCGACCTCCTTGTTCGCCGTCCTGGCGAGGATGAAGAGGAGGTCCGAGAGCCGGTTGAGATAGGTGGCCGTCAGCGGGTTCATCGTCTCGCCGTGCACCTCCATGGCCGCCCATGTGGAGCGCTCGGCGCGCCGCACGACCGTGCACGCCTGGTGCAGCAGTGCCGCGCCCGGCGTGCCGCCCGGCAGGATGAACGAGCGGAGCTTGTCCAGATCCGCCAGGAAGCGGTCGCAGTCCGCCTCCAGCTTGTCGATGTAGCCCTGTTCCACGCGCAGCGGCGGGTACTCCGGGTTCTCCACGACGGGCGTGGACAGGTCCGCACCCACGTCGAAGAGGTCGTTCTGGACCCGGACGAGGACCTCGACGACCTCCTCCGGGAGCCCGCCGAGCGCGACGGCGGTCCCGATGGCCGCGTTGGCCTCGTTGGCGTCCGCGTACGCGGAGATCCGCGCATCGGTCTTGCTCGTGCGGCTCATGTCGCCGAGCGCCGTGGTGCCCTTGTCGCCGGTGCGCGTGTAGATGCGCGTCAGATTGACCATGCGGCCAGCCTAGGCCGTGTCCGTGATGGTGCGCCGCCCGGCCGGAGACGGTACGCGCGGGCTCCGGTGCGTGCCGTCGCGGGACGGGGCCCCGTTCCCGTGCCGGTCGTGCCGGGGACGATCCCGGCCGCCCGGTGAGTGCGCGTTCCAGGCGTCGCGTGCCCGGGGGTCCAGGGCGGGGTCCCGGGCCACGCGGGACCGTGCGGACGGCCCGGGACGGCACCTGAACCGGCCCCCGTCCGGCTTCCGGTGTGATGTCCGTCATCTGAGACGTGACGCGCATCTCTTCGCCGCCACACGGTGCCCCGCGGCCGCTAACCTCCGCAGAGATCCGATATGTAAACGTCTGTTAAGGGGTGCAGCAGTGGCCAGGAAGCTCGCCGTCATCGGGGCCGGACTGATGGGGTCCGGAATCGCGCAGGTCTCCGCCCAAGCGGGCTGGGACGTCGTGCTGCGCGACGTCACCGACGCGGCCCTGACCCGCGGCACCGACGGCATCAAGGCCTCGTACGACAGGTTCGTCGCCAAGGGGAAGTTCGAAGCGGCCGACGCCGAGGCCGCGTTGGGGCGCATCACCACGACCACGGACCTCGACGCCGTCGCCGACGCGGACATCGTCGTGGAGGCGGTCTTCGAGAAGCTCGAGGTGAAGCACGAGATCTTCCGTGCGCTCGACAAGCTCGTACGCGACGAGGCGGTGCTCGCCTCCAACACGTCCGCCATCCCGATCACCAAGATCGCGGCGGTGACCGGGCGGCCGGAGCGCGTCGTCGGCACCCACTTCTTCTCGCCCGTCCCGATGATGCAGCTGTGCGAACTCGTCCGCGGCTACAAGACCAGCGACGAAACGCTCGCCACCGCACGCGAGTTCGCCGAGTCCGTGGGCAAGACCTGCATCGTCGTCAACCGCGACGTCGCCGGCTTCGTGACCACGCGTCTGATCTCGGCGCTCGTCGTCGAGGCCGCCAAGCTGTACGAGTCGGGCGTCGCGACCGCCGAGGACATCGACATCGCCTGCAAGCTGGGCTTCGGGCACGCGATGGGGCCGCTGGCCACCGCCGACCTGACCGGCGTCGACATCCTGCTCCACGCGACGAGCAACATCTACACCGAGTCCCAGGACGAGAAGTTCGCGCCGCCGGAGCTGATGCGCCGGATGGTGGACGCCGGTGACATCGGACGCAAGAGCGGGCAGGGCTTCTACAAGCACTGAACGCCGACCCCGGGTGCGCAGGGGCCGTACGCCCCTGCGTACCGTCACCCCTCAGGGTGAATTCGGTATCGGTTCGCTTACAGACGGCAACTTCTCTGCCTGTGCGGCAGTCAGTTGGTGCAAAGAAATAGGCAATCGGACCTCGCGATCGAACGCGACAATCGAACGCAGGGTCAGAAAACCTACGTACAAGTCAGACCTGACGGACAAAAGCACTCTCGGGGAGCGCATATGCACATCAGGGGCGACCATGCCGAGCTGGTCGTCGGGGGCCGCCTCGACGTCCGGAGCGCGGCGGACGCCCGAACGGTCCTGCACTCGGCCGTCGACGACGGAGTGGGCGATCTCGTGCTCGACCTGAGCAACCTGGACTCCTGGGACGCCACCGGTCTCGGGGTCATCATGGGCGCGCACCGACGGGCCGGCCGCTGCGGCCGACGCCTCGTCCTGCGCGGTGTGCCGCCGCAGATGCAGCGGCTCCTGGTGGCCACCCGGCTGCACCGCATCCTGGCCATCGAGGGCGGAATCGCCGCAGAGTCCCTGCCTCGGGTCTGAGCGGACGACACCCTCCAGGGCGCACAATCATCACGAGACCGTGACGTCCTGGGGCGCCCGGCCCCCCGCCTGTTCCCCGACACCCGGCGAACGTCTAGGCTCCGGTCGCCTGCCTCTTCACGAACCCACACGGCGGGCACCGGACCAGAAGCGGCAGCGGAGCGTGCAGACCGGCCGGGAGGGGCTTCCGCACGAGACGCCATCTGGGGGGCTTTGACCATGGACCCGACGAATCCGGGACCGGACGAGTACGACCGCGACGCCGACCGCGGCAGCGCGGACGGCGGCGCTCCGCAGCGACCGCCGCGCGACGCGGTGCCGCCGGAGTTCGCCCATCAGAAGGCCGCACCCGCCCGCACGGTGCGCGTGGTCGCCGGCGACTTCGCGCTCACCGTCAACCCGGTCGACGGCAGCGAGATCGAGCCCTGCGGCCCCGGCGGGGAACCCGTCGCGCCCGTACGGCGCACGGCCGAGGAGCGCGAGGAACTGCGGCGTGCCGGCCGGCCCCCGGTACCGCCCGGACCGGCCGCCCCCGCGCTGCCGCTGCTGGAGCGTCAGGAGGAGCGCGAGCGACTCGTACGGCTCCTGGGACGCGGCCGGACGGTCCGGCTCACGGGCCCGGCCGGATCGGGCCGTACCGCCCTGCTCGACGCGGTCGCCGGCGACTGCGCGGACCTCGCCCCCGACGGCGTCGTCCGGCTCTCCGGACACCACCGCACGCCGGCCGAGCTGCTGTACGACCTCTTCACCGCCGTCCACGACGCACCGCTGCACCGGCCCGACCGGGCGGAGCTGCTCGGACACGTCCGCGAGATCGGGGCCGTCGTCCTCGTGGACGACCTGGAGTTCGGCGGCGGTGCCCTGGACGAACTCCTCGACGCCACCCCGGAATGCGCCTTCCTGCTCGCCGCGACACCCGACGTCGCGGCACCCTCGGCCGACTCCCAGGTCGAAGAGGTGTTCCTCCCCGGCCTCGAACGCGCCACGGCGCTGGAACTCCTGGAGCGGGCCGTGGACCGGCCGCTCACCGACGAGGAGGCGAACTGGGCCGGCGACCTCTGGTTCGAGTCCGAGGGGCTGCCCCTGCGCTTCGTCCAGGCGGGTGCGCTGCTGAGGCAGCGCGACGCCCTGCGCGACGTCGCCGATGAGACGGACGAGGACGACGACGGGGACAACGTCTTCGGCGACGGACTCGACCTCCCGCTCCCCACGCTCGGCGAGGGAGCCGCCCCCGCCGCACTGCTCGCCTCCCGGCTCAGCGAGTCCGCCCGCGACACCCTCCGGTTCGCGGTCGCCCTCGGCGGCGAGGTCCCGCACCAGGCACACCTCCCCGCACTCGTCGGCGACACCCACGCGGACGCCGCACTCGGCGAGCTGACCAGCTGCGCCCTGCTCAGCCCCGTCGGCTCCCGCTACCGGCTGGCGGCCGGGGTCGCCGCACAGCTCGAGGCCGCCGGCTACGGCGAGGGGGCCCTCGAGCGCGTCCACACCGCCGCCCAGCACTACGCCTGGTGGACGGGACACCCCTCGGTGACGCCCGCGCGGGCGTCCTCCGAGGCCGACGCGATCCTCGCGGCGCTGGGAGCGCTGGTCCCCGCGCAGGAGACCGGCCACGCCGGCACCGCCGTGCTGCTGGCCCGCAGCGCCGCGCCCGCGTTCGCGGCGGGACTGCACTGGCAGGCGTGGGAGCGCACCCTGCGCACCGGCCAGGAGGCGGCCCGGACCACGGGCGAGGTCGCGGAAGAGGCCTACTTCCTCCACGAGTTGGGCGTGCTGGCCCTCTGCTCGGGCAGCCTCGACCGGGCGCGCGCCGAACTCGAGGCGTCCATCGCCATGCGCGGAGCGCTGGCCGACAAGCGCGGCACGGTCGCCGGGCGGAGGGCGCTGGCGCTCGTCACCGACCGCGAGGGAACCCGGCTGCCCGGCGCCGGCGCGTCCGAGGGGGAGGGGGCCCCGGCGGTCCACCACCCCGAGGAGGCGGTGTCCCCGGGCATGGGCGTCACGGCCGTCTCCGCGCCGGTCGAGCCGCTGGTCACCCGCCGCGACACCCCGGCCTCGCCCGCCGGCCTGCTCGGCGCGGCCCGGCGCCTCGTCGTCGAGGGCCCCCGCCGCCATCTGGTCGCGGCCGGGGCGGGCGTCCTGCTGGCCGTGGTCCTCGGCACGGTGGTGACGCTCGGGGCGACCTCCGACGAGGAGCCCCCGGCGAACCGGGTGACCAACGAGCAGTCGGCGAACGAGGGCGAGGGGAGCGACGGCCTCACCGCCGACGAGCCCGCCGGAGAGCCCACCAGCCGCCCCGCGGACGGCACCACGGACGGTACGACGGGCGGCGTCCCGTCGGACCCGGGCACCGCCCGGCCCGGTGAGAGCGGTTCGGCGGGCGACCCGTCCACGCCGGGCAGCGGTTCCTCGACGGGCGGTTCGGGCACGACCGGCTCGTCGACCGGCGGTTCGTCGACGACGGGCGGCACGACCGGGGGCTCCTCGTCGACGGGCGGTTCCCCGTCGACGGGTGGCACATCGACCGGGACGACGGGTTCGCCGACGAACGGCGGCACGTCCACCGGCCCGACCGGCGGCACGACCGACGGCGGTACGACCGACGGGGGCACCACGGACGGAGGAACCACCGACGGCGGTACGACCGACGGGGGCACGACCGACGGAGGGACCACCGACGGCGGGACCACGGACGGCGGTACGACCGACGGCGGCACCTCGGACGGTGGGACCGCCGACGGCGGTACGTCCTCCGGCACCACGGGCGCCACGACGAGCAGCCCCAGCGGCAGCCTGGCGGCGCCCAGCAGTTCGTCGTCCTGACCGCGACGGCGGGCCCCGGCCGCGCACCGGGGGCCCGCCGGGCACGCACCGCCCGGCGCGGCCGGGCCGGTCCGGGCGGTCGCGCGGACGAGCATCGGAGCCGGGAGCGGCGGTGCGCGGCCGGCACCGCAGCAAGTCCGCCGGAACGTCGCGTCATGGCGTCCACGCGTACGCCGTCACAGGGACGGCTGCGCACGCGCAGGCACGCGGAGGCCGTTTGCGGCGCGGAGGGCCCGCACGCCCACGCGTGCATCCTCATCGACGGGCACGCCGTACGCCGACGGGGGGAGCGCAGGGACGCGTGGGGCGGGCACACCGCCCGGCGCGCCCGCCCGGGATCGCCCACGGTCCGCACACCGCGCGGAGAGCCCGCACGCCGAGGGCCGCGGCGCCGGGGAGCGGGGGGACGTGGGCAACTGGGAGGGCCCGCACGCCGTCTGACGCGCCCGCGCGCGGGAACGCGGTCGGTGCCCACACCGCGCGGCGTGGCCGCACGGGTACACGGACGTGCGCACACCGCGCGGAGAGCTTGCGCGCGGCCGCGTGCACCGTCGCATCGGCGGGAGCGAGCGCACGGGACGCGGACGGTTCGCACGCCGACGGCCGCGGCGCCCGGGAGCGGGGCGGACGCAGGCAAAGGGGAGGGCCCGCACGCCGTCTGACGCGCCCGCGCGCGGGAACGCGGTCGGCACGCACTCCATGCTTGGGCCCGCGCGCCGCCGCGTGCACCGTCACATAAACGCGCACGGCGGACGCCGACGGAGGCGAGGCGACCGTGGGGGAACGCGGACGGCACGCAATCCGCCCGGCGCGACCGTGCGCAGGAACCGCGGCTGCCGGCGGGCACGAAACCGCGGGCGGCCCGCACCCCACGCGGAGAGCCCGCGCGCCGCCGCGTGCACCGTCACATCGACGCGCATGCCGCATGCCGAGGGGCGACCGCACGGAAACCGCGGGGGCGGCCCGCGTGGTCGACGGCCGCCCGCACGCCCGTGCTTCCCGTCAGAACAGACGCAGCTTGTCGTCCTCGATGCCGCGCAGGGCGTTGTAGTCCAGCACCACGCAGCCGATGCCGCGGTCCGTCGCCAGCACGCGCGCCTGGGGCTTGATCTCCTGTGCCGCGAACACGCCGCGGACCGGGGCGAGATGGGGGTCGCGGTTCAGCAGCTCCAGATAGCGGGTGAGCTGCTCGACGCCGTCGATCTCGCCGCGGCGCTTGATCTCCACCGCCACCGTCGCGCCGTCGGAGTCCCGGCAGAGGATGTCCACGGGGCCGATCGCCGTCGGGTACTCGCGGCGGATCAGGCTGTAGCCCTCGCCAAGTGTCTCGATACGGTCTGCCAGCAGCTCCTGGAGGTGCGCTTCCACGCCGTCCTTGATGAGTCCCGGGTCCACACCCAGCTCGTGGGACGAGTCGTGGAGGACCTCCTCCATCGTGATGATCAGTTTCTCGCCCGTTTTGTTGGTGACCGTCCAGACGTTGTCGTCCCCCTCCTTGAGGCTGCAGGGAGGGGACATCCAGTTCAGCGGTTTGTACGCCCTGTCGTCGGCGTGGATGGAGACGCTGCCGTCCGCCTTGACCAGGATCAGACGGGGAGCGGAGGGCAGGTGGGCGGTGAGCCGGCCGGCGTAGTCCACGGAACAGCGGGCGATGACGAGACGCATGGTGCGCAACGCTACTCGACCGACCTCGTCGCGCGCGATTCCTCCACCTGTCGCCCGGCCTGCCCCTGTCCGAGTCCCTACGGGTCGCCCGTCTTGTGCCCTTACGTTATTGGCCGGTTGTGTTCCCATTCTCCTGGTGCGGACCAGACAGCGCGCATAACGTGGAAGCAGGAGGTCGCCGGTCGTGCACTCTGCGTCGTCTTCGGCCCGCAGTCGGGCATGCGCCGTCGCCTCCTTCCCTGCCCGTAAGACCCCGTTCGGCGGGGTCGCGAGAGGAGAACCCATGTCGCTCGACGTCTCACCGGCGCTGTTGGAACAGGCCGAGCGAGGCGAGGTCGACGAAGCTGCATTCGTCGACTGCGTCCGGACCTCCCTGCCCTTCGCATGGGAGATGATCAGTTCTCTGGTGGCCCAGCTGAAGGTGGACGGCGGAGAGTTCGCCGACAACCAGACGCCGCCGCCGGACGAGCAGGCACGTGGTCAGCTGTTGCGCGCGCTCGCGAGTGACGCCATCCGGGGTGCGCTGCAGCGGCACTTCGGAGTACGACTCGCCTTCCAGAACTGCCACCGCGTCGCGGTGTTCCCGCTGGACTCCTCGGTGGACGAGCGGCTCGCCCGCTTCACTTCCGTACGGGCCCAGCTGCTCAACCAGTCGCCCGAACTGCGCGACTGCTGATGTCTTCCGCTGCCGCTCCGCATCGCGGGAGGCGTCATGGATGCCGGGGCGGCAGCCTCCGCCGGACGACGGGCCGGTGGAGGCGTGCGGGCCGTACGAGCGTGCGGCCCGCATGCGCGTCGGCCCGCTCAGCGGAGCAGCGGAAGCACCTCGGCGCCCAGCCGCCGGACGTTCTCCTCCGTCGCCGCGAGATCGCCCGAGCCCTCGGACAGGAGCGCGAACCGGGTGATGCCGGTGCGCTCCGCGGTCGCCGCGAGCCGGTCCGCCGCCAGCCTCGGCGGGCCCACCGGGTGCAGCCGGCACAGCAGCTCGGTGTAGGCGACGGGGTCGCGCATCGCGCGTCGGCGCCCGTCGACCGTCACATGGGCGTCCAGACCCTGCTTCAGCCAGCCGGGCATCGCCTTGACGAGGGTCTCCTCCGCCGCCGGGCCGCTGTCCGCGATCTGTGCCACGCCGGCTGACACATGGCCCGCCGCCGCCACCGTCTCCGGGGCGTGGCCGGAGGCGAGTGCGTGGCTCCGCCAGAGTGCGACCATGTCCGCCTTCTCCTCGTCGCCGCAGTGCATCCCCAGGAGCATGGGCAGCCCGCGCTCGGCCGCCAGCCGCACCGTCGCGGGGGAGGTGCACGCCACGATCACCTCGGGACCCGCCGGGCCGTCGCCGTCGGCGCCGATCAGGTCGTCGGGGCGCGGTACGACGGGGACCTCGCGGAAAGCGAATCGTTCCCCCTCGGACCCCACGCGGGCCTCCCGCAGCCAGCGCAGCAGCAGGTCCAGGGACTCGGGGAAGTCCTTCTCGTACGCCGCGAGACCGGCGCCGAAGACCTCCAGGTCGACCCAGGGGCCGCCGCGGCCCACGCCCAGGGAGAACCGTCCCCCCGACGTGAGGTGCAGCAGCGCCGCCTGCTCGCCCAGTGCCACGGGATGGGCGGTCGGCAGCACGCTCACCGCCGTGCCCACCCGGATCCGTTCCGTGCGGCCGAGCAGCAGCGCGGCCAGGGTCACCGCCGACGGGCAGACCCCGTACGGTACGAAGTGGTGCTCGGCCAGCCAGACCGAGTCCAGTCCGGCGGCCTCCGCCGCCTCGGCGGACCGCACGGCCCGGTGCAGCGCCTCTCCGTGCCCCTGGCCCGGGAACTGGGCGGCCAGTACAAAAGCTCCAACGCGCATCGCCTGATGCCTCCTTGCGGCCGACGCGGCATTCCCCCCACACAGGCAACAACGTCTGACACGTGCCAAAGGCACGGCCGCGAGTGAAGTTGTTGCGATTTTCCGGTAACTGGCCCCTCTGGGTGGCGTGCACGGCGCCGTACCGGACGCCTACCCGGTGCCCGGGACCGTAGGCTTGGGAGTGAACTGTCCGCTCTGCCCCCGAGGTGTCACGTGTCCCCGCGCCGAAACCGCCCCCGCGGCGGGGAGAAGCCGACCGACCGCGCGGGCGACATCGGCGACCGCTACGGCGGTGTGGAGCGCTCCGAGAGCTGGCAGGGCGAGGACTGGCGGGTCCGGCACGTCGCGGGCGCGAGCACCGCGGGCAAGCGCTACCGCTGCCCGGGCTGCGACCAGGAGATCCCGTCCGGCACCCCGCACGTGGTCGCCTGGCCCGAGTACGGGGGAGTGGACGACCGGCGCCACTGGCACAAGGCGTGCTGGAACGCGAAGGACCGCCGCACCTCCCGGGTGCAGCGGTCCCGCAACGCGCCTCGGCACTGAAGGGCCCGGGCCGGATGCCGAAGCGCCGGCCCGCCGGCGGTCAGACGTCGCGCCGGTCGAGCGAGAGGTAGGCGGCCGCCATGGCCACGCCCGACACCCCCAGCATGATCCACAGCGGCTCCCAGCCGTGCGGGCCCTTGGTCGTCACCGGCGCGTCGTAGAGCACACCCAGCTGGCTCGGGATCGAGTACTCGAGCAGGAAGTCCTGCACGGTCCGCAGCGAGTCCGCGTACATGAACAGGGCCAGCACCAGCGGCAGCAGGACCACACCGATCATGATCGTGATCGCGCCCGCCGAGTGCCGGATCAGCGCGCCGACGGCGAGCGAGAGCAGTCCCAGCAGGGCGATGAAGAGCCCGACGCCGACGGTCGCCCGGAACCAGTCCTCGCCGGTGCTCACGCCCGCGTCCACGATCGCCGACTGCAGGGCGCCGACGACCGCGGCGGTCACGGTCGTGATCACGAAGACCAGCAGGAAGAAGACGATCGCCTTCGCCGTCAGCACCCGGGCGCGGCTGGGGCACGCGGTCAGGGTGGTGCGGATCATGCCGGTTCCGTACTCGGACGCGATCGTCAGCACACCCAGCGTGATCACGCAGATCGAGCCGAGCAGAACGCCGAAGAAGCCCAGACTGAGCACGGACTCCTCGCCCAGCTCGGGCTCCGCCGAGGACACGGCGATCGCCGAGAGCGCGCCGATGCCGACCATCAGCACGATCATCACGCCGAGCGTCCACATCGTGGAGCGCACCGAGCGGATCTTGGTCCACTCGGAGGCGAGCGCGTCGCCGAGGTGCGCCGCGCGTACGGGGATCGGGGAGCGGTAGGCGCCCTGCGGGTACGCGCCCTGCTGCTGGTACGGGGTCGTCATCGGGCGTCCTCGGTGTTGCTCTTGGTCAGGTCTGCGGGAGCGGGAACCGGGGGAGCGGCGTCCGCCGGGGGCGCGGCCAGCGCCGGCGGCGCGGCGGGAGGAGCCGCCGGGGGCGCGGCCGGAGCGGTCGCGTACGGGTTCTGCCCGGGCGGCGGCGGGGCGTACCAGCCCTGCTGCGGCACCTCCGGGACCGGCACCGCCGACGGGTCGTACCCCGCCGGCGGCGGCTGCATCAGACCGGCCTTCCGGTCGTCCGTGGAGCGGTAGTCCACGGCCGCCTGCGTCATCCGCATGTACGCCTCCTCCAGGGAGGCCTGGTGCGGCGAGAGCTCCCACAGCCGGACGTCGGCGTCGTGGGCCAGGTCGCTGATCGCGGGCAGTGCGAGGCCGGTCACCCGCAGCGCCCCGTCCGGCTCGGGCATGACCTGGCCGCCGGCCTCGGTGAGGACTCCGGTGAGCTTCTCCCGCTGCTGCGGCTCGGTCTGGGGCGTCCGCACCCGTGCGAAGCCGGCGGAGTTGTGCGCGATGAAGTCCTTCACGCTCATGTCCGCGAGCAGCTGACCCCGCCCGATGACGATCAAGTGATCGGCGGTGAGCGCCATTTCGCTCATCAGGTGCGAGGAGACGAACACGGTGCGGCCCTCGGCGGCCAGCTGCTTCATCAGATTGCGCACCCAGAGGATGCCTTCCGGGTCGAGACCGTTCACCGGCTCGTCGAAGAGCAGCACCTGCGGGTCGCCGAGCAGGGCCGCCGCGATGCCGAGCCGCTGCCCCATGCCGAGGGAGAAGCCCTTGGAGCGCCGCTTGGCGACGTCCTGGAGGCCCACGACCCCGAGCACCTCGTCGACCCGGCGGGCCGGGATGCCGGACAGCTGGGCGAGCGACAGCAGATGACTGCGCGCGCTCCGCCCGCCGTGCACCGCCTTGGCGTCCAGCAGGGCCCCGACCTGACGCGGTGCGTTGGGCAGCTTCCGGAAGGGATGGCCGCCGATCGTGACATGGCCGGAAGTCGGCTGGTCCAGGCCGAGGATCATGCGCATCGTCGTCGACTTGCCCGAGCCGTTCGGCCCGAGGAAGCCGGTGACGGCGCCGGGCCGCACCTGGAAGGAAAGGTTGTACACGGCCGTCTTGGCGCCGTAGCGCTTGGTCAGGCCGACTGCCTCGATCATTACTCCAGCCCCATCGACAGGTCAGGTCGCCGGGGCACGGTCGTACACGGCCGCAGCCCCCCGTAAGAGTTAGGAGGATATCCAGGGCCTGACGGTTCCGGCCAAGGCGGACGACCTGCCCGGTGCTCCACGGGACCGGTCAGGCGTCCCGCTCCTTGAGGACCACGAAGCCGCCGATCAGCGCGGCCGCGACCCAGAGCAGCATGATTCCGAGTCCGCCCCAGGGTCCGTACGGCGCCTCCTCGCTGTTCATCGCCAGCGGCACGACCTGCATGATCTTCGAACCCGCCTGATCGGGGAAATATTGGGCCACGTCCTTCGCGTACGGGACGGCGGCCAGGATCTGGGACACCAGGAAGAAGAACGGCATCAGGATGCCCAGCGAGAGCATCGAACTGCGCAGCATCGCCGCGACGCCCATCGAGAAGATCGCGATGAGCCCCATGTAGAGCCCTCCGCCGATCACCGCGCGCAGCACGTTCTCCTCGCCGATGGAGGTGGCGTGGTCGCCGAGCAGCGCCTGGCCGAGGAAGAAGCTGAGGAAGCTCGTCGCCATCCCGACCGTCAGCGCCAGCAGCCCGGCCACCACGATCTTGCTGAACAGGAACGTGGCGCGCTGCGGGACGGCGGCGAGTGACGTGCGGATCATGCCGGAGCTGTACTCCGTGCCGACCACGAGCACGCCGAAGACGACCATCGCGAGCTGTCCCAGCACCATGCCGGAGAAACTGACGAGCGTCGGGTCGAAGGTGGCCTGCTCCGCCGGCGGCAGCTCGTCGAAGGTCGAGGCCAGCAGCGCGCAGAGCAGGGCGCCGACGACGACCGTCACGACGAAGGCGCTGACGAGGGTCCAGGTGGTGGAGGCGACCGTGCGGATCTTGGTCCACTCGGACTGCAGAACGGCGGGTACCGAGGCCATGGGTCAGGCTCCCTTGTCGCGCGGGGCCCACTGTGGGCCGTGGCCGGGGGCGGAGTGCGCGTGGTACTCCACGGCGCCCGCCGTCATCTGCATGAACGCCTCCTCGAGCGAGGCGCGCTGGGAGCTCAGTTCATGGAGCACGATCCGGTGCTCGGCCGCCAGCTCGCCGACCTGTTCCGTGGTGGCGCCGTCGATCTCCAGCGTGCCGTTCCCGGCCTCGACGGGAACGAGGCCCGACTGGTGGAGCACGTCCCGCAGCCGCTCCTGCTGCGGCGAGCGCAGCCGCACATAACTGCGCGAGTTCTGGTGGATGAAATCGGCCATCGATGTGTCGGCGAGCAATCGCCCCTGCCCGATGACGATCAAGTGATCGGCGGTGAGGGCCATTTCGCTCATCAGATGGGAGGAGACGAAGATCGTTCTTCCTTCGGCGGCGAGCTGTTTCATCAGATTGCGGATCCAGTGAATTCCCTCGGGATCCAGCCCGTTGACCGGCTCGTCGAACATCAGGATCTCCGGGTCGCCGAGCAGCGCGGAGGCGATGCCCAGCCGCTGGCCCATGCCCAGGGAGAAGCCCTTGCTCTTCTTCCTCGCCACCGGGGTCAGGCCGACCGTGTCGAGGACCTCGCCCACCCGGCTCGCCGGGATCCGGTTCGCCTGGGCCAGACAGAGCAGGTTGTTGTAGGCGCTGCGGCCGCCGTGCATCGCCTTGGCGTCGAGCAGGGCGCCGATGTACTTCAGCGGCTCCTGCAGGTCCCGGTAGTGCTTGCCGTCGATCCGGACCGTCCCGCTGGTGGGGTTGTCCAGATCCAGCATCATGCGCATCGTCGTCGACTTGCCCGCGCCGTTGGGCCCGAGGAAGCCGGTCACGACGCCCGGCCGCACCGTGAAGGACAGATGGTCGACCGCGACCTTGGAGCCGAAACGTTTCGTGAGACCCTCGAGCTCGATCATGCGTTCACGCTACGGGGGCCTGGTGGGGCGACGCCAGCGGATATGGCCAACGGACGGCGACATTTCACCGTCCTGACGGTGAGACCGGGCTGCCGGACCCGCACGGGCGTCCGGGGACCCAAGGGGCGGTGGGCCGGGCACCGAAGACGTATGCCAGACCTCGGTCCGGAAGACCGTGCGCCCGGCCCGTGGGACGCGCGCCCCGCACCGAGGTCGTGCGCCGGGCACGTCGTGACCGGAAGACGCGTGCGCCCGGTGCCGTCGAAGGCACCGGGCGCACGCGGAGCGTACCGCCGTACGACTACGGCGTCAGCGGGTCTGCTGGGCCGGGACGCCGCGGGAGACCGGCTCGTCGTCCGCCGGCGCACCCGTCGCGGCGACCGCAGCACCGGTCAGCGTGGCCAGCATCTCGCGGACGTTGGTCAGCTGGGCGTTGATGGAGTCGCGACGGTTCGTCAGCGCCGCCAGCTCGCGCTCCGATTCGCTGCGGATACGGTCCGCCTTGGCGTTCGCGTCGGCCACGATGTCCTCGGCCTGGCGCTGTGCGGTCTCGACGGTCTGCCGGGCGCGGCGCTCCGCGTCCGTGCGCAGCTTCTCGGCCTCCAGGCGCAGCTGCTCGGCGCGGTGCTCGATCTCCGCCAGGCGCTTCTCCGCCTTCGCCTGACGCGAGGCCAGGTCGCGCTCGGACTGGTCGCGGCGCTTGGCCAGGTTCGTCTCGAAGTCCGCGGCGGCCTGGGCGGCCTTGGCGCGGGTCTCCTCGAAGAGGGCGTCCGCCTCCTCGCGCTTGGACTGCGCGTCCTTCTGCGCGTCGGCGCGCAGCGAGTTGGCCTCGCTCTGCGCCTTCTCGACGATCCGGACGCCCTCGTCCTCGGCCTTCTGCTTGCGATCCGCCGCGAACGCCTCGGCGTCGTTGCGCACCTGCTGGGCGGCGCCCTCGGCGAGCTCGCGGTGCTGCTCCGCCGCGCGCCGGGCCTCCTCGCGCAGGTCCTTCGCCTCCTCCTCGGCGAGGCGGAGGATCTTCTCGACCCGTGCACCGAGCCCCGCGTAGGACGGCTCCGCGTCGTTGACCTGGGCCTGGGCATTCTGCGTCTCGAGATGGAGCTCCTCGATGCGCTTTTCCAGAGAGGTGATACGTGCGAGAGCACTGTCACGATCGGCGACGAGTTTGGTAATGCGGTCATCCACCTGACCGCGGTCGTACCCACGCCGCACGAGCTCGAAGCCGAAGGGGGAGGAAGTGTCGCTCATGGGGTTCCTGTCGAATGAGACCGGCTGAGGTGTTAGGGGGAATCCTAGGCGCCCGAGCGGCGTGTCATCGAGCTGATGCCCGTTTGATATGGAGAATGTCCAGCCTTTTGAGTGGCTAGCTCTCGGAGGACTTGCCACTCGAACGTGTAACCCCTGCTGACGCCCCCGCCTTGACCGCGCCGTCCTTGCCGGCCGGTGCCTCGAAGGACTCCAGCGCCTCCAGCACGTCCTGCACCCGGGAGATCTCCGCCTGGATGTCCTCGCGCCGGCGCACGAGCACGTCCAGCTCCCGCTTGCCCTCGGAGATCATCTGCTCGGCCTCGCGCTCCGCGTCCGCCTTGGCCTTCTCCGCCTCGCGGGCCAGCTCGGCCTTCTTCTGCTCGGCCTCCTTGAGCAGTGCCTCCGCCTTCTTCACCGCGGCGATGCGCACCTTGCCGGCCTCCGAGTTGGCCTCCGACACGAGCTGCTTGGCCTTCGCCGCGGCCTCGGCCTGCTGCTCCTCCGCGGCCTTCACCAGCTGGTCGCAGCGCTCGCCGGCGGCCTTCATCTGCTCGGCGGACTCCCGGCGGGCCCGCTCGTGCAGCTCCTCCACCTCGTTCTCGACGCGCCTGCGCAGTTCCTCCGCGCGCTCCCGGATGGCGGTCGCGTCGCCGCGTGCCCCCACCAGCAGCTCGTCGGCGTCCGTACGGGCCTTCTCCACCAGGGAGTTGCCCTCGACGGTGGCCTCGGCGACCAGCCGGTCGGCCTCCTTCCGGGCCGCGCCGACCATCGTGTCCGCCTGGGACTCGGCCTCGGTCGTGGCGCGCAGCGCCTCCTCCTGCGCCTTGGCCACCAACTGGTCGACCTGCTCCGCCGCGTCGGCACGGCGCTTCGCCACGTCCTTCCTGGCGGCGTCGAGCATACGGTCGGCCTCCTCGCGGGCCTCCGAGCGCATCTGCTCGGCGGCGCGCTCGGCGTCCTCGCGGAGCCGCTCCGCCTCGGCCCTGATGCGGTCCGCCCGCTGCTGGGCGGTGCCCACGGTGTCGGCCGCCTCCGCGCGCAGGCGTTCGGCTTCCGCCCCCGCCTCGGCGATGAGCTGGTCGGCCTGCTCGGCCGCGTCGGCACGGCGCTTGTCCGCGGCCTTCCTGGCCTCGTCCAGAACCCGTTCGCCGTCCGTGCGGGCGGCCGCTCGGATTTCCTCGGCCTGGCGCTCGCCGTCCTCCTTGACCTGCTCGGCCTCGGTGCGCAGCCGGGCCGCGTCCTGCTCGGCGAGCGACAGCAGTTCGGACGCCTCGGTGGTGACGCGGTCGGACTCGCTCGTGGCCTCGGCCACCAGACGGTCCGCCTGGGCGGCCGCGTCGGAACGCATCCGGTTGGCGTCCTCCCGGGCCTCGGCCCGGGCCCGTGCCGCGTCCTGCTCGGCGGAGGCCAGCGCGTCGGCCGCCTCCGTGCGCATCCGCTGGGCGTACTCCGACGTGTCGGCACGCAGCCGGTCCGACTCGGCGATCGCCTCGTTCATGGTCCGCTCGGCGAGCGACTTCGCGGCCTCCGCCTCCTCGTTGGCGCGCGCCCGGACGCGGTTGGCGTCCTCGGTGGCCCGCTCCCGCTCCGCGTAGGCGTCGGCGCGGACGCGGTCCGCCTCCTCCTGGGCCTCCGTCCTCGTGCGCTCCGCCGCGTGCTCGGCGGCGTTGCGCAGCCCGGAGATCTCCTGCTCTGCCTGCTCCTGCAGACCGGACACGGAGTCCCGTACCTGCTGGGCGGTCTGCTCGGCGGCCGACACCATCTCGGTGGCGCGCCGGTCCGCCTCCTCCACCAGGCGCTGGGCCTCGGTCTGGGCGTCCTCGACCCGCTTGCGGGCGGCGGCGAGCAGCTCCTCGCTCTGCTCGCGGGCCAGTTCACGCTCCTGGTCGGCCTCCGAACGGGCCGCGCCGAGGATCTCCTCGGCCTCCCGGCGGCGCCGGTTGGCCTCCTCCTGGGCGGCGGCGAGCGCCTCCGACGCCTCCTGGCCGACCCGCTCGGCGGCCGCGGCGGCCTCGCCGCGGACCCGGTCGGCGGTCTCCTGCGCCTCGGACTTCAGCCGCTCGGCCTCCGTGGCGGCGTCGGTGCGCAGCCGGACGGCGACGGCCTCGCCCTCGGCGCGGGAGGCGGAGGCGTCGGACGCGGCCTCCGTGCGCAGCCGCTCGGCCTCCTGCTCGGCCTGCTCCAGGAGCGCACGGGCGCGCTCGGAAGTCTCGGTGCGCAGCCGCTCGGCCTCCTCCGCGGCCTCGCGGCGGATACGCTCCGCCTCCGTGCGCGCCTCGGTCAGCGCCTCCTCGGCCGATGCGAGACGGGCCTCCGCCTCCGAGTGCAGCCGGGTCAGCTCGTCAGCGGCCTCGGCCTGGCGGGCGGCGACACCGCGCTCGGTCTCCTCGCGCAGTTCGGCGGCGGCGCGCTCGGCGGCCGCCCTCACCTCGTCGGCCTGCTCCTCGGCCTCGGTGCGCAGCCGGTCCGCTTCCGTACGGGTGCGCTCCAGCGTCTCCTCGGCCTGCCGGCGCAGGGTCGTGGCCCGCTCGATGGCCTCGGTGCGGACGCGCTCGCTGTCGGTGGTGGCCTTGGACCGCACGTCGTCGGCGTCGGCCTTCGCCTTCGTCAGCAGGTCCTCGGCGGTCTTCGCCGCCTCCTCGATCTGCTGGACTGCCTCGCGGCGCGCCTCGCTGCGGATCCGCTCGCCCTCGGCGACGGCCTCGGAACGCAGCTGCTCGGCCTCGCCGCGCAGCCGCCGGGCCTCCTCCTGC
This sequence comes from Streptomyces sp. HUAS CB01, assembly GCF_030406905.1. Lineage (NCBI taxonomy): Bacteria > Bacillati > Actinomycetota > Actinomycetes > Kitasatosporales > Streptomycetaceae > Streptomyces > Streptomyces chengbuensis. Next base: position 5,413,258 of record NZ_CP129137.1, read on the forward strand.
AGTTCGACCGTCTTGGCGCGGTACTCCTTGGTGTCGTCCTTGGCCGCGCCCTTGAGCTCCTCGGCCGTGTCATGGGCCTCGGCGCGCAGCCGGTCCGCCTCCGCCTCGGCCTCGCGGCGGATCCGCTCGGCCTCCTCGACGGCCTTGCGGGTGGTGTCCTTGGCGTCGTCGGCCGCCTTGTTCAGGACCTCCTCGGCGGTCCGCGCCGCCTTCGCGAGCTGGGCGGCGGAGTCCTCGGCGGCGACCGCCCGGGCGGTGTCCGACGCCTCGGCGACCAGCTTCTCCGCCTCGGCCCTGGCATCGGCCAGCGCCTGCTCGGCCTCGCTCCTGAGGTTCTCCGACTCCTTGGTGGCCTCGGCGACGAGCCGGGCGATCTCCGACTTGGCGGTCCGCGTCCGCTGCTCGTTCGCCGACTCGGCGCTCGCGAGCAGCTTGCCCGCGGCCTCCTTGGCCTCGGCGACGGCCTTCTCGGCCTCCGCACGCGCCTCGCGGAGCCGGTCCTCGGCCTCCTGCATCCGCTGCTCGGCGGCGCGGCTGAGCTCGGCGGCGTGCTGGCGGGCCTGGTCGGACTCGGCGGTCGTCGCGGTGCGGAGCTGCTCCGCGTGGCTGGTGGCCTCCTGGGCCTGGCTGGAGGCGGCGTTGAGCAGGCGCTCGGCGTCCTTGCGGGCGCGCAGCAGGATCGCCTCCGCTTCGGCGCGGGCGGTCTCCGCCTCCGAGCTGAGCCGCTGCCGGGCCTCCTCGGTGACCCGCGCGGCCTCGGCGCGGGCGGCGGCCAGTCCCTGCTCGGCCTCGGCGCGCGACTCGTCCAGCAGCCGGCGGGCCTGGGACTCGCTGCGGGCGCGGAGCTGTTCGGCCCACGCCACGTTCTCGTTGACGTGCGCCTCGACGGTCTGCCTGCGCTCGGAAAGCTCCTGGTCGAGGCGCTGGCGGCGCTGGTTCGCCTCCGCGTGCAACTCAGCCTGCAGCCGGGCCTGGTGCTCGGCGTGTTCCTGGAGGATGCGCTGTGTCTGGGCCCGGACCTCGCGGAGCTCCCGCTCGGCGTCCGAGCGCAGCTGGTCGGCCTGGATCTGGGCGTTCCGGAGGAGCTGCTCGGCCTGGTAGCCGATGTCGGCGCTGTCGTAGGCGGGACGGGACGCGATGGTGCGGCGCGCCTCGTGGAGCTTGGCGCGCAACACCTCGACCTGGTATCCGAGGTCCTCGGCGTGCTGGACGGCCTTCTCCCGCTCGGTCTTCAGCCGGTCCATCTCGGCTTCGAACCGCGAGAGGTGGTCGTCGTCAGCTCGGTGGCTCTCCTGGCGTTCGTAGCCCCGCACTGCGCGGTCCCATCCGTCCCCTGGTCGCAACTCTCTACAGACGAGCACCGTTCGCCTGAACGGCCCCCCGGGGAAATGGTGTCAGATCAGTCACGAGGACGCGGCGCGGCCCCGGCCCGGCCCCGGCCCGGAGCGGCCCACTCTACCGGGCCGGGAATCCCGGCGGTCAGTGCTCCGCTGAGGAGGGGTCGGCGGAAGTGACCAGTTCCGTGAGGACGCCGTGGCAGTCCTTGGGGTGCAGGAACGTGATCCGGGAGCCCATCGAACCGATGCGCGGCTCGTCGTAGAGCACCCGTACGCCCTTGCCGCGGATGTCGTCGGCGGCACCGTCCACGTCCGCCGTGCCGAAGGCGATGTGGTGGACGCCCTCGCCGTTCTTGGCCAGCCACTTCCCCACGGCGGAGTCCTCGCGGGTGGGCTCCAGGAGCTGGAGGTAGGAGGCGCCGCCGTCCGAGGTCTCGTTGATCTTGAGCATGGCCTCCCGCACGCCCTGCTCCTCGTTGACCTCCGTGTGGAAGACCTCGAAGCCGTACGTGGCCCGGTAGAACTCGACGGTCCTGTCGAGGTCGAAACAGGCGATCCCGATGTGGTCGATTCGCGTCAGCATGGCTCCAGTGCAGCGCTCCCGGCGGTGGTTACGCAACGTGCGCGCGATCACACCGGCTGCCCGGTGACCCGAGCGCATACCGCTCAGTACAGTTCGAGTAAACCCTCGTTCACTCCTCAGCCGCCGTGCTGGAAGGGGATCCCCTCTCATGACTGGAACGAACAGCACCACATCCGTCATCGTCGCCGGGGCCCGTACGCCCATGGGCCGGCTGCTCGGCTCGCTGAAGTCCTTCTCGGGCGCCGACCTGGGCGGTTTCGCCATCAAGGCCGCACTGGACCGGGCCGGTATCGGCGGCGACCAGGTGCAGTACGTGATCATGGGCCAGGTGCTGCAGGCCGGGGCCGGGCAGATCCCGGCCCGCCAGGCGGCCGTCAAGGCCGGCATCCCCATGAACGTCCCGGCGCTCACGATCAACAAGGTGTGTCTGTCCGGACTCGACGCGATCGCCCTCGCCGACCAGCTGATCCGTGCGGGTGAATTCGACATCGTCGTCGCCGGCGGCCAGGAGTCCATGACCAACGCGCCGCACCTGCTGCCGAAGTCCCGCGAGGGCTTCAAGTACGGCGCGATCGAGATGCTCGACGCGATGGCGCACGACGGTCTCACCGACGCGTTCGAGGGCATCGCCATGGGCGAGTCCACCGAGAAGCACAACACCCGCCTCGGCATCGCCCGCCCCGAGCAGGACGAGATCGCCGCGCTCTCCCACCAGCGCGCCGCCGCCGCGCAGAAGAACGGCCTGTTCGAGGCCGAGATCACGCCCGTCGAGATCCCGCAGCGCAAGGGCGAGCCGGTCGTCTTCAGCAAGGACGAGGGCATTCGCGCCGAGACCACCGTCGAGTCGCTCGGCAGGCTGCGCCCCGCGTTCGCCAAGGACGGCACGATCACGGCCGGCACGTCCTCGCAGATCTCCGACGGCGCGGCCGCCGTCGTCGTGATGAGCAAGGCCAAGGCCGAGGAGCTCGGTCTGGACTGGATCGCCGAGATCGGCGCCCACGGGAACGTCGCGGGCCCGGACAACTCGCTGCAGTCCCAGCCGTCCAACGCGATCGCGCACGCCCTGAAGAAGGACGGCCTGGAGGTCTCGGACCTCGACCTCATCGAGATCAACGAGGCGTTCGCCGCGGTCGCCGTGCAGTCGATGAAGGACCTCGGGGTATCCCCGGAAAAGGTGAACGTCAACGGCGGTGCGATCGCCCTCGGTCACCCGATCGGCATGTCCGGTGCGCGGATCGTCCTGCACCTGGCGCTGGAGCTGAAGCGGCGCGGCGGCGGGACCGGCGCGGCGGCGCTGTGCGGCGGCGGTGGTCAGGGCGACGCGCTGATCGTCCGCGTACCCGCGAAGTAAGCCCTTCAGAGATCGGAGCACGCACGATGGTGGACGTCCCCCAGCTGGTCGCCCAGGCGAGGGAGGGCAGGCCGCGGGCCGTGGCCCGGCTGATCTCGCTCGTCGAGGGGGCGTCCCCGCAGCTCCGCGAGGTCATGGCGGAGCTCGCGCCGCTGACCGGCGGCGCGTACGTGGTGGGCCTGACCGGATCGCCGGGCGTCGGCAAGTCCACGTCGACCTCGGCGCTGGTGACGGCGTACCGGAAGGCCGGCAAGCGCGTCGGCGTGCTCGCCGTCGACCCGTCCTCCCCGTTCAGCGGCGGTGCGCTGCTGGGGGACCGGGTGCGGATGTCCGACCACGCCTCCGATCCGGGCGTGTACATCCGCTCGATGGCCACCCGCGGTCATCTCGGCGGACTGGCCTGGGCCGCGCCGCAGGCGATCCGCGTCCTCGACGCGGCCGGCTGCGACGTGGTCCTCGTCGAGACGGTCGGGGTCGGCCAGTCGGAGGTGGAGATCGCCTCCCAGGCCGACACGTCCGTGGTGCTGCTGGCGCCCGGCATGGGCGACGGCATCCAGGCCGCGAAGGCGGGGATCCTGGAGATCGGCGACGTGTACGTGGTCAACAAGGCCGACCGCGACGGCGCCGACGCCACCGCACGCGAGCTCAACCACATGCTGGGGCTGGGCGAGTCCCGGGCGCCCGGTGACTGGCGTCCGCCGATCGTCAAGACGGTCGCCGCGCGGGCGCAGGGCGTCGACGAGGTCGTGGAGGCCCTGGAGAAGCACCGTGCCTGGATGGAGGAGCACGGCGTCCTCGCCGAACGCCGTGCCCGCCGTGCCGCGCACGAGGTGGAGACGATCGCGGTCACCGCCCTCCGCGAGCGCATCGGCGACCTCCGCGGCGACCGCCGCCTGGACGCGCTCGCGGAGCGCATCGTCGCGGGCGAACTGGACCCGTACGCGGCGGCGGACGAGCTGGTGGCGGGGCTGACGGGGGACTGAGCGGGACCGTGCCTCCCACCGGCCACGCGGCGCGGTACCCCGGACCGGACCGCCGCGCGGCGGCCCGGCGGGGCACCGGCTCGTGGGTAGAGCTCCGTTCCCCGCTTCGGGTAGGCGTGTCCCTACGGCTTTTCCGGTGCACGGCTCGCGAGCCGTGCACCGCGGGGCAGGTCGCGGCGCGCCGCGCGTTCCCGCGGCCCCGGGCACGTCCGGCCACGCGGCGCGGCACCCGGCCGCCGCGCGGCGGCCCGGTGGGTCCCGTCAGTCGTGGTCGCCGTCGTGGTCGCCGGAGTCACCGTGCTCGTCCGCGTCCCCGTCCGACTCCGCTCCGGCGGCCTTCCGCGCCTCCGTCGAGACCTTCGCGGACTTCGCGTCCACGGTGAGTTCGTGCTCCCGGCCGTCCAGGCCCTGGACCTCGGCCTCCCAGACGAGGGCGTCGCCCGGGCCGTCCGCGCGGTCGAGTTCGACGGAGGTGACGGTGCCGGGGACGGCCGACTCGGCGGCCTCGGCCGCGCGGGCGGCCGTCACCGGCGCGTCCTTCGCCGACGGTGCGTGACCGTCGCCGTCCGAGCGCTCGGTCGAGGTGATCTTCCCGGTGGCCGCGTCCAGCGTCACGTCGTGCCGGGCGCCGTCCCTGCCGTGGATGTCGACCTCCCACTCGGCGTCGTCCAGGCCGGCGCCGGTGACCGTCCCCGGCGCCGCGCCCAGGGCCGTGTCGATCGCCTGGGAGACGGTGACCTTCGCCGCCCGTGCCTGCGCGGCGTCACCGCGGTCCCCGTCCCCGTCACCGTCCTGGACGGCGAACGCGGCGGCGGTGCCCCCGCCGGCGAGAACGGCCGCGGTGAGGGTCGCGATGGCCAGCTTGCGTCGCTTCATGGGTCATGCCTTCCGGTGACGGGTCGTGATGACGGGATCCACCCTGCCCGGGCAACGCTGAAGCCCGCCTGAAGGCACCTGAAGGCGCCTTCAGGTTCCGTTTGCGACGCTGTGCGCATGAGGCTGTTGATCGTGGAGGACGAGAGGCGACTCGCGCGGTCCCTCGCCGCCGGGCTCACCGCGGAGGGCTACGCCGTCGACGTGGTGCACGACGGCCTGGAGGCACTGCACCGCGCCGGCGAGTGCCCGTACGACCTCGTCGTCCTCGACATCATGCTGCCGGGCATGAACGGCTACCGCGTCTGCGGCGCCCTCCGCGCCGCCGGGAACGACGTGCCGATCCTGATGCTGACCGCGAAGGACGGGGAGTACGACGAGGCCGAGGGCCTCGACACCGGTGCCGACGACTATCTGACCAAGCCGTTCTCGTACGTCGTCCTCGTCGCCCGGATCAAGGCGCTGCTGCGCCGCCGCGGGCGTGCCGACAGTGCCTCGCCGGTGCTGCGGGCCGGGGACCTCGCCGTCGACACCGCCGCCCGCCGGGTCCACCGGGGCGACGACGAGATCGCCCTCACCGCCAAGGAGTTCGCCGTGCTCGAGCAGCTCGCGCGGCGGCCCGGGGAAGTCGTCGGCAAGCCGGAGATCCTCGAGCACGTCTGGGACTTCGCCTACGACGGCGACCCGAACATCGTCGAGGTCTACGTCAGCTCGCTGCGCCGCAAGCTGGGCGCCTCGGTGATCCAGACGGTGCGCGGCGCCGGTTACCGGCTGGCGGACCGGTGAGCTCGGTACGGGCGAGAGCGGCGCTCGGCGCCACGCTCGTCGTCGCGGTCGCACTGATCGGTGCCGGGCTGGCCGTGCTGTTCGTGCTGCGCGCCAACCTGACCGACCAGGCCGGGCTCCAGGCCGAGGTCACCGCCCGGAACGTCGCGACGCAGCTCGACCTGGACGTGCCCTACGACCGGCTGGACCTGCCCGACGGCGAGGACCGCCCGGTGCGCGTGACCGGCGAGGACGGCCGCGTGCGCGCGGCGAGCGAGGACCTGGAGTCCATGACCGGGACGCCCTCCGTCCCGGGCGACGACGAGGACCGGCCGAGCTTCGGCAACGGCACGGCGACGGTGGACGGCGAGACGGCGGACTACCGCTTCGCGGTCGTCCGGGCCGACGGCCGCGACGGCGGAACCGTCACCGTGGCCGCCGGCGCCCCTCTGGCCGCCGAGCACCGGGCGGTCGACACGGTGCGGGACGCCATGCTCATCGGGCTGCCCGTGCTGCTGGTCGTCGTGGCGGGGGTGACGTGGCTGGTGACGCGTCGCGCGCTGCGCCCCGTGGAGGGCATCCGCAGCGAGATGGCGGCGATCACCGCGTCCGAGGACCTCTCCCGGCGGGTACCCGAGCCGGACTCGCGCGACGAGATCGCCCGGCTGGCGCGCACCACCAACGAGACCCTCGCCGCGCTGGAGGCGTCGGTCGAGCGGCAGCGGCGCTTCGTCGCGGACGCGTCGCACGAGTTGCGCAGTCCCATCGCGTCCCTGCGCACCCAGCTGGAGGTGGGCGCCGCTCACCCGGGGCTGCTGGACGTGCCCGGCGCGGTGGCCGACACCGTCCGTCTGCAGCAACTGGCCGCCGATCTGCTGCTGCTGGCCCGGCTGGACGCGGGGGAGCGGCCCGGGCGGGCCCGTCTGGACCTGGCGGCGACGGTCCGCGAGGAGGTGGCGCAGCGGGGTGCGGGTGACCGGCTGCCGGTGGCCGTGGACGCCGAGGAGTCCGCGGAGGTGGCGGGGTCGCGCGGGCAGTTGGCCCGGGTCCTCGGCAATCTGCTGGACAACGCGCAGCGGCATGCGCGCGGCGCGGTGTCCGTGACGGTACGGCGCGAGGGCGGCGACGCCGTGCTCACCGTGGCGGACGACGGTCCGGGGGTGCCGGGGCCGGAGCGCGAACGGATCTTCGAACGGTTCGTCCGCCTCGACGACGCCCGCACCCGTGACGCGGGCGGAGCGGGCCTCGGTCTGGCGATCGCCCGCGACGTCGCCCAGCGCCACGGCGGGACGCTGACGGTCTCCGAGACGGCCGGTGGCGGCGCGCTCTTCGTGCTCCGACTGCCCCTGGCGGCCTGAGCCGACTGTGTCCTGATCGAACGGCGGGCCGAGAGTAGGGCGGGCCGAGAGTAAGGAGGGCTGGGCCGGACGGTGCCTGCAGCCGGCCGTGTGCGCCGGGCGCGCCCGCCCGCACCGCGCCGGCTCCGCCCCGTGCCCATTCCCCGAGGGCACGTGGTGCGGCGGCGCAGCGCGGGGCGTGCGCGGACGTCCGGTGCGGACCGGGCCCGCGCTTCAGAGGTCGGAGCCCGCGCCGGCAGCGCGTACAGGCCCTCTCAGACTCTGCCGCGGCGGCCGCGCAGGTGCTCCGCCACCGGCTTCAGGGATTCGTGGAGGTCGGCGAGCGCCTCCGGGGACAGCAGGTCGATGAAGTGCTGGCGCACGGACTCGACGTGGTGCGGTGCGACCTTCTGCATGGTCTCCATGCCCTGGTCGGTAAGCACGGCGTACAGCCCGCGGCGGTCGGACTCGCAGTTCTCCCGGCGCACCAGGCCCGCGTTCTCCATGCGGGTGATCTGGTGGGAGAGCCGGCTCTTCGACTGCAGCGTGGCCGCCGCCAGATCGCTCATCCTCATCCGCCGCTCGGGGGACTCCGAGAGGTTGACGAGGATCTCGTAGTCGTTGTTGGTCAGGCCGAACGGTTGCAGATCCTTTTCCATCTGGTACGTCAGCAGCCTGTTGACGTCCAGATAAGTGCGCCAGGCGCACTGCTCCGTATCGCTCAGCCAGCGCGTGGCCGTCTCGGTCTCCATATATGGATGCTACCCTAAGAAGTTGAAATCCGGACGAAGGCGGGGACGGTCACATCCGGCACCCCGAGTCCCCCGAGAAGGGTGCAGACGTTCGACGTCACACTCCGCAGCCTACCGCTCACAAGCCGAAGCGACGCTGGAGGTCCCCCAGCTGACCGGGCAGACGCGGGGCGGAGCCGTGTTGACCAGGCCCGTGGCCACCGCCCGGCACGCCGTCCGCATGCGGGACCGCGCCGGTCGCCTGTTCGGGCATGAGCGTCTCGGTCGACTGCAGCAGCACCGTGCCCGCGCCCACGAACTCGAACTGGTGCTCCTCGCCGGACGCTCCGCCGATCCCGGACAGCTGCCGCAGACCGCCCATCACCCCGCTCATGTACCCGTGGTCGTAGTGGTGGCACGGGGAGGGGCAGTCCGCCCAGCCCACCAGCGCCTGCGGGTCCACCCGGACCGGTGGCTCCATGAAGACCACGGGCCCGTTCGACGCCGCGACGAACTTCCCCGTGCCGATGAGCGTGAGGAAGCCCGGCACGATCGACTGCTTCAGGGCGAGCGAGGGCTGGTACGCCAGCAGGTTCCCGGCCCGGATCGTCAGGTTGCCCTCGTCGAGGTCGAAGGAGTTGACGTCGAAGGCCCGGTCCGCGAGCAGCATCTTGCCGCTGCCCTCGGCCACCACCCAGTCGCTCGCGTGGAGCGGCGAGTGGAAGCTGGTGCGCATCAGCCGGTCCAGCCGGCCGTGGCCGATCCCGTTGAAGTCGATCCGCCCGTAGTAGGCGATCATCTTCCCCTTCTGCAGGAACCACTGGGAGCCCTTGAGCTCCACGCAGAAGGTGTAGGGGTTGACGTTGTCGTCGCTCGGCAGCGTCATCGGGTCATGAATCACCGGCGTGCTCACAGCTTCTCCTCCGACGCCTGGACGTACACCGCACCACTGCCGCTCAGTTCGAGCTGGAACGCCTCGCCCGAGCCGCGTCCCACCATGTCGCGCCAGCCCAGCGCGGTGGAGAGCTTGTTCCGTACGTCGCCGTGGTGCGCGACGTACGCCTGCGGGTCGACATGGACCGGCCGGCCGGGAGTGATGGGCAGTTCGATCACGCCGCCGTGCGCCATGACCGCGACCGCGCCGTGCCCCTTGAGGGTGGTGGTGAACAGGCCCTGGCCGGTGATCTGGCCGCGCACCATCCCCATGACCCCGCCCTGCGAGCCCATGAACATCGTGCCCTGCTCCAGCGTGCCGTCGAAGGCGAGCAGCCGGTCGGCCTCGACGTACAGGGTGTCGCCCGTGAGGTTGACGACCTGGATGTGGTGGCCCCCGTGGCCGAACATCACCGTGCCGGAGCCCTCGACCGTCATCAGCGGAGTCGCCTCGTCGGCGACCCGCCGGCCGATCATCGACATCAGGCCGCCCTGGCCGCCGGTGATGTTCGGGGTGAAGGAGACATCGCCCTGGTAGGCGAGCATCGCGCCGCGCTGGCTGTACATCCTCTGGCCGGGGACCACCGTCGCCTCGACCATCTTCGAATTGATCTCGCGGAACGGCATCAGACGTCACCTCCGACGGTGTTCCGCTCGCTGGGCTGCACGTACACGAGCCCGTCGCCCTCGAACCGGATCTGGAAGGCCTCGCCGCCGCCCTCGCCCATGAGCGTCCGGAAGGTCACCCCGGACTGGAACTGCTGCTGGAGATTGCCCTGGTGCGCCACGTAGGCGCCCGGGTCGACGGAGAGCGGGTACTGGGGCGTCACACGCAGCACCACCGCCGGCCCGTCCGACATGATCGCGGCCTGGCCCGTGCCCTCCACCGTCGTGGTGAACAGCCCGTTGCCCGTCGCGCCGCCACGCATTCCGGTGAAACTCGTGCCGGTGCGCAGCCCGCCGTCGGTGCAGAGGAGATTGCTCGACTCGACGTAGAGCTTGTCGCCGTGCAGCGAGACGAGATTGATCTCGGAGGCGCGGTCGGCGAAATAGCAGGTGCCCTGGCCCTTCACCTCCATCAGGGTCATCTGCTCGCCGGTGAGGCGGCGGGTCACCATGCCGCGCAGACCCTCACCGCCGCCGGAGAGTTTCTTGAAGTCCATGTGACCGTCGTACGCGACCATGGACCCGTTCTTCGCCTTGACGGAGTCCCCGGTCATGTCGACGGCGAGCACTTTGCTGCCTTGAAGTCGGAACATTGCCACGGGGTGAAGGTACTGGGCGGGGTGCGTATTCGGACAGGCCCCCAGGAATGAACACGACCCTGACCCGACCCCGAGGCCACCCGGGCAAAGGGCGGGAAAAGAGCGATGCCAGAATGGCTACGCTTGTGCGTCCATTCACAAGACCATCGCCCCCTCCCCCTGAAGGTGCCTCCCGTGGACATCAAGACCGCCTCCGCCCTCCACCGCCTCCGGCTCGTCTCCGGTCCCGAGGCCGTGTCCTTCCTGCTGCTGCTCGTCTGCTCGGTGCTCAAGCGCACGACGGAGTTCAACGCGGTCCCGGTCATGGGTGCGATCCACGGCGTCCTCTTCGTCCTGTACGTGATCTTCTGGCTGGACGCCTGGAACCGCACCAAGTGGGACGTCAAGACGGCCGCGCTCTACTTCGTCCTGTCGGTGCTGCCGTTCGGCGGCTTCTACGCCGACCGCAAGCTCAAGCGCGCCGCCGAGGACGCGGTCATCGCCTCCCGCGCCCGCCGCGAGGGCACGGTGAACGCGTGATCGTCGCCTTCTCCGTCACTCCGCTCGGCGTGGGCGAGGACGTCGGCGAGTACGTCGCCGACGCGGTCCGCGTCGTCCGGGAGTCGGGACTGCCGAACCGCACGGACGCGATGTTCACCTCCGTCGAGGGCGAGTGGGACGAGGTCATGGACGTCGTCAGGCGCGCGGTCGCGGCGGTCGAGGCACGCGCCCCGCGCGTCTCGCTCGTCCTCAAGGCCGACATCAGGCCGGGCGTCACGGACGGCCTGACGAGCAAGGTCGAGACCGTGGAACGCCACCTCTCCGCCTGACCGGACCCCACACCGACGACCTCGGGCAGCCCCGGCCGAACGGCCGGGGCTGCTTCGGACCCGTCGGCCGCCGGTCGCCCGGCTCGCGGTACGGCACCGACTTCGGCGGGGCGCGCGGCGGGAGGCGGCCGGGTCGCGGGCGGGGGAGGACCGAAGTTCGAGACGGGGCTGACCAGCATGTGACCAGTGGGTAAGGTCGGTGCCGTGCCGAAGCCGCTCAGCCTTCCCTTCGACCCCATCGCCAGAGCCGACGAGCTCTGGCAGCAGCGCTGGGGCCCCGTGCCCTCGATGGCCGCGATCACCTCGATCATGCGGGCCCACCAGATCCTGCTCGCCGAGGTCGACGCCGTCGTCAAGCCGTACGGGCTGACCTTCGCACGCTACGAGGCGCTGGTGCTGCTCACCTTCTCCAGGGCCGGAGAGCTGCCGATGTCCAAGATCGGCGAGCGGCTCATGGTCCACCCGACCTCCGTCACGAACACCGTGGACCGGCTGGTGCGGTCCGGTCTCGTCGCCAAGCGGCCCAACCCCAACGACGGCCGCGGCACCCTCGCCTCCATCACGGACAAGGGGCGCGAGGTCGTCGAGGCGGCCACCCGGGACCTCATGGAGATGGACTTCGGGCTCGGCGCCTACGACGCCGAGGAGTGTGCGGAGATCTTCGCGCTGCTGCGGCCGCTGAGGGTCGCCGCGCACGACTTCGACGAGGGCTGACCGGGCCGGACCGGGCGCCCCGGGCCGCCGCGGCAGGCCTTCTCCGGGCGGGCGCCGGGCCCGCCGGCCGCAGGGCCGACCCGCCCGAAGATCGCCCAAAGCGGACCGTTACCCTCATCGCCATGAAGAAGAGCGTCCTGACCCGCTACCGGGTGATGGCCTACGTCACCGCCGTCATGCTGCTCGTGCTGTGCACCTGCATGGTGTTCAAGTACGGCTTCGGCACGGGTGAGGACATCACCTTCGCCGTCTCCCAGGCGCACGGTGTCCTGTACATCATCTACCTGATCTTCGCCTTCGACCTCGGCTCCAAGGCCAAGTGGCCGTTCGGCAAGCTGCTGTGGGTGCTGCTCTCCGGGACGATCCCCTTCGTCGCCTTCTTCGTCGAGCGCAATGTCACACGTTCGGTCGCGCCGCTGGTCAGTGAGCCGGCCGGGGCGCCCGTCAAGGTGTGACCGCACCGCCGTACGCGCGCGTACGGCGGTCTGCCATCGACATTTACTAGGACGTCCTAGTAAATTCGTGGGTATGGACGCTGACGCCATCGAGGAGGGCCGCCGACGCTGGCAGGCCCGCTACGACTCCGCGAAGAAGCGGAACGCCGACTTCACCACGCTCTCCGGTGATCCGGTCGAGCCGGTCTACGGGCCCCGGCCCGGCGACACCTACGACGGCTTCGAGCGGATCGGGTGGCCGGGCGAGTACCCGTTCACACGCGGTCTGTACCCGACGGGCTACCGCGGCCGGACCTGGACCATCCGCCAGTTCGCCGGCTTCGGCAACGCCGAGCAGACCAACGAGCGGTACAAGATGATCCTGGCCGCCGGCGGCGGCGGGCTCAGCGTCGCCTTCGACATGCCGACCCTGATGGGCCGCGACTCCGACGACCCCCGCTCGCTCGGCGAGGTCGGCCACTGCGGGGTCGCCATCGACTCGGCCGCCGACATGGAGATCCTCTTCAAGGACATCCCGCTCGGCGACGTCACCACCTCGATGACGATCAGCGGCCCCGCCGTCCCGGCCTTCTGCATGTACCTCGTCGCGGCCGAGCGGCAGGGTGTCGACCCGGGCGTCCTGAACGGCACGCTCCAGACCGACATCTTCAAGGAGTACATCGCCCAGAAGGAGTGGCTCTTCGAGCCCGAGCCCCATCTGCGCCTGATCGGCGACCTGATGGAGTACTGCGCCCGCGGCATCCCGGCCTACAAGCCGCTCTCCGTCTCCGGCTACCACATCCGCGAGGCGGGCGCGACGGCCGCGCAGGAGCTGGCGTACACCCTCGCCGACGGTTTCGGGTACGTCGAGCTCGGCCTCAGCCGCGGTCTGGACGTGGACGTCTTCGCCCCCGGACTGTCCTTCTTCTTCGACGCGCACCTGGACTTCTTCGAGGAGATCGCCAAGTTCCGCGCCGCCCGCCGCATCTGGGCCCGCTGGATGAAGGAGGTCTACGGTGCCAAGACCGACAAGGCGCAGTGGCTGCGGTTCCACACCCAGACCGCCGGTGTCTCGCTGACCGCGCAGCAGCCGTACAACAACGTCGTGCGCACGGCCGTCGAAGCCCTCGCGGCCGTGCTCGGCGGCACGAACTCGCTGCACACCAACGCCCTGGACGAGACCCTGGCGCTGCCGTCGGAGCAGGCCGCCGAGATCGCCCTGCGCACCCAGCAGGTGCTGATGGAGGAGACCGGCGTCGCCAACGTGGCCGACCCGCTCGGCGGTGCCTGGTACGTGGAGCAGCTCACGGACCGCATCGAGGCGGACGCCGAGAAGGTCTTCGACCAGATCAGGGAGCGCGGACTGCGCGCCCACCCGGACGGCAAGCACCCCATCGGACCCATCACCTCCGGCATCCTGCGCGGCATCGAGGACGGATGGTTCACCGGCGAGATCGCCGAGTCGGCCTTCCGCTACCAGCAGTCGCTGGAGAAGGGCGACAAGCGGGTCGTCGGCGTCAACGTCCACCACGGCTCCGTCACCGGCGACCTGGAGATCCTCCGCGTCAGCCACGAGGTCGAGCGGGAGCAGGTCCGCATCCTCGGCGACCGCAAGGCCCGCCGCGACGACGCCCGCGTCAAGACGTCGCTGGAGAAGATGCTGGCCGCCGCCCGCGACGGCTCGAACATGATCGAGCCGATGCTCGACGCGGTCCGTGCCGAGGCCACGCTCGGCGAGATCTGCAACGCGCTGCGGGACGAGTGGGGCACGTACACCGAGCCCCCGGGCTTCTGAGCCGTACCCGACCGGTCGAGGACCGGCCGCCACGCCGCCGCAGCGGCCGGGCGGCCGGTCCTCCGCGTTTCCGCCGGTGCCTCACGCCGCCGTCCCGCCGAACGTGAGGCGGAACAGCGCGCCGCCGTCCGGCGCGTGCTCGGCCGTCAGTTCCGCACCGTGCGCCCGCGCGATCTGGCGCGCCATCGCCAGGCCCAGCCCGGAACCGGGCAGTGCCCGGGCCGACTCCGACCGGTAGAAACGGTCGAAGACGTAGGGCAGGTCCTCCGGCGGGACGCCCGGGCCGTGGTCCCGCACGGTGAGGTCCGCGGTGGTCAGGGCCACCTCCACCGCCGCGCCGCCCGGGCTGAACTTGGCCGCGTTGTCGAGCAGGTTCGTCAGCAGCCGGGACAGCCGCGCCGGCACGCCCGGCAGGGTGAGGTCCAGCGCCGCGTCCTCCACCCAGAGCGTGAACGGCGTCCGCGGCCAGTGGGCGCGTGCGGCGTCCACCGCGTGCTCGGTCAGCGGCCGCAGCGCCACCGCCTCCAGCAGCGGATCCGGCTCCTCGTCCCTTGCCAGCTCGATCAGGTCGTTCACCAGACCCGTCACCTCGCGCAGCTGCCGGGCGAGCGCCCCCGACGCCCGGTCGCGCTGGGGCACGGTGAGCCGGTCGGCCCGGGCGAGCAGCTCCGCGTTGGTCCGCAGCGCCGTCAGCGGAGTGCGCAGCTCGTGGGAGGCGTCCGCCACCAGCCGGCGCTGCGCCGTGACCGACTGCTCCAGCTCCCCCAGCATGGTGTTGAACGTCGCCGCGAGCCGCGTCACCTCGTCCTCGCGCCCCGGCGGGCCGGGCGGCAGCTCGATACGGTGGCGGGGGTCGCGGGTCGCGGCGATGCGCTCGGCGGTCGCGGTGAGCCGGGCCACGGGCGCCAGCCCGGTGCGCGACACCGCGTACCCGAGGGCACCGGCCAGCAGCACCCCGGCGCCGCCCACCATCGACAGCAGCCAGGCCGCCTGCCGGACCCCCTTCTGCACGGTGTCGGAGCGCAGCGCGACCTGGAGCGCCTTGCCCTCGCCGAAGTTCGTCGTGAACATGCGTGCCGGCGCGCCCGCGACGGTGGTGTTGCTGAAGTACGGTGCCCGCTCGCCCGCCGCGACCTCGCGCACGGGAGGGGACACCGGCAGCGGATGGGGCTTGCGGGAGCCAGCCGCGGGGTCGGCGGGGACGATCTGAGCACAGGCCGGGGCGGACAGGTAACGGCACTCGCCGGCCAGCACGTCCGGCGCCGCCCCCCGGTGCTGCTGCACGACCTGGGTCGCCGACTGTGTCAGGTTCAGGTCGAGCTGGCGGTACATCGCGTAGCGCAGGACCACGAAGGCGGCCGCGCACACGCCGACCGCCACCACGGCGACGGCCGCCGACGCGGCGAGCGCGAGCCGTGTGCGCACGGGCCTGCGGCGGCGCCAGCGGGCGCCCAGCCTGCGGGCGCCGCTCACCCGAGGTCCAGCCGGTAGCCCACGCCGTGGACCGTGTGCACCAGCCGCGGTTCGCCGCCCGCCTCCAGCTTGCGCCGCAGATAGCCCACGTACACCGCGAGCGAGTTGGAGTCCGGCCCGAAGTCACGGCCCCAGACCCGCTCGTGGATCAGCTCCCGGGTCAGCACCTGCCGGGGGTGGTGCAGCAGCAGCTCCAGCAGCGCGCACTCGGTACGGCTGAACTCCAGCGGACGCCCACCGCGGGTGCCGGTGCGCGCCGCCGGGTCGACGGCGAGGTCGGCGAAGCGGAGTTCCGCGGGGTCGTCCGGACCGTCCGGAGCCGCCCGGCGCAGCAGGGCCCGCACCCGAGCGGTCAGCTCGTCCAGCGCGAACGGCTTCACGAGGTAGTCGTCGGCGCCCGCGTCCAGTCCGTCCACACGGTCGCTCACCGCGTCCAGCGCGGTCAGCACGATCACCGGCGTACGGTCCTCCAGCGCACGCAGCCGCCGGCACACGGCGAGCCCGTCGAGGACCGGCATCCGCACGTCGAGCACCAGCGCGTCGGGCTGCCAGGCGGCCGTCTCCGACAGCGCGGCCAGCCCGTCGGCCGCCTCCCGCACCTCGTAGCCCTCGACGCTCAGGCCGTCGGCCACCGCCGCCCGTACCTCCGGGTCGTCGTCGACGACCAGGATCCTCGCTGCTCCCATGCCCTCAAGACTGCCAAACCGGACTCTTAGAACCCTCTTAGGGCGTTCCGCGAGCGTGCGTCCATGCACACACCACCACCCGTGCCCCGTCCGGAGGGCGCCCCGCCGGACCGCCCGTGGACCGCCGCCGAACCGCTGTCCGTCGTGATCGGCGCCGGCGGCACCGGCGGGCACATCTATCCGGGTCTCGCGCTCGCCGAGGCACTGCGCAGGGCCGTGCCCGAGGCGGTGATCTCGTTCGTGGGCACGACCCGCGGGCTGGAGACCGAGCTGATACCGGCCGCGGGCCACCGGCTGCACACCGTCGACATGATCCCCTTCGACCCCTCGCTGGGAGCCAGGCGGTATCTGCTCCCCGCCGCCCTGCTGAAGTCCGGCGCCCAGTGCCGCGCGATCCTGAAGGAGCAGCGCGCGCACATCGCCGTGGGCATGGGCGGCTACCCCAGCGCCCCCGTCATCGTCGGCGCCAGGATGGCGGGGCTGCCCAGCCTCATCCACGAGTCCAACGCCGTGCCGGGCCGGGCCAACCGGTTCGCGGCCCGGCTGACCGGCAATCTCGCGGTCGCCTTCGACCGCAGCCGCGCCCATCTGTCGGGCGGCGAGGACGCGCTCACGACGGGGATGCCGATCGCCGCCGCGCTCGCCTCGCTGGACCGCACCGCCCTGCGCACCCGCGCCCGCGCGGAGTTCGGCGTCCCGGACGGAGCACGGCTGCTGCTCGTCAACGGCGGCAGTCTCGGAGCCGCCCGGCTCACCGAGGCCGCCGTCGGGCTCGCGCACCGGCTGCGCGACCGCCCCGGAGTCCATCTGCTGATCAAGACGGGACCGGCAGCGCTGGAGGAGACCCGCCGCCGCCTCGGCGACTCGCCCGTCGCGCGGGCCGTTCCGTACCTCGACCGGATGGACCTCGCCTACGCGGCCGCCGATCTCGTCGTGTCCCGGGCCGGTGCGGCGACCGTCGCCGAGCTGGCGACCACCGGCGTCCCGGCCGTCCTCGTGCCCTATCCGCACGCGCCCGGCGACCACCAGACGCACAACGCCCGGGTCCTCACCGACGCCGGGGCGGCACTGCTGCTCCCCGACGCCGAGACCACCGCCGAACGTCTCGACGCGCTCACCGCGCCGCTGCTCGCCGATCCGGTGCGGCTGGCGGCGATGGGCGCGGCGGCCGACCCCGGGCCGCACGCCCGCGCCGCGGACCTGCTGGCCGCCCGCGTCCTCGAACTCGCCTCGCCCGCCAAGGAGTACGCAGCATGACCACGACCACCACGACCTCGCACAACGGTCTCACCACGGACTGGTCCGACCGCACCGTCCTCGTCACCGGAGCCGAGGGATTCATCGGCTCCACGCTCGTCGACCTGCTCGTGGAACGCGGGGCGCGGGTGAGGGCGTTCGCCCACTACAAGCCGTACGCGGAGAAGGGCCATCTCGCGCACCGGGCGGAGGATGTGGAGCTGATCGCGGGCGACGTGCGCGACGCGGGCCGGGTCATGGACGCGGTCGCCGGCTGCGACACCGTCTTCCACCTCGCCGCGCTCATCGGCATCCCGTACAGCTACGACTCGCCCGGCGCGTACGTCCAGGTCAACGTCAACGGCACCGAGAACATCGCCGAGGCGTGCCGCAGGCACGCGGTCCGCCGGCTCGTCCACACCTCGACCAGCGAGGTGTACGGCACGGCCCTGACAGCCCCGATCGCGGAGAGCCACCCGCTGCAGCCGCAGTCCCCGTACTCGGCGTCGAAGATCGGCGCGGACATGATGGCGCTCTCGCACTGGCACGCCTTCGAGCTGCCGGTGACGGTGGTACGGCCCTTCAACACCTACGGCCCCCGGCAGTCGGCGCGCGCCGTCATCCCCACGATCCTCGCCCAACTGCACGCCGGGGCAAGCGAGATCAGGCTCGGCTCGCTCAGCCCGACGCGTGACTTCACCTATGTCACGGACACGGCCCGGGGATTCCTCGCACTGGCGGACTGCGACCGCGCCCTCGGACAGGTCGTCAATCTCGGTACGGGCCAGGAGATCGCCATCGGCGAGCTGGCGCGGATGCTCGTCGACGCCTCGGGCAGCCGCGCGGAGATCGTGGTGGACCCGGCACGGCTGCGGCCCACGGGGAGCGAGGTGGAGCGGCTTCTGTCCGACAACCGCCGGGCGCGGGAGTGGGCGGGCTGGGAGCCGGAAGTCACCCTGGAGGAGGGGCTGAAGCGCACGTCGGAGTGGGTGGCGGAGAATCTCCGCCTCTTCGCGACGGGCCGGTACGAGGTCTGAGACGGGGCGGCGTCTCCGGCGGGCGCGGCTCCGGCTGTCCAGGGGCTCCGGCGGAGTGGACCCTGGATGTCCGGGACCCCGCCGGGACCCGGCGTCAGGCCTCCGCCGCCGACCCCAGCCCGCCCAGCAGGACCGCGGTGAAGCGGCGGACCCAGTCCTCGTCGACGGGTCCGCAGCTCACCAGCGCACGGTGCACGACCGCGCCGGCGATCACATCGAAGATCAGGTCGGCGGTGCGGGCGGCCGCCGCCGGGTCGGTCTCCTCCGGGAGCTCGCCCCGCGCCTGGGCCCGGGCGCGACCCTCCAGAACCAGCCGTTTCTGCCGGTCCACGATCGAGACCCTGATCCGCTCGCGCAACGGCTCGTCGGTCGTCGACTCCGCGACCACGGCCATCAGCGCGGTCCTGGCCTCGGGCCGCTCCAGGAGCGCGGCGAACTGGAGCACCACGCCCTCGATGTCCGCCGCCAGGCTGCCCCGGTCGGGGAGCTCCAGTTCGTCGAAGAGCTCCGCGACCGCGTCCACGACCAGCTCGCTCTTGCCCGCCCAGCGCCGGTAGACGGTCGTCTTCGCCACCCCGGCCCGGGTCGCCACGTCGCCGAGCGTCAGCTTCGACCACCCCAGCTCCACCAGGGCCGCCCTGGTGGCGTCGAGGATGGCGGCGTCCGCCTCGGCGCTGCGGGGACGGCCGGTACGGGCCGTGTTCCGGCGACGGTGACTGCACATGGAGGCGACCATACCGGCCAGTAGGGGGATCGCTGTGAGCCACTTCACCGGGGGAAGCGCCCCGGCCCCGCATCGGACCAGTTACGCTACGACTCGTAGCGAAAGCGACAGCCGCTGGCGCCGGGTGGGGACCCGGCGCGGGCGCGCGGGGCCGGTGTTCACGGGCCCGGCGCACCGACTTTTTTCACTCGCGCGCGCGGAGGGGGGAGGATGTACTCATGCAGCCTAGGAACATGTCCATGAGTGGCGTCGTCGACCTCGCCGCGGTGAAGGCGGCCGGTGAGGCCAAGGCCAAGGCCGAGCAGACGCGCGCGGAGAACGCCCGGCAGGGCGGCGGCGGTGCGGTGCCCCCGTCCGCCCTGGTGATCGACGTCGACGAGGCGGGCTTCGAGCGGGACGTACTCCAGCGTTCCGCGGAGGTCCCGGTCGTCCTCGACTTCTGGGCCGAGTGGTGCGAGCCCTGCAAGCAGCTGAGCCCGGTACTGGAGCGGCTGGCCCGCGAGTACAACGGCCGCTTCGTGCTCGCCAAGATCGACGTCGAAGCCAACCAGATGCTGATGCAGCAGTTCGGGATCCAGGGCATCCCGGCTGTGTTCGCGGTCGTCGCCGGCCAGGCGCTGCCGCTCTTCCAGGGCCTGGCGCCGGAGCCCCAGATCCGCGAGACCCTCGACCAGCTGATCCAGGTCGGTGAGCAGCGCTTCGGCCTCACCGGTCTGACCGTCGACGCGGACGCCGACGAGTCCGCGGTCGCCGCCCCCGCCCCCGCCCCCGCCCCCGGCCCGCACGACGCGGCCCTCGAGGCGGCGGTCGACGCGCTCGACGCGGGAGACCTCGGCGGTGCCATCCGGGCGTACCGGAACGTCCTCTCCGACGACCCCGCGAACTCCGAGGCGAAGCTCGGCCTCGCGCAGGCGGAACTGCTGTCCCGGGTGCAGGAGATGGATCCGCAGAAGGTGCGCCAGGAGGCCGCCGACCGTCCGGACGACGTGCAGGCGCAGATCGCCGCCGCGGACCTGGACCTCGCCGGAGGTCATGTGCAGGACGCGTTCGGCCGGCTCGTCGAGACCGTGCGCCGTACGGCGGGCGAGGACCGCGACGCCGCCCGGCTGCGGCTGCTGGAGCTCTTCGAGGTGATCGGTCCGGACGACCCGCGGGTGACGGCGGCACGCACCGCGCTCGCGAGGGTCCTCTTCTGACGGTGCCGGGGCCGGGCTCCGGTACCCCGGCTCGGGGCGGAGCCCTCCGGCGCGTATCGCCGGACGCGCGGGCCGATTTGGCGACACAGTGACAAACAGCGGTCGCGCTTTGCCAAAACTTGGTAAACGCGGCCGCTGTTACTCGTAGTAAATCAACCGCGTTGTTCTGTCCGCTTTTTCCCTCCATTCTCCGGATCTGGCGAGCCCTTCCGGGGCACCCTGTGTTGCCGGGCGACATCACCCCGTCGTGGCGTGGTTATCGGTCCGTTACTAGTGAGTAACGAACCCCCTTGTGCCCCGGCGCGTAATGCACCACGATCGGCCACGCTCGGTCCATCACCGCACCAGCTCGGCAGCCAGCCTCGTACCGCGGTCCTGGGTCCCCACCGAGCCGGCCGGCGGCAGAGGCGCCGGCCGCGGACAGGGGGGTTCCTGCCCCGACCGGCAGGGCCTGTCCAAAGAGGTTGCGCGAAGGCGTGGCCAGTGGTTGTCGCTCGGGGGTGATCGCCGGTGATTCGGACGCGGCTCGCGCCTGAGGCACGGCGCTCTCCTTCCCGAGGACGTAGCACTTCTCCCATCCCAGGGCGGACTTGACGGTCCGCGCCGGAGATGTACGTCCGAGAAGGAGGAAAATTATGTCCCAGGTTCGTGGTGGGACCAGATGGAAGCGGTTCGCCGTCGTCATGGTGCCGTCGGTGGCCGCGACGGCCGCGATCGGTGTGGGCCTGGCCCAGGGCGCGCTGGCGGCTTCGTTCAGCGTCTCCGGCCAGAGCTTCAAGGTGACGGCGGACAAGCTCGACGGTACGGACTTCTTCCAGTACGGAAGTCTCGCCCAGGGCACCGACCTCAAGGGCAACAAGACGCTGCACCCCGTCGCGGTGTCGTCCTTCGGGACCGCAACGATCACCAACATGTGCCAGTCGGTCGTCACCCCTGACGTCCCGATCTTCGGCAGCGTCAGCCTCGAGCTGCGCGCCGGTGGCAAGGGCACGCCGGTCGAGGCGGAGAACCTGTACCTCGACGTCGCCGAGCTCGAGGCGAACGCCACCTTCAACAACATCGACATCGGCGTCGCCGCCGGCGACAAGGCCAACAAGCCGGGCATCCAGCCGGGCACGCAGGCGAACCCCTACGGCTTCGCCCAGCGCGCCAAGGAAGCCCACCTGACCAAGGTCAAGCAGACGGCGTGGGCGACCACTGCCGGCACCTTCAAGCTGAGCGGTCTCAGCATGAAGCTGCACAAGGGCGTCAAGGAGTGCTACTAAGCACTCGCCAGGGCGGACGGGAACGCCGGAAGGCGGGCTCGTCCGCCCGATCCTCACACTTTCTTCGAGCAACACCGGTTCCAGGGAGCTGTTTTCCATGAGCGCCGAGTCCCCGGGGCAGCAGAACGAGCACTTCCTCCGAGTCATCAAGCGGCGTTTCCGCGACTGGCGCGGACAGCGGCCTTTCTGGGCCGGCCTGTTGACCATTCTCGGCGGTATTCCGATCGCCTACTTCCCGTACGCAAGCCTCAAGATCGGCCATATGACGCTGGCCATGGCCACGACGGCGGGTGCGGGCTCGCTGATCATCGGCGTGCTTCTGGTGACGCTGGGGCTGACCATGTGGTTCCACCACATCGTCCGGGTGTTCGCCGGTGTCGCCGCGATCCTGCTGGCACTGATCTCCCTGCCGGTCTCCAACATCGGCGGCTTCCTCATCGGTTTCCTGTTCGCCCTGATCGGCGGCGCGCTGTCGATCGCCTGGGCACCGGGCAAGGCCGCGGAGGCGGAGGCTCCGGCATCGTCCGCACCGGCGGACGGGCCGGACGTGCCGCTGGTGCCGGGGCCGCAGGTGGGCGACAGCACGATCACGCAGAAGACCAGTGCCCACGCCGAAGGCGGGAGGAACAGTGCGGGGTGATCAGATGCGGCCGGAGGCGGACTCCGGTCCCGACGGGCAGACGCCCAGAGGACCGCGCCACGCCGCTCCCCGGAAGAGATTGTTCACGAAGCTGCAGATACCCGCCGGCAAGGCGATGGCCATCGCCGCCATGCCCACCGCGGTCTTCGTGGGCATGAGCCTGACCCCGAAGCTGGCACTGGCCGACGACAAGCAGGAGTTCCCGTTCGCCCCCGGTCCCTGTGTGACGCGGTCGGACGAACCCAGCGAGTCGGCGTCGCCCTCCGCCTCGGAGTCGGCGAAGCCGTCCGAGGAGGAGACGGACAAGCCCGAGCCGTCCCCGAGCGGTTCCGAGGTCGAGCAGACCGACGAGCCGAAGCCCGGCGAGAGCCCCTCCGCCTCCGAGCCCGGCCGTACGGACGAGGAACCGCCCGAGCAGGCGGACCCGTCCCCGACGCCCACCCCGAGCGAGTCCGAGACCCGGAACCCGCTCGACCCGCTGGGTGTCGGCGACGCCATCAAGGACCTCTTCGACGGACCCGACGAGGAGCCGGAGGCCGCCCCGGCCCCGAGCGAGTCGGCCGAGCCCGCCGAGGAGCCGTCGAAGCCGGCCGAGGACACCGCCTCGAAGCCCACCGAGCCGGTGGAGGACGCGGTCTCGGACGTGACCGACGAGGCCGACAAGGCCACGGACAAGACCAAGGAAGCCATCAAGGACGCCGCCGAGAAGGCCGGCGCCGAGGTGGAGGAGCTGGACGACAAGGTCAAGGGCCTCGACCCCGTCAAGGACGAGGACATCCCCGAGGGCGCCGACGGCAAGCCGCGCTTCCCGTGCCCGACCGCCGATCCGGAGGCACTCGCCAACGCCAAGGCGGAGCCGGGCATCCCGGCGCTGCCGGACGAGCCGTGGGTGCTGGAGAGCTCCCGGCTGACCCTGACGGGCCTCGACTACAAGGGCATCGTCGAGGTGCAGACCGGCAGCGGCAAGGTCAAGAAGGTGCTGAAGTTCACCGCCTCGGGCGTGGACATCAAGGACCTCCACCAGCTGGTGCAGGGCCCCAACGGCACCACGGCCCACGTCAAGGCGCAGCAGGGCTCCACCTCCACCATCCGCAACGGCACGGTGACCATGTACACGGAGGAGCTGAAGGGCAACCTCTTCGGCATCATCCCGGTCACCTTCAGCCCGAAGACCCCGCCGCCGCTGAACGTCCCGTTCGCGATGTTCACCGACGTCAAGGTGACCCAGGCCGGCCAGTTCGGCGGCACGCTGTCCGTGCCCGGCCTGCACAACTACTTCACCGGCGGGAACGCCGGCTGATCTTCCGGGAGCCGCGGAAAGAGACTGCGGGCCGCACCCTTGCGGGGGTGCGGCCCGCAGTCGTTCAGCAGCCCGTCGATGGTGCGGGACCACCGGCGTGACGCCTACGACGTCGATCACCTCGGCCCGACAACGGTGTGCTGATCGTGGACGAGACCGGCTTCGTGAAGAAGGGCCGGGCTTCGGCGGGCGTCCAGCGGCAGGACCCCGGCACCGCCGGGCACCCCCGGGTCGGTGCCTTCCTCGCCTACCACCAAGCAACAGTTCGGCGCAGCCACTATCGACGACGGTCGGCCGACGAGACGGCGGAGGCGCCCGACGGTATCGGCGTGACCGGCCCCGGGCCGGACCGCGCTCGTACTCGCCGAGCGTTGGAAGCGTTCGGGCCCCGGATCGAGGGGCCGGCAGGCTGAGCCCGATTCGCGGCCCTGTGACACGGCACGTGCCCGGCTGTGCCGAGGCCCCGGCGGAAGGTGGTGCCTTCCGCCGGGGCCCGGTGGGCGGGTGCCCGGGGTCAGTGGTCCTCGTCCTCCTCGTCGTCGAACTGCGGTAGGACGTTCGTGTCCATGCCGTACTTGGCGAAGAGGTCGACCAAGGCTCTGGTCATGGCGTCCAGACCGCCTTCACGGACGATCACGAGGTCAGGGATCCGCAGGTACAGCCCGTCGGCGTACCCGACGGTGGTGGACCGGTTGTCCATCACCTCGGCGATCTTCCGAGGGGTCATGCACGTCGCGGTCCACCCATTGCCGTCACGAGCGCGGATGACCACGTCGACGTCCTCGACGGTGTCGGCGTCGTCATCCAGGGCGAGTACATAGGTGACGGAGAAATCGGCCGTCTCCACCGTAACCAGCGGCTCATGAGCCATAGATCTTCAGCAGCTCCTTGATGACGTTCGGCTCGTTCGGCTTGTCCGACTTACCGATGATCTCGAAGCCGCCGTCGACCTCGCGGAAGAAGAGCCGTGCCCCAGCGTCGCCTCGAAGGTACCGGATGCCGTGTGACAGCGCCCTGGAACCCCTGCCCGGCTGGTCGTTGCCGTCCATGAGCTTATTGATGAGCTGGTTCATCTCGCGCTGTACGGCCTGGTTCTTCGTGGATTTCTCGGCGAGCTTGGCGAGCCTGCTGTTCTTGCCGAGCGCCGAGGGTCACGCAGATCTTCGGCTTCCCGGCGGAGGCGGCAGCGGGGGCCTTGCCGGACGACGCGACGGTGAACTCCCCGGCCTTCGCAGAGGCACCGTGGAACGCGGCCCGCCGGGCGGCGGCACCTTCAGCGATCGGAACGAGGCACGCTACGGCGCTCTGGCCCTTCTTGACGCGGTCCAGGACCGTGCGCAGCCGGTCCAGGGTGTCCTTAGCCTTGTCCAGGCCCTCCCAGAAGGAGTGGATGCCGCTGCTGACCCGGTAGATCGCCTTGGCGACGGCCGGGATCTTGGTGACGGCCGCGCCGACGAGGATGACGTTGACCAGCGTCCACAGGCAGCTCTCGACGTCGCGCTGGGCGAAGCACTTCTTCGCGTCGGTGTAGCCCAGCTCGTCGAGGAGGATCTGGCCGCCGTTGGCGATGACCCAGTCGATGACGTCCATGGCCAGGAGCTGCTTGGCCTTGCGGAACTCCTCCACACAGGACTGGCCGCAGTGGGCGAGGAGCAGGGCTTGCTCGTCCTGGGTGAGGTCCGGCCCCGTTTCGGGCTTGGGGCCCGCCATCGCGGCCTTGCGGGCTTCCTCCTGCTCCTTGAGGAACTCCGCCTCGGCACGGTCGGCACTGACCCCGGGGGGCTTCCGCCGCTGAGGCCTCCCGTTTCCCTCTCGTCGACCGCCGTTTCCCCGTGACGTTGGACCCTCGATCTCTATGCCGCGAGGGCGTGTTGGTGCGCTGCCTGGTCTCGACGAGAACACACCGACCGGATCGCGCTATCCGGGCTCCGCGACACATCGGGAGGGTCCCGGGACGCGGAACTACCGCACGGGGGTGGCTCTGACGTTGTTCAGTGGCCCCGGCGTGTTGGCTTCCAGCGGCCCCGGTTGGAGGGTCGCACGGGTGTATTGAGGGGTGGTGACGGGGCGAAGTGCCCCACCCCGGTTCTTGCAGTGAGACGGTTCCCGTGGTCTCTGGCAGGGGCGGTGCTGTCTATGTCTTTGTCAAAACAGGAGCTGTTTGACCGGACCCGGCGGGACAGCTGGCAGCAACTGTCGATACGCGCTCTGTCGAAGAGGTACGGCGTTCACCGCCGCCTCGTACGGGAGGCACTCTCTCGCCGGTCCCCACCCTGCGCCGCCGGCCGGTGCGGACGTCACCTCGGATGGAGCCGTACATGAAGACCGTCGACGCCTGGCTGAGGGCTGATCTAAGGCTCCGCGCAAGCCGCAGCACACCGTGCGGCGGGTGGGCCCTCCGGGTGCAATCGGCACTCCCGCTGATATCTCCGCTGTCGCCCCCAGGCTTTGCCGTGTGCACCGCTCTGACACGGCAGCGGCAGGAGGCCAGGGACCGGGGCGACCACTCCGCCGACGGTTCAGTAGTGGTAGCGGGCCTTGATGATGACGACCTGCTTGTCGTCGGCTCGGTAGACGAGGCGGTGCTCGTCGTCGATGCGACGGGACCAGTACCCCGACAGATCGCCCTTCAGCGGTTCAGGCTTGCCGATTCCGGTGAAGGGGTCCCGCTGGATCTCGCTGATCAGCCTGTTGATCTTCTTCGCCAACTGCTTGTTGGTGGTCTGCCAGTAGAGGTAGTCCTCCCAGCCCGTGGGCCGGAACCGTACGTCCCTCACTCTTCGTCCTCCAGCATGGCGTCGAGCTCCTCCATGGTCTTCTCGATCACGGGGGTCTCGGTCGCCTTGTCCGCGGCGACGGCGGCCATGAGGCGCGCGGCATTGGCGGGGGAGCGCAGGAGGTAGACGGTCTCCTGCCAGGAACGGTAGTCGTCGGCGGACATCAGGACGGCATTGCCGCCCTTGGAGGCGATCTCCACGGGTTCGTGGTCGTCGTTGACCTGCTGGATCAGTGGGAACAGCTTGGCGCGGGCCTCGCTGGCGGAGATGGCCACGTCGCTCCTCCTTCGGCAGTGGTACAGGAACACCGTACCGCAATGGCGGTACGGTGTTCCTGTACCACTCATGCTTTCCGGATGCCCATCCAGCCACCGGGGCGTGTGCGGTCTGCAGAAGCGCCTGCGGGCCGCACCCCTCGAGGGGTGCGGCCCACAGGCGCGAGCGGGCAGGTCCGGTCAGGACGGGTGCTTGTCGCCGCCCAGGTGGTGCACGCGGACCATGTTCGTCGTGCCGGGGATGCCCGGAGGAGAACCCGCGGTGATGATCATGACGTCGCCCTCGCTGTAGCGCTGGAGCTTCAGCAGCGCCGCGTCCACGAGGTCGACCATCGCGTCGGTGGTCTCCACGAACGGGGCGATGAAGGGCTCGACGCCCCAGCTCAGGGTGAGCTGGTTGCGGGTGGAGTCGTCCGTGGTGAAGGCGAGGATCGGCTGCTCGGCGCGGTAGCGGGAGAGTCGGCGGGCGGTGTCGCCGGACTTGGTGAAGGCGACCAGTGCCTTGCCGCCGAGGAAGTCGGCGATCTCGGCGGCGGCGCGGGCGACCGAACCGCCCTGGGTGCGCGGCTTCTTGCCCGGGACCAGGGGCTGCAGGCCCTTGGAGAGGAGCTCCTCCTCCGCCGCGCTGACGATCTTGGACATCGTCTTGACGGTCTCGATCGGGTACGCGCCCACCGAGGACTCGGCCGAGAGCATGACCGCGTCCGCGCCGTCCAGGATCGCGTTGGCGACGTCGGACGCCTCGGCGCGGGTCGGGCGGGAGTTGGTGATCATCGACTCCATCATCTGGGTCGCGACGATCACCGGCTTGGCGTTGCGCCGGCACAGCTCGATCAGCCGCTTCTGCACCATCGGGACCCGCTCCAGCGGGTACTCGACGGCCAGGTCGCCGCGCGCCACCATCACACCGTCGAAGGCCATGACGACGTCCGCCATGTTCTCGACGGCCTGGGGCTTCTCCACCTTGGCGATGACGGGGACCCGGCGGCCCTCCTCGTCCATCACCTTGTGGACGTCCTTGACGTCGCCGGCGTCCCGCACGAAGGAGAGCGCGACCAGGTCGCAGCCCATGCGCAGCGCGAAGCGGAGGTCCTCGACGTCCTTCTCCGACAGGGCGGGGACGTTCACGGCCGCACCGGGCAGGTTGATGCCCTTGTGGTCGGAGATGACGCCGCCCTCGATGACGACGGTCTTCACCCTCGGTCCCTCGATCTCGACCGCGCGCAGCTCGACGTTGCCGTCGTTGATCAGGATCTGGTCGCCCTTGGAGACGTCGCCGGGCAGGCCCTTGTACGTCGTGCCGCAGATCGACTTGTCACCCGGCACGTCCTCGGTGGTGATCGTGAACTCGTCACCGCGGACCAGCTCGACCGGTCCCTCGGCGAAGGTCTCCAGACGGATCTTCGGGCCCTGGAGGTCGGCGAGCACGCCCACGGCGCGGCCGGTCTCCGCCGTCGCGCGGCGGAGACGGTCGTACCGCTCCTGGTGCTCCGCGTGGGTCCCGTGGCTCATGTTGAAACGGGCCACGTTCATGCCGGCCTCGATGAGCGCTTTCAGCTGCTCGTAGGAGTCGACGGCTGGGCCCAGTGTGCAGACGATTTTGGAACGGCGCATGAGGCGGATCCTATCGGTTTGTTTCTACGCGGAATATTCCGTCTGGTGGAATGTACAAATGGGCACCCGGCCGCTCAGGCGTTGCTCTTTCTCACTCCGCTCGGCCGCGACCCTCACGGCCCGCGCCGACCAGCGCGAAGGTCTGCCGGGCGATCTCCAGTTCCTCGTCGGTCGGCACCACGGCGACCGCCACCCGTGCGTGGTCGGGCGAGACGAGCCGCGGCACGTCCGACCGTACGGCGTTGAGGTCCGCGTCCACCACGAGCCCCAGCTCCTCCAGGCCGGCGACGGCAGCCTCGCGCACGGGGGCGGAGTTCTCGCCCACCCCCGCCGTGAAAACCACCGCGTCCACCCGTCCGAGCACCGCGTAGTAGGCACCGATGTACTTCTTCAGCCGGTGGACGTAGATCTCGAAGGCGAGCCGGGCGCTCTCGTCCCCCTCCTCGATCCGCCGCCGGATCTCCCGCATGTCGTTGTCACCGCACAGGCCGACCAGGCCGCTCCTCTTGTTGAGCAGCACGTCGACGTCGTCCTCGGACATCCCGGCCACCCGCTTGAGGTGGAACGTGACCGCCGGGTCGATGTCACCGGAGCGGGTACCCATCACCAGCCCCTCCAAGGGGGTCAGCCCCATCGACGTGTCCACGCAGCGCCCGCCCCGGACCGCGGACGCCGACGCGCCGTTGCCCAGGTGCAGCACGATCACGTTCACCTCCTCCGGATCCTTGCCCAGGAGCGCGGCGGCCCGGCGCGACACGTACGCGTGCGAGGTGCCGTGGAAGCCGTAGCGGCGGATCCGGTGCGCGTCCGCCGTCTCCACGTCGATCGCGTAGCGCGCCGCGTACTCCGGCATGGTCGTGTGGAACGCGGTGTCGAAGACGGCGACCTGGGGCAGGTCGGGGCGGAGCGCCCGGGCCGTGCGGATGCCGGTGATGTTGGCCGGGTTGTGCAGCGGCGCCACCGGGACCAGGCGCTCGATCTCCGCCAGGACCTCGTCGGTGATCAGGGTGGGGGCGGAGAACTTCAGCCCTCCGTGCACCACCCGGTGGCCGATCGCCGCCAGCTCGGGGGAGTCCAGGCCCAGTCCGTCGTGCGCCAGTTCGTCGGCGACCGCCTTCAGCGCGGCGGCGTGGTCCGGGATCGGGCCGGTGCGCTCGCGCTTCCCGGCGCCGGCCGGCCCGGTGTGCACCACCCGGGAGGTCTCCTCCCCGATCCGCTCGACGAGACCGACGGCCGGCCGGGTGCCGTCCTCCATGTCGAGCAGCTGGTACTTCACCGACGAGGAGCCGGAGTTGAGGACCAGAACACGAGTGGCGGTGGCGGAACCGGTCATGCGGTGGACTCCTGGATCTGGGACTGGATCGCGGTGATCGCGACCGTGTTGACGATGTCGCTGACGAGCGCGCCGCGCGAGAGGTCGTTGACCGGCTTGCGCAGGCCCTGGAGCACCGGGCCCACCGCGACCGCGCCGGCCGAACGCTGCACGGCCTTGTAGGTGTTGTTGCCGGTGTTGAGGTCGGGGAAGATCAGGACGGTCGCCTGGCCCGCGACCTCGGAGTCCGGCAGCTTGGTCGCGGCGACCGACGGCTCGACGGCGGCGTCGTACTGGATCGGACCCTCGATCCTGAGTCCGGGATGGCGCTCGCGCACGAGTTTGGTCGCTTCCCGTACCTTGTCCACGTCGGCGCCGGAGCCGGAGGTACCGGTGGAGTACGACAGCATCGCGATCCGCGGCTCGACGCCGAAGCGGGCGGCCGTGGCCGCCGACTGCACCGCGATGTCCGCGAGCTGCTCGGCGTCCGGGTCCGGATTGACCGCGCAGTCGCCGTACACGAGCACCTTGTCGGCCAGGCACATGAAGAACACGGACGAGACGATCGACGCCCCGGGCTTCGTCTTGATGATCTCGAAGGCGGGGCGGATCGTGGCGGCGGTGGAGTGGACCGAGCCGGACACCATGCCGTCGGCCAGGCCCTCCTGGACCATCAGCGTGCCGAAGTAGTTGACGTCGGAGACGACGTCGTGGGCGAGTTCCACCGTGACGCCCTTGTGGGCCCGCATCTGCGCGTACAGCTCGGCGAAGCGCGGCCGCAGCTCGGAGGTCGCGGGGTCGATCAGCCGGACGTCGCCCAGGTCGATGCCGAGGTCGGCGGCCTTCTTGCGGATGACGTCGGTGTCACCGAGCAGCGTCAGGTCGCAGACGTCGCGGCGCACCAGCACGTCCGCGGCGCGCAGCACGCGCTCCTCGGTGCCCTCGGGCAGCACCACACGGCGGCGGTCGGCACGGGCCTGCTCCAGCAGGTCGTGCTCGAACATCATGGGGGTGACCCGTCCCGTACGGGCGACCTCCAGCCGCGCGAGCAGGCCCGCGGTGTCGACATGGCGCTCGAAGAGCCCCAGTGCCGTCTCCGCCTTGCGCGGGGTGGCGGCGTTCAACTTGCCTTCCAGCGAGAACAGTTCGGCGGCGGTGGGCCAGGAGCCGCCGGGCACCGAGATGACCGGGGTGCCGGGGGCCAGCCGGGACGCCAGGGTGAGGATCGAGTCCCCGGGGCGCTCGTCGAGGGTCAGCAGCAGACCAGCGATGGGCGGGGTGCCCGCGGAGTGGGCCGCCAGGGCGCCCACCACCAGGTCGGCGCGGTCCCCGGGGGTGACCAGCATGCAGCCGGGCTTCAGGGCGTTCAGCACGTTCGGGAGCATCGCGCCGCCGAAGACGAAGTCGAGCGCGTCACGGGCGAGCCCGGAGTCGTCGCCGAGCAGCACGGTGGCCCCCAGGGCCTGGCTGACCTGGGCGACCGTGGGCGCGGCCAGGGCCGGCTCGTCCGGCAGGACGTAGCAGGGGACGGGGAGCCGGGCCGTGAGCCGCTCGGCGATCGCGTCGCGGTCCTCGGCCGCCACCCGGTTCACGATCATCGCGAGGACGTCGCAGCCCAGCACCTCGTAGGCGCGGTGGGCGTTGCGGGCCTCCGCGCGTACCGACTCGGCGGTCTGGCCCTTGCCGCCGACCACGGGTATCACCGAGGCGCCGAACTCGTTGGCCAGCCGGGCGTTGAGCGCCAGCTCGTCGGGGAGCTGGGTGGCGCGGAAGTCGGTGCCCAGGACGAGGACGACCTCGTAGTCGCGGGCCACCTCGTGGAAGCGGTCGACCAGCCGGGACACCAGCTCGTCGGTGCCCTTCTCGGCCTGCAGCGCGGCCGCCTCGTGGTAGTCCATGCCGTACGCGGTCGCGGGGTCCTGGGAGAGCCGGTAGCGCACACGCAGCAGATCGAACAGGCGATCGGGTCCGTCGTGCACAAGGGGCCGGAACACCCCCACACGGTCCACCTGGCGGGTCAGGAGCTCCATGACTCCCAGGTCCACCACCTGGCGGCCGTCCCCGCGGTCGATCCCGGTCACGTACACGCTGCGCGTCACGCGGTGCTCTCCTGTCCTGCTGGGCTGTGGCCGAGCGCGGGGTCCTGGGTGCGCTCGGGGGCTCAAGAAAACTCGATAGGGTGGCAATATCCCCTTGACAATACCTCTACGGCTGGGTTAAGCGCCCGCCGGGTCGGGGCTGACGGGAGGGCTGCCGGACCGGCGTGCACCCGGCCCTGCGTGTGAGAATCGGAATGAGGCTCACCGGTACCACGAGCGAGCAGGAGACACGCACGATGCGCATCGGAATTCTGACCGCAGGCGGCGACTGCCCCGGCCTCAACGCAGTGATCCGGTCGGTCGTGCACCGTGCGCTGACCGGTTACGGGGACGAAGTCATCGGATTCGAGGACGGGTTCAAGGGGCTGCTCGAGGGCCACTACCGCACCCTGGACCTCAACGCCGTGAGCGGCATCCTCGCCCGCGGCGGCACGATCCTCGGCTCGGCCCGGCTGGAACGCTCCCGGCTCCGCGAAGCCGCCGAGAACGGTGCCGAGTTGGCCCGGAAGCACGGCCTGGACGCCCTCATCCCGGTGGGCGGCGAGGGTACGCTCACCGCCGCGCGGATGCTGTCGGACGCCGGGATGCCCGTCGTCGGCGTCCCGAAGACCATCGACAACGACATCTCCTCCACGGACCGCACCTTCGGCTTCGACACCGCCGTCATGGTGGCCACGGAGGCCATCGACCGGCTCAAGACCACGGCGGAGTCCCACCAGCGGGTCATGGTCGTGGAGGTCATGGGCCGGCACGCGGGCTGGATCGCGCTGGAGTCCGGCATGGCCAGCGGCGCGCACGGCATCTGCCTGCCCGAGCGTCCCTTCCTGGTCGAGGACCTGGTGAAGATGGTCGAGGAACGCTTCGCCCGGGGCAAGAAGTTCGCCGTCATCTGCGTCGCCGAGGGAGCGCACCCGGCCGAGGGCTCCATGGAGTACAAGAAGGGCGAGATCGACCAGTACGGGCACGAGCGGTTCACCGGCATCGGCACCCGGCTGGCCGCCGAGCTGGAGCGGCGGATGGGCAAGGAGGCCCGGCCGGTCATCCTCGGCCACGTGCAGCGCGGCGGCACGCCCACCGCCTACGACCGGGTGCTCGCCAACCGCTTCGGCTGGCACGCGGTGGAGGCCGTGCACCGCGGCGAGTTCGGGAGGATGACCGCCCTGCGCGGCACCGAGGTGATCACCGTGCCGCTCGCGGAGGCGGTGACCCGGCTGAAGACGGTGCCGGAGGACCGGGTCCGCGAGGCCGAGTCGGTCTTCTGACCCGCCTCGCACGCGGAGCGGGTCCGTCCGCCGGTCCGGGTGCGGTGCGACCCGGGCCGGCGGACGGAGGGAACCCGCGCGGGCGGCGCGGACCGCGTCAGGACAGCTTGCCGTCGTAGTCGGGCAGCTTGAACGTGCGCTCGGCGTGGCCGCCGACGAGGTCGCTGGGCCGGTTGCCGACATTGGCGACGATCGTGTAGCCCTTGGCCTCGATCTCCGCGCGCTTGCCGGTCTTGTAGGCGCTGACCTCGTCGAACAGGTCCGGCAGGCTGCGCACGTACAGACCGTCGACCGGGTACCCGGCCTTCTTGAGGTTGTACGACGTCAGCGACTCGATGATGTCGGGCCGGGCGGTGACGAAGAAGATGTCGACCCCGCGGGAGTCGGCGTAGCGCACGAGGTCCAGCACCTGCCTGACGGCGGGCGTCGGGTACTCCCAGAAGTAGTGGAAGTCCGTCTCCAGCGAGGTGTTGTCGATGTCCAGCACCATGGCCAGACGCTGCCCGGACGCGCCGGCCGTGCGCTGCTCGATGTAGGGGCGGGCGGTGGCGAGGGCCGCCGTGACATCCCGCTGCCAGGTCGCGTAGTCGATTCCGGCCAGCCCGGCGGCGGTGATGTCCGTCGGCTGCGGTGCGTGCGCGGGGGCGGCCGCGGAGGCGGCCTTCGGCGCAGCGCTCACGGTCGCGGCCGAGGCCGTGGCCGTCATGGTCGCGGCGAGGGCCAGTGCGGCGGCCGGGACCGCGGCGCGGGTGGTCCATCTGCGTACATGCATGGGGGGTTCGCTCCTGAGGAGGTCCGGTGGACGCCCTTCGGCCGGGGAGAACCGGAGGGCCTTGGCATGTTCGCGTTCAACGATGGACGGAATGAAGCGTTCTATCTACCCTCTGGTAACTACGTAATGTCGGGAGGGGATTTCGGGCCCGGGATCACGCCTGGCCGGGAGTGAGTGCCCAGAAGTGCTCGACGATCCCGTCGAGGAATTCCCTGCCCGACTCCCCGGAGCCGGCCGAGGCACCCCAGCTGGAGGTGGCCGCCATCCGCGCGTGGTAGTCCGTGTGCAACCGCTGCAGCGCACCCTCCAGCTGCCGTACGGGGAGCGGCAGCATCCTCGCCACCGGGCGCACGTACGCCTGCCAGCGGGTGGTCGCCGCGCTGCGCAGCAGCTCCGCCAGTTCCTCGGCGCGGCCGGTCGCGATCAGCAGCTCGCGCGGGGTCAGGGACAGCGCCTCGGCGAGCGCGGCCGTCTGGCGCGCGTTGCCGCGCCAGCGGTCGCCCTCCTCCACGCGCCGGTACACGGACGGGTCCATCCCCACCCGCCGGGCCAGTTCGTCGGCCCCCAGGGCGCGGGCGATGCGGTGCTCGCGCAGGCTCTGCGGACGGCCGAGCAGCTCGCCGGGCGAACACCACAGCACTCCCGCGAGCGCGGTCAGTTCCCGGGAGTCCGGCGCCAGGAGGCCCCGCTCCCAGGCGACCACGGTGTCCGGGGTGACCCGGAGTCCGTACTGGGCCTGGAGTCCGTAGGCGACATGGCCCGGCGCCATCCCCAGGCCCTCGCGCAGTCGGCGGGCGGCGGGAGCGTTGAAAGGCGGGGTGGAGTGCACGGGCACACCGTAGAAGCGGAGAGTCATTTCCGGCCACGGTGCGTTTGCCCAAGGTGGGATTCCGTAGGAAGGTCCAGCGGGCGGTCCGGCGGTGGTCCTCCGTTCCCACGAGGGCAACGGCGCTACGCGCGTCACGCGGGCCACCGCAGCCTACCCGCGGGCAGGACACCGGGTCGATCACCGCCCGCCCCCCATCGGCCGCCGCGGATCACCCCTTCACCGCCCCGCCCAGCGTGAAACCGCCCCCGAGCCGGCGGGCGATCAGCACGTACAGCACCAGCACCGGCAGCGAGTAGAGGATCGAGAACGCCGCCAACTGCCCGTAGACCACGGAGCCGTGGTTGCCGAAGAGCGTGAAGACCGAGACGGACGCGGGGAGCTGCTCGGGGGAGAGCAGCAGCATGAACGGGACGAAGAAGTTCCCCCAGAGCATGATGAAGGTGTAGATCATCACGACCGCGACCCCCGGGCCCATCAGCGGCAGCACCACCCGGGTGAGGGTCTGCGCCGTCGACGCCCCGTCCGTCCAGGCCGCCTCCTCCAGCACCCGCGGCACACCGTCCATGAAGTTCTTCATCAGCCAGACGGCGAAAGGGAGTTGGGAGGTGGCCAGGAACAGCGCCGTCCCGTGCATCGTGTCGATCAGCTCGACCTGCACGAACAGCCCGTACACCGGCACCATCACGGCCGTGATCGGCAGACACGTGGTGAAGAGGATCGTCAGCAGGAACGGGCGGTTGAACCGCGACCGGTGGCGCGACAGCGGATACGCGGCGAGCGCCGCGCACACGACCGTGACCAGGGTCGCGCCGCCGCACAGCAGCACACTGTTGAGCATCGGTGTGAAGGTGATCTCGTCCGTCAGCACGGCGTCGAAGTGCCCGGCCGTGACCGGACCGGGCAGCCGCACCCGCAGATCCGCGTCGGCGTCCACCGACGCCAGCACCAGCCAGAGCAGCGGGAGTGCGAACCCCGCCGCGGTGAGCAGCAGCGCGGCGTCCGCGGCGAGCCTGCGCCGTGTCGCGCGACGTACGTGCGGCGCCATCACACCTCCACCTTCAGCAGCCGCAGGTACACGGCCGAGAAGAGCGAGCCCACCAGGAGCAGCAGCAGCGCCACCGCCGTGCCGTACCCGATCAGGCTCTTCAGGAACGCCTGGTCGTACATGAACACCGGCAGCGTCTGGCTGCGGTTGCCCGGCCCCCCGCGCGTCATGGCCCAGATGAGGCCGAAGACGGAGAGCGTGGAGAGGGTGTTGAGCATCAGCGTGGTCCCGATGGAGCGGCGGAGCAACGGCAGGGTGATGTACCGCAGCCGGTGGAGCCCGTCCGCACCGTCGACGGCGGCCGCCTCGGTGACGTCCCGCGGGATCTCCGCGAGCGCCGCCGAGTACACGAGCATCGAGAACGCCGTTCCGCGCCAGACGTTGGCGAAC
This sequence comes from Streptomyces sp. HUAS CB01, assembly GCF_030406905.1. Classification (NCBI taxonomy): domain Bacteria; kingdom Bacillati; phylum Actinomycetota; class Actinomycetes; order Kitasatosporales; family Streptomycetaceae; genus Streptomyces; species Streptomyces chengbuensis. The sequence goes on from NZ_CP129137.1 coordinate 5,449,100, forward strand.
GACACGGCGAGGACCGGCAGGGTGAACAGCCAGTTCTGGGACGGCAGATGCAGCCAGTCCAGCACCGCGTTGAGCGTGCCCTCGCGGCGGAAGAACGCGTACAGCAGGAACGCGGCGACGATCTCCGGGAGCACCCAGGCCGTGACGACGAGCGCTCCCGTGAGCGTGCGCACCGGCCGGGACGAGGCCCGCATCAGCCCGGCGAGCACCAGCCCCAGGGTGTTCTGCCCGAGGACCGCCGAGACCACCGTGAAGACCAGCGTGAGCCACACCGCGTTGCGGAAGTCCTCGTCGGCGAAGGCGCGGCGGAAGTTGTCCAGGCCGACGAAGTCCGTCCCGGACGCCCCGGTCAGCTGGGCGTCGGTGAAGGCGATCCACACGCAGTAGCCGATCGGGCCGGCGAGGAACAGCAGCAGGAGGACCGTGGCCGGGGCGAGCGGCAGCCACCGCCACGCCCCGGCACCGCGAGCACCGCGGCTCACCTGCGCACGACCGCGCCGTCGGTGATGGCTCCCAGCTGCTCGTCGTACGCCTTCGCCGCCGCCTCGGGCGAGGCGTCACCCGTCGTCACCTTCTCCATGGCCTCGCCGATGGCCGAGGACACCTGGGGGTACACCGGCAGCGCCGGCCGGTAGTGGGTGTAGGGGACGAGCTGGGTGAAGAACCTGATGCCCGGCATGGACGAGAGGTACCGCCGGTCCGCCGCCACGTCCTTGCGCACCGCGATCTGGGCGCCGACGACGTCCCAGCGCACGGCGTTCTCCCGCGACTGCAGCGTCTTGACGAACTCCCAGGCCAGATCGGGGTTTCCGGCCTTCTGCGGAATGGCCCACGTCCAGCCGCCGGACATGGAGACCCTGCCCGGGGCCTGACCGTGCTGGGTCGGCATCGGGGCCTGCGCCAGATCCGTCTTCCAGGCCGGCCACTCCTTCGGTCCCTCGTTGATCCAGTTCTGGCCCATCCACGAGCCGTCGAGGGAGATGGCGAGCCTGCCCTCCGGGAAGAACTCGGTGGCGACGCGGGTACCGATGTTGGGGTCGAGTGCGTCGGACACGTCGGGGCCGAGCTTCTCCGCGTACACGGTCCGCACGAACCCGAGGGCGTCCCGGAAGCCCTTGCCGCCCGCGACCCACTTCCTGGCGGCCGGGTCGTACAGGGGGTCCTCGCCCGTGCCGTACAGCAGCATCTCGAATCCCTGCATCACAGCGGCCTCGCCGGGGCCCTTGCCGGTGTAGACGTTGAGCGGGATGACGCCGGGAACCTCGCGCTTGACCGTGCGCGCGGCGTCGAGGACCTCGTCCCAGTTCCTCGGCCGCCAGTCGGTGGGCAGACCCGCCTCGGCGAAGATCTTCTTGTTGAACCAGAGGCCGCGGGTGTCGGTCCCGTCCGGGATGCCGTAGGTCCTGCCGTCCTCGGCCCTGGCGGCCTCCCGCGCCGTGGGGACGAACTGGTCCCAGGCGTCCCACTCGGCGACGTAGTCGTCGAGGGGCCTCAGGTACCCGGCCTCGATGTCGGAGTTGATGCGGAAGGTGTCCTCGTAGACCAGGTCGGGCGCGGTCCTGGGGGAGCGCATCATCTGCTGCGCCTTGGTGGCGTAGTCGTTGTCCGGGGCCTGGACCGGGACGAGCTTGACCGTCTTGCCGGGGTGCGCCTTCTCGAACTGTTTCTTCACGGACTCGAGGAAGGCGTCCTTGAAACGGATGTTGTTGTCGGTCGAGCGGTTGTAGACCACCTCGACGGTGTCGGGGTCGCCCGCGCCGGAGCCGCCGCCGCAGGCGGTGAGGACGAGGGCGAGGGCGAGCAGCGGGGAAGCGAGGACCGGTGGGGCGGTGGGGCGCACGGGCACGACCTCCTCTGTCAGCCGTGGGGGCTGCCCGGTGACCGTAGGTCCGGCCGCGGAACAAGGTCAATGCCCGTGCGCGGAAAGGGCTTTCGGTCTTGCGGCGCCCGGGTGGAGGAGCTGGTCAGCGGCCGGAGCGGAGCCAGCGGTACTGCAGCTCGGGCCGGCCGATCTGGCCGTACTGAGGGCTGCGCACCGCCCGTCCGGCGGTGACGAGGTGCTCCAGGTAGCGGCGCGCGGTGATCCGCGAGATCCCCACCGCGGCACCCGCTTCGGCCGCCGTCAGCCCGCCGTCGGTGTCGCGGAGCGTACGGGTGACCGCCTCCAGGGTCGGTGCGCTGAGGCCCTTGGGGAGCGCGGCGGGCTGCGGGGTCCGCAGGGTCGCCAGGGCCCGGTCCACCTCGTCCTGCCCGGACGCCTCGCCGGCGGTGGCGCGGAACTCGGCGTACCGGTCGAGGCGGTCGCGCAGCGTGGCGAACGTGAACGGCTTCAGGACGTACTGGACGACACCGAGCGACACGCCCTCACGGACGACCGCCAGATCGCGCGCGGAGGTCACGGCGATCACGTCGGCGGAGTGCCCGGCGGCGCGCAGGGCGCGCAGCAGCTGGAGTCCGTGCCCGTCCGGCAGGTAGAGGTCGAGGAGGATCAGGTCCACGGGCGTGCGTTCCAGCACCCGGTACGCCTCGGCCCGCGAGTGGGCGACGCCCGCCACGGTGAACCCCGGTACGCGGCCCACGTACAGGGCGTGTGCGTCGGCGGCGACGGGGTCGTCCTCGACGACGAGCACCCGGATCCCGGCGGGAGCGGTCACCTCGCCACCTCCGTGCCAGGTCTCCGGCCGGGGCGTCCGTTCATGTGTCGACCTCCGTGATGCGCAGGGGCAGCCGTACGGTGAACTCCGCGCCACCGTACGGTCCTTGGGCCGCCTCGACCGTGCCCCGTCCCCGGTGCGCGGCCTGTCGCACCAGCGCGAGCCCGAGCCCCCGGCCGGGGCCCCTGGTCGACCAGCCCCGCTCGAACACGGCCTCCGCGTCCCCGGGACCGAGCCCCGGTCCCGTGTCGCTGACGCGCAGCACCAACTCGTCCTCGTCCGCACGGGCGGTGACGACGACGCGCGGGCGCGCGCCGGCGGCACGGGCGTGCGTCGCGGTCGTGTGCCCACCTTGCCCTTCGGGCACCTCGCGCGCGGCGGGGACGGGGGCGGGGTGCCCGTGGGGGTGGTCCCGCGGCCCGGTGGCGGCCGCTCCGCCGGGGACGGCGGCCGCGCCCTCCGCTTCCGTCGCGGTCGTGGCACCGATGCCCGCCTCCGCGCCGGGCGCGTCCTGCGCGCCGGAGGTGTCCTCCGGTCCCGTCGCGGGCACGCGGCCCGTGCCGGGGCCGCCGGCGCGGTCCGCGTGCTCGGCCCGTCCGTCGTCCCCGGTGGGCACCTCGCGCGTGGGAGGGACGGAGGGCCGGGGACCCTCTGCGTCCTGCCGGGTCGCCGAACGGGCGCCCGGGACGTTCGCCGGTCGGCCCGCGCCGGTCCGTACATCCCGCACGTCCCGCACGTCCCGCACGTCCCGCACGTCCCGCACGTCCCGCACGTCCCGTACGGGCGGGACGGCGGCTCCGGGCTCGTCGAGGCGCGGCCCGGAGAGGGGCCGTGGTGCGGTGTCTCCGGCCCGTACGGCGTGCGGCGCTGCCGACCGGTGCGGGCCGAGGGCGGTGCTCGTGACCGCCGCTCCGGTGGCGACGGGCGCGGACCCGCCCACGAGGCCGCCCCCGGCCCGGTGCGGTTCCGCCTCGCGCGCCGCCGGTCGCGTCGCCGACGACGCCTCGACCGCGTTGTCGATCAGGTTGCCGAGGATGGTGACCAGGTCCCGGGGCGGCAGCCAGGGCGGCAGGACGCCGTCGTCCATGCGGCTGTCGTCGGTCAGGACGAGTTCGACGCCGCTCTCGTTGGCCTGCGCCGCCTTGCCGAGGAGCAGGGCCGCGAGGACCGGCTCGCCGACCGCCGTCACCACACGGTCCGTGAGCACCTGCGCCAGTTCGAGCTCCGCCGTGGCGAACTCGACCGCCTCGTCCGCGCGGCCCAGCTCGATGAGGGAGACGACGGTGTGCAGCCGGTTGGCCGCCTCGTGGGCCTGGGCGCGCAGCGCCTGGGTGAAGCCGCGCTCGGAGTCCAGCTCACCGGTCAGCGACTGCAGTTCGGTGTGGTCCCGCAGCGTCACGACCGTGCCGCGACGCTCGCCGCCGACCACCGGCTGGGTGGAGACGACGAGCACCCGGTCGGCCGTGAGGTGCAGTTCGTCGACGCGCGGCTCGCTCGCCAGCAGAGCCCCGGTCAGCCCGGGCGGCAGGCCCAGCTCGTCGGGGCCCCGGCCGACCACGTCCGCGCAGAGTCCCAGCAGCTCCCGCGCCCCGTCGTTGATCAGCGCGATGCGCCGGTGCCCGTCGAGCATCAGCAGGCCCTCGCGTACCGCGTGCAGCGTGGCCTCGTGGTAGTCGTGCATGCGGCTCAGCTCCGCCGCGTTCATCCCGTGCGTGTGCCGCCGCAGCCGGGCGTTGATCACGTACGTGCCGAGTCCGCCCAGCGCCAGAGCCGCGCCGGCCATCCCCAGCAGCGCGGTGACCTGCTTGCCGAGCTGCTCGCTGATCTTGTCGATGGTGATGCCCGCGCTGACGAGCGCGACGATCCGGCCGGAGTCGTCCCGTACCGGCGCCACCGTCCGCACCGACGGCCCCAGCGTCCCCGTGTAGGTCTCCGACACCGTGCGTCCCTGCCGCGCCTCGTCGATGTGACCCAGATAGATGTGTCCTATTTCACCCGGTTCGGGGTGGGTCCAGCGCCTGCCGTCCGGCGTCATGATCACCACGAAGTCGACGCCCGCGTCCTTCCGCAGCCGCTCCGCGTACGGCTGCAGCCGCGCCGTGGGGTCGGGGGAGCGGACCGCCGTCACCACCGACGGGAAGTCCGCCACCGCCGCAGCGGTCGCCGTCGTCTGCCGGCGCGCGGTCTCCTCGGCCTGCGCGCGGTCCGTGACGTACGAGAACAGCGCGAAGCCGGCCACGATCGCGGCGACCAGCACGACCTGCATCGCGAAGAGCTGGCCGGCGAGGCTCCGTGGACGGGGGATGTGCATGGCTCAAGTCTGCCTGGCCGATTTCGTGTGAACGAAACGAACGCAACGGTGACCGGGGTCACAGGGTGCTGAATAGTCACGGGCATCCACCGGGACGTGGATGCACATCAGGCCGAGGAGGAATCCCCGTGGCAACCGCTCCAGCAGCCGCAAGGCGGGACCGCACCCATTATCTGTATCTCGCCGTCATCGGCGCCGTCGTCCTCGGCGTCATCGTGGGCTTCGCCGCCCCCGGCGTCGCCGTCGAACTCAAGCCGATCGGCACCGGGTTCGTGAACCTGATCAAGATGATGATCTCCCCGATCATCTTCTGCACGATCGTGCTCGGTGTCGGCTCGGTCCGCAAGGCGGCCAAGGTCGGTGCCGTCGGCGGTCTGGCACTCGGCTACTTCCTGGCCATGTCGACGGTCGCGCTGGCCATCGGCCTGATCGTGGGCAACGTCCTCGACCCGGGGCACGGACTGCAGCTCACGGACGCGGCGAGGGCCGCGGGCGAGAAGCAGGCCGAGGGGGCCAGCGAGGGCACCGTGGACTTCCTCCTCGGGGTCATCCCGACCACCCTGGTCTCCGCCTTCACCGAGGGTGAGGTGCTGCAGACGCTGCTGGTCGCGCTGCTCGCGGGCTTCGCGCTGCAGGCCATGGGCTCCGCCGGGGAGCCCGTCCTGCGCGGCATCGGCCACCTCCAGAAGCTGGTCTTCCGCATCCTCGCGATGATCATGTGGGCGGCCCCCGTGGGCGCCTTCGGAGCGATCGCGGCCGTCGTCGGCGAGACCGGTGTCGACGCCCTGAAGTCGCTCGCGGTCATCATGATCGGCTTCTACGTCACCTGTGCGCTGTTCGTGGTCCTCGTCCTCGGCACCCTGCTGCGGGTCGTCGCCGGGGTGAACCTGTTCGCGCTGCTGAAGTACCTGGGCCGCGAGTTCCTGCTGATCCTGTCCACCTCGTCGTCCGAGTCCGCGCTGCCGCGGCTCATCGCGAAGATGGAGCACCTGGGGGTCTCGAAGCCCGTCGTCGGCATCACCGTTCCCACCGGCTACTCCTTCAACCTGGACGGCACCGCGATCTATCTGACGATGGGCTCGCTGTTCGTCGCCGAGGCGATGGGCACCCCGCTCTCGGTCAGTGAGCAGATCTCGCTGCTGGTCTTCATGATCATCGCCTCGAAGGGCGCGGCGGGTGTCACCGGCGCCGGCCTCGCGACCCTCGCCGGCGGCCTCCAGTCGCACAAGCCCGCCCTGGTCGACGGCGTCGGACTGATCGTCGGCATCGACCGCTTCATGAGCGAGGCCCGCGCCCTCACCAACTTCGCGGGCAACGCCGTCGCCACCGTCCTGGTCGGCACCTGGACGAAGGAGATCGACAAGGAGCGCGCCGCCGAGGTCCTCGCCGGCCGCATCCCGTTCGACGAGTCGACCTTCGTCGACGACCACGCCCCGGCAGCGGCCGCCGCCGAGGTGCCGGAGCAGCGGGACGAGACCCGCCGGGAGCCGGCCGTCAAGGTCTGACACCACCGCCGTGACCGTTCGGGCCCGGGGCGCACACCGCCCCGGGCCCGCACGTGCGTCCCGCCCCGGCTCAGCCGGCCGGGAAGGAGAAGACCGCGGTCGACGTCCCGGACGCGTGGGGTTTCCCGGACTCGACGCCCGCCACCCGCGCCCCGGCCGTCGCCGTCGTGCGCCCGACGTGCAGCGCCGTGCCGGTGACCCGCAGCGGCGGGGTGTCCGCGCACACCGGGCGGAGGAGGTGCAGACCGAGCTGCGTCGTGGCGCACGTGGAGCCGGCGGGCAGCCTGCTCGTCACCGCCGAGCCGAGCACCGCGTCCATGACCGACGCCCGATGGCCGCCGTGCACGCTGCCCATCGGGTGGTGGAGGTGCTCGCCGTGAGCCGGTCTCGAACACCGCGAGACCGTCCCCGAGGCGTGTGGCCCTCGCGCCCGGCCGTCCGGGCGCGGCCCGGAACCCCGCCCGGCCCCCTCCGGCTGGCCGGAGCACGGCCGGTGCCGAAAGGTGGACCCCAAGGCGATCGACGGGAGAGACGGATGCCCAAATACCTGATCCAGGCGAGCTACAGCGCCGAGGGCACCAAGGGCCTGCTCACCGAGGGCGGTACGGGCCGCCGGCAGGCAGTGGAGCAGGTCCTCCGTTCCTGCGGCGGCACCCTCGAATGGATGTACTTCGCGTTCGGCGACGACGACCTGTACATCGTGGTGGACATGCCCGACGCCGTCTCGATGGTGGCCACCTCCATGAAGGTCCGTGCCACGGGCGCGATCACGTCCAGGGCCGTGCCCCTGCTCAGCCCCGAGGACATCGACGCGGCGGCTCGGAAGCAGGTCGACTTCCGCGCACCCGGCGCCTGACCCGCCGGGCACACGGAAGTGCCGCCGGGGTGGGGGACCCGGCGGCACCGGTCGTGGGCCCGAGGCGCGGCCCGTGTCGGACCGGGCCGCCGCCCACCGGCTCACTGCTCGATGGGGCGTCCGTCCGTTCCGCAGATGTAGCCCGCCACGATGCAGTCCCGCACCCGGCGCTCCAGCTCCGCCTGGTCCCAGGCGTTGAAGAAGTCGCCGTGGAAGGTGTGGCCGGGGGCGTCGGTCACATTGACCCCGCCCCGGGTCCCGGCCAGCGTGAGCCCGCCGCCGTGCACCGGCCAGGTGATCAGCAGCTCCAGCCGCGGCACGACCACCGGATGACTCGACGGACACGTCTGCCCCGTCGCGTACGCCATGTGGTCCCGGTGGTTGGCGCTGTCCAGGTTCTTCCCGTCCCAGCAGGTGGGGAAGTCCAGGTAGTTCTCCAGCTTCGTGCCCGGCGGGCAGTTCATGAAGTCCCGGCTGGACTCGGGGCGTCCGACGCAGGACCAGCGCGCGGCCGGGTTCTGGTCGGGGGAGGTGGCGAGGGCGTTCCCGACGACGTACCGCAGTCCGCGCGGATGGGCGACGGCGCGGGCGCGGTCGGTGATGCCCTGGTAGTAGACGGTGACCCGCTCCGGGGCCACGGGCACTCCGTTCTGGTAGAGGGTCGGTGTCCAGTAGGACGAAAGGTCCGTGTCCGGTGTGCAGTTGGTGGTGCCGGCGCTCAAGGACTGAAGTGTCGACGAGGCGTTCGCCGTCCTGTTGCCGTAGAACTCGTGGATGTGCGAGCGGCCGGCCTGACCGGGGAAGACGATCGGGTCGTCGCCCCGCCGGTGGCTGGAGAAGCAGTCCGCCCGGAACTCGCTCCCGCGCAGCGGGGCCGCCGCCTGGGCCTTGCTGTACGTGTACGCGTGGGCCCTGTGGCCCACGGGGGCGTGGCCGTCGCCGTGGACGTCGGCACCGGCGCAGCCCGCGGTGGCCAGGAAGAGCAGGGCCGCCGCGCCCGCGAGCGCTCTGCGGATCAGCATGGCCTTCCCTCCCGCTCAGCCGAAGGGGATGCGGACGAAGGACTGGTTGCCGATGCCGACGGTGCTGGCGCCGTTGCCGATGGCGTTCCACACCTCGATGCGCACCCTGCCGTTCGTCAGATCACCGTGTGTGCCGGTGGCGGACCGCAGGCCACGTGCCTGGGTGTAGTGCTCGTAGCCCGGGACCGGATCGGTGGCGAAGTAGTGGTACGTCTCGGTGCGGTCCCAGGTGCCGTCGCCCGTGCGGTCGTAACTCACCCGAACCTGCTGGCCGTTGGCGACGGTGGCGCCGGCGTCCACGAAGAGGTCGAACTGCGTCGAACCGCCGTTGTACGCCCGGGTGACCGGGCCGGAGGTGAACACCTGCGGACTGTGCGGGGTGCCGTCGTGGTTCGCGCCGCCCGCCGACGCGAGCGTCACGGTGGAGCCGGAGCCGGTCGCGTCCCCGGCGACGCCGCTGCCGCGCAGGTACAGCTGCGAGGAGCCGGTCGGCGGGTCGGTCGGCGGCGGGGCCGTGCCACCGCCGCGGGTCCACACGGCGACGTAGTCGACGAGCATCGGCCGGCCCGGGACGGTCGCGGCGGTCGGGGTCCTGCCGGCCAGCGCGTCCGGGAAGGCGCCGCCGATCGCGACGTTGAGGAGGATGAAGTAGCCCGCGTGCTCCGTCATGTTGGCCCAGGTGGCGGCGTCCATCTGGTTCTGGTTCACGCTGTGGTAGAGCTGGTCGTCCACGTACCAGCGCAGGGCGTTGGGCGAGGCGGAGCGGTCCCACTCGAAGCGGTAGGTGTGGAACGCCGACTGGCAGCTCGCGCCGGGGCAGGTGCGGCTGGCGCCGAGGCCGCTGGTCTCGTTGCACGGCCCGCCGGGGTTCACCCCGCAGTGGAGGACGCCCCAGACGGAGTTGAGGCCGTTGACGTTCTCCATGATGTCGAACTCGCCGATGCCGGGCCAGTTCCAGTAGTTGCCCCGGTACGGCGCCCCGAGCGCCCAGAACGCGGGCCAGTAGCCGAGCGCCGCGTCCCCGGTCACGTTGGGCATCCGGATGCGGCCCTCGATGCGCAGGGTGCCGCCGGCGGGGGCCTTGAAGTCGGCGCGGTGGGTCTCGATCCGCGCGGACGTCCAGTTGCCCGCCCCGTCGCGCAGCGGGGTGATGCGCAGATTGCCGCCGCCGTCGAGGCTGACGTTGTCCGGGCTGCCCGTGTAGTTCTGGATCTCGCCGGTGCCCCAGTTGCCGGGGCCGCCCGGATAGCCGTGACCGGTGTCGATCCGCCAGTCGGCGGAGGACGGCAGGGACCGGTCGGGACCGTTGAAGTCGTCGCTCCACTGCAGGTTCCAGCCGGGCGCCGGGGGCACGTCCGCGTTGGCCGGGCCCGCGGGGCCGAGGGCGAGGAACCCGGTGAGGGCGACGGCCAGGGCCGTGAACGCCGTGAGGAGCGGGGTACGGGAGAGTCTGCTGATGCGGCTCGTGCTCAAGGAAGACCTCCGGGAGGGGGGTGGTGCCGGAAGTGATTGAGAGCGCTCTCACCGTGTTGTGTAGATGGAGACAGGACGGTCGTCAATGCCTTGCGTGCGTTGACTTCCCGAAGGCACGGGCCACTTGGGCGGACGTGCCGGTCAGTAGTTCCGCCACTCGTGCCGGGTGTACTCCAGCACCACGGGATCCATCAGCGTGCTGGCCCGCACCTTCTGCGGGCGGCGGTCCAGCGGGAAGACCGTCGCGGCCCGCAGGACCGCGTCGTCCAGGAACCGCAGCCGCGGGGCGTCCCCGGCCAGACGCAGGGCAGGCGCCGTGCCGTCCCTGCCGGGAGTGGCCAGCACGTAGCCCCAGTTGCCGAAGCTGGGGACGTCCACCTGGTACGCGGTGGTGCGGTAGCCGGCCGCGCCGATCGTCGTGGCGACCGACCAGAAGGACTTCGGGGCGAAGAACGGGGACCCGGCCTGCACCACGACCTGGCTCCCGGGCTTCAGCACCTTCCCCAGCAGGTGGTAGAACTCGACCGAGTAGAGCTTGGCCAGCGCGGCCGTGTCCGGGTCGGGGAAGTCGATGACGACCGTGTCGTACCGCTCCCGCGCGTCCCGCAGCCAGTTGAAGGCGTCGGCGTTGACGGCCGTGACCCGCGGGTCCGCGAGCGCACGGCCGTTGAGCTCGCTGAGCGGCGCGAAGCCCCGGGCCAGCCGCGTCATGGCAGGGTCCAGATCCACCAGCGTCACCTTCTCGACGCGGTCGTAGCGCAGCACCTCCCGCAGGGCCAGCGCGTCCCCGCCGCCGAGGATCAGCACGGACGTGTGCCGCCCCGACATGGCGGGGTGCACCAGGGCCTCGTGGTAGCGGTACTCGTCGACGGAGGAGAACTGCAGGTCGCCGTTGAGGAAGAGCCGGGTGTCGGGCTCCCCGGTGAAGGCGGTGGACCGGGTCACCACGATGTCCTGGTACGGCGTCGTCTCGGCGTGGATGATCGGGTCGCGGTAGAGCTGCTGCCGCGCGGTGACCTCGATGTCGTCGGCCAGCACGTACACCGTGCCGAGTACCGCGAGGACCGCGGCGACCACGACGAGCAGCCCGGTGCGCACGGCGCGGCGGGTCTGCCGGCGGAAGATCCACAGGACGACCACGACCCCGGCCAGGGCGTTGACCGCCCCCACCACCAGGGCGCCCTTGAGCTGGCCGAAGGTCGGCAGGAGCAGCAGGGGGAAGCACAGGCCGCCGATGAGGGCGCCGATGTAGTCGACGGCGAACATGTCGGCGACCGCGCTGCCGGCCTCCTGGCGGCGGATGCGCTGCAACAGCGTCATCAGCAGCGGGATCTCGGCCCCGATGAGGAGACCGACGACGAACGAGACGACCACCATCGCCGGCATGTAGACGCGCAGCCAGGCGAACGACAGGTACAGCACGAGCACCGACAGGCCGCCGACGAGCGCCAGCAGCGCCTCCACGGCGGCGAAGGCGCCGACGGCACGCCGCTGCAGCGGTTTGGCCGCGAGCGATCCGACGCCCATGGCGAAGACCATGACGGAGATGACCACCGAGGTCTGCATCACGGAGTTGCCGATGAGGTAACTGCCCAGCGCCGTCAGGGCCAGTTCGTACACCAGGCCGCAGGCCGCGCAGAGGAACACCGAGAACAGCAGCAGCACCCGCGCCCCCCGGGACCTGACGGGGGACTCGGGTGCGGTGGCTGTACGTTCCTGCGCGGCTGTGCGGTCCTGCACGGTGGTGCTCACGGGGTGGTCAGGAGACCGCGGCGCCGACCATGAAGGCCGTGCCGATGTACATCGCGGCCTGCACCCAGGCGGCGGGGTGCGGACGGTCCCCGTTGTCGTCGAGCACGGCCTCGCCGAGGCGGCCCGGCGTCAGCAGGCCGACGATGCAGGACACGAGCGTCATCACGACGACGCCGGCGAGGCCGTACAGCAGGGTGCTGAACAGGCCGAGGCCGAGGCCCTGTTCGGACTCGCTCGCCCGGATGGACTGGTCGATGACGAGGCCGATGGCGATGGTCTGCCCGGCGAGGAGGACCGCCGCGCCGCGGTTGCGCTCCGTCCACACCACGTGGACGAGCTTGCCGGGGGTCACCAGGTCGAGCGCGACGAAGCCCACGACCATCACGATGAAGCCGGTGAGGCCGTAGAGCAGGGCGGTGCCTGCGGACTCGAGGATCTCTGCCACGGGGGTGCCTTTCGGGGACGTCGTCGGGAGTCGGGTGGGCGGATTCGCGGGGGACTACTTGCCGGAGCCGGGGCCGCCGCCGCGGAACGCGTCGCTCTCGGGGTCCGGCCAGACGTTGCCGATGCGGGACTTCCAGCGGTGGTGGCCGGTGCGGTAGTCGTCGATCTCGATCCGGCTGCCCTGGAGGAACGGGCTGATCGCGACGATGTCGTCCCGGTACCGCAGGAAGACCATGTCGCCGTCGGCGACGCGGTCCACGGACGCGGTGTGCCCGTGTATCTCGTCACCGACCGCGGAGACCCGGTCCGAGGGGTCGGTGTATCCGGGGCCGCTGCCGCCGTACTGCTGGCGGATCCAGGAGGACGGGACGGCGTTGCCGTCGTCGTCCGGCTCGTCGGAGCACGCGGTGAGCGCGGCCATGGCGAGCATCGTCGCGGTGAGGAGTCGGACGGTCTTCAACGGGCCTCCAGCCGGGTCTGCGTCGCCACGATCTGGCGGCTCTGCGGATAGGTGTGCCAAGTGCGCCAGCTCAGCCCGGAGCCGTGCGGCGCGACGGCCAGCGCGGTGACGGCGTCCGGGGAACCGGGGAAGACCCCGCAGAGCGACCGGGCGTCACCGTCGCAGCGGGCGAGCACGGCGGCCACCCGCTCGGTGAACTCGCCGGCGGAGCAGTGCAGTACGCGGGCGCCGAAGTGGTAGCGCCAGTCGTCGAACTCGTGCGTCGCGGACTCCGGCAGCCCGCCCTCGACGCCGGGCAGGCAGGCCACCGTCTCCCGGACCGGACCGGCGATGACCTGGTGCGAGGCACCGAGCAGCCGCAGTTGTACGACGGTCCCGGCGACGGTGAGGTCGCGCACGGCTAGCGCCGGGTGCTCGGGCCGGCCCAGCGTGAACGACAGCTGGTCGGCTCCGGTGTCCAGATAGGGCGTCGCGAGGGGTATGCCGGTCACGCGCCGCCGCCCGCGCGGATCTCACGGGCCGGCGCCGCGGGGGCCGCCGCGGGTGCGGGCGGCAGGAGCGGCGCGGCACCGACGGCGCCAACGGCGCCGGCCACGGCGGGCACGGACTTCACGGACGATCCCCAGGACTTCGGTACGGGCATTGAGCGCGCCGAGTATGGCACAGCGCTCGGGCACAGGTTCGGGCAGTTCACGGACCTCGATCGTCACCCTCAGGTGGGTATCCGACTTTTTCGTCGGTACTTGTGGGGGTACGAGCGCCGGATCAGCATGATCCCCATGTCCATCGAGAACACCACCCCCGCTTCCCCCGCAGCCCCCGTGTCCGTGATCGGCCTCGGCGCCATGGGCCGTGCCCTCGCCGGCGCGTTCCTGGACGCGGGTCATCCCACCACCGTCTGGAACCGCTCCCCGGGCAGGGCGGGCGAACTCGCCGGACGCGGCGCCGTGCTCGCCGTCACCGCCGAGGAGGCCGTCCGCGCGAGCGGGCTCGTCGTGGTCTGCGTCGTCGACCACGAGGCGGCCCGCGCGGTGCTCGAACCGCTCGCCGCGGCGCTCCGGGGCCGGGTCCTGGTCAACCTCACCTCCGACACCCCGGAACGCTCCCGGGAGGCGGCGGACTGGGCCGCCGCGCACTCCGTGGCCTATCTGGACGGAGCGGTGATGGTGCCGACCCCGGTCGTCGGGACGCCCGAAGCGCTGCTGTTCCACTCCGGTTCCCGCGAGGCGTTCGAGCGTCACGAGTCCACGCTCAGGGCGCTGGGCGGGAGGACCGTCTTCGTCGGCGAGGACCCCGGACTCGCCGCGCTCTACGACCTCTGCCTGCTCGACTTCTTCTACGGCGGCATGGCGGGCCTTGTGCACGCCTTCGCGCTGGCGACGGCCGACGGGGTGAAGGCTGCCGACATCGTGCCGTACCTCGGCACCATCGTGGAGATCCTGCCGCCGATCGCCGCGCACACCGCGGCCGCCGTCGACGCCCGCAGCTATCCGGGCGGGGAGGCCAACCTCGCGATGATGGCGACCGGGGTCGGCCATGTCCTGCACGCCGCCCGCACGCGCGGCCTCGACGTCGGCCACCTGGAGGCGATCCGCGCGGTGGCGGAGCGGGCGGTGGCCGGGGGACACGGCCAGGACGACTGGTCGAGCACGGTGGAGGCGGTACGGGGAGCGTAGGCGCTGTCCCGTCACCGGTGGATCAGCGCGGCGTCAGATGCGGTGCATCGTAAGGCGGAGGGTCGCCCTCGTACCGGGTGGGTTCGGGCGATCCGGCAACGCGGCGAGGCGCCGTAGCTGCCGTCGTGCGCCCGCTGGGGACTACGGGACAGCCCTTGAGCCGGTGGCGACGGGCTACGCCGCCCTTCCGTACATCAGCCGCCGCAGCAGGGTCTCGGCGGGGCCGCGGCGGCCCCGGCGCTCCAGCGCGTACGCACCGGCGACCGTCACCAGCCAGACGGCGGTGCCGAAGAGGGCCATCGAGGCGCTGCCCAGATGCTCGCCGAGGCCGAGACCCCAGGCCGCGAGCACCGGCGCGAAGAGCAGGGAGTGAGCGAGGTAGCACGACAACGACCGCTTCCCGACGGCGGCGAGGGCCGGGACGACGGGCAGGCCGCCCCGCTGCGGACGGGAGGCCCACCAGTGGGCGAAGAGGGCGATGGCGGCGACATAGCCGAGCCCGGCCACGTTTCCGGTGACGTCCCGCAGCGCGGTGAGCGCTCCCGACTCGCTCTGCGCGGCGTCGGGTACGCGCAGCACGCCGACGTGGGCGAGCGCGGCGGGCAGTGCGCCGAGCCAGCCCACGGCGATGCCGACGACGGCGGTACGGCGCAGCAGCGGCAGATGGCTGCCCGGCTCCTCCAGGACGCGCCGGCGGGCCGCCCAGAAGCCCAGCAGGAAGATGACGTAACCGCCGGCGACGAGACTGAGCGGGGCCGCGCCGAAGGTGAGGAGCAGACCGGTGGAGAGCCGGGTGCCGACCGCCTCGAGCCAGTTCTCCTCTCCGCTCGCGTACGCGACGTACCCCGGCTCGGCCCCGGGATCCCCGATCGCGCCCAACCCGCCGTCGAGCACGGCGAACAGGGCGGGGCCCGCGGTCACGAGGACCAGTTGCACCGCGGCGATGCGGATCCACCACGTGAGGGCACGGTCGCTGCGGCGCAGGAACAGCCGGCCGAGCAGGAGGCTCAACATCCCGTAGTAGCCGAGGATGTCACCGGCCATCAGCAGTATCGCGTGGGCGAGCCCCAGGGCGACCAGCCACAGACTGCGCCGGCGCAGTATCGCGGCGGCGTCGCGCTCCGTGGTGCCGGCGGCCGTCTGCCGCAGGAAGAGCTGCGTCATCCCGTAGCCGAAGAGGAACGCGAAGAGCGGATAGACGCGCATGTCCAGCACCACGATCATCGTGAACTGCACCGCCTGATCGAGCCGCGATCCGTCGACGGGGTGCCAGCCGGACGGCCCCCGACGGGCGGCCCACAGGTGGTAGGCGGTGTTGGACAGCACGATGAGCAGGAGCATCAGCCCCCGCGCGACATCGGGGGCGAGCGCGCGCTCGTCGCCTCGTACGGCCCCTCGCCGCACCGGCCCTGCGGTGGTGGTCTCCACGGTCATGCCGCAACGCTAGAACGGTGGGAGGGGCGGGCGGGATCCGTCTTCCGTCGACGGCCGGGCGACGAAAGTGTCGGCGCCGGTCGCCGGGATCGGTCGATGTGTCCCGGAGCACAAAAAATCCCGGTCCGAATGTGACGGGCCGGGTATTTCTCCGCGTATATTGAATAGTTCCGCGTTTCGCGTTCGGATGGAACAAGGAACGCGAAGCACTTCAATAAACGTACTGTAGCGCGTCAGGAGCTGAATTGTCAACCGAGGAAATGCGGCAGGAACAACAATTCGTCTCCCTCGCCCATGAGCGGCTCGATCAGCTGCGGGGGGAGGCCGAGTCCGCCGTGCGTGCCACGATGGCGCAGGTCAGCACCGGTCGGCAGGCGCGGGTGGAACGCGATATCGAGGTGGCGGAGCACTCCGCCTCGCTCGCCGCGCTGAATGCCGCCGACTCCGGACTCTGTTTCGGGCGCATCGACCGGCGCGACGGAGTGACGTACCACATCGGGCGGACGGGAATCCGCAGGGACGACGCCGAACGCACGCCGCTGCTGATCGACTGGCGGGCGCCCGTGGCGCGCCCGTTCTATCTCGCGACCGGGTACGAACCGCTGGGCCTGCGCAGGCGCAGGCACATCACCACCGAGGGCCGCACCGTCACCGGGCTGCACGACGAGATCATGGACCTCGCCGACCCGACCCGCACCGGCCATGAGTCGCACGACGCCGACGAGGTGCTGCTCGCCGCCCTCAACAGCGCCCGCACCGGGCGGATGGCCGACATCGTCTCCACCATCCAGGCCGAGCAGGACCACATCATCCGCGCCCCGCAGCACGGAGTCCTCGTCGTCGAGGGCGGCCCCGGCACCGGCAAGACGGCCGTCGCACTGCACCGTGCCGCGTACCTCCTCTACGCTCACCGCGAGCAGCTCGCCAAGCGGGCCGTGCTGATCGTCGGGCCCAACCCGGCGTTCCTCGGCTACATCGGCGAGGTGCTGCCGTCCCTCGGCGAGACCGGCGTCCTGCTGTCGACCGTCGGCGAGCTGTACCCCGGGATCCACGCCACCGGCACCGACAGCCCCGCGGCCGCGGCCGTCAAGGGCCGCGCGGACATGGCGGGCGTGCTCGCCGAGGCCGTACGGGACCGGCAGCAGGTGCCCGAGAAGGGCGAGCCGATCGTCATCGCGCACGACGACGGCGAGCTGGTCCTCGACTGGGACATCGCCGTGGAGGCGCGGCACAAGGCCCGCGAGACCGGGCTGCCGCACAACCTCGCCCGCCCCTACTTCGCCTTCCGCATCATCGACGACCTCACCACCCAACTCGCCGACCGCATCGGCGAGGACCCCTACGGCGGCCCCAACTTCCTCGGCCCGGACGACATCGCCCAGCTCGGCAAGGCCGTGGCCGCCAGTGCCGAGGTGCACGCCGCGATCGCGTCGCTGTGGCCCCCGCTCACCCCCGAGGAGTTCCTCGCCGACTACCTCGCGGATCCCACGCACCTGGACGGGGCGGACGCGGACCTGATCAGACGCACCGGCGGACCGTGGACCCCCGCGGACGTGCCCCTCCTCGACGAGGCGGCGGAACTCCTCGGCGAGGACGACTCCGCGGCCCGCGCCGCCGCCGAGGCCGAGCGCGCCCGCCAGATCGCCTACGCGCAGGGCGTGCTGGACGTCTCGTACGCCTCCCGCACGTACGAGTTCGAGGACAAGGAGGACGTCGACGCCGACGCCTCCGAGGTGCTGTCCGCCCACGACATCATCGACGCCGAGCGCATGGCCGAACGGCAGGAGGAGACCGACCACCGCAGCGCCGCGGAGCGTGCCGCAGCCGACCGGACCTGGGCGTTCGGGCACATCATCGTCGACGAGGCCCAGGAGCTGTCCGCCATGGCCTGGCGGCTGCTGATGCGCCGCTGCCCGACCCGCTCGATGACCCTCGTGGGCGACCCGGCCCAGACCGGGGACCTGGCCGGGTGCGACTCCTGGGAGCGGATCCTCGCCCCGTACGTCGAGGACCGCTGGCAGCTGGCGCGGCTCGGGGTCAACTACCGCACGCCCGCCGAGATCATGGAGTACGCGGCCGAGCGGCGCCGGAGCACCGACCCCGGCTTCACCCCGCCGCGCTCCATCCGGTCCACCGGCGTCGCCCCCTGGGAGCGCACCGTGGAGCTCGCCGGCGTGGCGGCCCTCGCCGCCGCCGAGGCGCCGGAGGAGGGCCGGCTCGCCGTCATCGCCCCGCGCGAGCTCCACGCCGGACTCACCGGACTCGCCGGCGACGGGCCGCTCGACCTCTCCCGGCCCGTCGTCCTGCTCGACCCGCGCCAGGCCAAGGGCCTGGAGTTCGACACGGTGCTGGTGGTGGCGCCCGAGCGGATGCAGCCCAACGACCTCTACGTCGCGCTGACGAGGGCCACCCAGCGGCTCGGCGTCGTCACACCGGCTTCAGCCACACCGTCGCCAGCGGCGGCAGGGTGAGCTGCACGCTCGTGCGGTGGCCGTGGGCGGCGACGGACTCGGGCTTCACCGGGTCGTCGTTGCGGACGTCCCCGCCGCCGTACCGTGCCGCGTCCGTGTTCAGCACCTCCGCCCAGGCCGGCACGGACGGCGGCACACCGAGCCGGTACTCGTGCCGCACCACGGGCGAGAAGTTGGAGACCGCGAGCAGCGGGGCCCCGTCGGCGTCGAAGCGCAGGAACGCGAAGACGTTGTCGTCGGCGGCCCCGCCGTCCACCCAGGCGAAGCCCTCGGGGACCGTGTCCCGCTGCCACAGCGCCGGAGTGGCCGCGTAGACCCTGTTCAGCTCGCGCACCAGGTTCCGCACCCCGCGGTGGTCGCCCTCGGCCGAGTACGAGGGGTCCAGCAGCCACCAGTCCGGGCCGTGGCCCTCCGACCACTCGGCACCCTGGGCGAACTCCTGCCCCATGAAAAGCAGTTGCTTGCCCGGGTGGGCCCACATGAAGCCGAGGTACGCCCGGTGGTTGGCGCGCTGCTGCCACCAGTCGCCGGGCATCTTCGACACCAGGGCGCGTTTGCCGTGCACGACCTCGTCGTGCGAGATCGGCAGCACGTAGTTCTCGCTGTACGCGTACACCATCGAGAAGGTCATCTCGTTGTGGTGGAACCTGCGGTGCACCGGCTCGTGCTCGACGTAGCCGAGCGAGTCGTGCATCCAGCCCATGTTCCACTTCAGCCCGAAGCCGAGCCCGCCGAAGCCCGCCGGCCCGACGTGGTGGGTCGCCCGGGTCACGCCGTCCCAGGCGGTGGACTCCTCGGCGATGGTCACCACACCGGGGCAGCGCCGGTAGACGGTCGCGTTCATCTCCTGGAGGAAGGCGACGGCGTCGAGGTTCTCCCGGCCCCCGTGCTCGTTCGGGCTCCATTCGCCGTGCTCGCGCGAGTAGTCGAGGTACAGCATCGAGGCGACCGCGTCGACCCGCAGTCCGTCGATGTGGAACTCCTCGCACCAGTACACGGCGTTGGCGACCAGGAAGTTGCGGACCTCCTTGCGCCCGTAGTCGAACTCGAGCGTGCCCCAGTCCGGGTGCGCGGCACGGGCCGGGTCGGAGTGCTCGTACAGCGGACGTCCGTCGAACTCCGCCAGCGCCCAGTCGTCCCGGGGGAAGTGCGCCGGGACCCAGTCCATGATGACCCCGACGCCGGCGCGGTGCAGCGCGTCGACCAGGTGGCGGAAGTCGTCCGGGGTCCCCATCCGCGCCGTGGGCGCGTAGAAGCCCGTGACCTGGTAGCCCCACGAGCCGCCGAAGGGGTGCTCCGCCACCGGCATGAGCTCGACATGGGTGAAGCCCAGGTCCTTGACGTAGGCGGGGAGCTGGTCGGCCAGCTGACGGTAGGTGAGCCCCGGCCGCCAGGACGGCAGATGCACCTCGTACACGGAGAACGGGGCCTCGTGGACCGGGCGGGCGCCGCGGTTCGCCATCCACGCCTCGTCGTGCCACACGTGGTGTGACTCCGTGACGACGGACGCGTTCGCGGGCGGCACCTCGGTGCGGCGCGCCATGGGATCGGCCCGGAGGGTGCGGGAGCCGTCGGGCCGGGTGATCTCGAACTTGTAGAGCGTGCCCTCGCCGACACCGGGTAGGAACAGCTCCCACACCCCGGAGGAGCCCAGCGAGCGCATCGCACAGGCCGTGCCGTCCCAGTAGTTGAAGTCGCCGACGACCCTGACCCCCCGGGCGTTCGGCGCCCAGACCGTGAACCGGGTGCCCGTGACCCCCTGGTGCGTCATCGGCCGGGCGCCGAGGGCGTGCCACAGCTCCTCGTGCCGGCCCTCGCCGATCAGGTGCAGATCGAGCTCGCCCAGTGCGGGGAGGAAGCGGTACGGGTCCGCGGACTCGACGGTCGTGTCCTCGTACCCGACCTGGAGCGCGTACTCGGGTACCTTCCGCAGCGGCAGCAGCGCCGAGAAGAAGCCGTCGCCGTCGTCGTGCAGTTCGGCACGCAGGCCCTTGGCCAGGACCGTCACCGACTCCGCGAAGGGCCGAAGCACCCGGAAGGCCACCCCGCCGCGGACCAGGTGCGCCCCGAGCAGGGAGTGCGGATCGTGGTGCGCGCCGCCGAGCAGCCGTTCCCGGTCGGATTCGTCGAGCGGTTTGGCGGGGCGTACGCCATTGCGGGGAGTCACGGGGGACGGCCTCCTTGTGCTCAGGGGGAGATCGGGTCAGGGGGCGCGGTGCGGGGGCGACGCGGCGTCAGCCCGCCGGGCCGGCCAGTCGCTGGATGGCGGACATGGGGACGGGCAGCCAGTCCGGCCGGTGGCGGGCCTCGTACACGACCTCGTACACGGCCTTGTCGGTCTCGTAGGCGCGCAGCAGTTCCGCCTCGGCGCGCGGGTCGGAGCCCGACGCGTCGGCGTAGCCCTCGCAGTACGCGGCACGGCAGCGCGCCGCCCAGGCGGGGTTCCAGGGGCGGTGCGTGCGGGCCGCGTAGTCGAAGGAGCGCAGTATCCCCGCGATGTCGCGCACCGGCGGCTGCACCCGGCGGCGTTCGTCGAGCGGACGAGCCGGCTCCCCCTCGAAGTCGATGACGGACCAGCCGCCGTCGGGAGTGCGCAGCGCCTGGCCGAGGTGCAGGTCGCCGTGGATGCGCTGGGCCCTGCCGTCGCCGTCGAAGGTCGCCCCGGCGATCGCGTCGAAGGCTGCGCGCAGCCCCCGGACGTACGGCAGCAGCGCGGGTACGGCCCGGAGCGCCGCGTCGAGCCGCTCGTTCATCGCCGTCGCCAGGTGCTCGGTCTGGGGCCCGCTCAGCGAGACGGTGGGCAGCGCGGCCGCGAGCGCGGTGTGCACCTCTGCCGTGGCCCTGCCCAGGGCCTGCGCCTCCTCGGTGAAGTCGTCGCCCTCGGCGAGTGCCTTGAGCGCCAGCTGCCAGCCGTCCTGGGAGCCGCGCAGAAACGGCTGGAGGACGCCGAGGGTGCAGGGCTCGGGGGTGTCCGACTCGAACCAGGCGACGGGTGCGGGCACCCGGTCGCAGCCCGCGCGGGCGAGCGCGAGGGGCAGCTCCAGATCGGGATTGACGCCCGGGTACACCCGCCGGAAGATCTTGAGGATGTACGAATCCCCGTACACCAGCGAGGAGTTGGACTGCTCGGCGTCGAGCACGCGGGCGGGCAGTCCGCCCGGCACGGGAGTCGCACGGTCGAACCGGAGCGGGCCGAACCGGCCGGGCGTGCGCAGCCGCTCCAGCAGCAGCCCCGCGAGCCGGGGGTCGTGCAGTCCCTCGTAGACGGTCCGGCCGGCGAGCGGCCCTTCGTCGACCCGGCCGATCATCGCCTGGGCGAGGTAGGGGGGCAGCGCGGTGCGTACGCCGAGCAGCAGCTGGTAGCAGTCGCCGCCGGTACCGGAGTCGCGCTTCCCGGCCGGGGTCCGGCCGCCGGCGGTCCTGGAGCCCACGGCCTGGCCGGGCTGCTTGACGCGCAGCAGCAGATGCAGCAGTCCGGGGCCGGTCGAGTCGACCGGCAGCAGTTCGACCGCCGCCACCAGCGCGAAGCCGGTGACCGGGCGCCCCTTTCCCGCGAACCACCGCTGCCGGGGCAGCCACTCGCGCAGCAGGGGCGAGAGCGAAGGCAGCAGGGCGACGGGGGTCCGGGTGGATGCAGCCTCCGACATGGCATCGCGTCCTTTCCCCGGGCACACCACAGGTTGCGAAGAGTGTCCCGGATTGCGGCAAATAATAGCTGTCCGGGCTGTGCGTGGGGGTCCCCCCGCCGCAGGCAGGGGGAGTGTCGGCGGAGGATGGTCCGTACGGACTCGGACCGGGTCTCGATATGAGGGGAATCGTGCCCCGTGCGGGACGGCCCAACCGCCCCGCACACGACATGGCATGTGCCGGAATCACACGCCCTTGGGCGCCGGGGCCTTGCGCGCGGCGCCGTTGGCGGCGGTCTCGGCGGGCACCGGCTCCTTGCGCAGCCGGAACCAGTAGAAGCCGTGCCCGGCCAGGGTCAGCAGGTACGGCCACTCGCCGATCGCGGGGAAGCGGACACCGCCGATCAGCTCCACCGGATGCCGGCCGTTGTACCGGCGCAGGTCCAGCTCCGTCGGCTGGGCGAACCGGGAGAAGTTGTTCACGCACAGCACCAGGTCGTCCGAGCCGTCGTCGGTCGCCGGCGCCTCGCGCAGGTACGCCAGCACGGCCGGGTTCGACGAGGGGAGTTCGGTGAAGGTGCCGAGGCCGAAGGCCCGGTTCTGCTTTCTGATCTCGATCATCCGCCGGGTCCAGTGCAGCAGCGACGAGGGGGACGCCATGGACGCCTCGACATTGGTGACCTGGTAGCCGTAGACGGGGTCCATGATGGTCGGCAGATAGAGCCGGCCGGGATCGCAGGACGAGAAACCGGCGTTGCGGTCCGGCGTCCACTGCATCGGGGTGCGCACCGCGTCGCGGTCGCCCAGCCAGATGTTGTCGCCCATCCCGATCTCGTCGCCGTAGTAGAGGATCGGGGAGCCGGGCAGGGACAGCAGCAGCGCGGTGAACAGCTCGATCTGGTTGCGGTCGTTGTCGAGCAGCGGGGCCAGTCGGCGACGGATGCCGATGTTCGCCCGCATCCGCGGGTCCTTGGCGTACTCGGCGTACATGTAGTCGCGCTCCTCGTCGGTGACCATCTCCAGGGTCAGCTCGTCGTGGTTGCGCAGGAAGATGCCCCACTGGCAGTTCTTGGGGATCTCCGGGGTCTTGGCCAGGATCTCGGAGACCGGGTAGCGGGACTCCCGCCGCACCGCCATGAAGATGCGGGGCATCACGGGGAAGTGGAAGGCCATGTGGCACTCGTCGCCGCCCGACGGGTAGTCGCCGAAGTAGTCGACGACGTCCTCGGGCCACTGGTTGGCCTCGGCCAGCAGCACCGTGTCCGGGTAGTGGGCGTCGATCTCCCGGCGGACCCGCCTGAGGAAGGAGTGGGTGGCCGGGAGGTTCTCGCAGTTGGTGCCCTCCTCCTGGTACAGGTACGGCACGGCGTCCAGCCGGAAGCCGTCGATGCCGAGGTCCAGCCAGAAGCGCAGCGCGGAGATGATCTCCTCCTGCACTGCCGGGTTCTCGTAGTTGAGGTCCGGCTGGTGTGAGAAGAAGCGGTGCCAGTAGTACTGCTTGCGGACCGGGTCGAACGTCCAGTTGGAGGTCTCCGTGTCGACGAAGATGATCCGGGCGTCCTGGAACTGCTTGTCGTCGTCGGCCCAGACGTAGTAGTCGCCGTACGGCCCGTCCGGGTTGCTGCGGGACTCCTGGAACCACGGGTGCTGGTCGCTCGTGTGGTTCATGACGAAGTCGATGATGACCCGCATCCCGCGCTGGTGCGAGGCGTCGACGAACTCGACGAAGTCGGCCAGGTCGCCGAACTCCGGAAGCACCGAGGTGTAGTCCGCGACGTCGTAACCGCCGTCGCGCAGCGGGGACTTGAAGAACGGCGGCAGCCACAGGCAGTCGACGCCCAGCCACTGCAGATAGTCCAGTTTGGCGGTGAGGCCCTTGAGGTCGCCGATGCCGTCGCCGTTGCTGTCCTGGAAGGTGCGGACGAGGACCTCGTAGAACACGGCGCGTTTGAACCAGTCGGGGTCACGGTCCTTGGCGGGGGTGTCCTCGAAGGTGTCGTGGACGGGCTCGTTGACGATCATGATGTGGGTGACCCTCCGGTCGGCGGGGACGGTCGCAGGACGACGATGTGCGCAGGCGTGACGCCCGGCTCGAGGCGCACATAGTTGGCCCTGCCCCAGTGATAGGTCTCGCCGGTGAGCTCGTCGCGCACCGGTACGGTCTCGTGCCGTTCGAGGCCGAGCTCCGGCATGTCAAACGAGACCGTCGCCTCCTGGGTGTGGTGGGGGTCGAGATTGACGACCACCAGAACGGTGTTCGAACCCGTTCGCTTGCTGTAGACGATCACGGCGTCGTTGTCGGCGTGATGGAAGCGGAGGTTCCGCAGCTGCTGCAGTGCCGGATGGCGGCGCCTGACGCGGTTGAGCGTGGTGATCAGCGGGGCGATGCTGCGCCCCTCCCGCTCGGCCGACTCCCAGTCGCGGGGCCGCAGTTCGTACTTCTCCGAGTCCAGGTACTCCTCGCTGCCGGGCCGCAGCGGGGTGTTCTCGCACAGCTCGTACCCCGCGTACATCCCCCAGGTGGGCGAGAGGGTCGCCGCGAGCACCGCGCGCACCTCGAACGCCGGCCGGCCGCCCTCCTGGAGGTACGCGTGGAGGATGTCCGGGGTGTTCACGAAGAAGTTGGGCCGCATGCAGGCGGCGGCCTCGCCCGACAGCTCCGTCAGGTACTCGGTCAGCTCCTGCTTGGTGTTGCGCCACGTGAAGTACGTGTACGACTGCTGGAAGCCGATCGCGCCGAGCGTGCGCATCATCGCCGGGCGGGTGAAGGCCTCCGCGAGGAAGATCACGTCCGGGTCGGTCCGGTTGATCTCGCCGATGACCTTCTCCCAGAACACCACGGGTTTGGTGTGGGGATTGTCGACACGGAAGATCCGCACCCCGTGCGCCATCCAGTGGCGCAGCACCCGCACCGTCTCCTTGACCAGACCCTTCATGTCGCGGTCGAAGGCGATGGGATAGATGTCCTGGTACTTCTTCGGCGGGTTCTCCGCGTAGGCGATGCTGCCGTCCGCCCGGTGGTGGAACCACTCGGGGTGCTCGGTCACCCACGGGTGGTCGGGCGAGCACTGCAGGGCGAAGTCCAGGGCGACCTCCATCCGCAGGTCCCGGGCGCAACGCACGAACGCGTCGAAGTCCTCCAGCGTGCCGAGGTCGGGGTGGACCGCGTCGTGGCCGCCCTCGGCCGAGCCGATCGCCCAGGGCACCCCGACGTCGTGCCGGCCGGCCTCGAGCGTGTTGTTCGGGCCCTTGCGGAAGGTGCTGCCGATGGGGTGGACCGGTGGCAGGTACACCACGTCGAAGCCCATCGCGGCGACGGCCGGCAGCCGCTGCGCCGCCGTCCGGAACGTGCCGGAGACGAGTCTGCCGCCCGTGACCCGGGCACCCTCGGAGCGCGGGAAGAACTCGTACCAGGAGCCGAACAGCGCTCGGGTGCGCTCCACCTGGAGCGGCAACGGGGGCGAGGCGGTGACCAGTTCGCGCAGCGGATGGCGGGCGAGCGCCGCGAGCGCGTCCGGGGCGAGCGCGGCCTCCAGCCGTTCGCGGTCCGGCCGGTCCTTGTCGCGCAGGCCGTCGGCGGCGGCGAGCACGGCCTCCCGGCCCGCCTTCTTGGGGACGCCCGCGGCGGCGCGCTCGTGGAGCTCCGCGCCCTCGGCGAGGACCAGGTCCGTGTCGATCCCGGCCGGGATCTTGATGCCGGCGTGGTGCCGCCAGGTGGCCAGCGGATCGCTCCACGCCTCGACGCTGTAGGTCCACCGTCCCTCGGCGTCCGGGGTGACCTCGGCGCCCCAGCGGTCGGTTCCCGGCGCGAGTTCGCGCATCGGGGTCCAGGGGCCGGGCCGGCCCCCGGGATCCCGCAGGACGACATTGGCGGCCACCGCGTCGTGCCCTTCGCGGAACACGGTGGCGGTGATCTGGAACGTTTCGCCGACGGTCGATTTCGCGGGCCTTCGGCCGCAGTCGACGAGGGGGCGTACGTCCAGCACGGGAATGCGGCCAATCAGCGGGTTCACGGCATCACCTGGGGGCTGTGCGGGCTCGGCGGGTCGAACGGGCGGTCCCTCTTCACGGGGGGCGGGTGTTCTTTGTAGCTGCTCCGTTGACGACTGACGGGCTGCGGGCATGGCCGCTCCTGTCCGCGTTCACTCGAATGGAAGGGTCGCGAGTGCGTTCCGGTGCGTACCGGGGGAGCCTTCCCACGCGCTTCGGGTCGGCAATCCGGTGGTGCGTTAACTACTAGGGCGTAGGTTGCGGCACAAGGCCGCGGCCGTCCGGGGGCCGGGCGCGGCCGCATCCGGAACCGTTCCGGTCCTGCGGGGAGCGGCCGTCATGAACATTTGAAGTCAACTTCGGTCATCTTCTTACCGTGTTGAGTTCGCTAATTCCTGATTACTCATACAGAATCGATCGCCTGCGATTCTTTTTGGCCAATCGCTGAGGTCGCCGGAATGATCGCGGAACGCGGCGGCCGACTTTTGTTGAAAGGTTGCGAAAAAAGCTGCGTTCCCCTCCACGGGATGATTACTGTGAAGCCTCATCCGGAGTGGGGACTCCGGGTTCCGACGATCAGTCATGCGTGCATCCTCACCTGGGCACATCCATGCCTGCATCACGTTCGAAAAGCCGCGACGGCCGGCCGTGCCCAGCGCACTCGGCGCGATCGCATCGGGGGGTGGGGGACAATGCACCCGGACCATGCGGGAATCGGCATCGAGGACGATCTTCGAGCCGCGCTCCGCGCCGTGGACGTCATGGAAGGCGGACCCGCAGCGCGCGCCGACCGCCCGCCCGCCGGGGCGGACCCGGCCGCGGCACCGGACCACCGCCGGGCGGCCCGTCTGATACCCGGCACCGGCACCCCTCCCGACCCCCACGCATGGAAGCGGGCCTGGCGCGACGTCCTCGCCCGGGAGAGCGCCCGCACCACCCGCTCGGGACTGGGCTGGGCGCTCACCTCCCTCGCCTGCGGGCGGTTCGCCGCACTGGACGTCCTCGAGATCGGCTGCGAGCGGCTGCGCCTGAGCCGGCTGGCCTACGGCGGCGACGGCCACGCCCCCGAGGCCCGGCCGCTCGCCGACTCCGCCTGGGGCGAGTTCACGGACGGCACCGACGGCACCGACGGCCGGCCCGGCCCCCCGGCGCTCCCCGCCGAGCGGCTGCGGCGGCTCTTCGTCCTCGCCGGAGGAACCGGCCCCGCCGCCGCGGACGTCACGGATCCGCTCACCCGGGCGCTGCACACCTTCGTGCGCGGGACCCCGCTCGGCACGGCCCCGCTCCTGGTCGTCGTCCGGGCCGCCGGCTGGCGGCCCGTCGAGCAGGCGGCCGACACCCTGCGCCCGGAAACCGCCGCGGTCCTCCGGCTGCGACTGCCCGCGCACTGGCCCGGGCACCCCGGCGACCTGATCGACGCCCTCCCGCTGCGCCACGCCATCTGGCTGGCCGCGGCCGACATCGACGGAACCTCGGGCACGGTCGGACTCGTGCGGCGCCCGCTCTTCCCGGCCGGCAGCCGTAGCGGCGAGCCGGCCGGCGGCGAACCCGGGGCCGTCGTACGGGTACCCGTGGCCGCGCCGCCGCACGGTGCCACCACGGGGGAGAGCGCCGCCGTCGTCGTCTCCGCGGGCCCCGGCGAACCGCCCTCGCGATGGCGCCCCGTGCGGGCCGACCGCCTCGAACTCCCGCCGGGCTCCCGCGCGGCGCTCCACTACCGGCTGCGCGGTCCTGACCGGGTGGACCTCGCCTACGACGGACACCACGAACCGGAGACCGCGCCCTGGACGGCCCTGGCGCACACCACGCCCCGGCGGCTCTCCCGGCCGCGGCCCGTGGACCTCGTGCTCGCCGTGGAGGTCGCCGGTCCGCAGGCGGGCGGCGGCACGGCCGTCGAGGAGCGCCTGCAGGAGGCGGCCGCCGTCGTCGCCGCCGTACGGCACGCCGTCGGCGGCGACGACACGCTCCGCGTCGGGCTCATCGGCTACCGCGACCACGCCCCCCTCGACCGCCCGCACCACAGCGACCCCATCGTGCACCGGCTCGGCATGGCGACCGCGCAGGCCGCCGAACGCGCACTGACGGGCTGGCACCACAGCCCGCTGCGGCACGACTTCGCCACCGGACTGGAGCACGTGCCCCACGAACTCGCCGCCCGCCGCCATCTGTGGCGGCCGGACAGCCACCGGGTGCTCCTCGTGATCGGCTCCCGCCCTCCCCATCCGCGCGCCGCTCCGCCGCAGGTGCTGCGGCGCAGCGCGGCGGTGCGGATCTGCCCCGACCGGGTCGAGTGGGAGGCCGCGCTCGACGAGCTGCGCCACTACGACGGCGTCGCCTGCGTGGCGGTCGTGGACGAGCCCGCGTGGATGGACCACCTGGAGGGGGAACCCCATCTCGCACGCTGGGCGGACCGCGCGTGGGACCTCTTCGGCGCCGACGGCCGGTTCACCGCCGGCCACGATCCGCGCCGCGTCGCCTCCGCCGTGACGGCACCGGCGCTCTGCCTCCCCGAGGACGGCGCCCCCATCCGGCTCGTCGTCCCCGACGGCGCGAGCGGGGAGTGGCTGCACGAGGCCGCCGGCTGAGGACCACGGCACACCAACCGTGCGCCCCGGAGGGCGTGCGGGTCCGGACAACGACCGTGCGGCGGACCTCACTCCGCCGCCACGACTGGGGGAGCCCCACCATGCCCGAGGACGAAAAGCGCCCCGAAGGCACGCCGAAGGACGCCAAGCAGGACCGCACCAGGGACGACCGGGCCGCGGAGGGGCCGTTCGCCGTGTGGGACCCGTCCACACTCGTCGGAGGCCGGGCAGCGCTGCCGCCGGTACCGGCCCCGCCACCGGCCCGGTCCGCACCGCCGAACGGCGCGTCACCCGGTGCCCCGGCCGCTCCCGCGCCCCCGGCGCCGCGCGAGGACACGGCACGGGCCCCCGGGACACCGCCCGCGGACCCCGGCCGGCCGGCCGAGCCCCCGCCCGGCGGATTCGCGGAGAGGTTCGGCGGCCCCGAGGCCATCGACAAGTCCGCCAAACCCGCGAAACCGGACAAGCCCGCGAAACTCGCGCGGAAGGCGGCGGCCGCCGACAGGGCGGTCCCCCAGGACGAGGAACGCCAGGAGCCCGAGGCCCCGGCGTCGGCACCCGAGTCGACCATCACCCTCTGGGGCGGCATGGGCAGCGGGAAGTCCACACTGCTGGCGGCGCTGTCCCGCGCCGTGCAGGACCCCATGTACGGCAAGTGGAGCATGTGGCCGGAGGACCACGCCTCCAAGAAGTTCCTCAGCGATCTCGCGCACATCCTCTACCGGGACCGGACCTTCCCGATGGCGACGCTGACGGAGCAGCGCCCGGTGCGCTTCACCCTCGCCGGGGACCTCACCGGGACCCGGTTCTCCCGCGCCGGCCGCAGGCGCTGGCGCCGCGGCGGCGCCGGCGGTCGCGACCAGATGGAATTCAAGGTGACCCTCCGCGACCTCCCCGGCGAGGCGTTCGACCTGCACTCGCAGACGGGCACCGCCCTCGGCGGCAAGCTCATCAAGGACCTCGGGGCCTCCCGCGCGATGGTCTACGTCGTCGACCCCGTCCGCGAGTGGCAGGTCAACGGCGACGACGGGCCGGTCGGCGACGACGCCCGCCAGAACGCCGACTTCTTCACCGACGTCCTCGCCGGAGTGGCCACCGAGGTCAACATGCGCGGCGAACGCCAGGGCAATCTGCTGCCGCACAGCATCGCCGTGTGCCTGGCGAAGTTCGACGACGACCGCGTCTTCCGCTTCGCCTGCGAACAGGGCAACGTCCGGCTCAACCCGCGTACGGGGCAGCCCGAGGTGATGGACGCCAAGCGCCTGTTCGACGGGCTCTGCCACGCCTTCCCGCACGGCAGCCTGCGCGAGATCAAGCAGCAGATCGAGCTGTTCTTCGCCCCCGAGCGCGTCGGGTACTTCGTGTGCTCAGCCGTCGGCTTCTGGGTCGACCCCGAGCGGGGCTTCGACTTCGAGAACCCCTCCCTGGTGAACCCCGTGGAGGACGCCGTGCGGTTCGTCGCCCCTCCGCAGCCCGTCAACATCCTCGAGCCCTTCCTCTTCCTGCGCGGCGTCGGCCCGCAGCACTCCTGACCCGGCAGCCGAGAACCGTACGAGAGGAGACCGCCATGCCACCGGGACTGACGGCCGACTGGGCCCTGTGGGGCAAGGAACCCCACACCAACAGCGGCTACAAGGTGCTGGCCGCCTGCCCGCCCGACCGGAGCGCCGACTTCAACAGGGACATCCACCGCTGGTCGCCCGGCACCCCGGCACCGGGCGACCGGCTGCCCTGGATCACCCTCGGGCCCTGCACCGCACCAGACGGGACACCGACGGTGGGCATCTTCCTCCTCGAAGGCACCGACGCCGTCGACCGGACGAACCGGCCGATCTGCCGGATCGACCACTTCGCCGTGCCGGCGGCCGAGGTCAGCGGACTCGCCCTCAGCTGGTGCGGACTGGCCAGGGCCGCGCTCGACGCCGTGCCGCAACTCGCGGCCGCGGGAGCCGCACCGGCCCGGCTGCCCGTCGCGCCGGGCGGGCGGCTGGTGACCCAGGTGACCGCTCACGTCGGGCCCCGGGTGACCGAGGCGGTCCACTGGCTGGCCGCCGCCGCCGGCTATCTGCTGGACGGCACGGTGGTGGTGACGGGGGGCCGCATGTACGACCCCCTCGTGCTGCTGGACGTCCTCGACTGCGTCGCGGCCATGCTGCCCTTCGGGATGCGCCGCACCCTCTCGGCCGCCACCTGGGTCTCCTCGGGGTCCGAGGTGCCGATGCGCCTGTACTGGGGCGTCCCCGACGAGGCCCCCGGCGTCGTCAGCCTGGCCTGGGGCGGGGAACTCCCGGACGTCGGCGGACTGTCCGCCGACGCCCGCGCCTACCGCGACCTGCTGATCGAGGCGTGGGCCCGGCACGGCGGCGAAGCGGTCCTGGAGCATCTGGCGGACGCGCGCGAGCCGATGGACATCGAGGGCCCGGACGCCCACGACGAGGCACTCCGGGTGCTCGGCGGCCTCGACCCGGCGCTGGCCGTCGAGCAGGAGGTCCGCGCCGGGCGGGAGGTCGGGAACGACCGGATCGACGCGGCCCTGCTCCACCCGCTGGCCGACCCCCGCTCCGTCACCGTCCTCTCCGGGCAGAAGCTGGCGGGTCACTCCGTCGACATGGCCCCCCTCGCGCGTCATCTGAAGCACCAGGAGGTCTCCGAGGCCTTCCGCGGCCGGCTCGTCGACGACCTGCTCAGCGATGAGCCGGCCCGGGCCCGCGACCGGTTCGAGACCGCGCGCGCGGCCACCTCCGGCACCAAGGAGGACCTGGACCCCCTCGACCAGGTCCTGGCCTTCGTCATCGACGAGGTGCGGGGCCGGACGGGGACCGAGGCGCCGGACCCCGTCGTCGAACAACTGCTGCCCCACGTCGCCCCGTTCCCCGTGGGGACCATGGCCTTCACCCAGTCCCTGCTGCTGGTCACCCCCGGTCTGGCCGGCCGGCTCGTCCACGCCCTGTGCGCCGGACCCGACCCGGCGGCGGACGTCCTGGCCTGGCTCCGGTGGCTCGGCGACGGCTCGGCGCCCAGGGCCACGGGCAGCGCCGAACTGGCCCCGCTGTACGAACTGCTGGACTCCGGGCAGGGCGCGCCCTCCCGCAAGTGGACCACCGCGCACCCGGAGGCCGCCGTACGGCTGCTGGGAGCGGCCGCGGCCTGCGGGCGAGCGGAGTACGTGCTCCAAGGGGAGTTCTTCCAGGGCCTGATCAACTGCGCCTTCCTCAAGACGCCGTCCGACCCGCTCGACACCCCTCCCAGCATGCTGCTCGAACGGGTGCTGGCGGGGCGGCCGCACGGGGTGCGACCCGAGACCGCGGCCCGCTGGGACGTGCTGTGCGCCCTGACGGGCCTGCCGCCGCTGGCCCTCTTCACCCTCGCCGAGGCACCGGAGCGGCCCGGCTCCGCCGGGCTTCCCACCCGCCTCGACGGCTACATCTCGACGCTCTGCTCGGAACTCGACTGCCACCCCGTACGCACCCACGCCACGCTCGTGGTCCAGATGCTGCTGGAGGGGGTCCTCAACGTCGACCCGGAGACCGGGGAGGGACCCGATCGGGCCGGGCGCGAACTGACGGTGCGCCTGCTGGAGCGGCACGGGCCCCACGTCCAGGTGGTCGCGGACGCCGTGCGACGGCTGACCGAGGAACCCCGTTGGCACGAGACCGAGCACGACGAGCGGTGGCTGCGGCGCATCGCCGGGCAACTGCCGCAACTGGGAGCGGCCCTGGCGCTCCGCGCCGTCCACCGCGCCGCCCGGGCGGCGGGCGACGGCCCGCAGGACCTCGACGAACTCGCCTCGCACCTCTACGCGGCCCGCCGGGCCGGTGCCGACGGCGACAGCCTGTGCGTACCCCTGCGGTCCTGGGCCGCCCGGGAACGCACCGGCCACCGGGTCCTCTCGGTCCTCACCGCCTACCGCAGGACCTGGGAGGCCTACACCGGGGCGGACCGGGCACGACAGGAGCGCCTCGACCTGGAACTCGCCCTCGCCCGCGGCCGGGACTCCGGGGTCTGGCAGCAGTACCGCGACCACGCGATCCGGCAACTGACCGCGGAACGGACCGGATTCGAGCAGGGGATCCGCGAGCTGCGGCACAAGCAGCAGATGGCGGAGCAGGAGATCGCCCGCCTGCGGAGCCTCGGCGCCGGCTCCTTCCCCGCCCGCTCGTAGCCCCGGGAGCGGGCACCGAGCGACCCGATCCGCCGGCCCGCCGTACCGAGAGGCAGCACCCGCAGCACCTGCCGTACCGACAGGCAGCACCCGCAGCACCCGCCGTACCGAGAGGCAGCACCCGCAGCACCTGCCGTAGCGACACGCAGCACCCGCAGCACCGATACGCAGCACCCACCCCACCGGCCTCTCCGCTCCCGGCGCCGCGCCGGGGCCCGGGGCCCGTTCCACGCACCTCACAGGGGGATCCCCATGCACACCGACCACGCCGCGGCGCGCCGCGCCCTGCTGTTCGCCCTCGGCGCCGCGCTGACCGCCTCCGGCGCGTCGCCCGCCGCCGCCGTCACGGCCGCCGACACCCCGCTCCCGCGCGACGGCATCTACCGTTCGCTGAAGGTCGACGAGGTGCCGTCCGCCTACGTCGTCCTCGTCGACACCTCCAGCTCGATGCAGGACCGCGGACCCGACGGCGCTCCGCTCTACGCCACCGTCAAACGGCGGCTGGACGCCTTCCTCAAGACCCTCACGCCGGCCGACGAGGTCGCGGTCGTCACCTTCGGCCGGGCCACGAGCGTCGTCCATCCCATGTCCCCGGTGAGGGCGAAGGGCGGCGGAAGCCTGTTCGCCAAGGGGCTCCCGGCCACCGCGACGGAGTCGGCCAGTGACCACGGCTCCGCGCTGGAGGCCGCCGCCGAGCAGCTCAACCGCAGCACGGCCCCGGTCGGGGCGGTGCTGCTGCTCACCGACGGCGCCGTCAACGCCCCGGGCAGCCCGTACGAGCGTCAGGGCACCCCCGCCTGGAAGCGCCTCAAGGAGCGCTACTCGGCGATGGGGACCAACCGGAAGATCGTCGGCTACGGAGTGCCGCTCGCCGAGGGCACCCGCGTCGGCGAGGTGCTCGGAGGGGCGTTCGGCGCCCCGCGCATCCTGCCCGTGGACCCCGCGGCGCTGGGCACTCAGCTCGGTGTCGCCAAGGACCAGGTGCGCGCGGAGAAGGCCGTGAGCGTTCTCCGGGCGGACGAGGGCAGAGGGGTGGCCGTCACCGTGGACGGCGAGGGAGTGCGGTCGCCGCGGTCCGGCGCCGTCACCCTCGCGACGGGTGACCGTACGGGCGCCCGCTCCCGGACCGTCCGGGTCACGCTCGCCTCGAAGACCCGGCACGTACCGCTGCGGGTGACCCTGCGGACGGCGGCCGCGCCCGACGGCCCGGGCGTCGACGTCGAAGGCGCCGGCCGCCCCGTGGACCTGGCGCCAGGGCAGAGCCGCACGGTCGAACTGAAACTGACGTGGAATCAGAATCCCGAGTTCAGTCTGATCCCGGGCGCCCGGGACTTCCGCGCGGGGGTGGGCCTCCGGGCCGACGTCTCCTCCCCGTGGACGCCCGCCGTCCGCAGCTCGCTGGGGTACGCGAAGTTCACCACGGGCGGCCCGACCGTCACCGACGTGGACCTCGTCGGCACCGTCCCCGGCCGGGCCCCGGGCTGGTTCTATCCGCTGGTGCTGCTCGTCGCCCTGCTCGGAGGGGCGGCCGCGTGGCGGTCGTACAAGCGCCGCAACCCGACCCTGTCCGGCGCGCTGGTCGTGACCGACCTGCGGACGGGGAGCCGGCAGACCCTGGTGCTGCGCGGCCGGGAGGTCAGCGAGGAGACGGACGCGGGCGACGTCCGGGCCCGCATCACCGTGCGCGGACGCCATGAGGGCGGCCGGCTCGTGCTCGTCCTGCGGTGCGACCGCGAGGCGCCGCGCCCGGGCGGGGAGCGGCTGCGCGACAGCGGTACGTGCGAACTCGGCAAGTCCACCGTGCTGTGCGGCATCGGCTTCTCGCACGAGACGGGGAGCCAGGCCGTCGTCATGCAGTGAGCGGGGCGCGGCTCCACCCGCCCCTCGCGCGCGTCGTGGTCCCGGGCTCCGCTTCGTGGCCGGTGCCGGTGCCGGTCCCGGGCTCCGCTTCGTGGCTGGTGCTGGTGCTGGTGCTGGTGCTGGTGCTGGTGCTGGTGCCGGTCCCGGGCTCCGCTTCGTGGCCGGTGCCGGTCCCGGTCCCGGCGCCCTGCGACGTCGGGAGGCGGTCCCGGCCCGCGCTCGTCGTGGGGAACCCCGCTCGTGCCCGGGCCCGGGCGGACCGGTGCCCGGACCGCGGACGTGGCCGGACGCGCCCGGTCCGAGGGCGCCCGGCCGGCCCGTGCACGGCACTCCCAGCGGTGCCCGAACACCCAGCGGTGCCCGCACCCTCCGTCGGCGCCCGGCCCCGCTCGACCCCGCCCGTACCCGCGCGGCACGCAGGCCCGAGGCCACGCCCGCGCCGTCCCACCCCGCACAGCCGCCCCGAGGAGAGGAACCCGTCATGGTGAAGCCGCTGGACCCGGCCGTCGACCCGCCCGAGGCCGCGGGGTTCCGGCTGCTCGGCAGACTGGGCACGGGCGGCTTCGGCACCGTCTACCTCGGCAGGCCGTCGGGCGGCGAGCGCGGGCTCGACACCCTCGGGGCCGTGAAGCTGCTCAAGTCCGAGTTCACCGAGGACGCCCAGCATCTGCAGCGCTTCCACCAGGAGAGCAAGGCGCTCGACCGCTGCAAGGGCGCCCGCATCCCCGAACTGCTCGTCTTCGACTTCGGCGCGGGACGGCAGCCCACCCTGGCGACGCGGTTCATCCCCGGCCTGTCCCTCTACCGGATCCTGGAGTCGCACGGGGGCGCACTGCCCCGCGACACGGTGCAGTCCGTCGCCGCCGAGCTGGTCGACACCCTGAACACCGCCCACAGCAAGGGCCTTCTGCACCGGGACCTCCACCCCGGCAACGTCCTGATGACCCAGGACGGGCCCTGGATCATCGACTTCGGGCTGACCCGCATCCGCGGCCAGCGGGTGACGGTGAGCCTGGACACCGTCATCGGCCATCCGCACTTCTGCGCACCCGAGCAGATCATGGGCCTGTCGAGGACGGTGAACGCGACCGACGTCTTCGGGATCGGCGCGATCGTGCTCTACGGGCTGACCGGGCATCCGCCGTACACCGGGGAGCGCGAGGCCCGCGCCATGCTGCTGCGCCGGGTGTCCGGCGCCGCGCCCGACCTGTCGGGGCTGCCGGACGACCGCACGGGCCGGCTGATCCGGGCCTGCCTGGCGGAGGACCCGGCCGACCGGCCGACCCTGGCCGAGGTCGCCGAGGGCTTCGGCGAACCGGGCACCCTCCGCCTCCCGGGCGATGTCGCCCGGACCCTGGCCCACTACCGCTCCGAGCTGAGGGAACTGCTCACGGGGGCCGGCAACGGCGCCGACCTCACCGTGCCGTTCTGCACCGGGCGGCGCAGCTGGAGCGCGGGTGCCGGCGAATGGCCGCACCAGGTCGTGTCCACCGGCCACGGCAGTGTCGTGACTGCGGACGGCGGCGGCGACGTGCGCTGGCTGGACGCGGCGACCGGCCGGGAGCAGTCCCGGCACCGGGACTTCGCGCCGCCCGTGCAGCTGTGCGCGGAAGGCGCGCTGCTGCTGGTCTGCGACGCCGCCGGCCGACTGGAGTCCTGGGACACCCGTGCCCGCACCCTCTGGTGGTCGGTCCCCGCCGGCAGCCTGCCGCACGCGCGGGTGCTGCTGCGCGGGCAGAGCGTGTTCCTCGGCGACGGCACGGGCCGGATCCACCACTTCGACGCCGTCACCCGCCGGGTGTGGTGGCGCACCGAACCGCTCACGGACTCCGCGGGCTGCCCGGCGGAGCCGGTCGCGGCCGGCCCCCGGCACGTGTACCTCTCGGCCGGGCAGGGCTGCGAACTCCTGGCGGTCGACGACGAGGAGGGCCGTGTCTGCTGGGACCGCCCCGTGCGACTGCCCGCGCCGGCGCCGACGGCGCCGCTCGCGCTGGACGACCGGGTCGCGGTCGCGGACGGGGACGGTGGTCTGCGCTGTCTGGCCGCGGCCGACGGCAGCACGCTGTGGGAGGCCAGGCTCGGTGCGCCGGTGGTCGCCCCGCCCGTGCGGGTCGCCGACACGCTGATCGTCGGGGACACGGCGGGCACCGTGCACTGCCACAGCGCCAAGACGGGCGAACGGATCTGGCGCGCCCAGTACGCCGACGGGGAGGAGTTCTTCTCGCTGTGCGCCGACGGGTCGGCCGTCTACGCGGGCGGCTGGCACGGCCGGCTGCATATGCTGGACGCGGCGGACGGCGCCTCGCTGCAGAGCTTCGACCTGGGCGGCCAGATCCTCGCCACCGCCCACGCCCCGGACGTCCGCACCGTCTACG
This sequence comes from Streptomyces sp. HUAS CB01, assembly GCF_030406905.1. Lineage (NCBI taxonomy): Bacteria > Bacillati > Actinomycetota > Actinomycetes > Kitasatosporales > Streptomycetaceae > Streptomyces > Streptomyces chengbuensis. Next base: position 5,485,756 of record NZ_CP129137.1, read on the forward strand.
CGGCGGCCTCCCACGGCACCCTGCACGCGCTCCCGGCGGCCGCGGACGGGCCTGCCGACGCAGCCCAGGCGCGGTAGCACGGCGCCGCCCGGCGTCGGTCGGGGGCCACGCGACCGCCGCTGTGAGGGCGGGCGTGAACGGCCCGTCCGACCCCGTACGAACCTCCGTTCGGGGCGCGGGAGGCGGCACGGCCCGCGATCGGCCGATGGAGGCACGGCTCGATGCGCCCTCCTCGCGCCGTGGTTGAGCCGGGCGGCGCGCGACTACGGTCGAGAGGTCGGACGGGCGCACAGCGTCGTGCGTCCCCGGATGAACACCCGTTTCGAAGGTGGGACCTGTGAAGGCCATTCGTCGATTCACCGTCCGCCCCGTCCTCCCCGAACCCCTCGCCCCGCTCAGCGAGCTGGCCCGCAACCTGCGGTGGTCGTGGCACGCCCCGACGCGGGAGCTGTTCCGCGGCGCGGATCCCGCCGGCTGGCGGGCGGCCGGCGGCGACCCGGTGCGGCTGCTCGGCTCGGTGACCGCGGGCCGGCTCGCCGAACTCGCCACCGACCCGGAGTTCCTGTTCCGCGTCTCGGAGACCGCCCGCGATCTCGACGGCTATCTGCGCGGGCGGCGCTGGTACCAGGAGCAGTCCGGCGACGGGACGCCGCTGCCCGCCGCCGTCGCCTACTTCTCGCCGGAGTTCGGTATCACCGCCGCGCTGCCGCAGTACTCGGGCGGCCTGGGCATACTCGCCGGAGACCATCTGAAGGCCGCCAGCGACCTGGGAGTTCCGCTGATCGGCGTCGGACTGCTCTACCGGCACGGCTACTTCCGCCAGTCGCTGTCCCGGGACGGCTGGCAGCAGGAGCACTACCCCGTCCTCGACCCCGACGAGCTTCCGCTGACCCTGCTCCGCGAGCCCGGCGGCAGCCCCGCCCAGGTGTCCCTGGACCTGCCCGGCGGCCGCTCGCTGCGGGCCCGGATCTGGCAGGCGCAGGTCGGCCGCGTACCCCTGCTGCTGCTGGACTCGGACGTCGAGGAGAACGCGCCGGGGGAGCGCGACGTCACCGACCGGCTGTACGGCGGCGGAAGCGAGCACCGGCTGCTCCAGGAGATGCTCCTCGGCATCGGCGGGGTCCGCGCGGTCCGCGCGTACTGCCGGCTCACCGGCCACCCCGAGCCCGAGGTCTTCCACACCAACGAGGGCCACGCCGGCTTCCAGGGGCTGGAGCGGATCCGCGAGCTGCTGACGTACGGCCTCGGCTTCGACGCCGCGCTGGAGGCGGTCAGGGCCGGGACGGTGTTCACCACCCACACTCCCGTGCCCGCCGGGATCGACCGTTTCGGCCGCGAGCTGGTCGCCCGTCACTTCGGCGCGGGCGGCGAGCTGTCCGGGGTCGACGCGGAACGGGTGCTGCGGCTGGGTTCGGAGAGCTACCCGGGCGGTGACCCCGAGGTGTTCAACATGGCGGTCATGGGTCTGCGCCTCGCCCAGCGGGCCAACGGCGTCTCCACGCTGCACGGCGCCGTGAGCCGTGAGATGTTCCGCGGGCTGTGGCCGGGCTTCGACACGGCGGAGGTACCGATCACCTCGGTCACCAACGGGGTGCACGCCCCGACCTGGGTGGCCCCGGAAGTGCTCGCCCTCGGCGACGACATCGCGTCGACCCCGGGCACCGACCTCTGGGCACTGCGCCGGGTGCTGCGGGAGCGCCTGGTGCACGAGGTGAGGGAGCGGTTGTACGCCTCCTGGCGCCAGCGCGGCGCGGGGACGGCGGAGCTGGGCTGGATCGACGGGGTGCTGGACCCGGACGTGCTCACCGTCGGGTTCGCGCGCCGCGTCCCCGCCTACAAGCGGCTCACCCTGATGCTGCGTGACCGGGAACGGCTGACGGAGCTGCTGCTGCACCCCGAGCGGCCGGTGCAGATCGTCGTCGCGGGCAAGGCACATCCCGCCGACGACGGCGGGAAGCGGCTGGTCCAGGAACTGGTGCGGTTCGCTGACGACCCGAGGGTCCGGCACCGGATCGTCTTCCTGCCCGACTACGGCATGGCGATGGCGCGGAAGCTCCTGCCGGGCTGCGACGTGTGGCTGAACAATCCGCTGCGGCCGCTGGAGGCGTGCGGCACCAGCGGGATGAAGGCCGCGCTCAACGGGGGCCTCAATCTGTCCGTCCTCGACGGCTGGTGGGACGAGTGGTACGAGCCGGACTTCGGCTGGGCCGTGCCCACGGCCGACGGCACCGCCGCGCACGACCAGGACCGCCGCGACGACCTGGAGGCCGCCGCGCTGTACGGGCTGGTCGAGGAGCGCATCGCGCCGCTGTTCTACGACCGGGGCGCGGACGGGGTCCCGGCCCGCTGGACCGAGATGGTCAGGCGCACCCTCACCGCGCTGGGGCCCAAGGTGCTGGCGGACCGGATGGTCCGTGAGTACGTGGACCGGCTCTACGCCCCGGCGGCCCGGGCCCACCGGGTGCTCGCCCTGGACACCGGCGCGGCCGGCGAACTGGCCGACTGGAAGGCCCGGGTGCGCGCCGCCTGGCCCGGTGTCTCGGTCGGCCACGTCGAGGCGGGGGCGGACACGGGCGCGGCGGAGCTGGGGTCGACGCTGGCCCTGCGCGTCTGCGTCACCCTCGGCGCACTGCGGCCCGAGGACGTGGACGTGCAGGCCGTCGCGGGCCGGGTCGACGCGGACGACGCGATCGCCGATGCCCAGGCCTTCCCGCTGAAGCCTGCCGCCGGCGGTCCCGACACGGCGGGCCGGTGGATCTACGAGGGCCCGCTCGCGCTCGACCGCACCGGCCCGTTCGGCTACACGGTCCGGGTACTGCCCGCGCACCCGCTCCTGCCGCACGGGGCGGACCCCGGTCTGGTGGCCTGGCCGGCCGAGACGGCGGGGGAGGGCGCGGGAGTGCTGATGCGCTGAACCCGGGCGCAGCCGGGCGGTTCGACGGGGCGGACCGTCTGTCCGGACGTGCGGTGGTGCGTGTACCCGTCCGTGCGTGACGGGCTCCCCCCCGTGGGACCGTCCGTGCGTGACGGGCTCCCCCCGTGGGACCGTCCGTGCGTGACGGGCTCCCGCGCGCGGGACCGTCCGTGTCCGAAACGGGCTCCCGCGCGCGGGACCGCCCGGGGGAGCCGGAGCTCCCCCGGGCGGTCCGGGAGGTGGTGACCACGGGCCCTGACGGACCCCCGGTGCTTACGGGAACGTCAGCTTGACATTGCTGATGTGGCCGGTGTCGTAGCGGGCCACGTCCTGGACCCGGAGGTTCCAGGTGCCGTTGGCCACCTCGCTGGAGGCGTTCACGGTGTATGTGGCGATGACGTTGTCGGCGGAGTCGCTGCCGCTGGAGTTCTTCAGCCGGTAGGCGGTGCCGTCCGGGGCCACCAGGTCGATGACCAGGTCACCGCGCCAGGTGTGCTTGATGTCGACGTCGACCTTGAGGTTCGACGGGGCGTTGCCGGCGATGCCGGTGACCGCGACCGGGGAGTTGACCGTGCCGAGGTCCGGGATGTTCACGTCGCCGGTGTTCTCGAAGACCTTGCCGGGACCGGGCTCGCCGCCGCCGGGCCGGGAGCCGACGTTGATGCCGGCCCAGGCGTCGGTCACGGCCTTGACCTCGGCGCTGTTCGCGCCGTACAGCTCCGTCGCGACCGCGAGCGTGCCGGTGCGGGCCCCCGCGTAGTTGGTCGTCGAGTTGAACTTCGTGGTGAGCGCCTTGAACCAGATCAGCGACGCCTTGTCACGGCCGATGCCGGTGACGGGCAGTCCGTCCGAGGTCGGCGAGTCGTAGTTCACGCCGTTGATGGTCTTCGCGCCGCTGCCCTCGGAGAGCAGGTAGTACCAGTGGTTCGCCGGGCCGGAGGAGTAGTGCACGTCGATGCCGCCGATGCCCGAGTACCAGGCGTCCTTGGAGGCACCGTCCTTGCTCGGCTTGTCCATGTAGCGCAGCGGGGTGCCGTCGCCGTTGATGTCGATCTTCTCGCCGACGAGGTAGTCGCCCTTGTCCTGGGCGTTGTTGGCGTGGAACTCGACCGCCGCGGCGAAGATGTCGGACGTCGCCTCGTTGAGACCGCCGGACTCGCCGCTGTAGACCAGCTTGGCGGTGTTGGAGGTGACGCCGTGCGTCATCTCGTGCGCGGCCACGTCGATCGACGTCAGAGGCTTGGCGTTGCCGGCGCCGTCGCCGTAGGTCATGCAGAAGCAGCTGTCCTGCCAGAACGCGTTGATGTAGTTGTTGCCGTAGTGGACCCGGGAGTACGCGCCGACGCCGTCGCCCCTGATGCCGGAACGGCCGTGCACGTTCTTGTAGTAGTCCCAGGTCAGCGCCGCGCCGTAGTGCGCGTCGGCGCCCGCGGTCTCGGCGTTCTGCGGGGTGCCGTCGCCCCAGGTGTCGTCGGGGCCGGAGAACAGGGTGCCCGAGCCGGACGTGCCGCGGTTGAGGTTGTTGGTCTTGTGGTTGCCGCGGGTGGTGTCGGTCAGGGTGTACGACGGCGCGGTGCCCAGCGTCACCTGGCCGCTGTACATCGTGTTGCCCGTGCCCTCGTGGACGGCCTGCCACTCGTACAGCTTCGCGCCGGTGGTGGCGTCGGTGACGACGTGCAGCTCGTTGGGGGTGCCGTCGTGCTGCAGGCCGCCGACGACGGTCTCGTACGCGAGCGTCGGCTTGCCCTGGGCCATCCAGACCACCTTGCGCGGGGCGCGGTCGGCGGCGGTGTCCTTCGAACCCTCCGCGCGTGCGGCGGCCACGGCCTGCCGTTCGGCCGCGGCCGGGGCGACGTCGGCGCTGGTGTCGACGTTCCTCAGCGCGGCCGTCGACGCCTTGCTGACGGACTCGGTCCGTCCGGCCTTCGTCTCGGCGACGACCAGGTCGCCGCCGAGCACGGGCAGGCCCGCGTAGGTGCGCTCGTAGCGGGTGTGCGTGGTGCCGTCCCGGTCCTGGACGACATCGCGCACGACGAGCTTCTCCTGGGCGCCGAGGCCGAGTTCGGCCGCGGTCGCCGCCTTGGTGGCGTTGGCCTCGCGAAGCAGCTCCGCCCGCTGGGCGGGGGAGAGCTGCGCGGGCAGCGCGCCGGGGTCGGCCCCGGAGGCGGACTGCTGCTTCGGGGCGATCGGTGCGGCGTCGGGAGCGGCGGCGGCGGAGCCGGACTGGACTCCGACGGCCAGGAGGGCTGCGACTGCGAGCAGAGCGCCGGTCGCGGACGCGCGACGGCTGGGCGTGGGTCTCACGCGAACTCCTTCTGCGAGGGGGGTCGAAGACGGCTGGGTGGGCCGCCCGGCAGAGCTGAGGAGCATGTAGTGCGTGGATCGGTGGAAGAGTCGCAGGAGTGGACGTCTCCTGTCAGGAGCGCGTCAAGAGAATGGCCGGATTGCGTCCGTTGAGTGAAAGGCCGTGTTCGTTAAGCGGACGTTTCACCGCACGTTCCGCCGGCGCCGCCCAACGGCCGTGCCAGGCGGAACACGGCGGCCCTGCCGGGATGCGGACTGAAGACATCCAGTTCAGGGACAGCGGTGGGCAGAGGGTACGGGCCATCCGCGGCGCGGACGCCCGCGCATGGCTCGTTCCCTACCGTGCGGCCGCCGCGCGCCGGTCCGGGCCCTTCCCGAGCCGGCACACGGCACGACGGCCTCTGCCCAGTGCGGGTGTCCTCGGGGAGGGCGTGAACCGGTCCGGGATTGTCTGAAAAGGCGTCAGCTGGACGGCGGAGCGGAGCCCGGGGCATGGCACCGAAGGGAGGCTTCGAGCGCGTTCCACGATCGGCGGCGCGGTCGCCGGTCGCGGCCGACGGGGCGCGGGAGCGTCGGAGCTCCGGTCGCGGCCGCGACCGGCGGACCGGGCGCGTCCGAGGGCGATGGCGGCCGGGGGTCCGGCCGGGCGGGTGCGGGAGCGGGCTCAGCCGGCCGGCCGGGGGTCGAGCCACAGCGCCTCGGCGAGCGCGCACAGTTCACCCTCCGCCGTGGCGACCGCCACGCCCATCGTGTGCTTGCGCCCGGACTCGGACAGCAGCCATGCGTAGGAGACGTACGGCTCGCCCGTGCGCACGGGACGCAGCAGGGTGCCCGTGAGGGACGCGGTGACCGCGCCCGCCCGCTGGGTCCCGAGCATCCGGCCCGCCCAGTTGCCGGGGCAGTCCAGGGCGCCCCACACCAACTCGGCCGGGAGCACTCCGTCGGGACCGGCGAACGCGGGCGAGGGGACCCATCCGGCGGCCACGAGCGAACGGCCGGGGACGGGCCCGCAGTGCAGGCGCAGGCCGCGCTCGGGCGTGCGGTCCATACCGCAGCCGAAGCAGTCGACCCCTCCGGCCGGCGGGGCCGCCCGCACCTCCTCTGCCGCGGCCGAGGACTCGTCCCAGCCGGGCGCGGCGGGGACGTCCAGCACCAGCGGGGCCGGCCGCGCCGTGGCCAGCGGACGCTCTCCCGGGCCCAGTTCGGCGCCGCCGTCCGCCGTGTCCGCGAGCCGCACGGGCACGCCCGGCGGCACCGGTCCGCGGAAGTCCACCCGTACCGTCCCGGCCCCGGTGCGCTGCGCGAGCACCCCCGCGACATAACCGCCGAAGGCCACCCCGGGATACCCGCTGTACAGCGGCGGCACCACGATCGCGTCACCCGTCGTCATGATCCCAGTCCACCACACGGGACGGCGCGGGTGACCGGGGGCCGTCCGGGCCGTACGCCTCCGCGGTCACCGGTGACGACAACGCGCGTGCCGGCTCGTCCCGAGCGTGGGGAGGAGGCCGGCGCGCGCCACCCGTGGGTCCGGCTCGCCGCCCGGGGGTCGCGACCCCGGTCGGCCCATCGCCGACCTCGATGCGGTCGACGACCCGGTCGCTGTGGGCGCCGATGACGGACACCTCGTCGTCCGCGAAGTCGGTGACGTGCACCCGGGAGCCGTCCGGGGTGACGGCGATCCCGTTGGGCTCGTCGCCGACGGGCTCGGTGTCCACCACCTCGACACGGCGGTTGTCGACGACCGACACGTCGTCGCCGTCGGTGTCGGATGTGCCGTTCGGCGGTTCGCAGCCGGTGCCGTGTTCTGCTCGGCCTGCGCCTCGCGGCCCGCAGCCCTCGACGCGCACCCGGCACTCCGCGGAACGGCCCCCGGCCGGGCCGGGGGCCGTTCCGCCGTCAGACCAGGCTCTCCCGCCATGCCCGGTGCAGCCCCGCGAAGCGGCCCGTGCCGTCGACGAGGGCGGCCGGGCTGCCGTCCTCGACGACGCGGCCGTGTTCCATCACCAGCACCCGGTCGGCGATCTCCACCGTCGACAGGCGGTGGGCGATGACGATCGCCGTCCGCCCCCGCAGCACCGTGGCCATGGCCCGCTGCACCGCCCGCTCGCCGGGGATGTCCAGCGAACTCGTCGCCTCGTCCAGGATCAGCACCGCCGGATCGGCGAGCAGCGCCCGGGCGAAGGCGACGAGCTGACGCTGCCCCGCCGAGATCCGGCCACCGCGCTTGCGCACGTCCGTGTCGTAGCCCTCCGGCAGTCCGCTGATGAAGTCGTGCGCACCGATGGCCTTCGCCGCCTGCTCGATCTCCTCACGCGTGGCGTCCGGCCGCCCGATCGCGATGTTCTCGGCGACCGTGCCGGAGAACAGGAACGCCTCCTGGGTCACCATCACCACCCCGCGCCGCAGTTCGGGCACCGGCAGATCGCGCAGATCGGTGCCGTCGAGCAGGACCCGCCCCTCCGTCGGGTCGTAGAAGCGGGCCAGCAGCTTCGCCAGCGTGGACTTGCCCGCACCGGTCGAGCCGACGACGGCGACGGTCTGACCGGCGGGGATCGTCAGTGCGAAGCGCGGCAGTACCTCCCCGCCGGTGCGGTAGGCGAAGCGGACGTCCTCGAAGACCACCTCCCGGCCCGGACCGGCGGCACCGGCCCGTTCCGGCAGCCCCACGGGACGCGCGGGCTCCGGGACGGACGGCGTCTGGGCGAGCAGGCCCGCGATCTTCTGCAGCGACGCGGCGGCCGACTCGTACGAGTTGAGGAACATGCCGAGCCGGTCGATGGGGTCGTACAGCCGCCGCAGATAGAGCACCGCGGCCGCGAGCACACCGAGCGCCAGCGTCCCCTCGGTCACCCGGTACGCGCCCCACAGCACGATTCCCGCCACCGCGGTGTTCGCCACCAGCCGGGACCCCACGACATAGCGGGCCATCTCCAGCAGCGAGTCCCCGTTGCTGCGGGCGTGCCGGTCGTTCAGGGCGCCGAAGCGCTCGTCGTTCGCGCGCTCGCGGCGGAAGGCGCGCACGGGCCGGATGCCGTTCATCGTCTCCGCGAACTTCACGATGACGGAGGCGATGGCGGTCGACCGCTCGGCGAACACCACCGAGGCGCGCCGCCGGTAGAGCCGCACCAGCAGGTACAGCGGGACGAAGCTGAGCACGGCGAGACCGCCGATGCCGAGGTCGAGCCAGAGCAGCATCGCCGAGATGTAGACGAACGACAGCACCACGGCGAGGAGCTCCTGCAGTCCCTCGCTGAGGAGTTCGCGCAGCGATTCGACGTCGGTGGTGGAACGCGAGATCAGCCGGCCCGAGGTGTACCGCTCGTGGAAGTCCAGACTCAGCGCCTGGGCATGCCGGAAGATCCGGCCGCGCAGATCGAGCAGCGCGTCCTGGTTGACGCGGGCCGAAGCGCGGATGAAGGCGTACTGGAAAGCGCCGGACCCGATCGCGCACACCGCGTACCCGGCGCCGACCACGACCAGCGGCCCGTGGTCGCCGTCGCGCAGCGCGGGCACACCGCTGTCGATGGCGAACGCGACGAGCAGCGGGCCGGCCTGTGCCGCGGCCTGCTGAAGCAGCAGGAGCACCGCGGCGACGACGACCCGTGCCCGGAGAGGCGCCAGCAGCGAACGCAGCAGGGCACCAGTGGCCCCGTCGGGCGCGGGCAGGGCGTCCCGGTCGAACGGATCGCCGTCCGCGCCCCGCGCAGCCGGGTCCGTGTCCTTCGCGTCCGCGCCCCGTCCGGCCGGGTCCGCGGGATCAGGGCCGTCCGGGCCCGTCGCCCGCCTGTCCGCGCCGCGCGCGGCGGTGCCTTCGGCTTCCGGTCCCGAAGCCCCGGGGCCGTTCGCGACGGCGCCGGCCGTGCTGTCCCCGGCGTCCGGCTGCGGCGTCGTGGCCGTCGATGACGTCATCGGTCTCGCTCCTCGGCGTGAGCGCCCGACATCAGCCAGGCGTACTCGGCGTTGTCCCGCAGCAGTTCGTGGTGGGTGCCGACGGCCGCGACCCGGCCCTCCGACAGCAGCGCCACCCGGTCGGCGAGCAGCACGGTGGACGGCCGGTGCGCCACGACCAGGGCGGTGGTGTCCTGGAGGACCCGGCGCAGCGCGGCCTCCACGAGCGCCTCCGTGTGCACGTCGAGCGCCGACAGCGGGTCGTCGAGCACGAGGAACCGGGGCTTCCCGACGACCGCGCGGGCGAGGGCGAGCCGCTGTCGCTGCCCGCCCGACAGGCTGAGGCCCTGCTCGCCGACCTGGGTGCCGAGGCCCCGCGGCAGGGTGTCCACGAACCCCGCCTGGGCCACGTCCAGCGCCCGCCGCACCTGCTCGTCGTCGGCGTACTCGGCGCCCATTCGCACGTTCTCCCCGACGCTCGCCGAGAAGAGCGTCGGCTCCTCGAACGCCATCGACACCAGCGTGCGGAGCTCCTCGCGCGGCATGGCCGCGATGTCCCGCCCGTCCAGCGTGATGCGCCCGGCGGTCACCTCGTACAGCCGCGGTACGAGCGCGGTCAGCGTCGTCTTCCCGCTGCCCGTGCCACCGACGAGGGCCATGGTCTCCCCGGGACGGATGTGCAGATCGATGTCCTTCAGCACCGGGTCCGTGTCCTCGGGTGCGTCGGGGTAGCGGAAGCGGACGTTCTCGAACCGCAGCCCGCCTCCTGCCCCGCCCGCCCGTTCCGGGCCCGGAGCGGGCGCGGTGATCGCGGACGGCGGACGTCCCGACGGGACGGCCCCGTTCCCGGGCACCGTGGCTGAATCCTCCGCCGACTGCTTCCCGGGTTCCCCTCCGGGCACCTTCCGGGAGTCCTCACCAAGGCGCCTCGCGTGCCCGGACCCCCGCTCGTCGTCGCGTTCCTCCTCGGCGTCCAGGACCTCGAAGTAGCGGTCCGTCGCCGTCGCCGCCTCCTGGCTCATGGCGAGCAGGAAGCCCATCGCGTCCACCGGCCAGCGCAGTGCGAGCGCCGTGGAGAGGAAGGCGACGAGCGTGCCGGCCGACAGGGTGCCGTCCGCGACCTGCATCGTGCCGAGCACCAGCGCGGCGCCGATGGCGAGTTCGGGGACGATCATGATGACGCCGAAGATGCCCGCCAGCAGCCGGGCCTTGACCAGTTCGGTCCCGCGCAGCCGCTCGGACAGCGCCCGGAAGGCGGCCGCCTGGCTCCGGTGGCGTCCGAAGCCCTTGATGATGCGGATGCCGAGGACGCTCTCCTCGACGACGGTCGTCAGATCGCCCACCTGGTCCTGCGCCGTCCGCGCCACCGACGAGTAGCGCCCCTCGAACCGGGCGATGACGAACACCAGCGGGGCGACCGGGGCGAGGAGCACCAGCCCCAGCGTCCACTGCTGGGCCAGCAGGATGCCCGCGCCGACGAGGATGGTCACGCCGTTGACGAGCAGGAACGTCAGCGGGAACGCGAGGAACATCCGCACCAGCATCAGATCCGTCGTCCCGCGCGACAACAGCTGCCCGGACGCCCACCGGTCGTGGAACGCCACGGGCAGCCGCTGGAGGTGCCGGAAGAGATCGGCCCGCATCGCCGCCTCGACCCCGGCCAGCGGACGGGCCACCAGCCAGCGCCGGAAGCCGAACAGCACCGCTTCCGCGACACCGAGAAGCAGCAGGTACAGCGCGCCGAGCCACACCCCGCCCACGTCCCGGTCGGCCACCGGACCGTCCACCATCCACTTCAGGACGAGGGGGATCACGAGGCTCAGACAGGAGGCGACGACCGCGACGAACGCGGCCGTGAACAGACGGGTCCTGACCGGGCGTACGTACGGCCACAGCCGCAGCAGGGAGCGGGCGGCGGACCGGTCGGGCTGGGTGGCTTCAGCTGTGGTGGACATCAGGAGTGAGCCTACGGTTCACCACTGACATGGCCCACCGAGTTTTCCCGCCGGCCCTACCGCCCTGCCGCGCCCGCCCCTCACCGCGCTGCTGCCCTGCCCCGTCCCGCCGGGCCGGTCGGCGCCCCGCCCGTCCACCCCGCCGCCCGCGGCCGCGAAGTCGTAGCCGCCCGTCAACCGATCGGCGGATGCGCCCTCGAGCGCCTCGGCCGATGCCGTGCGCGGCCGCCGCCCGGCACCCTCGTCACATGGCGATTGTCGAAGTGAACGGACTGCGCAGGTCCTACGGCGGACGGCCGGCCGTGGACGGGGTGACCTTCCGGGTCGAGGAGGGCGAGATCTTCGGGATCCTCGGGCCCAACGGCGCCGGCAAGACCACGACCGTCGAGTGCGTCGAAGGGCTCCGGACCCCCGACGAGGGCACCGTCCGCGTCGCCGGGCTCGACCCGGTGGCCGACCACGACGGCGTGACGCGCATCCTCGGGGCCCAGCTCCAGGAGAGCGAGCTCCAGCCGAAGCTGACGGTCCGCGAGGCGCTGGAGCTGTACGCCGCCTTCCATGCCCGGCCCGCCGACTGGCGGCCCCTCGCCGAACGGCTCGGCCTCACCGACAAGCTCGGCACCCGGTTCGCCCAGCTGTCCGGTGGCCAGAAGCAGCGGCTGTTCATCGCGCTCGCCCTCATCGGCAACCCCCGCGTCGTCGTGCTCGACGAGCTCACCACCGGCCTCGATCCGCGCGCCCGCCGTGACACCTGGCACCTGATCGAGGACGTCCGGGCCGGTGGCGTGACCGTCCTCCTCGTCACCCACTTCATGGAGGAGGCCCAGCGGCTCTGCGACCGGATCGCCGTCATCGACAAGGGCAGGCTCGCCGCGCTCGACACCCCCTCGGGGCTGATCCGCCGCGCCGGCGGCGCCACCGTCATCACCTTCACCCCGTCACGGCCGCTCGCCGAGGACGACCTGGCCGGGCTTCCCGGAGCCGCGCTCGCCGAGGACCGGGAAGGCCGGGTCGTCATCCACGGCACCGACGACACCGTCAACGCCGTCATCACGCTGCTCGCGCGTCACCGCATCACCGCCCACCAGCTCCGCGTCACCGAGGCCACCCTCGACGACGCCTTCCTCGACCTCACGGAAGAGCAGGTCTGACATGCCGTCCGCCGCAGCCGCCGTCCTGAGGACCGAGTCGCGCCTGTTCGCCCGCGAACCCGGCAGCCTCTTCTGGATCCTCGTCTTCCCGTCCGCCCTGCTTCTGATCATCGGCCTGGTGCCGTCCTTCCGGGAGGTGTCCGCCGAGCTCGGCGGCCGCCGCGTCGTCGATCTGTACGTGCCCGTCGCCGTGCTCCTCGGCACGATCACGGCGGGGCTGCAGGCCATGCCGCCCGTCCTCACCGGCTACCGGGAACGGGGCGTCCTGCGCAGGATGGCGACCACGCCGGTGCGCCCGGCCGCGCTGCTCACCGCACAGCTCGTCCTGCACGGAGCCGCGTCCCTGCTCTCGGCGCTGCTCGCGGTCGCCGTCGGCCGCGTCGCCCACGGGGTGGAGCTCCCGGGACAGCCCGCCGGCTACCTCCTCGCCCTCCTCCTCACGACGACCGCGGCGCTCGCGCTCGGCGCGACCGTGTGCGCGGTGTCCCGCACCCAGAAGATCGCCACGGCGATCGGCTCGGCCGTGTTCTTCCCGGCGATGTTCACCGCCGGGGTGTGGGTGCCGGTGCAGGCCATGCCGGAGGCCCTGCGGCGGGTCGTCGAACTCACCCCCTTCGGGGCGGCGTCCGGGGCGCTCGACCGTGCGGCGGCCGGCGGCTGGCCGGGCTGGGCCGCCGTCGGGATCACCGCGGTGTGGACGGCCGCGCTGACCGCCGCCGCGGTTCGCTGGTTCCGCTGGGAGTGACCGTGGGCGCGGAGGGACCGCGGCGTGGGAACCGACGGGTGCGGGAGACTGGGCGCATGACCGCCGCCGAACAGCGCTGGGAGCAGTTCTTCCGCTACGGCCCCTACCTCCTGCTCGGCCTCTCCTCCTCCCTCGCGGCCGCCACCGCCCGGCCGTTGATGACGCGCGCCGAGCTGTACGGGGCCGCGGCCGTGCTCCCGGCGGCGCTCGTCCACGAGTTGTGGTGGAGCCGCACCAGGGACGGGCTGCCCGAGTTCGCCCCGGCAGGCCGGATCCACTACGCGGTACGCACCGTCCTCGCCGCGGTCCTCACCTGGCTCAACCCGTTCTTCGCCGTGTACGCGGTCCTCGGCTACTTCGACGCCGGCGCGCTCCTGCCGCGCCGCTGGGCCTACGCCGGGCTGGTCGCCACGGCGGTGACCATGGCCGGTTCCCAGTCCGGCGGGCTGCCGCCGGCGTCGGCCACGAACTGGATGGCGTTCGGCGCGCTGTTCGTCCTCAACGCGTTCCTCGCCCTCGTCTTCGCCCGGATCGCCGTCGAGGAGGCCGAGGCCGCGAAGCAGAAGGCCGCCACGATCGCCGAGCTCGAGCGCACCAACGCCCGTCTGGAACAGGCTCTCGACGAGAACGCGGGTCTGCACGCCCAACTCGTCGTCCAGGCCCGGGAGGCCGGCGTCGCCGACGAGCGACGCCGGCTCGCCGCGGAGATCCACGACACCATCGCCCAAGGGCTGACCGGCATCGTCGCGCAGCTCCAGGTGGTCACCGCCACGGACGACCCGGACGTGGCACGCACCCACGCGGAGCGTGCCGCCGCCCTGGCCCGCGCCGCCCTGGGCGAGGCGCGGCGGTCGGTGCAGAACCTCGCGCCGTCCGCCCTCGCCCACGACGAACTGCCCCGGGCACTGGAGAAGACCGTGGACGAGTGGTCCCGGCGCAGTGGCGTGACCGCCCGGTTCACGGTCACCGGCGCGGTGGAGCCGCTGCACGACGAGGTCGCCGCCACGCTGCTGCGGATAGCCCAGGAAGCCCTCGCCAACACCGCCCGGCACGCCCGCGCCGAACGCGCCGGCGTGACCCTGTCCTACATGGGGGACGAAGTGACGCTCGACGTCCGCGACGACGGGAGCGGCTTCGACCCGTGCGCGCTGCCCGCCCGGACCCGCACCAACGGCTTCGGCCTGGACGGCATGCGCCACCGGGCGGCCCGTATCGCCGGCACGGTGTCCGTCGAGTCCGAACCGGGCGGCGGCACGGCGGTGTCGGCTCGCGTACCGTTGGTGCGCCATGGCTGACGCCACCATCTCCGTGCTGATCGTCGACGACCATCCCGTCGTACGGGACGGGCTGCGCGGCATGTTCGAGTCCGCGGCCGGCTTCGCGGTGCTCGGCGAGGCCGCCGACGGCGTCGAGGGGGTCGCGCTGGCCGAGCGGCTGGACCCCGACGTGGTGCTGATGGACCTGCGGATGCCGGGCGGCGGCGGGGTGGAGGCCATCGCCGAATTGGCCAGGCGCGGTGCCCGTACGAAGGTCCTCGTCCTCACCACCTACGACACCGACGCGGACACGCTGCCCGCGATCGAGGCGGGGGCGACCGGCTACCTCCTCAAGGACGCCCCGCGCGAGGAACTGTTCACGGCGGTCCGCGCCGCCGCCGAGGGCCGCACCGTCCTGTCCCCGGCGGTCGCCTCCCGGCTGGTCTCCCGCGTCCGCAACCCGGCGCCGCGCGACGAACCGCTCAGCGCCCGGGAACGCGAGGTGCTGGTCCTGGTCGCCCGGGGGACCTCGAACCGGGAGATCGCCGCCGAACTCTTCATCAGCGAGGCCACGGTGAAGACCCACCTCACCCACATCTACGGCAAACTCGCCGTCAAGGACCGGGCGTCGGCGGTGGCGGCGGCGTACGACCGCGGCATCCTCGGCTGACGCCCGTCCGCCGCCGGCGTTCTCGGCCGGCGCCGTATGCGCGCGGGCGTGCTCGGCTGACGCCGTACGCGCGCCATCCTCGGTCGGCGCCGTATGCGCGCGGCGTTATCGGTCGGCCTACGTGCGCGGGCGTTCTCGGCCGGCGCCGTACGACCGCGGCATCCTCGGCCGACACCGCACGCGGGAGTACGGCCGGGACGGCCGCATGCCGCCGCCGCCCGCCGTGGGCGGGGCGTCCGCCCGAGGCCGTCACGTCGTGCGCCTTGCGGTGCCGCTCCCACGACGCGAGGCACGGCGCGAGGCGCGGCGCGCTGTCGGGGCAGCCGTCCCGCGGCCGCGCCGGCCGCCTGCTGCGCCGCTCGGCACCCGCCGACGCGAGGCCGCCTCGCGCGAACGCCGGGCGCCGCCGTACGCACGAAGCCTCGTCGGCCGCCCCGCAGCACCCGGCCGTCACGTGCCGCCCATCCGGTCGCGCGACGGCGCGGGCCCGCCCCGTCGCCGGGCAGCGGATGAGCCCGGTCCGGCGCGTACGGGCCGCACCGCGGCCTCAGTCTCCGTCGCGCACCCGCAGCAGCAGCACCGACCGCGCCGGCACCGTGATGCCTTCCCCGCCCCGGTGGACCGTTCCCGGTGCCGCCGACTGGTCCTCCAGCGAGGTGTCGACGACCAGCTCGTACTCCTCCGCCCACGGCGGCCCCGGCAGCTGGAAGTCCGTCGCCCGGCCGGCCGCGTGCAGGATCGTCAGAAAGCTGTCGTCGGCGACCTGTGCGCCACGGGCGTCCCGGCCCGGGATGTCCCGGCCGGACAGGAAGAGCGCCAGCGTGGAGGAAGGGGCGTACCAGTCCTGCTCGGTCATCTCCGTGCCGCGCGCCGTGAACCAGGCCAGGTCGCGCAGACCGTCGGCGGTCTGCGGCCGGCCGGAGAAGAACGCCCTGCGCCGCAGCACCGGGTGCGCGCCGCGCAGTGCGAGCAGCCGGGAGGTGAGGGCCAGCAGCCCGGCCGGCCCCGGCCGGTCCGGCAACGACCAGTCGAGCCAGCCGGTCTCGTTGTCCTGGCAGTAGGCGTTGTTGTTGCCGCCCTGCGTGCGGCCCATCTCGTCACCCGCGACCAGCATCGGCACACCCGTGGACAGCAGCAGCGTGGTGAGCAGATTGCGGATCTGCCGCCGGCGCAGGGCGTTGACCTCGGGGTCGTCCGTCTCGCCCTCCGCGCCGCAGTTCCAGGCGCGGTTGTCGTCCGTGCCGTCCCGGTTGCCCTCGCCGTTCGCCTCGTTGTGCTTGCGCTCGTAGCTGACCAGGTCGCGCAGGGTGAAGCCGTCGTGGGCGGTGACGAAGTTGACCGAGGCGTACGGCCGCCGTCCACCCCAGGCGTACAGGTCGCTGGAGCCCGACACCCGGTAGCCCAGGTCCCGCAGATCGGGCAGCGCGCCGCGCCAGAAGTCCCGCACCGCGTCCCGGTAGCGGTCGTTCCACTCCGTCCACAGCGGCGGGAACGCACCGACCTGGTAGCCGCCGCTGCCGACGTCCCACGGTTCGGCGATCAGCTTCACCCGGCGCAGCACCGGGTCCTGGGCGATCACGGCGAGGAACGGGGACAGCATGTCGACGTCGTGCATCGAGCGGGCGAGGGCGGCCGCCAGGTCGAAGCGGAAGCCGTCCACGCCCATCTCCGTGACCCAGTAGCGCAGCGAGTCGGTGATGAGCCGCAGCACCTGCGGCTGGACCACGTGCAGAGTGTTGCCGCAGCCGGTGTAGTCGGCGTAGCGGCGTGCGTCGGGCTGCAGCCGGTAGTAGCCGCGGTTGTCGATGCCCTTGAGGCTGAGCGTCGGACCGAGCTCGCCGGCCTCCGCCGTGTGGTTGTAGACCACGTCGAGGATGACCTCGATGCCGGCCTCGTGCAGGGCGCGCACCATCCGCTTGAACTCGCCGACCTGCTGCCCGGCGGTCCCGGACGCGCTGTAGCCGGCGTGCGGAGCGAAGTAGCCGATCGAGTTGTAGCCCCAGTAGTTCCTGAGGCCCCGCCGCAGCAGATGGTCCTCGTGCGCGAACTGGTGCACCGGCAGCAGCTCGACCGCCGTCACCCCGAGCCGTACGAGGTGGCCGATCGCCGCCGGGTGGGCGAGGCCCGCGTACGTGCCGCGCAGTTCCGGCGGGATGCCGGGGTGCAGCCTGGTGAAGCCGCGCACGTGCAGTTCGTAGATGACGGAGTCCGCCCACGGCGTCTTCGGCCGGCGGTCGTCGGCCCATTCGTCGTCCGGCGCGTCCTCGTGGACGACCACGCCCTTCGGGAGGTACGGGGCCGAGTCCCGGTCGTCGCGCACGGTGTCCGCGACGTGCTGCTGCGGCCAGTCGCGGACGTGTCCGTACACCTCCGGCGGCAGCGCGTACTCACCGTCGACCGCCCGGGCGTACGGGTCGAGCAGCAGCTTCGCCGGGTTCCAGCGGGCGCCGGTCCACGGGTCCCACCGGCCGTGCACCCGGAAGCCGTACCGCTGCCCCGCTCCGACGCCGGGCACGAAACCGTGCCAGATCTCGTGGGTGAGCTCGGTGAGCGGCAGCCGTACCTCCGCTCCCGACTCGTCGAAGAGGCAGAGCTCCACTGCCTCGGCGCCGCCCGCCCACAGGGCGAAGTTGGTGCCCGCGACCCCGTCGGGGCCGACCCGGTACCGGGCGCCCAGCGGGGTCGGCGCCCCTGGCCAGACCGGGGGAGCGGAGCGGCCCGCCACCCTCGGCCGCCCGTTCAGGGCCGGGCTCGGCCCCGGGGCGGGAAGGGGCCGCTCCCCTTCCCGTACCGCCTCCTGCTCGGCTGCGCTCGACACCTGTCGGCCTCCCGCGGCTCGTCGGGCCCGCGCGGCTCCCGCCCACGGCGTCCCGGCCGTGGCTCCCCGCGTGTGGTCCTCCCACCATTTCTTCCCGACGCCGCGCTGCTCCCAACATGACCCGGTCCGACGTTTCCCCAGGAGGGTGGCCGTCGTTGGGCGGGACGTGCTGTGTCTCTGCGACCCCACGAGGTGGACTCTGTGAGCAACGCGGTGAGGCGGACGAGGGCCACGCTGGCCGTCGCCGTGCTGTGGACGGGACTGCTGGCCGGGCTGACCGGCTGCACCGGCGGAGCCGCCGGGAGTACCGGCGTCGATCCGGGCACCGGCGGCGACAAACCCCGGGCGCCCGGCGACGTCATCCGGATCACTCCGGCGGACGGCGCCAGGGCCGTGCCCGCGGACGGCCGGCTGGAAGTGGCGCTGTCGGGCGGGCGGCTGGAGCGGGTCAGGGTCACCCGGATCGAGACCGCGCAGCCCGCCGACGTCCCGGGTGCCGTCTCCCCGGACGGACTGACCTGGCGTCCGAAGCCCGGCACCCGGCTCGAGCTGGCGGCCAAGTACAGCGTCGACGCGGTGGCGCTGGACGCCCACGGCCGCCGCTCCGCACGGCACACGACCTTCACCACCGTCGTGCCCGACCACCGGTTCATCGGCTACTTCACCCCGGAGAACCGCTCCACGGTGGGCATCGGAATGATCGTCTCGTTCGACTTCAACCGCGGGATCAGGAACCGCGCGGCCGTCGAGCGGGCCATCCGCATCACCTCCGTTCCGCCCGTGGAGGTCGTGGGCCACTGGTTCGACGCGGAGCGGCTCGACTTCCGCCCGCGCGAGTACTGGAAGCCCGGCACCAAGGTCACCGTCGACATGCGGCTGCGCGACGTCGAGGGTGCGTCCGGCGTGTACGGCATCCAGCGCAAGACCGTCCGCTTCACCGTCGGCAGGTCCCAGATCTCCTTGGTCGACGCCCGCGAGCGGACCATGGAGGTGCGCCGGGACGGCCGGCTGCTGACGACGCTGCCGGTCACCACGGGGGGCAGGAAGACCCGGACGTACAACGGCCGGATGGTCGTCAGCGAGATGCACGACGTCACCCGCATGAACGGCGCGACGGTCGGCTTCACCGACGACGACGGAAAGAGCGAGTACGACATCAAGGACGTGCCGCACGCGATGCGGCTCACCACGTCGGGCACCTTCCTGCACGGCAACTACTGGGCCGACCCGGCGGTCTTCGGCATGCGGAACGTCAGCCACGGCTGCATCGGGCTGCGCGACGAGAAGGGCGGCAGCCAGGACTCCCCGGCGGGCTGGTTCTTCGACCGGACGCTCATCGGCGACGTGGTGGAAGTGGTCAACTCCCCGGACCGGACGGTCGACCCGTGGAACGGGCTGAGCGGCTGGAACATGGGCTGGACGGCGTGGAAGGCCGGTTCCGCGCTGCAGTGAGCCGCCCCTCCGCATGACCGGCACGTCCACCGGGCAGATTTGCGACTGAACGGTGACATTTGCGAGAAGCCCCAGCGACCTGCGGTGTGATTATCTATCGCAGTGCGCGCCGCTCGAGCGCGTGGGGGTGCGGGCCCTGGCGAGACCGGGCCGTGCGAGGGGAGACAACTGATCGTGAACGGGCAGCCGATATCGGGGGCATCGGTCCGGACGGGCCGGCGACGCGGACGCACCGCGCTGCCGGCCCTCGCCATGGGCGCGATGCTGCTGTTGGTGTCCGCCTGCGGGGGCGGCGACGACTCCGACCGCGCGAGCGGGGGCGACAAGGGCGCCAAGGACGGCGGCAAGGTCGGCACGGCCGCCTCGCAGGCGGTCGTGACCATCGCGCCCAAGGACGGCGCGAAGTCGGTCGCCACGAGCGGCGCGCTCAAGGTCAGCGCCGACAAGGGCAAGCTGACCGAGGTCGCCGTCAAGGACGACAAGGGCAACGCGGTCGAGGGGAAGATCGCCGCCGGCGGCGCGAGCTGGGAGCCGCTGCAGCACCTCGCCTCGGCGACCAAGTACAAGGTGCACGCGGTCGCCAAGGACTCCGAGGGCCGTGAGTCCGCGAAGGACACGACCTTCACCACCCTCGTCCCCAAGAACACCTTCGTGGGCCACTACACCCCCGAGAACGGTTCCACGGTCGGCGTCGGCATGCCCGTCTCCATCAACTTCACCCGCGGCATCACCAACCCCGAGGCCGTCGAGAAGGCCATCAAGGTCACCGCCGAGCCGGCGGTGCCGGTCGAGGGCCACTGGTTCGGCAACGACCGCCTGGACTTCCGTCCCGAGAAGTACTGGGCGGCGGGCACCAAGGTGACGGTCCGGCTCAACCTGGACGGCGTCGAGGGCCGGCCCGGTGTGTACGGCAAGCAGGCCAAGACGGTCTCCTTCACCATCGGCCGCAGCCAGGTCTCCACGGTCGACGCGAAGGCCCACACCATGAAGGTCGTGCGCGACGGCAAGCTCGTGAAGACGATCCCGATCACCGCGGGCGCCCCGTCGACCACGACGTACAACGGCCAGATGGTCATCAGCGAGAAGTACAAGGTGACGCGGATGAACGGCGCCACCGTGGGCTTCGGCGGCGAGTACGACATCAAGGACGTGCCACACGCGATGCGCCTGTCGACGTCCGGCACGTTCATGCACGGCAACTACTGGGCCTCCCGCGGCACCTTCGGCTCGGCGAACGTCAGCCACGGCTGCGTCGGTCTGCGTGACGTGCGCGGTGCCTACGACAGCGGTACGCCGGCGGCCTGGATGTACAACAACTCGATCATCGGCGACGTGGTCGTCGTGAAGAACTCCAAGGACAAGCAGATCGCCCCGGACAACGGCCTGAACGGCTGGAACATGTCCTGGGCGGAGTGGACCGAGTAGTCCCGCGACGACACGACGAGGGCCCGGCGCTGTGACGGACGGCACCGGGCCCCTCGGCGTTAACGGGGGCTAACCTCCCCGTATGACAGTCACTCTCGAAGTCTCCGAAGGCGTCGGCACCATCCGCCTGGACCGCCCCCCGATGAACGCCCTGGACATCGCCACCCAGGACCGGCTGCGCGAACTGGCCGCCGAGGCGACCGACCGCGACGACGTGCGGGCCGTGGTCCTCTACGGCGGGGAGAAGGTGTTCGCGGCGGGCGCGGACATCAAGGAGATGCAGGTGATGGACCACACCGCGATGGTGAAGCGGTCGAAGGCCCTGCAGGACTCGTTCACCGCCGTCGCCCGCATCCCCAAGCCCGTCGTCGCGGCCGTGACCGGCTACGCCCTCGGCGGCGGCTGCGAACTGGCGCTGTGCGCCGACTACCGGATCGCGGCGGACAACGCCCGGCTGGGCCAGCCGGAGATCCTGCTCGGGCTGATCCCGGGCGCGGGCGGCACCCAGCGGCTGGCCCGGCTCGTGGGCCCGTCCAAGGCCAAGGACCTCATCTTCACCGGCCGCCATGTGAAGGCCGACGAGGCGCTGGCCATCGGGCTGGTCGACCGGGTCGTACCGGCCGCCGAGGTCCACGGGCAGGCGCACGCCTGGGCCGCGAAGCTGGCCCAGGGGCCGGCGCTGGCGCTGCGGGCGGCCAAGGAGTCCGTCGACGCCGGACTCGAGACGGACATCGACACGGGCCTGGCGATCGAACGCAACTGGTTCGCGGGCCTGTTCGCGACCGAGGACCGCGAGCGGGGCATGCGGAGCTTCGTCGAGGAGGGCCCGGGCAAGGCCAAGTTCGTCTGAACTGCCCCCGAGGGGAGCGGGATTGGACACCGTAGCCCCTTGCGTCAACCTCGCGAGTGCCTTGATCGAACCTTGAGGGAACCTTGAGGCGCCGCCGGTCGCCGCTCTTGGCGATCATGTGTAAGCGGTGCGTCACCGCAGGTCAGTTGGGCTGTGAGGACCCTCCGAATGCCGTAGGCATATGCCAAATCGGTACCCCGGGGCCCTGTTCCCCGGGGTACCGATTCCTCCGGAACGGTCACGGGAGGTCGTCCGGGCGGCCATGATGGGGGGCATGGCGGGGCTGGAAGGTGTGGAACAACCGCGGGCGCGCGGCGGTGCGACCGCCGCGCGGTGGACGCCGGCAGTCGACGACGAGCGGGCGCTCGAGGCCGTCGAGCTGTTCGGCAATCCGACGGAGGGCGAGGTCGAACTGCCGTCGCGCCCCGAATCCGCGGCCACCGCACGCAGGCTGACGCAGTGTGTGGTGCTCCGTCAGTGGGCGCTCTCGCCGCAGACCGCCGAGCACGCGATCCTGCTGGTCTCCGAGCTCGTGGGCAACGCGGTGCGGCACACCGGGGCGCGGGTGTTCGGGCTCCGGATGCTGCGCCGGCGCGGCTGGATCCGCATCGAGGTGCGGGACCCCTCGCGCGGGCTGCCCTGTCTGCTGCCGGTCCATGAGCTCGACACCAGCGGACGCGGGCTCTTCCTGGTCGACAAGCTCTCCGACAGGTGGGGTGTGGATCTGCTCCCGCGCGGCAAGACCACCTGGTTCGAGATGCGCATCGCCGACCGCTGAGGGCCTCTTCCCGCGGTGCCCGCCGGCTGCGGCCCGCGGGCCTCCGAGGCCGGGAAGCACGAAGACCCCCTGTGCCGTCGTGGCACCGAGGGGGCTCCGTGTGGGTGCGGGCGTGGACGGGGTGGGGTGTATCCGCGCTGCCGCTCTTCTGGACGACCTGGCCCGGGTCAATGGGGGTCGTGCGACCGACTATGGCAGACATCCGGCCATCCGCCAAGGCGGCATTTCGGGCAAATTTGTGCATTCAGGTGCAATGCAACATTGAATCAAAGGTGAACTCGGCCACCTGCCTGGCAAACGATGAATAAATATGGGGCCGACTGAGTGAACCTTCGAGTCGGGGATGTCTCGGCGTGTGTCGGACAACGGGCCCGAATCATGCCCGTCGTTATTTTTCGTCGGCATCGCACCTGCCGCGCGGGCACGGATCGCCCGCGGTGCCGAAGGTGCCGACCACGGAGCTGCCGACTGATGCTGCACCTCACCAAGCGATCCCTGCCGCTCCTCGCGACCGCCCTGCTCGCGGCCCTCGGCGCCGGCTGCGAGGCGTCCACCGAGAAGCAGGGGGCACGGACCACGCCGCCGGTCCGCACACGGGACGCCGGCGTACCCATGGGGCTGCCCGGCATGCCGCCGCTCCTCGACCCCAGGGACGTCTACGCCGCCGACCGTCCCGGCCGGCTCTCACCGGTCGTGCGGGACTTCCCGTCCCGGGTCTACGTGCCCAACACCAACTCCAACACCGTCTCGGTCATCGACCCGGCCACCTTCACCGTCGTCGAGACGATCCCGGTGGGCGTCCAGCCGCAGCACGTCGTCCCCTCCTGGGACCTGAGGACCCTGTGGGTGAACAACAACAGGGGCCACACCCTCACCCCCATCGACCCGGCCACCGGGGTCGCCGGCCGGCCGGTGGACGTCCACGACCCGTACAACCTCTACTTCACGCCCAACGGCCGCTACGCGGTCGTCATGGCCTCCATGGACCGGGAGCTGGTCTTCCGCGACCCGCACACCATGCGCACCCTCAAGACCACGCCGGTCACCTGCTACGGCGTCAACCACGCGGACTTCTCCGCGGACGGCCGGTACTTCATCGTCTCCTGCGAGTTCTCCGGCGAACTGCTCAAGGTCGACACGGAGAGCATGGAGGTGATCGGCCAGCAGAAACTGCCGTTCGGCGGCGCCATGCCGCAGGACGTGAAGCTCTCGCCGGACGGCAGGACCTTCTACGTCGCGGACATGGTCGCCGACGGCATGTGGGTGCTCGACGGCGACCGGTTCACCACACCGAACCTGCTGCCCACCGGCAAGGGCTGCCACGGCCTGTACGTCAGCCGCGACTCCCGGGAGATGTACGTCACCAACCGGGGCGAGGGCTCGGTCTCGGTCTTCGACTTCACCCAGGACCGGCTGACGAAGAAGTGGCGGCTGCCGAACGGGGGTTCCCCGGACATGGGCGGTGTCTCCGCCGACGGCAGGGTGCTGTGGCTGTCCGGGCGCTACCACTCCGAGGTGTACGCGATCGACACCACGACCGGGGAACAGCTCGCCCGCATCCCCGTCGGCAGCGGCCCCCACGGCCTCGCCGTCTACCCCCAGCCCGGCCGCTACTCCCTGGGGCACACCGGCGTCTTCCGCTGACCCGGTGCGCCGCGGTCACCCGGCCACGAGCAGGGCCTCCGAGCCCACCGGCCGGTAGCCCGCCTGCTGGAACGTCCGTACGCTGCGGGCGTTCCCGGGCGACTGCTGGGCCCAGACGTGCGTGCCGGGCACCAGATGGCGTGCCGCGACGGCGAGTCGCACCCCCAGTCCGGCGCCGCGCGCCGCCAGGTCGACCTCGATCGCGGCCTCCCACCGCCCGGCCACGCCCCGGCCCAGGACCAGCACACCGCCGTCCGCGGCCCACACCCGCACGTCGTCACGGAACTTCAGCGCCCGTGCCACCCGGGGATGGTCCGGATCGGCGATCTCCCGCAGCTCCAGTTCGGGTTCGCCGGGCCGGGCGGCGGCGACCGTGAGCAGGTCGATGGTGTTCATCGAGCGGCCTGTCCTCGTCATCAGCGCGTGCAGGAAGCCGGGGTTCATGCTCGCCGCGAGCGGGTCGCTCGCGGCCGCGGTCAGCGCCTCGCGCACCCATGCCGGGTCCTCGTCCGTGAACACCACCGAGTGCGCGGTGAAGGCCAGCACACCGGCGTCCCGGCCACTGGGCTGGGGAACGATCGTGGTGCCGCCGTCCGGCGGCGGGAACTCGCCCCGCGCCGCCGCCTCCAGGATCCGTGCCACCGCGTCGCTCATGCCCCCATCGTCCCCGACGGCCCCCGGCACCCGGATCGCCGCCCCCGCCGATAATCTGGCCTGCGTCAGTAATGCACCAAGAAGGGGTGGATCTGTGGCGGACATCGAGTCGGCACGCAAGGCCTTCGATCGATTCGACCTGAACGGCGACGGGCTGATCTCGGCCGCCGAGTACAAGAGCGCCATGGCGCAGCTGGGCGACTTCCACGTGACCGAGACGGTCGCCGAGGCCGTCATCAGGACCAAGGACGGCAACGGCGACGGTCTGCTGACCTTCGACGAGTTCTGGGCCGCGCTGAACCAGGCCTGACACCGCCGTACCCGGACCGCGGACGGCGCACCGGGTACGACGAAGGCCCCCGGCAGAGCCGGGGGCCTTCCCTGTCTCCGCCGCGCGCTCAGCACTCGATGATGTTCACCGCGAGCCCGCCGCGCGCCGTCTCCTTGTACTTGACCGACATGTCCGCGCCGGTGTCCTTCATGGTCTTGATGACCTTGTCGAGGGAGACCTTGTGGCTGCCGTCGCCGCGCAGGGCCATACGGGCGGCGGTGACGGCCTTCACCGCGGCCATGCCGTTGCGCTCGATGCAGGGGATCTGGACGAGGCCGCCGACCGGGTCGCAGGTGAGGCCCAGGTTGTGCTCCATGCCGATCTCCGCGGCGTTCTCCACCTGCTCCGGGGAGCCGCCCATCACCTCGGCGAGCGCGCCCGCCGCCATCGAGCAGGCCGAGCCGACCTCGCCCTGGCAGCCGACCTCGGCGCCGGAGATCGAGGCGTTCTCCTTGAAGAGCATGCCGATCGCGCCGGCCGCGAGCAGGAAGCGGACCACGCCCTCCTCGTCGGCTCCGGGAACGAAGTTCATGTAGTAGTGCAGGACCGCCGGGATGATGCCCGCTGCGCCGTTCGTCGGGGCCGTCACGACACGGCCGCCTGCCGCGTTCTCCTCGTTCACGGCCATCGCGTAGAGCGTGATCCACTCCATCGCCAGCGCCTGCGGGTCGCCCTCGGAGCGCAGCTTGCGCGCGGTGGTGGCGGCGCGGCGGCGGACCTTCAGCCCGCCCGGGAGGATGCCCTCGCGGGACATGCCGCGCGAGACGCAGGCCTGCATGACCCGCCAGATGTCCAGCAGCCCCTCGCGGATCTCGTCCTCGGTGCGCCAGGCCTTCTCGTTCTCCAGCATCAGCGAGGAGATCGACAGCCCCGTCTCGCGGGAGAGCCGCAGCAGCTCGTCACCCGTGCGGAACGGGTACTTCAGCACGGTGTCGTCCGGCACGATCGGGTTCTCGCCGGCCACCGCGTCCTCGTCGACGACGAAGCCGCCGCCCACCGAGTAGTACGTCTTCTCCAGCAGCGTCCCGCCCTCGGCGTCGTACGCCCACAGGGTCATGCCGTTCGCGTGGTACGGGAGCGCCTTGCGGCGGTGCAGGACGAGGTCCTCGTCGAAGTCGAAGTCGATCTCGTGCGCCCCGAGGAGCTTGATCCGCTTGTCGCTCCTGATCCGCTCGACCTCCTCGTCGGCGGTCTCGACGTCGACCGTCCGGGGCGAGCTGCCCTCCAGGCCCAGCAGGACCGCCTTGGGGGTGCCGTGGCCGTGGCCGGTCGCGCCCAGCGAGCCGTACAGCTCCGCGCGTATCGCCGCGGTGTGGGCCAGCATGCCCTCGTTCTTCAGCCGGCGGGCGAACATGGCGGCCGCCCTCATGGGGCCGACCGTGTGGGAGCTGGACGGCCCGATGCCGATCGAGAACAGGTCGAAGACCGAGATGGCCACGGGGGTACTCCTTGTGGGATGGCTGTGCTTTCCCGGGGGACGCGGTGTCCCTGTGCGGCTGTGCCGCGGGCCGGAACCCGGCCGTCGGGCCGGGCAGGAAGGCGCGGGTGTGCGCCGGGTGCACGGTGCGGGGCACCGCACTCACCGTCCGGTGTGCGCGGTGCCCCGTCGGTCGTGCTCAGGTCTGCTTACAGACCAGGGTAAAGGGGGTGCTTCGCGGCGAGCGCCGAGACGCGGGCCCCGAGGGCGTCCGCATCGTACGAGGGCTTGAGCACCTCGGCGATGACGTCGGCGACCTCGCGGAAGTCCTCGGCCCGGAAGCCGCGGGTGGCGAGAGCCGGCGTGCCGATCCGCAGACCCGAGGTGACCATCGGCGGGCGGGGGTCGTTCGGGATCGCGTTGCGGTTGACGGTGATGCCGACCTCGTGGAGCCGGTCCTCGGCCTGCTGACCGTCCAGCTCCGAGTGCCGCAGGTCCACCAGCACCAGGTGCACGTCCGTACCGCCGGACAGCACGGAGACGCCCACCTGCTTGACGTCGTCCTGCACCAGGCGCTCGGCGATGATCTTCGCGCCCTCCAGGGTGCGCTCCTGGCGCTCCTTGAACTCCTCCGAGGCCGCGACCTTGAAGGAGACCGCCTTGGCGGCGATCACGTGCTCCAGCGGGCCGCCCTGCTGACCCGGGAACACCGCGGAGTTGATCTTCTTGGCGAGCTCGGCGGTGGACAGGATCACGCCGCCGCGCGGACCGCCCAGCGTCTTGTGGGTGGTCGTGGTCACGACATGGGCGTGCGGCACCGGGTTCGGGTGCAGCCCGGCGGCCACGAGACCCGCGAAGTGCGCCATGTCGACCATCAGGTAGGCGCCGACCTCGTCCGCGATCCGCCGGAACGCGGCGAAGTCCAGCTGACGCGGGTACGCCGACCAGCCGGCCACGATCAGCTTCGGCTTGGACTCCTTGGCGAGCCGCTCGACCTCGGCCATGTCGACCTGGCCGGTGGCGTCGTCCACGTGGTAGGCGACCACGTTGTAGAGCTTGCCGGAGAAGTTGATCTTCATGCCGTGGGTCAGGTGCCCGCCGTGGGCGAGGTTCAGACCCATGATCGTGTCGCCCGGCTTGAGCAGCGCGAACATCGCCGCCGCGTTCGCCTGGGCGCCCGAGTGCGGCTGGACGTTCGCGTGCTCGGCGCCGAACAGCTCCTTGATGCGGTCGATGGCGATCTGCTCGACGACATCGACGTGCTCACAGCCGCCGTAGTAGCGGCGGCCGGGGTAGCCCTCGGCGTACTTGTTGGTGAGGACGGAGCCCTGCGCCTCCATGACGGCGACCGGAGCGAAGTTCTCCGACGCGATCATTTCCAGGGTGGACTGCTGACGGTGGAGCTCGGCGTCGACGGCGGCGGCGACGTCCGGGTCGAGCTCGTGGAGAGGGGTGTTGAGAAGCGACATCACGCGATCCCTAGGGTCGAGTCCTGGTCAGCTGGCGAAATCGGTGTACTCGGCGGCGGAGAGCAGGTCCTTCGGCTCCTCCGCGACCCGCACCTTGAACAGCCAGCCGCCCTCGAACGGGGCGGAGTTCACCAGCGACGGGTCGTCCACGACGTCCTGGTTGGCCTCGACGACCTCACCCGTCACCGGGGAGTACAGGTCGCTGACCGACTTGGTCGACTCCAGCTCGCCGCAGGTCTCGCCCGCGGTCACCGTGTCACCGACCTCCGGGAGCTGGACGTACACGACGTCGCCGAGGGCGTTCGCCGCGTGCTCCGTGATGCCGACCGTCGAGACGCCGTCCTCGGCGGCCGACAGCCACTCGTGCTCCTTGCTGTAGCGCAGCTGCTGGGGGTTGCTCATGACCTGAATTCTCCTGTACGCGAGGAAGTGCTGCTGATGGGGGATGCCGGAGTGACTACTTCTGGCGCTTGTAGAAGGGGAGCGCCACGACCTCGTACGGCTCATGAGTACCGCGGATGTCGACGCCGACGCCCTCGGTGCCGGGCGTGGCGTGCGCGGCGTCCACGTAGGCGATGGCGAGCGGCTTGCCGAGGGTCGGCGACGGGGCGCCGGAGGTGACCTCGCCGACGACCTCGCCGCCGGCGACGACCGCCATCCCGGCCCGCGGCACCCGGCGGCCCTGGGCGACCAGGCCGACCAGCTTGCGCGGCGGGTTCGCGGCGGCGCGCCCGGCGGCGGCCTCCAGGGCCTTGCGGCCGACGAAGTCGCCCTCCTTCTCGAACTTCACGACCCGGCCCAGACCGGCGTCGAAGGGGGTGAGCGACGTGGTCAGCTCGTGCCCGTACAGCGGCATGCCCGCCTCCAGGCGCAGCGTGTCACGGCAGGACAGGCCGCACGGTACGAGACCGGCCGGGGCGCCGGCCTCGGTCAGCGCCTTCCACAGGGTCTCCGCGTGACGGGGTTCGACGAACAGCTCGAAGCCGTCCTCGCCGGTGTAGCCGGTCCGGGCGATCAGGGCGGGGACGCCTGCCACGGTGCCGGGGAGGCCGGCGTAGTACTTCAGTCCGTCCAGGTCGGCGTCGGTGAGCGACTTGAGGATGCCGGGTGACTCGGGGCCCTGTACGGCGATGAGCGCATATGCGTCACGGTCGTCGCGTACAGCGGCGTCGAAGCCCTCGGCGCGCTCCGTGAGGGCGTCGAGGACGATCTGCGCGTTGGACGCGTTGGCGACGACCATGTACTCCGTGTCGCCGAGGCGGTACACGATCAGGTCGTCGAGGATGCCGCCGTCCTCCTGGCAGATCATCGTGTAGCGCGCGCGGCCGGTGGCGACGCCGCCGATGTTGCCGACCAGCGCGTAGTCCAGCAGGGCGGCGGCCTGCGGCCCGGTGACGGTGATCTCGCCCATGTGGGAGAGGTCGAAGAGACCGGCCTTCGTGCGGACGGCGTTGTGCTCGTCGCGCTCGCTCGCGTACCGCAGCGGCATGTCCCAGCCGGCGAAGTCGGTCATGGTCGCGCCCAGCGAGCGATGCAGGGCATCGAGGGCGGTGAGACGGGGGGCGTTGCTCATGGATGGGGCTCCCAGGGCATGACTGGCGAGGACGATCCTCCCCATCTGTCATCGAAACCTGAGAGGTTCATCACGACCACACGTAGCGGACCTACGCGCAGGACGCGACTTGCACCTTGGGTGGAACCGCAGGAGCTGCGGCTCGCTTTTCAGATCTGCCTCGTCGCGCGCGGTACGGGGCCTGAGAGATTCAAGGGAGGGACTTGCTCCTTCGGCGCCCGGCCCACACAGTGGCCAGGACTCTCCCGCGCGGATTCAAGCGGCCGGTATGCAGTTTGCGCGGACATCATTGCACGGGCGCTCTCGTCGGCAAATCACTTGTTGGTCATTACCTTTTCTTTAAGCTTCTTGGGCAGGGTCTCGGAGACCCGACAGGGGGAGAGTGAGTTGATGACGTTGCAGCAGTCCGGTGCGTATCCGGCGACCGCAGGGGTGCCCGGCCGGCCCCGAATCCCCGGGCGAGCACCCGGGGCCACCGGGCGCGGCCTGTCCATCGGCCTCACCGCGGCCCAGCCCGTCGTGCGTGACCTGCGGGGACGCGAGGGGCGCGGCCCGCGTGCCCTGGTGTTCCGCCGCGGTGACGTGGTCGTGATCTCCGGGCTGCCCGGCAGCGGCAAGTCCACGCTCATCCGGCGGGCCGCCGAGGGCGGCGGGATCGACTCCCAGGACACCCGGGACCGCTGGGACCGGAGGATGCCCCGCGCCGTGCCGTACGCCCTCTACCGCCCGCTCGTCCGTCTGGCGCACTACGCGGGGCTGCGGCGGGCGCTGCGCTCCGGGGAGAGCGTGATCGTGCACGACTGCGGCACCCAGTCGTGGGTCCGGCGCTGGATGGCCCGCGAGGCCCGCAGACGGGGGCGCGGCCTCCATCTGCTCCTGCTGGACGTCACCCCGGAAACCGCCCGCGCGGGCCAGCGCGAGCGCGGCCGCGGCGTCTCCGGCTACGCCTTCGCCCGCCACCGGCGAGCGGTCTCCCATCTCCTGCACGCCGCCGAACGCGGTCACCTCCCCGCGGGCTGCGCCTCCGCGACCCTGCTGGACCGTGCGGCGGCATCGGCGCTGACCCGGATCGGTTTCGGCGACACGTCCTGAGAAGGCGGGGGCGCGCGGATGTGGGCGCCGGGCCCGGCTGCGCGCCGGACCGAACCCCGCGCCGGGCTGCCCTCGCCCCGGGCCCCGTCCGCGGCCTGGCGGCCGTGCGCCCCGCCGGGCCCGCCCTCGACCCGTACCCGCCGCTCTGCCGACGCCCGTGCCCGGGTGGCTTCCGTCCCGGTCCGGGGCATCCGTGGGGCCCGCCGGGTGGGTGTCGGCAGCCTCCCCCCGGCGCTCCGCCGTCGCCCGTGCCCGGCTGCCGGCCTGGGCTGCCCGTGGGGGCCGCCCGGGCCGTCGCCGGCCCGTACCTCCCGCTTCGCCGTCGGCTCGCGCTCGCCGTCGTTGATGCCGCGCCCCGGGACGGAGCCGGGCGAGCCGTTCCCGGCTGAGGCCCTGCTGCCGGGGTGCTCCCACCCGGTGCCCGTCCGCCCTGGCTCAGCTCGCGCGGTCCGGAGCAGCCCGCGGCGCCAGGCGGGCCCCGGCCCCCCGCCGAGGGGCCCGTGCAGGGTTCGCCCGGCGGGGGCTCTGACCCCGGTGCTCGACCGTCGCCCGCGCCTGGCTGGCTGACGGCCTGGGCTGCCCGTGGGGGCCGCCCGGCGGCTGTCGCCGGCTCGTACCTCCCGCGCTCCGGACCCGGCCGTGGCGCCAGGCGGGCCCCGGCCCCCCGGCCGTGGGGCCTGTGAGGCCCGCCCGCCGTCCTGCCGTGCCCCGCACCCGCCCCTGGCGATACCGCGCGCCCCGCCCTTGCGCCCACACCTGCCGTCGTCCCGCGTCCCGCCTCCGACCGCGACCCGTGGCGACCCCCGCGTCCCGCCCCTCGGATCGCCGCCGGGTCGCGACCCGTGGCGACCCGTGGCGACCCGTCGCGGCCCGCAGCCCCCGGCCGCGAGCGCGTCGCCACCGTCGCGGCCGCTACCCTGCTTCGCAGGACGTCGCGGCCGGCCCCGGGGCCGACGGGGGGAGCAGGGATCACAGTGGACACGACATGGCCCGCCAATGAGCTCGAAGAGGTGCTGGCCGCATCGGTCGGGAACCCCTCGGCCGGGGCGCGGCTCGTGGAGGTGCTGGGGCGGAGCGCCGTCTGGGTGCCGCTGCCCAACGGCGGCGGGCCCGACAGCGCCGGCCTCGACCTGCCGACGATGGAGATCGACGGCGCCCCCTACGTCCCCGTCTTCAGCTCCCAGGAGCAGTTCCGCCTCGGCGCGGGCGACCACATGTCCGGCACCGTCGCCCCCGCCGTCGAGTTCGCCCGGGGTCTGCCCCCGCAGCTCGGCATCGCCGTGAACCCCGGCGGCGCCGTCGGCGTACCGCTGCCGCCGCCCGCCGTCGCGGAGCTGTGCCGGGAGGGCCGCGCGCCGCTCGGGGGCGCCTCCCGGGCCGGAGGCTACGGGGGAGGGGCGAGCGGCGGCCGGGTCCGGCTCTTCGAGCCCGACTGGCAGGAGGAGCCGGTCGACTTCCTCGCCGCCGCGGCCGGCGAGTTCGAGTCGACCCGGGTCGTCCAGACCGCGCGCAGGATCCTGGCCAGCATCGAGGGCGACCCGCCGGTCCTGTTCGTCGGCGTCCAGCTCTCCGCCTTCGAGGGGCCCGACCGCAACGCCCCCATGGACGCCCTCGGCCGCGCCCTCGGCCGGGTCGCCGTGAAGTGGCCGGTCAACCTGGTCCTGCTGGACATCGCCCAGGACCCCGTGGGCGACTGGATGCTGACCCGGGTCCGGCCCTTCTACACCCGGCAGTACGCGTAGACGTCAAGTTGGTGTCAGTACGGCCGCTTAAGCTGGTTTGATGACGTGGTCGCCGCACTCGCGTGCCCAGGGCGGCCCGAGGGAACGGCGGATCGAAGAGGGGCGGGACCCAGAGTGAGTGCGTCAGGCACCGCGGCGGCCGGGCAGGTCGAGCACATGCTGCGCCAGGTGACGCCCGGGCGCTACGACGCGTACGAGGCGCTGCTGCAGGCCCTCGCCGACGGCCGGGTGTGGATGCTCCTCTGGCACGGCCAGGCCGGATCCCCCGACGCCCAGTACGGGAACATGGAGGTCGACGGCCTCGGGTACGCCCCCTGTGTCACCTCCCCGCAGGAACTCTCCGCCTCGGGCTGGACTAGGGCCCACGAGGTGGTCGCCGGCGCCGACATCGCCCGCGCCCTCTTCCCCGACCGCTGGGGCATCTGGCTCAACCCGCACGCGCCGGGCGGCGGCGTCGGTATCCCCTGGCCCGATCTGCGCCGGATCGCCACCGGCCTCGACCGGATGCCGGCCGGGCCGCTGCGGCTGACCGAACCGGCCATCGAGATCCCCCAGTTCTACGCGCTGCTCACACAGAACGCGCACCGCACGCCGGCGGTCCGCTCCCTGCGCAGGGCCTGGGTGCAGCCGAGCCTCGGCGCCCCGTACCTCGCCGTCGGCCTCGATCTCTACGACACGGGACAGCAGTCGGTCGAGTCGGTGCGCGCCATGATGCAGCAGTCGATCGCCGCCGTCCCGGACGGTCTTCCGGTGTCGACCGTCGCGATGTCCGACGAGTACGACCCGGTCGCCATGTGGCTGCGGGCCAACGCCCGGCCGTTCTACGACCGGGAGGCCCACGCGGGTCCGCCCCAGCAGTCCGGCTACGGATACCCGCCCGCCCAGTTCCCCCGCTGAGGACCCGCCGAGGACCCGCCGGGGCCCTCACCGGGGCCGTCTCCGCCCAGCGCGCCAACGGCACTGTGTGTCCCGGAAGTTAACGGGACGAGGTCCGATGTCCCGGATCGGACCGTTTTGGCGAGTGTCCGGGTCTCGACTGTGCATCACCGCTATGCGGACTGTTCTCCCGTTCGGGACTCGTCTGTAGTGTTCGGCCGGTCAAGACCTCCTCCACAGGCGGATTCCAGGGGTGGACCATGCCAATATTCAAGTCCAGAGCCGTCAGAGTGATCACAGCGGCCGTCGCCGTCGGCCTCGTCGCCACGGGCTGTGCGAGCGAGCGCGGCAAGGACGGCGACAAGGGTGGCGACAAGGACACCTTTGTCTTCGGTGCCCCGGGTGACCCGGGCTCCCTGGACCCGGCCCTCGCGAGCGACGGCGAGACCTTCCGCGTCACCCGTCAGGCCTTCGAGGCCCTGCTGGAGCACGAGTCCGGCGGCAGCAAGCTGGTCGGAGGTCTCGCGGAGAAGTGGTCGAGCGACCCGACCGGCAAGGTCTGGACGTTCAACCTCCGCAAGAACGTGAAGTTCCACGACGGCGAGGCGTTCAACGCCGCCGCGGTCTGCGCCAACTACGACCACTGGTTCAACTGGAAGGGCACCTACCAGTCGAGCGCGGTCTCCTACTACTGGCAGACCATCATGGGCGGCTTCAAGGCGAACGAGGACAAGGAGACGCCGAAGGCGAACTACAAGTCCTGCACCGCCAAGGACGACAGCACCGCCGTCATCGAGGTCAACGAGACCTCCGCGAACCTGCCCGGCGGCTTCTCGCTGCAGGCCCTCGCCATCCACTCGCCGAAGGCGCTCAAGGAGTACGAGAAGCAGGAGGCGACCGCCAAGGGCGACGCCATCACGTACCCCAAGTACAGCCAGGAGGCCGGCACGGTCGCCGGTACCGGCCCGTACCGGATCACGAAGTGGAACAAGGGCAACAAGGAAGTCTCCCTGGAGCGCTTCGACGACTACTGGGGTGAGAAGGCCAAGGTGAAGAACCTGGTCTTCCGCACGATCGACACCGAGGACGGCCGCCGTCAGGCGCTGCAGGCCGGTGACATCGACGGTTACGACCTGGTCGCGCCCGCCGACATCAAGACGCTTGAGGGAGCCGGCTTCAACGTGCCGACCCGTGACGTCTTCAACCTCTTCTACCTCGGTATGTCCCAGGAGAAGAACCCGGCGCTGAAGAAGCCCGCCGTGCGTCAGGCCATCGCGCACGCCATCGACCGCGAGAACCTGGTCAAGACCCAGCTGCCCGAGGGCGGCAAGGTCGCGACGCAGTTCATGCCGGACACGGTCGCCGGCTTCTCCGAGAACGTGAAGAAGTACCCCTTCGACTCGGCCAAGGCCAAGTCCCTGCTGGCCTCCGCCGGTGCGAGCGGCCTGTCGATCGACTTCTGCTACCCGACCGAGGTCACCCGCCCGTACATGCCTGCCCCGCAGGACATCTTCGAGCTGATCAAGGCCGACCTGGAGAAGGCCGGCATCAAGGTCACCCCGAAGCCGATGAAGTGGGCCCCGGACTACCTGGACGCCACCGAGGCCGGCTCCTGCTCGCTGCACATGCTGGGCTGGACCGGTGACTTCAACGACGGCTACAACTTCATCGGCACCTGGTTCGCCGAGTACGACAAGCAGTGGGGCTTCAAGGACCCGAAGGTCTTCGCCGCGGTGAAGGCCGGTTCCGTCGAGGCCGACCCGACCAAGCGCACGGACCTCTACAAGAAGGCCAACGAGGTCATCATGGAGTACCTGCCGGGCGTGCCGCTGTCCTCCTCGCCGCCGGCCATCGCCTTCGGCAAGAACGTCAACCCGCCGAAGGTCTCCCCGCTGACGCAGGAGAACTTCGCCGAGGTCTCCTTCAAGTAGCACACCGCATGGGGTCCGCCCGGCCACGGAACACACGTGGCCGGGCGGACCTGCATCCCATTTCCGTACCACTCGTACAACACACGCAAGAAAGGGGCATGCGGGGTGTTGCGACTCGTCGTACGACGACTGCTACAGCTGATACCCACCCTGCTCGGCCTGTCGGTTCTGCTCTTCATCTGGCTGAACCGGCTGCCCGGCGGACCCGCCTCAGCGATCCTGGGCGAGCGGGCGACCGAAGCCGAAGTGGCACGCATCAACCGGGCGCTCGGACTCGACCAGCCGCTCTACGTCCAGTACGGACGCTTCCTCAAGCGCATCTTCGAACTCGACCTCGGCACCTCGACCCAGACGGGGCAGCCGGTGTGGGACGAGTTCGTCCTCCGGTTCCCGGCGACCGTCGAACTGAGCGTCGCCGCCATGCTGATCGCCGTGGCGGTCGGCATTCCGCTCGGCTATCTCGCCGCCCGCAAGCGCGGTGGCTGGCTCGACGTGGCCTCGGTCTCCGGGTCACTCGTCGGGATCTGTATCCCGGTCTTCTTCCTCGCCCTGATCCTCAAGGGCGTCTTCGCCGTCAACCTCGGTCTCTTCCCCAGCTACGGCCGGATGGAAACGGGCCTCGACGCCACGGACGTGACCGGATTCGCCGTCCTCGACGGCGTTCTCACCGGCGAGTTCGACGCCTCGTGGGACGCGATCAGGCACCTGGTGCTGCCCGCGCTCGCCCTCTCCTCCATCCCGCTCGCCGTCATCGTGCGCATGACCCGGGCCAGCGTGCTGGAGGTCCTCGGCGAGGACTACATCCGCACCGCCGAGTCCAAGGGCCTGGAGCGCAAGACCGTCCGTGGCCGGCACATCCTGCGCAACGCGCTGCTTCCCGTGGTCACCACGATCGGTCTGCTCACCGGAAGCCTGCTGTCGGGCGCCGTGCTCACCGAGTCGGTCTTCTCCTTCGGGGGTATCGGCTCCTTCATCCGGACGGCGATCGACGCCCGTGACTACCCGGTGCTCGTCGGCTTCATCATGTTCATCGCGACCCTGTACGTGCTGATCAACCTGCTGGTGGACCTCGCGTACAGCGTCATCGATCCGAGGGTGCGGGTGCACTGATGAGCCTGGCAACTACCAAGACATCGAAGATCGACCGGCTCGCCGAGCTCACCGCGAAGGCCGAGACGTCGAGCGGTGCCAGCCTGTGGCGCGAGGCGTTCCGCAGGCTGCGCAGCAGCAAGATGGCGATCATCGGTGCGGTCGTCATCGCCGTGTTCGTCGTGGTGGCGGTCGTGGGCCCGTGGTTCGCCCCGCACGCCCCGACCGCCCAGACGTGGCGGGGCGAAGTCTTCCCCAACCAGGGAAGGTTCGTGGGTGCCCGGGGCGAGAACTGGTTCGGCCTGGACCACCTGGGCCGCGACATGTTCTCCCGCATGCTCGTGGGAGCCCGGCAGACGCTGCTTGTCGGTGTGGTCTCGATGCTCATCGGCCTGGTCCTCGGCGCCCTGATCGGGGCCCTGTCGGGCGCTGCGGCCACCCTCGGCGGGCGCGCGGGACGGCGCCTCGACGACGCCGTCATGCGTGTCACCGACCTCATGCTGGCGCTGCCGTCGCTGCTGCTCGCGGTCTCCGTGGCCGCCGTGATGGGCCAGTCGCTGACCACGGTGATGATCGCCGTCGGTGTGGTGCAGATCCCCATCTTCGCCCGGCTCCTGCGCGGTTCGATGCTCGCCCAGGGCGGCAAGGACTACGTGCTGGCGGCGCGGTCCCTCGGCATCCGCAAGCGGCGCATCGTCCTCACGCAGATCATGCCCAACTCGCTGAGCCCGGTGATCGTCCAGGCGACCCTCAGCCTCGCCACCGCGATCATCGAGGCGGCGGCGCTGTCCTACCTCGGTCTCGGCAACCCCGATCCGGCCGTGCCGGAGTGGGGCGTCATGCTCTCGCAGGCGCAGCGCTTC
Source organism: Streptomyces sp. HUAS CB01 (assembly GCF_030406905.1). Taxonomy (NCBI): domain Bacteria; kingdom Bacillati; phylum Actinomycetota; class Actinomycetes; order Kitasatosporales; family Streptomycetaceae; genus Streptomyces; species Streptomyces chengbuensis. The sequence continues at coordinate 5,522,646 of NZ_CP129137.1, forward strand.
TTCGACAACGCGCCGATGATGTCGATGTACCCGGCGGTCGCCATCATCATCACCGCCCTGGGCTTCACCCTGCTCGGCGAGGCCATGCGCGAAGCCCTCGACCCGAAGCTGCGAGGTTGATGTCATGCCACTGCTCAATGTGGACGAACTGACCGTCACCTTCGGCGGACGCGGCCGCAAGGACGTCAAGGCCGTCAACGGCGTCTCGTTCTCCGTGGACGAGGGCCAGGTCGTCGGACTCGTCGGCGAGTCGGGCTGCGGCAAGTCCGTCACCTCGCTCGCGCTGATGGGACTCCTCCCGCGCAAGGGCGTCACCCTCGGCGGACGGGCCGACTTCGACGGCTCCGACCTGCTGTCGATGAGCCCTCGCAAGATGCGGGACCTGCGCGGCAGCAAGCTCGCGATGATCTTCCAGGACCCGCTGTCCTCCCTGAACCCGGTCGTCCCGATCGGCGTCCAGGTGACCGAGATCCTCCAGCGCCACCGCGGCATGAAGGGCGAGGCCGCCCGAAAGGAGGCCGTGCACCTGCTGGACCGCGTCGGCATCCCCGACCCGGACCGGCGGCTGACGGAGTACCCGCACCAGCTCTCCGGCGGTATGCGCCAGCGGGCGCTGATCGCCATGGCCGTCGCCTGTGCGCCCCGGCTGCTCATCGCGGACGAGCCGACCACGGCGCTCGACGTCACCATCCAGGCGCAGATCCTCGAACTGCTCAAGGAACTCGTCGACCAGGAGGGCACCGCCCTGCTGATGATCACCCATGACCTGGGTGTCGTCGCCGGGCTCTGCGACCAGGTCAACGTGCTGTACGCGGGCAAGGTCGTCGAGTCCTCGGGGCGGCGGGAGCTGTTCGCGCACCCGACGCACCCGTACACGCACGGGCTGCTCGGTTCCATCCCACGGCTCGACGCCCCGCGCGGCGAGCCGCTCAACCCCATCCGCGGCTCCATCAACGACCAGATCGCCTGGGCCGAGGGCTGTGCCTTCGCGCCCCGCTGCGACCGTTACGAGATGGGCTGTCTGACCGGCACGCCCGAACTGACCGAACCCCGCGAGCCCGGACACGAGGCCCGCTGCGTCAACCCGGTCCTGGCCACGACGGAGGTCCCGGCATGAGCCTGCTCGAACTCGACGGAGTGAAGGTCCACTTCCCCGTCAAGAAGGGCATCCTCTTCGACCGCACGGTCGGCCACGTCTACGCCGTGGACGGCATCTCGCTGTCCGTCGAGGCCGGCCAGACGTACGGGCTCGTCGGCGAGTCCGGCTGCGGCAAGACCACGCTAGGCCGGGCGGTGCTGCGTCTCGTCGACGTCACGGACGGCAAGGTCGTCCTCGACGGAACGGACGTGGCGAAGCTGCCCGAGAAGGAGATGCGCAGCTTCCGCCGGCGTCTCCAGATGGTGTTCCAGGACCCGCTCGGCAGCCTCAACCCCCGGCAGAACATCGAGTCGATCCTGTCCGAGGGCATGGCCGCGCACGGCATCGGGGCGAACCAGGAGCAGCGCCGGGAGAAGATCAAGGAGATCCTGGCGAAGGTCGGCCTCCCCGGGAACTCCCTCTCCCGCTACCCGCACGAGTTCTCGGGCGGCCAGCGCCAGCGCATCGGCATCGCCCGGGCGCTCGTCCTCGAACCGGACGTGATCATCTGCGACGAGCCGGTCTCGGCACTGGACGTCTCCATCCAGGCGCAGGTCATCAACCTGCTGGAGGAGCTCCAGGAGTCCATGGGCCTGACGTACCTCGTCATCGCCCACGACCTCGCCGTCGTCAGGCACATCTCCGACGTCATCGGGGTCATGTACCTGGGCTCGCTGGTGGAGGAGGCCCCGAGCGACGCGCTGTACGAGGAGCCGAAGCACCCGTACACCAAGGCGCTGATGTCGGCGGTGCCGGTGCCGGACCCGGAGGTCGAGGACCGCCGCGAGCGCATCCTGCTGCTGGGGGACCTGCCGTCCCCCGCGGACCCCCCTGCGGGCTGCCGCTTCCACACGCGCTGCCCGTGGAAGCAGGACACCCTGTGCGCCACGGAGCGGCCCGAGCTGAAGGACCTCGGGGGCGGGCACAAGGTGGCGTGCCACTTCGCGGCGGAGATCGCGTCGGGCGAGATCGCCCGTACCTCGGGCGAGGTCGTCCCGGCGGTCCGTGAGGGCGTCGAGGACGTCGACCCGGAGGTCGTCGCCACGTCCGGGTCGGTGGCCGAAGCCCATGACGACGCTGCGGACGCGGCGGAGGCGGAGGCAACGGAGGTCACGGTGCCCTCGCCCCGGGGCGGAACGCCCGGCGACGACGCCGGGGCCGGTGAGGCGTCCGGCACGAACGAGGCGCCGGAGGCGGACGGTGCGGCGGACGCCGTGGCCGAGAAGGACGAGGCTCCCGAGGCGGCGGACGCCGTGGCGGAACAGGACGAGAAGTCCGGGGCGGCCGACGCCGAGGCCCTGGAGCCCGACGCGGACGGGGCCGAGGCCGAGAAGTCCGAGGCCCCCGGGGGGAAGACCTCGGAGGCGCCCGCCGGCAAGTAGCGGTACGTGCACCGGGGCGCGGGCCATCTGCCCGCGCCCCGGTCCCGTTTCCCCCGGGAGTCCCCGTTTCCCCGGGAATCCCCGTTTCCTCCGGGAGTCCCTGTCTCCCCCCGGGAGTCCCTGTCTCCCCCGGGAGTCCCGTTTCCTCCGGGAGTCCCTGTCTCCCCCCGGGAGTCCCCGTTTCCCCGGGAATCCCCGTTTCCCCGGGGGTCCCGGACCGACGTGTGGACGGGCCCTCCGTCCGGAGACGGCACAATTGGGCGGTGCTCCAGGAACTGTTCACCCCCTCCGTCCAACACGCCCTCGACCTCGTCGGCATCTTCGTCTTCGCCATCTCCGGCGCCCTGCTCGCCGTGCGGAAGAACTTCGACGTCTTCGGCATCGCGGTGCTCGCCGAGGTCACGGCACTGGGCGGCGGGCTGTTCCGCGACCTGGTCATCGGCGCCGTCCCGCCCGCCGCCTTCACGGACCTCGGGTACTTCGTGATGCCGATCGTGGCGGCGGTGCTGGTCTTCTTCCTCCACCCCGAGGTCGAGCGGATCCAGGGCTCGGTCAACGTGTTCGACGCAGCCGGTCTGGGCCTGTTCGCCGTCACCGGCACGACCAAGGCGTACGAGTACGGCCTCGGTCTGACGGCCTCCGCGACGCTCGGGCTCGCCACGGCGGTCGGCGGCGGTGTGCTGCGTGACGTCCTCGCGAACGAGGTTCCGTCGCTGCTGCGCTGGGACCGCGATCTGTACGCCGTTCCCGCGATCGTCGGCGCCACGATGGTCGTCCTCTTCATCCGCTTCGACATGCTCAACGGGCTGACCAGCGGTCTCGCCGTCCTGACCGCCTTCCTCATGCGCCTGCTCGCGATGCGGTTCCACTGGCGCGCGCCACGCGCCTGGAACCGGAGGTCCAGCGCGACCGAGCCCGGGAACGAGGGATTCGGCAAAGCTACCGCTTAGTAGTTATCTGTTGTACGGTTCAGCCATGGCACAGGTGGCACAGGCAACCATCGGTAACAGTGAGTTCGACCGCGACACCGCTGTCACCCTCCGGGACCCCGGCGTACCCGGCGTCTACGACGCGGAGCTCTCCGCGGGCTGGACGATCATCTCCGCCGTCAACGGCGGCTATCTGCTGGCGCTGCTCGGCCGCGCCCTCGGGGAAGCCCTCCCGCACCCCGACCCGTTCACGGTCTCTGCGCACTACCTCAGCCCCTCCGAGCCCGGGCCCGCGGTGATCCGCACCGAGACGATCCGTACCGGACGCACCCTCTCCACCGGCCAGGCCTCCCTCTTCCAGTACGCCGAGGACGGCAGCGAGGTCGAGCGCATCCGCGTCCTCGCCACCTACGGCGACCTCGACGCACTGCCCGACGACGTCCGGACGACCGCGCGGCCCCCGGCCATCCCGGCCTACCAGGACTGCCTCGGCCCGTCCGACGGACCGGCGCCCGCCATCCCGGGCTCCTCCGCCATCACCGAGCGGCTGAACATCAAGCTCGACCCCGCCACCGTGGGCTGGGCGGTCGGCATGCCCTCGGGCAGGGGGGAGATGCGGGGCTGGTTCGGTCTCGCCGACGGCCGGGACGCGGACCCGCTCTCGTTGCTCCTCACCGTCGACGCGCTCCCGCCCACCTCGTTCGAGCTGGGCCTCAAGGGCTGGACGCCGACCGTCGAGCTCACCACGCACATCCGCTGCCGCCCGGCGCCGGGGCCGCTGCGCGTCTCCATCAGCACCCGCAATCTCGCGGGCGGCTTCCTGGAGGAGGACGCCGAGGTCTGGGACAGCGCGGACCGTCTGGTCGCCCAGTCCCGCCAGCTGGCGAAGGCGCCGCTCGCACGCGGCTGATCCCCCGGTGCGTCGGCGGTCCGGCCGTCTGCGGGCCCTGCCGTCCGTGGTCGCGCGCTTCCGTGCCCGTCGCTCGGGTGGCCTCGCGCGTCCGGACAGCGGGCGGCCGCTCGGCGGGACCGGTTTCCCGTCCGTCTCTGCGTCTCTGCCGTCCCTGGGGCCCGGCCTTTCCCGGGCCGGCGTTCCGGCTGCCGCTCCGCCGGGCCCGACGGCGGGCGGCCCGCGGCCGCACGCGGCGGAGGCGACGCCCGCGCCCGCCCGGGTGGCCGGGGAGTGTCGGTGCTCCGGGGCGGCTCCACCCCCGTGGGACCCTCGCCCACGCCGGGGCCGGGCGCGTCGCCGGACCGCCCGCGGCGCGGACCGGTTCCGGCTGCACGACGTGCCGACCCCGGCGGGTCCCGGGCGGCGTGGCCGCCCCCACGGAGGAGGCCGGATGGATGTCAGCACGTTCTACGCCCTGTTCGCGGCCACCTGCTTCACGCTCGTCGGCCTCTGGTGGAACGTGGTGCAGGGGCATGACGACTGGATGCGCGGGCGGGCCCTGCGCCGCATCGTCGGCGGCGTCTACCTCTCCTTCCTGCTGCCGGCGCTGATGGGGCTGTTCGCCCAGGTCGGCGGCGACTCGACCCCCGGGCTCTGGCGGGCGAGCTTCGCCCTGCTCGCCGTGATCGGCTGTGTGTCCACGCTGCGGCTCCTCGCCCACGGGCGACGGGACGGCTCGTCCCCCTTCCTGGCCGTGATCATGGGGTCGGCGGCGCTGGTGTACGTCCTGATCGCGGTGGTGGGGGCCGTGCCCGGGATCGCGGGTGCGATCGGGCTCGCACCGATCCAGGCGGAGGCGGTTCTGCTGATCCTGCTGGTGGTGCTGGGGCACGGCCTCGTGTGGCGTTTCATGGCGGGGGAGGGACGCCCCGCGGACGAGCCGTAGGCCGTGCCGGCCCCGGGTCCGGCCGGCCGGATCCGTGAGGGCGCCGGCGTGCGAACGGGCGCTTTGGCGGGTGCCCTTGCGGTGCGCGGGGAGGTCCGCCGCGGCCGCCGCCACCCGTGCCGTCAGCGACCGGTGTCGCGCCCCGTCCAGTGCAGGCGGCCGAGCGACACCAGGCGGAGACGGTCGCGGGCCGTGCGCGCCACCTGCTCCTCGCCGGGCGCGTCGAGGGCGCCGGACTCCCCGGTCTCCTGGGCCGTGAGGAACGCCGAGGCGGTCATCACCATGTGCTCCACGTAGACGCCCGCCAGCATGCGCAGGTCCTCCTCGCTCCAGTCCGCCGACACCGGTTCGCGCCCGAGCGCCGCGGCCACCTCCTCGGTGAAGGCGTCGAGTTGGGCGGCGATCGCCGCGCGCACCGGTCCGACACCACCGTGCCGCTCGCGCGCGATGAAACGGAAGTGGGCGGGCTGCTCACGGACGTGACGGGCGATGAGGTCCACGGTCCGCGCGATCCGCACCTCGGCGTCGCCGGTCTCCGCGAGGATCGCCCCGATCAGTCCGTGCAGACTGCCCAGCGTCTCCTCGACGAGGGCCACGCCGAGCTCCGCCACATCCGCGAAGTGCCGGTAGAACGCCGTCGGCGCGACGCCGACCGCCCGTGTCAGCTCGCGCAGCCCGAGGCTGCTCAGGCTCTGGTGCTCCAGCAGTTGCAGTGCGGTGTCCAGAAGCGCCTGACGGGTCTTCAACTTCTGGGCCTGGCGGATGCCGACGGTGTGACTCATGACATTCAGTAAACAACTGTTCTCTGGTATGCGGAAGCCTAGACTGGGTAGTCAGTTAACAGTCGTACTCTGAGATCTGGCCCGCACCCCGGGCCGTTCTCCGGATCGGCTCCGACTGCTTCACCGAAAGGAAGGTCGAGGAAGATGATCGCCCTCGTCGCCGCGGTCGCCTTACTGGGCGTCGTCCTGGGTGCCGTGGCCCACATCCCGCTGCCCGTGTCCACCGCGGCCGCCGCCGTCATCGGCGTCTGGCTGCTCGTGTTCGCCGTGCGTGAGCGCCACGCGCGCCGGGCCGCCCGCTGATCCGAGGAGGGACCACCGTGGAACTCACCGCACCCGCCCGCCGGTTCACCGGCACGCGCGACGCCGACGGCATGGCCGTCGCGTCGTTCGTCCTCGGACTGGTCGGGCTGCTCGTGATGAACATCGTGCTCGGCCCCGTCGCCGTCGTCCTCGCCGGCCTCGCGCTGTGGCGCGGTACCGCCCGGCGCGGACGGGCCCTGCTGGGTCTGGCGCTCGGCGTCGCCGACCTCGTCGTCCTCGCCGCGCTCGTCGTGGGCAACGGCGTCGTCGTCTGGAGTCCGGTCGGCTGACCCGTCCGGGCCCCGGGGCGCAAGCCGGGCTCCGGGCGGCTCGTAGAATCGTGTCCACCATGGCTTACCTCGACCACGCCGCGACCACTCCGATGCTTCCGGAGGCGATCGAGGCGATGACCGCCCAGCTCGCCGTCACCGGCAACGCCTCGTCGTTGCACGCTGCGGGCCGCAGGGCCCGCCGCACCGTCGAGGAGGCCCGCGAGACCCTCGCCGAGGCGCTCGGGGCGCGCCCCAGCGAGGTCGTCCTCACCTCCGGCGGTACCGAGGCGGACAATCTGGCCGTCAAGGGCCTCTACTGGGCCCGCCGTGCCGACGACCCGCGCCGCACCCGCGTTCTTGCCAGCCCGGTCGAGCACCACGCCGTCCTCGACGCCGTGCACTGGCTCGCCGAGCACGAGGGCGCGAACGTCGAGTACCTGCCGGTGGACCCCCTCGGCCGGGTGCACCCGGAGGCGTTCCGGGAGGCCGTCGAGCGCGACCCCTCCGACGTGGCCTTCGCCACCGTGATGTGGGCCAACAACGAGATCGGCACGGTGATGCCGGTCCGCGAACTCGCCGACACCGCAGCCGAGTTCGACATTCCGCTGCACTCCGACGCGGTCCAGGCCGTCGGACAGCTCGACGTCGACTTCGCCGCCTCCGGTCTGGCCGCGATGACCGTGAGCGGTCACAAGATCGGCGGCCCCTACGGCATCGGCGCGCTGCTGCTGGGCCGCGAGTACACGCCCGTGCCCGTGCTGCACGGCGGCGGACAGGAACGCCATGTGCGCTCCGGGACGCTGGACGTCCCCGCCGTCGCCGCCTTCGCCGTGGCCGGCCGGCTCGCCGCCGAGCGCCGCGAGGAGTTCGCCCGCGAGATCGGCGCCCTGCGCGACCGGCTCGTCGGCGCCGTCCTCGAGGCCGTGCCCGACGCGATCCTCGGCGGCGACCCGGGCGACCGGCTCCCGGCCAACGCCCACTTCACGTTCCCCGGCTGCGAGGGCGACTCCCTGCTGCTGCTCCTGGACGCGCAGGGCATCGAGTGCTCCACCGGCTCGGCCTGCACGGCGGGCGTCGCCCAGCCCAGCCACGTCCTCCTCGCCACCGGCGCCGATCCGGACCTGGCCCGCGGCACGCTCCGCTTCAGCCTCGGCCACACCTCCACGGTGGAGGACGTCGAAGCCGTCGCCAAGGCGATCGGACCCGCCGTGGAGCGGGCCCGTACCGCAGGGCTCAGCTAGCCGTCGTCGTACCGGGCGACGGCCGGGCGGCCAGCGCCTGCCGCACCATCGGCAGGTACCGGTCCCAGTCCCAGTGCGGGCCGGGATCGGTGTGGTCGGTCCCCGGCACCTCGACGTGGCCGATGATGTGCTCCCGGTCCACGGGGATCCCGTACCGCGCGCAGATGCCGGCCGTCAGGCGTGCCGACGAGGCGTACATCGCGTCCGTGAAGTCCTCGGGGCGGTCGACGAAGCCCTCGTGCTCGATGCCGATGCTCCGCTCGTTGACGCCCCGGTTGCCCGCGTGGAAGGCGACGTCGAGCTCGCGGATCATCTGCGCGACCCGCCCGTCCTTGCCCACCACGTAGTGTGCGGCGGCGCCGTGGCCGGGGTCCTTGAACACCCGCAGGGCCGTCCGGTAGCTGCCCTGGACGACATGGATCACGACCCGGTCGATCGTGTAGTCGTCGGGCCGGTCGGCCCGACGCCAGTTCGCCCGGGAGGCGGCCGTCCACACGGCGCCCGCGTGGTCCAGCGCTCCCTCGACGCGCTTCTTCTCCATGCCGGGCAGCCGCCACCACAGCCGTCTCAGCTCGTCCCGGGCCACCACGCCCGCGCCGACCAGCGCCGTTCCGCCGCCGATCAGCACGGCCCGTCTGCCGACGCCGCGATGTGTCTTCCCGCTGCCCATGCCACCCCTCTTCGCACCCGATCACCTCTCGAACGTCCACGTGCGAGCTTTCGGTTCCCGGCGCCCCGTACCCTGATAGGGCTATGACTGAGACACGCCAGCGTCCCCTCCGCGTCCTCGCCGCCATGTCCGGCGGCGTGGACTCCGCCGTCGCCGCCGCCCGGGCCGCCGAAGCGGGCCATGACGTGACCGGAGTGCATCTGGCACTCTCGGCGAACCCCCAGTCGTTCCGCACCGGAGCGCGCGGGTGCTGCACCGTCGAGGACTCCCGCGACGCCCGCCGTGCCGCGGACGTCATCGGTATCCCGTTCTACGTCTGGGACCTCGCCGAGCGGTTCCGCGAGGACGTGGTCGAGGACTTCGTCGCGGAGTACGAGGCGGGCCGCACCCCCAATCCCTGCCTGCGCTGCAACGAGAAGATCAAGTTCGCCGCGCTGCTCGACAAGGCGCTCGCCCTCGGCTTCGACGCCGTGTGCACGGGCCACTACGCGACGGTGGTCGTGCGCGAGGACGGCGGCCGCGAGCTCCACCGCGCCAGCGACATGGCCAAGGACCAGTCCTACGTGCTCGGCGTGCTCGACGAGCGGCAGCTCGCCCATGCCATGTTCCCGCTGGGCGACACCCTCACCACCAAGGACGAGATCCGCGCGGAGGCCGAACGGCGCGGTCTGGCCGTGGCCAAGAAGCCCGACAGCCACGACATCTGCTTCATCGCCGACGGCGACACCCAGGGCTTCCTCGCCAGGCGCCTCGGCAAGGCCGAGGGGGACATCGTCGACGAGTCCGGCGCCAGGCTCGGGACCCACGACGGCGCCTACGGCTTCACCATCGGCCAGCGCAAGGGCCTGCGCATCGGCCATCCCGCGCCCGACGGCAAGCCGCGCTACGTGCTGGACATCTCGCCGGTGGACAACACGGTCACCGTCGGCCCGGCCGAGGCCCTGGAGGTCTCGGCGCTCACCGCCGTCAAGCCCCGCTGGTGCGGTACGGCACCGGACGGCCCGGGCACGTACACGGCGCAGCTGCGCGCACACGGCGGCGAGACGGAGGTCTCGGCCGAGCTGGTGGACGGCGAGCTGCGGGTGGCGTTCACGGAGCCCGTGCGCGGGGTCGCCCCCGGCCAGGCGATCGTGCTGTACGACGGCACGCGCGTGGTCGGCTCCGCCACGATCGCGGCGACGACGCGCCGGCAGAGCCCGGTCACGGCCTGAGGCGCCCGCTCCCCGGCGGCACACCCGCGCGGTCCAGGCGACGCACCCGCGCGGTCGTCTCCGGAAGGGCCGGCCTGCGCTGTGGGTCGGGTCACGCGGTGGAGGGCCCCGGTGCCGGGCTGCGCCCTGGCCGGTCGACGCCGCGAAGCACGCCGGTGCCGGGCGACGCCCCTGGTCGGTTCACGCGGCGAAGAACCCCGCCAGCGCCGGCGCCAGCACATGCGGGGCCACCTCGTGGGTCTGGCCCGTCAGGGTGCGGTGCCGCCCGCGCGGGAGGGCCCGGGCGACCGCCCGGACCGAGTCCCGCCGCCAGGACGGGCTGGCGCCGCCGTCCACCACCGTCACACGCACGGCGACCTCGCGGAGCCGCTCGGCCGGCACACCGGCGTCGCCCAGTACGGCGTGGTCGTACGCGAGCGTGTGGGCCCGCGCCTCCAGTTCCGCCCACAGGGGCGAGCGGCGGAGCCCGCCGAGCACTCCGGGCGGCAGCACTTCGGACAGGAACAGCTTCAGGGCGTCGCCCCGCCGGCCCCGGGCGAGCAGGGCCGCCACGTCCTCCCGGCGGGCCGCCGCCGCCTCACGGCCGGCCGGGTCGGTGACGAACGGAGGCTCGTAGAGCGACAGTTGGGCCACCGGGACGCCCGAAGCGGCCGCCTCCAGCGCCAGCACCCCGCCCGAGGCCGTGCCGTGGACGCACACGTGCCCGCCCGCCTCCTCGACGACCGCGGCCAGGTCCTCGACCTCCCGCCGCACCGCGTACGGGGCCGTGTCCCCGCTGGCGCCGCGGCCCCGCCGGTCGTAGGCGATCACGCTGAACCGGTGCGCGAGCAGGTTCGCCAGCGGCGCCTCGTCGGCGGCCGTGGCCAGCGCGCCCCCCACCAGGACCAGGGGCGGACCGTCGCCCCGGCGCTCGTACGCGATCACCGTGCCGTCCTTCGACAGCACGGTGCCGCGGGTCCTGCTCATCGTCGGGTTCGGGTTGTCCATGACGTGCAGACCGCGCCCGCAGGCCGAACTCATCGGCGCCCGAGGGGAATTCCCGGCCAAACTTTCCCGGCCTCCGACCGTCCGGGCCGGGTGTCGGCGGCGGCCCGTACCGTGACCCCATGAACATCTGCGTCTTCCTCTCCGCCGCCGACCTCGACGACCGCTACACCCGCCCCGCCCGCGAGTTCGCCGAGCTGCTGGGCAAGGGCGGCCACACGCTGGTCTGGGGCGGATCGGACGTCGGTCTGATGAAGGTGGTCGCGGACGGGGTGCACGAGGCCGGCGGTCGCCTGGTCGGGGTCTCGGTCGAGTTCCTGCAGGACAAGGCCAGGCAGGTCGCCGACGAGATGGTCGTCGCGCGCGACCTCGCCGAACGGAAGGCGCTGCTGCTCGCCAAGTCGGACGCAGTGGTGATCATGGTCGGCGGCACGGGCACGCTGGACGAGGCCACGGAGATACTGGAGCTGAAGAAGCACGGCCACACGGCGAAGCCGGTGGTGCTGCTCAACACGGCGGGTTTCTACGACGGGCTGAAGCAGCAGTTCCAGCGCATGGACGAGGAGGGGTTCCTGCCGGTGCCCCTCACCGACCTGGTCTTCTTCGCCGAGGACGCGGTGGGCGCACTCGCCCACCTCGAGGAGAGCGCGGGGGTGCAGTGATGCGAGCATGGCCGGTATGGCTACACATCTGATCACCGGAGCGGGCTCCGGCATCGGCGCGGCGGTCGCGCGCCGGCTGCACGAGCGCGGCGACGACCTCGTGCTGCTGGCCCGTGACGCCGGACGCGCCCGGGAACTGGTCCAGGCCTACCCCGGCTCCCGCACCCTCGTCGGCGACCTCTCCACGCCCGACCGGCTCTCCTGGGCCTTCTCGCACCAGACGCTGCCCGAGCGCGTCGACTCGCTGCTGCACATCGCGGGCGTCGTGGACCTCGGCCGGGTCGCCGACCTCACGCCGAAGACCTGGCAGGCTCAGCTCAACGTCAACCTGGTGAGCCCGGCGGAAATCACCCGGCTGATGCTGCCCCAACTGCGCGTCTCCCGGGGCACGGTGATCTTCGTCAACTCGGGTGCCGGGCTCAACGCCCACGCCGAGTGGGGCGCTTACGCCGCATCCAAGCACGGCCTCAAGGCACTGGCCGACGCCCTGCGCCACGAGGAGAAGGAGCACGGTGTCCGGGTGACGTCGGTGTACCCCGGCCGCACCGCGAGCCCCATGCAGGCGAAGGTGCACCAGCAGGAGGGCAAGGAGTACGACCCGGCGCGGTGGATCGACCCCGAGTCGGTCGCGACGACGATCCTCACGGCCCTCGACCTCCCGCGCGACGCCGACATCCACGACCTCACCGTCCGGCCCGGGCGATGAGCGACCTCCTGTGGGGCCCCGCCACCGGGGTCGGCTCCCTGCCGGGCGGTGACGCGCGCGAGGCCGCGAAGACCGTGACCGGCTCCTTCGAGGACTTCCCCCACCTGCCCGAGCTGCCCGCCCGCGGCCCCGGCGCCGACATGATCGGCCGGACCGCCGGGCTCCTCGTGGAGCTGTACGCGCACGTGGAGCCGAGCGGCTGGCGGATCAGCGACCGGCCCGGCCGGGACACCCGGCGGGCCCGGTCGTGGCTCGGCGAGGACCTGGACGCGCTGGAGGAGTTCACCCAGGGCTACGAGGGCCCGCTCAAGGTGCAGGCCGTCGGTCCCTGGACCCTCGCGGCCGCCCTGGAGCTCAGGAACGGCGAGGCGGCCCTCGCCGACCCGGGCGCCTGCCGGGATCTCGCGGGCTCGCTCGTCGAAGGACTGCGCGGCCACCTCGCCGACGTGCGGCGCCGGGTGCCGGGCGCCCGCCCGGTGCTCCAGCTCGACGAGCCCTCCCTCACGGCTGTGCTGCGCGGCCGGGTGAGGACGGCCAGCGGGTACCGGACGCACCGTGCCGTGGACCGGCAGCTCGCCGAGAACACGCTGCGCGAGGTCGTCGACGGCGCCGGCGTCCCGGTGGTCGTGCACTCCTGCGCCCCGGAGGTGCCGTTCGCCCTGCTGCGCCGGGCCGGAGCCGCCGGGATCTCGTTCGATTTCGCGCTGCTCACCGAGCGTGACGACGAGACGATCGGCGAGGCGGTCGAGGGCGGCACGATGCTCTTCGCGGGCGTCGTGCCCTCCACCGACGGCCCATTGTCCGACCCTGCCGGTAGCGTCATGGGTGTCAGGACGCTGTGGCGCAGGCTGGGGCTGAATCCGGGGACTCTCGCGGAGTCCGTCGTGATCACCCCGTCGTGCGGGCTGGCGGGCGCCTCGCCCGGCTATGCCCGCGCCGCCCTCGCGCACGGCGTCCGGGCGGCGAGATCGCTCGCGGACAACCCTGAGTGATGGACTGAGGGCTGAGGTAACGGGAGGACGTGACGGTGGCTGTCGAACAGCAGGGGCCGGCGCCGGCGGAGGCACGGGACAAGCATGCCCGGCTGGCCGAGCAGATCGAGGAGCACCGCTTCCGGTACTACGTGAAGGACCAACCGGTCATCAGCGACGCCGAGTTCGACCGGCTGATGCGGTCGCTGGAGGCGCTGGAGGAGGAGCATCCGGAGCTGCGCACGCCCGACTCGCCGACCCAGAAGGTCTCGGTCGCGTACGAGACGGAGTTCACGGCGGTCGAGCACCGCGAGCGGATGCTGTCCCTCGACAACGCCTTCGACGACGCGGAGCTCGCCGCCTGGGCGGACCGGGTCGCCAAGGACGTCGGGGCCTCCGCCCACCACTTCCTCTGCGAGCTCAAGGTCGACGGCCTGGCCGTCAACCTGACCTACGAGAAGGGCCGGCTGACCCGGGCCGCGACCCGGGGCGACGGCCGCACCGGCGAGGACATCACTCCGAACGTCCGGACGATCGCGGACATCCCGAACCGGCTCAAGGGCGAGCGCGTGCCCGACCTGGTGGAGATCCGGGGCGAGGTCTACTTCCCGATGGACGCCTTCGAGGAGCTCAACGCGCGCCGGGTCGCGGCCGGTGAGCAGCCCTATGCCAACCCCCGCAACTCGGCGTCGGGTTCGCTGCGGCAGAAGGACCCCAAGGTCACGGCGACCCTGCCGCTGCACATGGTGGTGCACGGCATCGGCGCGCGCGAGGGACTGGAGATCGGCAGGCTCTCGGAGGCCTACGAGCTCCTGCACGAGTGGGGCCTGCCGACCGCCCGGCACTACAAGGTGGTGGACTCGCTCGACGAGGTCCGCGCGTTCATCGCCTACTACGGCGAGCACCGGCACTCCGTGGAGCACGAGATCGACGGGGTGGTCGTCAAGCTGGACGAGATCCCGCTCCAGGGCCGGCTGGGGTCGACGTCACGGGCGCCGCGCTGGGCGATCGCCTGGAAGTACCCGCCGGAGGAGGTCAACACCAAGCTGGTCGACATCCGCGTCGGTGTGGGCCGCACCGGCCGGGTCACCCCGTACGCCCAGGTGGAGCCCGTGACGGTCGCGGGCTCCGAGGTCGAGTTCGCGACGTTGCACAACCAGGACGTGGTGAAGGCCAAGGGCGTCCTGATCGGCGACACCGTCGTGCTGCGCAAGGCGGGTGACGTGATCCCGGAGATCCTCGGCCCGGTCGCCGATCTGCGGGACGGGAGCGAGCGCGAGTTCGTCATGCCGTCCGAGTGTCCCGAGTGCGGGACGCCGCTGCGGCCGATGAAGGAGGGCGACGTCGATCTGCGCTGCCCCAACGCCCGTAGCTGCCCCGCCCAACTGCGGGAACGCCTGTTCTATCTGGCGGGGCGCAAGTCCCTGGACATCGAGGCGTTCGGCTATGTCGCCGCGGCGGCCCTGACGAGGCCGCTGGAGCCCGCCGAGCCGCCGCTGGCCGACGAGGGCGACCTGTTCGACCTGACGGTGGACCAGCTGCTGCCCATCAAGGCGTACGTGCTGGACCAGGACAGCGGACTGCCCAAGCGGGACCCGAAGACGGGCGAGGAGAAGATCGCCACGGTCTTCGCCAATCAGCAGGGTGAACCGAAGAAGAACACACTGGCGATGCTGGAGAACATCGCGGCCGCCAAGGAGCGCCCGCTGGCCCGCATCCTCACCGGCCTCTCGATCCGTCATGTGGGCCCCGTCGCCGCCGAGGAGCTGGCCCGGGAGTTCCGCTCGATCGAGAGGATCGAGCAGGCGTCCGAGGAGGAGCTGGCGGCCGTCGAGGGAGTCGGGCCGACCATCGCCGCCTCGGTGAAGCAGTGGTTCGAGGAGGACTGGCACCGCGAGATCCTGCGCAAGTGGCGTGCCGCGGGCCTCCGGATGGAGGAGGAGGGCTCCGGCGAGGACGAGGGGCCGCGACCGCTGGAGGGCCTCACCGTCGTCGTCACCGGAACGCTCGAGAACCACACGAGAGATGGCGCAAAAGATGCGCTCCAGAGCCGTGGAGCGAAAGTGACGGGTTCCGTTTCGAAGAAGACCTCATTCGTCGTCGTGGGTGACAACCCCGGATCGAAGTACGACAAGGCCATGCAACTGAAGGTGCCCGTACTGGACGAGGACGGCTTCACGGTCCTGCTCGAGCAAGGCCCGGACGCGGCCCGCGAGGTGGCGGCGCCGGTCGAGGGATAGCACGAGCGTGCGGGCCAACTCCCCACCAGGATCACTCGTTCGGCGCATATCAGATGGATAAGGGTGGCCGGGTCGCATTCGGGCAAGAGCTGTAGAGCGCTGCCCGTCAGTGCCCTCCGCGGCCTACTGTTGAGGTATGCGCCTGTCGTGCACGGCCGCGTGGTGAGGTTCCGGCCGTGGTCGCATGACACGGAAGCCATCACGTGGCATCGGCACCGCCGGCTGTGAGAGGGACGGAATGAAACCGACCGAGAGCGCCGCCCCGGTCTCACGGCCGCGTGGTTTCGGGGGGCTCGCGTTCGTCGCGGGCATCGCGTCGACGCTGCCGTTCGTCATCATGGGAATCGCCGCACTCACCCTCGTGACGGGGCTCTTCGGCGTCCTGCGGGAGGGGCACGCGCTGTTCCCCGGGGATACCGAGGGCTGGTCCCTCGCCGTGCTGACCGGCATCATCGTCGGCCATCTGGTCGCCCTCGGGCGCGACCGCTGGTGGGGCGGCACCGGTTCCGGTGCCGCCCTGACGCTCGCGGTGCTGCTGCTGTACGGCTGGGTGCCGGCGGGCATGGTCAGCCTCGCCGTGGTGGTGCTGGTCGGCGTCGCACGGCGGCACCGCTGGCGACAGGGCGCCCTGCACGGCGCGGTGGACATCCTGGGCATCGGCGCGGCCGCGCTCGTCCTGGCCGCCTTCGGTGAGGCGCCGACCGTCGAACACCCCTGGCAGCCCCTGCAATGGGGGCCGGACGCGATCCCCGAGGTGGTGCTCGCCGCGGCCGCGTACCTCGCCGTCACCAGGGCGCTGCTCTGGTACGCCCTGGCGCCGCAGGGCAGCGGACTGCCCACGGTCGCCCGGACCGCCCTGCTGCGGCAAGGGCTGGTCGCGGTCGCCCTGCTCGGCATCGCCCCGCTGATCTGCGTCGTCGCGACGGCCCTGCCCATCGTGCTGCCGCTGTTCGCGGTGCCGCTGATCGCCCTCGACTCCACGCTGTGGATCGCCCGCGCCCGCGCGGAGGAGCAGCTGCGCGACCCGCTCACCAAACTCCCCAACCGCCAGTGGCTGCTGGAGCGCACCTGGACGGCGCTGGAGGAGGCGGAAGGGATCGGAGCGCGCTCGGCCCTCGTCCTGATCGACCTCGACAGGTTCCGTTCGGTCAACGACACACTCGGGCATCTCGCGGGCGATCGGCTGCTGCTCCAGATCGCCGAGCGGCTGAAACTCGCACTGCCGCGCGGAGCGGAGGCAGCGCGGCTGGGCGGCGACGAGTTCGCCGTACTGCTGCCCACGACCGACTCCACCACCAGCGCCCAGCGGGTCGCCCGGCACCTCGTGGGCCAGCTGTCCTCACCGCTCGACCTCGACGGGCTCACGCTGGTCCTGGAGGCCAGCGCCGGCCTCGCCGTCTTCCCCGACCACGCCCTGGACGCCGAAGGGCTCCTCCGACGGGCGGATGTGGCGATGTACCAGGCGAAGCGCGACCGCACGGGCGTCGAGGTGTACGAATCCAAGCGCGACTCGAACACCCCGGACCGGCTCGGGCTGCTCGGTGATCTGCGCAGGGCCCTGGACGCCGGTGACGTGGAGCTCCACTACCAGCCGAAGGTCCGCTTCGACGGTCATGTCGCGGGGCTGGAGGCGCTGGTGCGCTGGGTGCACCCGGACCGCGGGCGGGTCCCTCCCGACGAGTTCATCGCCATAGCCGAGTCGTCGGGTCTGATGCCTCATCTGACCGAGTACGTGCTGGAGTCCGCGCTGGGCCAGGTCGCCGAATGGCGCTCCCAGGGCCTCGAGGTGCCCGTCGCCGTCAACGTGTCGCCGCGCGACGTCCACACCCCCGGTTTCGCCGGTTCCGTCGCCGCACGGCTCGCCCGGCACGGCGTCCCGGCGGGCGCGCTGCAGCTGGAGATCACGGAGCATGTGCTGCTGGAGGACCCGCAGCGGGCCGGGGACACCCTCGCGGCGCTCACGGGCCACGGCGTGAAGATGTCGCTCGACGACTTCGGCACCGGCTACTCCTCCCTCGTCCATCTG